>JAEYSM010000054.1 GCA_023434665.1 Bacteroidota bacterium | reverse complement strand
AATCTATTCAAAGTCAATCATGGGGTATAACCTCGAAGAAAACAGAATAACAACTATTGCCAACAAACAATAACAAATGCGGCTGCTCAATGACATAAATCAAATACAATGTTTGGTGTGTTATACTAACAACAAATGTGTGTTATACTGACAACAAAATCGAACATATTATGATTACTCAAAAAATAACACCTTCAATCTGGGTTGAAACAACCGACGCAAAAGCAGCTGCTGACTATTATCTTTCAATATTTAAAGACGGCAAACTGAAAGAACATCACAAATACACAAACCCACCGGAAGCAGGAGGAGCAGACTTTGAAACAGCTCTAATTGAAATTGCCGGCATGGAATTAAGCATTTTAGCAGCAGGTCCGTATCAAAAATTCAATGAGTCAGTTTCTTTGGTTATTAACACAAAAGACCAGGCCGAAACAGATTATTTTTGGGATGCCTTGACTAATAATGGTGGACAAGAAAGTTCCTGTGGCTGGTGCAAAGACAAATATGGCTTATCGTGGCAGGTAGTTCCTGTTGAATATTTTGATCTGATTAACAACGCGGATCCAAAGGTGAGAGATAAGGCTATAAAGAACATATTGCAACAAAAGAAAATTATCCTTGAAGAATTAAAGTAAAAACAGGTGCATTGATTGCCAACATTAACTGAGCAGCCAGAGATTTACTCAATGAAACTTCTCTTCCTTTTCCAGCATCCGGATGATCTCTGTCATTCGCTTTTGGCGGGTTTCAGTGGTTTTTGCAGTTTGTAAGCGGTAACCGATGGCAAAGAGGTTCGTTTTGTTGAGGGTTCGGAAAAACATGGAGGCCTTCTGGTTTTTATTGAGCTCAAGAAGGAAGTCGTCAGGTATTTCCATATTGCCGGGCGAGTCGTAAGCCTTTTGCCAGCGGCCGTCAGCTTTGGCTCTTTCAATCTCCTTAAGCCCCGGTGGCTGCATCCTGCCTTCAGCAATTAATTGTTCAGCGATCCCGACGTTGCGCTTCGACCAGATGCTGCGGGCTCTCCGTGGAGTGAATTTTTGGATATAATAGTTCTCGTCGAGTTTATTCACCTGCCCGTCAATCCAGCCGTAGCAGAGCGCCACCTTAAGTGCTTCCTGGTAATTGACCGATTGGATTCCTGAGCTCTTTTTGGCAATCTTCAGCCAGATCCCTTCATTGAGGGTATGGTTCTGTTCAAGCCATTGCTGCATTGCAACTGCATCAATGAACTCAACGATCCTGATCTCTTTCTTTTTATCTGATTTCATTTAAAAAATATGATGCAAGATAGTAAAATATAAAATATATTATTAAATTGCATGGGAAAAGCCTAAAAAAACAACACTTAAAAATCAGTGAAAATGAAAAAACAATTAATCATTGTGATTGTGATTCTTTCAATCTTGGGTTTAAGTAATGTGCTTAGAGCCCAATCTTTTGGAGGTGGACAGGATTATTCGCTATCAATTTGTACCGACCATACAGTCATGAGTTGGGGGTATAATCAATTCGGACAACTTGGTAATTCAAATTATTCCACGTCTAATGTTCCAATTCAGGTAAATTTGCTCACGGGTATAACTGCTGTATCAGCAGGAAGAAACCATGCGCTTGCACTGAAAAATGATGGAACGGTTTGGGCATGGGGCAGAAATGCTTATGGCGAACTTGGAAACGGAAATACTACAAACAGTACAGACCCTCTACAGGTATTATCACTTTCGGGGGTTATTGCAATTGCAGCAGGAGAGAACTTTTCAGCAGCTGTAAAAAGTGATGGAACTGTATGGACATGGGGAAGAAATGCTTATGGCCAACTTGGAAATGGAGAAAATACTGACAGCAATATTCCTGTTCAGGTTTCGTCTATAACGGGCGTTACGACTATTGCCGCCGGTTATGCGCATGTTTTAGCATTGAAAAATGACGGAAAAGTATGGGCATGGGGATATAATGCATTCGGACAATTAGGAAATGGGAATAATAATTCTTACAATGTTCCGGTTGAGGTAAGTGTGATAGCAGAAATTTCGGCTATCAAATGCGGTTCTAATCATGCTCTTGCATTAAAAAACGATGGTACGCTTTGGAGTTGGGGAAATAACTCTTACGGTCAGCTTGGCATCGGCAACACAACCCATAAAAATGTTCCTGTACAGGCTTCAATTGCCGGAGTAACTGCCATTGCCGCCGGGAATTCTTTTTCATTATGTCTGAAAAATGACGGAACGGTATGGGCATGGGGTACTAATAGCGATGGACAGCTTGGTAATGGAGGCAATACCAGCAGCAGCATACCTGTTCAGACAAATTCTATTTCAGGAGTTATTGCAATAAATGCCGGATGGTATCACTCAATGGCACTTAAACAGGACCAAACTATGTGGACATGGGGAGACAATAGTCATGGTCAACTTGGTAACGGAAACACAACAAGCAGTAGTGTACCTATACAAACAATCGGCTTATGTGACGTTTTAACTTCGGTAAAAGAAATCATTAACGATAATTTGGTTTCTGTTTTTCCTAATCCTGCAAACGATTATATTACAATTGAAACCTCAACCGGCAAATTGAACTCCACGTATGTAGTCCTGAATTTCATGGGCCAAGAAGTGTCAACGGGACAAATAATCAATAATAAAGCAGTTATTGATGTACATCAATGGTCGCCTGGAGTTTATATTCTAAAGTTGGGGGAATATGAAAACAAAGCTGTTAAATTGTTGATAAATTAAGACTTGCCATAACACACACAATATAGCCAATAAAGGTTTTCAGCGATCCTGACGTTGCGTTTCGACCAGATACCTTATTTTTGATTAAATTGCAGAATAAATATAAACACTAAAAGGTAAGTTTATAAACTAGTTGTGCGTCATGCAATATAAACTATCGGATCAATGATGGATTATAAAATAGAAACATTTCCAAAAACAAGAATTGCGACATTTGACATTTGTTCAATTGGAATTCAGAAGCATCAAGTTGCCGCCATGATAGAAATTGATGTATCGGAAAGCAGGGAAAATATAAAGAAGATAAGAAATAAAACAACTAGAATCCTCAAAAGTTTTTTTATGTCACCAGGATAGGTTGTGGTATTGCCGGATTTAAGGATGAGCAAGTTGCTCCGCTTTTTAAAAATGCCCTGGAACTTGAAAATGTATGCTTGCCGAAGTCTTTTGTCCAAGTGCTAAAAGAAGAAGGACCTTACTGAAGCTATTTACTTTTATGAGGAAGCATCAGGTAAACACCCGGAGGTAATTTCATTTACGCTCACCAACCGGTAACAGTAACCTATCTGGAAAGCCCTTCACTGGAGATAAGGGCCAACGGATTGTCAATTTCTGCACAGATATTCGATAAAAAGTCGAATAACTATGCAAAAAATGACTACTTTCTGAGCAGCCAATCAGCAATGTGCAAATGCCTGACTCCTTCAATATTATCTATTAGCAGCCGGTCGGTAGAGAGAACAAATTTTGGATAATGATCTTTAATTTCGAGTAAAGGATTAAATTCTCTGTCAATCGTTGATTGCTCTGTAAGCAGATAAGCAACCTGTATGTAAATCTTTGTTTCATTATTTTCGGCGATAAAATCAATTTCCAAATCGCCTGACTTGCCAGTGTAAACTTTGTAACCCCGACGCAGAAGCTCAAGCATTACTATATTTTCCAGCATCCCGGAAATATTGCGCTGACGAAAACCTGATACTGCATGAAGAAAAGCCTGATCGCCTACAAAATACTTTTCCTGCGTTTTCAGGATTTCCTTGCCCTTAACATCATAACGGGGTATCCGGTAAATGATAAAAGCACTCTCAAGTGCATTCAGATAATTATATACCGTATTAAGATCAATTTTCCGTTGTTGAGATTTAAAATAGTCAGCCACATTCTTTGAGGAAAAACGATTACCAACATTGTCGAAGACAAATTTTACAACCCTTTCCAAAAGTTCTACATCGCGTATATTATTTCGTTGCACGGTATCGCGAAGAATAGCCGATGAATAGATATCATAAACTACTTTCCATGCACTTTCAAGATCATAATCACTGGTGTGAAGTACCGGGAAGCCGCCCAGCCGGATAAATTCTTCAAATAACGTATAATTATCAGCGGCACTGTCACGTTGCAATTGATTTCGAAATTGGATGCTTTCTTTGAAAGATAACGTATAAACGTTAATTTCCACATATCTACCGGTAATGTACGTCGCCAGGTCAGATGAAAGAAGCCTCGAGTTAGAACCCGTAATATAGATATCACAATCAAAATCAACCATGAGCGAATTGACAGCTTTCTCCCAACTGTCAACCTCCTGTATTTCGTCTAACAGCAAATAATATTTTTCCTTTGGATCTATTTGAGTTGAAAGATATTTATAAAACCTTTCAGCATTGTCAAGTTCCGAAAAAACAAAACTTTCAAAATTAATGTAGATGATGTGGTCAGGTTTGATGCCCCTTGAAACAAATAGCTCTTTCATGAGAATCAATAATGATGATTTCCCACTCCTTCTAACACCGGTAATCACCTTAATCAAAGGTTTATCAATAAATTTTACCAGTTGATCAACATATAGTTTCCTGCTAATCATTGTGAATGTTTTTAGGGTTATAACCACAAAGATATATAATTTAATTGAAGTTTTTAGGGTTATAACCAAAAATAATAC
>JAEYSM010000077.1 GCA_023434665.1 Bacteroidota bacterium | reverse complement strand
AGGATCAGAAACAGATGGTACATACATTTATGCAGCAAGATGGTCAGGAAATGAGATTGCCAAGTTTGATGCTGAAGGTAATTTCATTGAAACATTCTCAATACCCGGCGTTTCAGGTTTAAGAGATCTTGCATTCGATGGAACCTATATGTATGGTGCTGCAGCTACAACTACTGTATGGAAGATGAATTTCACAACCAAGACATTGGTAAGTACCTTCACCGCTCCAACAGCTGTTCGTGCTATTGCTTATGATTCAGATGCTAACGCATTCTGGGGAAATAACTGGTCAACAGATATGATTCTGTTCAACGAAGCAGGTCAGAATCTCGATCAGCTATCAGGCATGCCAAGCATGTATGGAGCAGCATATGACAACTTCAGTGAGGGTGGTCCATACTTATGGTTCTTCACAGGTACAACTACCGGTGGTGGTTGCCAGGTAGAACAGTACAATCTGGCTACCCAGTCATTAACCGGCGTTTCACACAGTGTAAGTGGAGATTTTGGTGATTTAATTGCCGGAGGACTCTACCTGACTGAAGACCTTATCAACAATAAGGTTGTTCTTGGTGGATTAGCACAAGGAACTCCTGATATGGCATTTGGTTATGAAATCAAATCTACCGGTGGTGGTGGAGGCGGAAGCGGAACATTTGACCCGGGTGAATTCCTTGGCGCAAATGTATACCGTAACGGTGAACTCATTGCCGAAGGTATCATGGGTGAAACCTATACTGATGAAGGTGTTGAGCCAGGTTACTATGACTACTGTGTAGTATTCGTTTATGAAGAAGGCGCTATGTCATGTATGACGTCTTGTGTAGAGGATGTACTTATTCTCGAAGACTGTGTTGTTCCACAGGGACTTACAGCTGAAGTTAATGGTTCAGATACAGGTACAGCACTATTGACATGGAACACTTTTGCTGGTGTATGGTTGTCATATGGTGACTTAGTATATGCAGATGCTATTGGTTTAACTGACTTCTCACCAGTTACTGTTGCTATTAAATTTGATCCGGCTGACCTCTCTGCTTATGATGGTAAGGAGTTCAGTAAGATGAAATTCTACTATGGCACAGGAAGTATTGGAACAGTTAATGCTCAGATTTGGGAAGGAACAACCCTTGTAATGGATCAGGTTGTAACCTCAACAATCGTCGGAGAATCATGGAACGAAGTAGTATTTACTAATCCAGTAACTATTGATGGAACTAAGTCATATAGGATTGGATATACTGTAACAGGTTACGATGCTTATCCGGCAGGAGCACAGAATTTCACTGGTGATCTTAACAGCGATCTTGTATATCTCAACGGCGCATGGGATAACCTAAGCAATTACCTGCCATACTCATGGTTGATTGAAGCATTTGTTTCTCAGCCACGTGATGCTGGTAATGTTAATGAAGCAGTTGTTAGCAATGTATTTGGAAAGTCTTCAGCATCATTTGCTTCTGCACCTGAGGTTGACCTTACCAGATCAGATGTAGGACGTGCTGCAGATCGTGCATTCCTTGGTTACAATGTTTACAGGGACGGTGTTCAGGTTAATGAGGCTCCGGTACCAGAGAACATGTATCTTGATACTCCGGGCGTAGCTGGTGAGTATTGTTATACAGTTACAGCATTGTATGAATACTGTGGTGAGACCGAACATTCAAATGAAGATTGCGTGGTTCTTACACATGTAACCGACAATAGTCTGTCTTCAATCAGAGTATATCCTAATCCTTCGAATAGTACAGTTACTATTGAACTTACAAACGACGTAAAACAAGTATTGATTTACAACTACGCCGGTCAGATCGTTCACGAACGTGCTATTAACAAGGATAAGAGTATCCAGGTTGATGTACGGAATTATGAAGCAGGTGCTTACTTAATCAGATTCATCAGCAATTCAGGTGAATCATTTGCTAAGAAACTTGCTGTTACTAAATAATCGTTAAATCGATATAATAAAAAAGGGCTCCTTATAGGGCCCTTTTTTATTATAATTCGTTTTGGTAGTCGCAGCTATGCAATAGATTAGATGCCCTGATTGTATGCTGGAATGTGTATATTTTTATTAGTTATTTAAAATTCATACCTTAGCACTCTATGGTAAAGGAAAATCAGGATTACAAAGACCTATTTATCAAATCACCAGTTGCAAGCTTTATTCTTGATAGAGAAGGTATAATAGTAGAATCGAACAAGAAAAGTGCTAAAATACTTGGAGCTAAAACCACTTCTGAATTGAGTGGAAAAGTATTTGCACAGTTCGTGTTTAATCAGGATCGTCCTAAGCTAAAGTTATGCAGGATTAACCTATTCGAAAACAAGAATGATACAACTTGTGATCTTAGAATTTTCAAGTCGACCGGTGAAATCATTTACGCCCGACTTGAAATGTCGATTGTTAACATCAATGAGAATGATTATATTTTTCTGATCCTAACTGATATCACATATCATAAACATATTGAAAATACTCAGCTTTTTTTGCTTGAGAATAGTTGGGCCGATTCAGGTATTGATTTTTTTCAAGCCTTAGCCGAGTATCTTAGTATTCATTTAAAGATGGACTACGTCTGTATCGAAAGATTGAGATCGGATAATGAGGTTGAAACGGTTGCGGTTTATTTTGACGGACATTTCGAAGAAAACGTTAGATATTATCTTGAAGGGACACCTTGTGGCAGAGTAGCAAAAGGACAAGCCTGTGCTTTCCCTTATGGTGTCAGGAATTTATTCCCTAAGGCCACAGTGCTTCAAAACATGGGAACAGAGAGTTATGTGGGATTGCCATTATACGCTACTAACGGAGTAACGATTGGATTAATATTCGTTAGTAGCAGAAAGAAACTTGAGGATGTTAATTTAGCTGAAACTATACTTAAGCAAATTTCTATTAGGGCAGCGGCTGAATTAGAACATCGTAACAGTCTGGCAAAGTTAAACAGAACATTTTCAGCAATTGAAAAAAGTGCAAAAGCAATGAGTAGGTCAGTTGATGAAATGGAACTATTGAATGAAGTATGTCAAATAATTTCTGAGGATTGTGGCTATAAGCTTATCTGGATAGGGTATGCAAATCAGGATAAGAGCATAATACCTCTTGCAAGCGCAGGATTTGAGGAAGGATATCTGGAAACCCTACAACTTACGTGGGCAGATGAAGAAAGAGGAAGAGGTCCCAGTGGGACGGCTATCAGGACAAGCCAGGTAGTTATGTCCAAAAATTTATTAAAAGACCCCAACTTTGCTCCTTGGAGAACTGAAGCAATTAACCGTGGGTATGCAAGTTCTATTGCTTTTCCTCTTATATCAGAAAATAAGGCATTCGGAGTAGTAGCAATTTATGCCAGCGAACCCGACTCATTTAAAGAAGATGAAATAAAGTTGCTTACAACGCTGGTTAATGATCTGTCACACGGCATTACTTCAATCCGTTTGAGAAAGGAACTAGAAAGTAAGTCTTAACAAAAAAGGCTATCCCGTTAAGGATAGCCCTGCGCGAAAACCATAAAATTTATGGTCGGGGGGATCGCATCATTATTTTATCAGAAAGGTGTGCATTCCAATTCATTTCTTGATCTGTTGTTCCCTGGTGTGAAACCAAAACCCGAACTTCTCATTCCACCAAATACATTGAAATTATCGAGCTCAAACACGATTGAGATTTCATGTGAGCATCCGGTACCTGGTCTGATTTCAGTTAATACGAAATCATAAGAATAATTAATCTTAATCCTTGTCTCATTAGATAAAGGAGCATTTAGACCCAAAACAAAAATCAGATCGTTTGATTTGGTCAGTTCGGTAGTTCTATTTCTAAACCATACTCCGGTATAAATTGCAGATTTAAGAATATTCAAACCTACCGCATAAGTTTTAAACTGGGCTTGCGATTCGTAGATAAATCCAGGATTAAATTTAAAAGTATTCGATTTGTCATTTCTCTTGAAATATGGGCCTCCTGAGTTACCATCCATTTCTAAAACTAAATCTCCTGTTATAGCCAATTTCCTAGGTAAGGGTGATGTTAGAGAGAGGAATGATTCATTCGGTCTGAAGAGATGATGAACCGCCAATCCAAAAGTTCCCATGATACCGCTGAAGGAACTGTTGCTCTCCGTGAATCTGAATACTCCACCGGCAGCGAAATCAGGATAGAAAATATTAACATTTTCAGGAGCCTGAAAATTCGTCTCATAAATATTTCCATAAATGGGATCCAACTGATCGGTAAATACCAGATTGTCCCAGTTTATGCTTTTCTGCACAAAGGATGTCATTATACCTACCTGGGTGACCATATTTTCCTGTAAAGGTATCCTTACAGATGTTGACAAGCCAACAGTTGAAGTTTTCAGGTAACCTGTTCCCGCATTATCTGTCATGACTATTAAACCCAATCCTCCGGATCCAGGAATGTTCCTTTCGGCAAAATCAAGGCTGAAATTGTAATTCCTGAGTTCGCCAGGTAATTGTGGCCATTGATCACGAATAGTAAAGCGTGCTCTTAGTCCTGGAGATAGTCCTACCTGTGCAGGATTATAATATGCCGGCACATTGTAGAATTGAGAAAATAAAGGATCCTGAGCCTTAAGAACCGGACTAATTGAAAATAAGCATATTACCAGGACAACTATTTTAATTTTTTTCATTTCCTTTTTTGTATAATGTTTACTATTCCTTTATCTTATCAAATGAATTGTGCCGTAGGTTTTGCCAGGCAACTTATCACTATTGCCAACACTTTGGCCATTCCAGATTGTTCCATCTTTAAACACAGCTGAAACTTTCCACATATAAGTATCCTGGTGTAACAGTATGCCATTGAATACACCATTCCATCCTTCAGCCGGGGACCCTTTATCGTCCAGTTTATTCGATGTCCAGAGTAAATTGCCCCAGGTATCGTATACTTCTACCAGATAATACTGAAGGTTGGTTCCCACAGGTTTAAATAATCGAACTTCAGGATTCGGATTGTTGGGTGAGAAAGCATTCGGAATCCATAAACCCTTGAACAGCATTGTGTAGTTTACGGTGAGGGTGTCAGGACAATTAAACTCGTTTAGGGAAATCAAACTAATAGTATATTCACCATCTTCCTGGAAGTCAACAACAGGGTCAATTTCGAAAGATGAAATACCAGTTCCGAAGTCCCATTCATAAGCATTTGCTCCGATAGTGCCATTTGTGAATAATACTCTACCCTGAGTGTTTTCATAATTTTCAGTTAAGCTAAAGGCACTGGTTGGCTTTGGATGAACAGTAAGAGTTTTAGATGTTGTATCACTACAACCATTACCATTTACAATAATCAACTCTACATTGTATTCACCTGTTTCTTTGAAGATAAAGTTAGGATTTTGAATACCTGCTAAACCAAGCATAGTCAATGAATCGCTAAATCTCCACCACCATTGATCAATAGCTGCATCTGCACTATCACTCATATCTGTAAATAGGGTTTGGTTATTCATACAGGATAATGAGTATTCAAATTCAGCTACAGGTAGGTAATGAACCCTTACTGTTTTAGAGATTGTATCAGTACAGCCAAACTCATTTGTGACAGTTAACATTGGCCTGTATGTACCAGCCCTTGGATAATTGTATGATGTGTTTTTGTTGCTTGTAGTATCGGTTACTGACATAGGATCATTGAAATCCCAATGCCATTCTTTTATCTGCGACTGCGACCATAGTGACTTATCGGTAAAGAATGTTGTATTATTCAAACAAACATCACTTGTGATGAAGTCAGCATCCGGGGATGCAATTACAGTTACCAATCTGCTGATAGTATCTGATACTGAGACATTCGATACTGAAGTTTTAACAACTAATGACACAGTATAATTTCCATCCTCAAGGTAGGTGTGCATGACAGTTGGTTGGTAAGTTGAATATCTGATTGTATCGCCATCTCCAAAATACCAGGTCCATTCTTCGATAGGATTTCCACATATTGAAAGGTCTTCAAAAGTTATTTGATGCCGTTCGCAAATAAGTGTATCTACCTCAATGAAATCTGCAACAATACATGGCATTTTATCAACTGTTACAGTATATGAATTACTGCAACCTGAAGCAGTTATTGTTGTTAAAGTAACATCAACACTGCCGGTTATAGAATAGAAATGCGAAGTGTCGGCAGGTGAAGCGTAAAGGGTATCAGTATTACCATCTCCGTAATTCCATATCCAGGTTACAATTTCATTGCCGTTTCCGGAGGAATGGTCTGTGAAATATAAAGTACTGTCGCATGAACCGGCCATAATTGTGAACATCGGTGATGGAAGCGGTTCAACTACTACAGTTGAATAAACCGTAGTCTTGCAGTTATTCACATCAGTAGCAGTTAAGGATACCAGATAGGAACCAACATTCGCAAAATAATGCGTTGGGCTTTCAAGAGTCGAAGTATTATGAATCCCTGACTGAACATCATCAAAATTCCATTCGAAATCTACTAAAGAGTCACCTAAAGGAGCAATTACTAATGGATTAAAGTAAGTTGAATCTCCATGGCAGGTAATGCTACTTTCAATTACAACTTCAAGTCCCGCAGGAACACAAACTTCCTGAATTGTAGTATCAACACAACCTCTTGTATCAGTGACCACAAGTTGTACCATATAACAACTGTCAGTAAATTGGAATGTGTGATGAGGATTCTGAAGTTCTGAATAATAGTACGGTTCGAACTGCCAGTTCCAGCTTACTATATTGCCAAGATAGGCTGATGATTCGTCCCTGAATGAAACAGTACCATTGAGACAAGCATTTGTTGTATAATCAAAAAATGCCTGAGGGGCTGGGAATATTTCAACCGGAATCACAATGGTGCTTGAACAGCCAACTGAACTAGTAACGGTTAAAGTAACCGGGTAAACTCCTGGTTGGCTATATTGATATAATGGGTGCTGTGCACTCGAAGTGTCAGTACCTGGAATTGCATTCTGATCTCCAAAATCCCATTCCCATGATACTATTGGTTCACCGGTAACACAATAAGAATAGTCCGTAAACGAGGTTAGGTTTCCTGTACAACTACTGTTAATTGTGAAAGTAGCAACCGGAACAGCTGAAACCTGCACCGCAGTTGTTAAAGTGTTTTGACATCCGTTGATGTCGGTAATTGTCAGTGTAACATTATAAACTCCGTAGATAGCATACACATGATCAGGTGACATAAGAGTAGAATTGCCAGTGCCATCGCCAAAATCCCATAGCCATGAAACTATTGAGGCAGGATCCATTACGGCTGTATCAGGGGCAAAGCTCATCGACTGTCCGGCACACGCAGCAGTATAGTCAAATGCTATTGCTGGTGGAGGAACTACAGTTATGGTATGTGAAACAGTGTCAATACATCCTGATACACTGGTAATTGTAAGCAAGATATTATAAGTGCCTGCTGCATTGAAAGTGTGTACCGGATGTTGTAGGTTTGAAGTATTCTGGATGCCTGAAGCAGGATCATCGAAGTTCCATAACCATTGGATGATGGGTGAACCACCATTTGGTGATGAAACATCGGTGAATTGGATGGCGGCACCCTGGCAACCTGTTTCATATTCAAATTCAGCTTCAGGACCGGTAATAATGAGGACGTTATTCGATACACTTGCATCACAACCTGCAGTATTTGTGACAGTTAATGTCACTGAATAATTGCCCGCTGATGCATAAATATGAGAAACATCAGGGTTGCCCGGTGCATTTATTGTCACTTGGTTCCCGTCGCCAAAATCCCAAACCCATTTTATAATAGCACTACCTACAGCACTCGACATGTCGTTAAAAAACACTTCACTTCCAGAACAAGCAGGTGCTGTATATGAGAATAATGCCAGAGGTCCGGTCGATATAGTTACAGGGTGAGATACAGTAGCTGTACAACCCGTAATATCGGTTATTGTGAGAGTTACATTGAATATTCCGGTTGTTAGATATATATGCTGAGGATCGGCTGATGAGGAGGTTGTTCCGTCACCAAAATCCCACAACCAATTGACAGTGGTACCCATATTTACATATGTAGAACTTACAAAGTTTATGGTGTCATTAGCACAACCGTTATTATTATCGAAATCAACAACCGGTGGTGGTGCAATTGTTATTGTACGGGAAGTAGTATCAGTGCAACTGTTGGTTGTAGTCACAGTCAATAATATTGTATATGTTCCCGGTTGATTGTAAGTGTGAACAGGATTTTGTAATACTGAAGAATTTGCTATTCCTGAGGCCGGATCACCAAAGTCCCATAACCAATGGATTATTTGTCCTCCGCCATTGTTTTGTGAAAGATCAGTAAACTGAACTGTTTCGCCAACGCAAGTTTCTTCAAATGTGAAATTTGCAAGAGGATTTGGCAATACTGAAACAACTCTGGAAACGGATGATTCACATCCTAAAGATGTCAATATTTCCAGACTTACGTTATAGGAACCTGCATTGAGGTATGTATGCACTACATTAGGATCGTCAGGGAAATTAACTATGACTGTATTCCCATCTCCGAAATTCCAGGTCCATGTAGTGATATAGCCCTGAGCACTGGATGAGAGATCGGTAAATTGTACTTCACTCTGTAAACAGGTAGGTTCTGTATAGCTGAAATAGGCAAGAGGTTCAGGACTAACCAATATATAGTTACTGACAGAACCTGAACATCCGGTAGTATCGGTAACTGTTAAAGTAACCAAATAGGTTCCAGCTGCAGCATACATATGGTCAGGGTTCTGAAGAGTAGAAGTAGCTCCATCGCCAAAATCCCAGAAGAAGGTTGCGATTGATGGTATATCAACAATAGTAGCATCAATTGCAAACGACATAGGTTGATTAGCACAGCTGCCTGAGAATGTGAAGGCAACCGCAGGTGGTATGGTTATGGTAACAGTTTGGGTAACAGAATTTTCGCAACCGGAGGCTGTTATAGTTGTGAGTGTAACATTAAAATCACCAGCTATACTGAAGATATGCGTAGGGTTCTGCAGTGTGGAAGTATTAGCTGTTCCTGAACCCGGATCTCCGAATTCCCAATTCCATTGTACTATTGGTGAACCTCCATTTGCTGAAGAAAGATCAGTGAAAGTTGCTGGTGAACCTACACATGCTGATTCAAAGATAAAGTCAGCAGTAGGTCCCTGAATTATTGATACCTGGTTGGACACCGAAGCATCACAACCTGCTGCTGTGGTTATCTCCAGTGTGACTGTATATGTACCTGGCCCGGCATATTCATGTGATACATCAGGATTTGCAGGAGCATAAATGGTTGTATCTGATCCATCTCCGAAATACCACTTATAAATTGTAATCGGGCTTCCATTACCTGATGATAGATTGGTAAACTCAACTTCAGTTCCTGAACACGCAGGGGCATTGTTGCTGAATAGAGCTATAGGACCATCAGTTACACTTACTGCATGTGTTTCTGAGGCCGAACAACCTGAATTATCCGTAATTGTCAATGTTACATTATATAGTCCACTGACTGTGTAAATATGGATAGGGTCAATATCACCGGATGTTGTTCCATCTCCAAAATCCCACAACCAGCTAACCGTGGTAGTCATATCAACCATGGCAGAACTATTGAAAGCAACTGTATCATTGGCACAGCCGGTTGTTGAGCTAAAATCAACGAAAGGTGCCGGGTTAATTGTAACCGGTATGGTAACAGTGGCAGCACAGCTGTTGGATGTAATGATAGACAGGGTTACATCATAAGTTCCTGCAGCTGTGTATACATGTTGAGGATTTTGAAGAGATGATGTGTTTCCTATACCTGAACCCGGATCTCCGAAGTTCCACGACCAGTTTGTGATAATCCCTCCACCATTAGTTTGTGACAAGTCGGTGAAGATTACCGGCTCACTCATACACGCGTTAGAATTTGTGAAATTGGCCACTGGTGATGGTACTATGGTAACAGTACGACTTATAGAATCGGTACAACCAAGTGATGACGTAATATGCAGTTTAACAGTGAATACTCCTGCACTTGCATAGGTGTGATTTACATTGGGACTTGAAGGGAAAACAACGGTGGCTGTATTTCCATCTCCAAAATCCCATGCCCATGTAGTTATGTAGCCAGCTTCAGAAGATGAAAGGTCAGTGAACTGGACTGTCTCACCTAAACAAGTCGGGTCAGGGAAGCTGAAATACGCATCAGGTGAAGCACCTATTGTAACGAGATGTGAAATTGAGTTTACGCATCCTGAGGTGTCGGTTATTGTCAATGTAACTATGTAATTTCCTTCGGCAGCATATAAATGCTGTGGATTCTGTAGAACTGAGTATCCACCATCACCAAAAGTCCAATTATATCCTGCAATAGTTGGGATATTGATTACTGTAGTATCCGCAAAGAAACTAGTCAGGTTATTTGCGCATGCAGCATCCCATATAAACTCTACCGGAGGAGCAGCACCTGCATTAACTTGTTTGGTAATTGTATCGCTGCAATTATTAAAGTTAACTACAATCAATGTAACATTATAAATTCCAGGAGTGCTAAACAAATGCTGAGGATTTTCTAAGTTAGAATAGTTGAAAATTCCCGAGCCAGGGTCATCAAAGTTCCATGACCAGCTCACGATATTTCCTGCACCATTAGGGAATGAAGCATCAAAGAAGTCAACAATCATATCCTCGCAGGATGAAGAATAGTGGAAATTAGCAATTGGTTGAGGTGATACCGTTAGCTCAGATGAATATGTATTATCGCATCCGTATGAGTTGATGACAGTGAGAGTAATTTCATAAATGCCAGGTGCTGTATATAGATGCGAAACGTTCGGATCTTCCGGGAATAATACAGTGTCAGGCACTGAACCATCACCGAAATTCCAGATCCAATGAGTAATATATCCGTTCTCTGTTGAAGACAGATTTATAAATTGCGTTGCGCTGCCAAAGCAATTCGGTGTATCATAACTGAAGAAGGCAATCGGAGTTGTAACAATTTCAATAATATGCGATACTATCGACTGGTTACCTGCTGTATCTGTAACAGTTAGAGTTACAACATACTCTCCGGTTGCGGCAAATGTATGGTCAGGATTCATTACATTGGAGTAGAAACCATCGCCAAAGTTCCAGTGCCATACAGCAATACTGCCGAAAGCAGCAAGGGTAGTGTCTGCTATAAAGCTAGTTGGCTGGCCTTCGCATACTCCACTCCAGGTAAAATCAATATCAGGATTCTGATTTATATAAATCACCATCTGGTCGCTTACTGTACCGCAGTTATTAAAACTTTCAGCAGTCAGAATCAGAGTTACTGAACCATTGGCTATATCAGCAATACTGGGCTCATAGGTAGGTGTGAGAGTTGACTCACCTGTTAAAATGCCTGTTCCTGTTGATGTCCACAGATAGTTTACTGCATTATTAATGAAAGCTCCGGAAACAGTATGCATACATTCGCGGCATATGGTTACATCCGGTCCTGCATTTACTACAGCTTCAGGAATAATTGTAAGTGTTTGTGAATCAGAAATATCAGCACACGGTTGGTTGGATACAATCATGGTAAGCACAACACTACCGACAGATATGTCGTATTGACCTGGTATATAAGTTGGAGTAGTAGTATTTCCATTAAGGAAGTATCCAGATCCTGATGTTGTCCATAAAATACTTGCAGCATTTGCAGCTGACGCATCTGTAATCACATATTGTTCGCCCTGGCAAATTGTTCCATCGTTTCCTGCATATGCCAGAGGCTCTTGCCTGATAAATAAAATCATATTGTCAGAAGCTGAGCCAGAACATGGAGCAGCTGAAATGCCTGTGATAGTAAGTTGTACACTACCCGCTGCTATATCAGCCAGACTTGGGGAGTAAATCGGATTAATAAGATCTGGATTATTAAAAGTTCCTGATCCACTGGTTGTCCAGCTTACTGAACCAAATTGTTGAACGGTTGCTCCAGAAAGAGTAAAGTTACTTCCTTCGCAGGTATATCCATCAGAGCCTGCATATACTGTTACTTCTGGTTGAATAGTCAGAATCATGATATCAGTGGCATCCGGACATCCGGCACTTGCACCGGTTACTGATAGATGTATGGTTCCGGTAGCAATGTCAGAAACTGAAGGATAGTATGTCGGGTTAATGGTATTAGCGTTTAACCATGTGCCTGTCCCAGTGCTACTCCATTGAATGGACTCACAACCGGTTTGAGTTGCAGTGGTAATATTAAGGACAGAACCTGAGCAAATTACTTCATCCTGACCTGCATCAACTACTGCTGCTTCTTTAATGTTAAGTGTTTTAGTAACACTTACCGGATTAAGACATGGAGTAACAGGGTTAGCGGTTAGGGATAATATCACGTATCCGGCAGTAAGATCAGCTGCCCCGGGGATATATGTTGGAATCAGACTGTTTTCATTTACCAGACTTCCTGAACCGAAGACTACATTCCACACTATTGTTGAATAGTCTGAAGCAGAAGCACCCAATACTGGAGTGGGGCCAAAACAGACTTCCTGCGGACTTCCGGCATCGGCAGTTGGACTTGAAATAATGTCGAGAACCATGAAATCAGACACATCATTACATCCATAACCTGTAAGAGTCAATATTACACTTCCTTGAGAAATATCGGCTAATGATGGGTTATAAACAGGATTTAATGCAGCAGGGTTGCTGAAAGATCCTGTTCCACTGGTACTCCAGAATAAACTTAAGCAATTAGATGCAGTAGCATCACCCAATGTATATTGAGAACCCTCACAAATTTGAGCATCAAGGCCAGCATCGATTATGGGAAGAGGTTGTACATCAACAGTAATTGTATTAGATGCTAAAGATGCGCATCCATTCAGATCCTCAACCACTACGTAATAATCTCCGGCTGTTCCAACAGTAATATCCTGGGTTATTTCACCGTTTGACCACAGGTATTCAGCATATCCTGCCGGAGCAGAGATAGTCACTGTTTCGCCCTGACATAAGGTGGTTGGGCCGTTTGCAGTGATTATTGGAGAAGCCAGAGGAGGTCCAACAGTCACAGTGATTGTGTTGGAAGGATCACTGATACAACCTGTTGCATCTGAAACAACAACATAATAATCACCACTGGTTGTCACGGTAATCACCTGTGTGCTGGAACCATCAGACCACATATAGCCAACATATCCGGCAGGGGCTGTAAGTTCGACACTGTTCCCATAACAGAAGTTTACAGGGCCATTAGCGGTAATAACCGGTGTAACAGGTGCAATTACATTTACATTAACAGGAATTGAAGGATTACTTTCACATCCTGTTGCATCTGTACCTGTAACTGAATAAGATCCGGTCTCAGTCACAACAATACTTTGTGTTGTAGCACCATTTGACCAGAGGTATGAAATATAGCCACTTGATGCTGTAAGGGTGACACTGCCTCCATTACAGAAACTGGTTGGCCCATTTGCTGATACAATAGGAGCTGCAGGTGCAGGAGTGACTATTGTGCTAACAGGAGCAGAAGGCAGACTCATACATGCTGCCACAACGCCTACTGAAACGGTATATGACCCAGTTGCTGTGACGGTTATGCTTTGTGTTGTATCACCCGTTGACCAATCATAGAAGTTAAAGCCAGGAGTTGCCGAAAGAACTACCGAATCTCCCTGACAGAAGGTTAATGGTCCGTTAGCAGAAATGGCTGGCGTTGCCGGAACCGGATGAACCACTACTGATATAGTATCAGAAGTAGGACTTGAGCAGCCAAGGGCATCATTCACTATTACATAATAATCACCTGTAACAGAAACCGTTATACTTTGAGTGGTTGCTCCGGTATTCCATAAGTAGGATGCGAAACCAGCCTCAGCTGTGAGAACTACATTATCGCCCTGACAAAATTCAGGAGATCCGCTTAAAGTGATTACTGGCGTACCTAAAGTATGAACATTAACAACAATTTCATTTGAGACCAGACTGCTGCAACCGTTTAAATCTTCCACAATTACTGAATATGTTCCAGAGGCAGCGACTGTGATCTGAGGGGTGGTTTCACCTGTAGACCATAGATAGCTGTCGTATGAATTAGTTGTTGAAAGAACTACAGTGCTTCCTTCGCAGAATTCAACTGGGCCGTTGGCAACGATTATTGGAGTTGCAGGTATAGGGAATACTTCAACTGCCATTGTGGAAGGAGCACTTGCACCACAACCATTAAGGGTTGAAACACTTATATCTCCTGAAATTGCTGAGGTTGTGAAGTTAACTGTTATGCTATTGGTTCCGGCACCGGTAATGAGGTTCACTCCGGCAGGAAGTGTCCACTGATATCCTGTAACACCGGTAACAGGGGCTACTGAGTAATTGACATTATCAGTATTACTGCAAACCTGGGCAGGTCCGCTAATTGAGCCTGGAGTTAACGGAGCAGGATCAACTGTCACGGCATAAATTGCCATCGTACCACTGCCACAAGCACTAGCCGGGGTGACATAAATATTTCCTGAGATAGCTGAAGTGCTAAAATCAACAACAATATTGGGTGTGCCTGCACCTGAAATAATAGTGACTCCAGAAGGAACCATCCAGTTGTACTGTGTAGCGAACTGAACTGGAATAGCGGAATAGTTTACACCTGATTGCCCTGCACAAACGGTCTGTGGACCACTTATTGAGGTAAGATCAACCGGCATTGAACTAATCAGCAGTGTCATGTTATCGGTGGAAGTTCCTAAACATGGAGGTGTGCCGGTTACCGTCATGGTAAGTATAACACTACCTGCTGTACGATCTCCATTCGATGGGATGTACGTAGGACTGATTGTATTGCCGTTAATTAAAGTTCCACTGCCTGATGATGACCAGCTTATGGTTGCTGCACCCAAAGCATTGGCTCCGGTTACAGTGAAATTAGCACCAAAGCAGATTTCAGCATCGGGACCAGCATTAGCAACAGCTCCGTTCATGAAAGTAAGTAACATTTCATCTGATACACTACCTGAACATGGGCTTTGTGGAATGGCTGTCAGAATTAAAATAACATTTCCATTCTGGTAATCTTCAAAACTTGGAATGTATGTTGGTGAAAGAGTATTACCACTAACAAATATTCCTGAGCCGGTTGTTGACCACATAATTGCTGCACTGTTGCTTGCAGATGCTCCGGTTACCGTGTAGTTTGTTCCGTTACATACTGAATTGTCAGGGCCCGCATAAGCAGTAGCAGGGGCAGAAATGGTTAATACCATAGCATCCTGAGCATTACTGAAACAAGGTGCACTACCCTGAACCTGCAAAGTAAGGGTAACTGAACCCAAAGATATATCCCCTGCACTTGGGGTGTAAGTAGGATTAATGGTATTCTGGTTAGCAAATGTCCCACTTCCTGAAGTACTCCAGATTATAGTACTGTTTGAACTGGCAGATGCAGTTGTGACAGTAAATGGACTATTTCCGCAGGTAGAAGCATCAAGTCCGGCATTGGCAACTGCACCCTGCCCAATGGTTAGCCTCATTTCATCAGCAACCTGATTGTTACATGGTGCCTGACCGTTCACAGTCATCGTTAAAATAACAGAACCTGCAATCCTGTCAGAAGCTGAAGGAGTATAAACAGGATTCTGGAGACTGGCATTATTGAACGATCCGGTGCCAGAGGTTGTCCAGTTAATTGAGCTGTGGTTAACAGCTGATGCATTTTCGACAAGGAATGAATTTGCACATGCAACTTCATCCGGACCGGCATTGGCAATAGGAAGCTTATTTATAGTGAGAACCATCACATCAGTCGAAACTCCGGTACAAGGAGCCGAACCATTGCCAGTGAGCGTAAGGGTGATAGTTCCTGCTGCAATGTCCCCTGCAGATGGGTAATAAACAGGGTTGAGCGTGGTATTATTACTAAAAGTCCCTGAACCATTTGTCGACCAGCTTAAGGAAGAGTAATTTATTCCTGATGCTCCTGAAATAACCAGGTTCTGGTTTTCACATATCGTAATATCAGCACCTGCATTAACAATAGGACCAGGACTTAGGCTGATTGTCATAAAATCTGTAGCTTCACCAATGCATGGTGTTATGGCATAGGCATGCAATGTGAGGGTTACCTGTCCGGCTGTAATATCATTTTGAGAAGGAGTGTAAACAGGCGTCAGACCTGTCGTTCCTTGTATTGTTCCCGTACCGTTGTGTGTCCAAAGAAGGGAACTGTAATTTGTTGCATTGGCGCCAACAATTTGTACCTGAGCATTTCCACAAGATGACATATCAATCCCAGCGTTAGCAGTAGGGCTTTCGCTGAACGTCAATACCATTTGGTCAATATCAATTAGGTTGCAAAGGTTAACACCTGTCACTGAAAGTGTTAGCGTTACTGTGCCAGCTGATACATCAGTGGTTGATGGATAATAAACAGGATTGATAATGCTGGCATCAGAAAAAGTACCGGTGCCACTTGTTGACCATGTAATCTGGGAATAGTTCAGCGCAGTAGCATTAATAAGGTTATAACTTGCGTTACCGCAAACTGTAGCATCCTGACCTGCATTAGCCACTGGTTCTGGAGTAAATGTAAGAACCATTGCGTCTGACACCACAGTTGTGCACGGAGAAATTCCTGTAGCATTTAAAGTCAGGGTAACACTACCTGAATTAACATCAGCAATACTTGCTACATACGTTGCATTTGTTGCATTACTATTTATAAATGTACCGGTTCCACTAGTGCTCCATGAAAGGACACTATAATTGGAAGCTGTGGCTGTAAGTGTATAAGTGTCACTGCAGATAGTTGCATCCAATCCAGCATTAACAATTGGTTCAGAACCGATGGTGATAATAAGCTGATCAACCGCGGGTAGAGTACATGCACCGGTAGGTTGTGCTGTAAGGGTAATAGTAACTGACCCTGTGTTAATATCACCTGTTCCGGGTGTATATGAAGGTGTAAGGGTTGATGGATTTGTGAAACTGCCATCACCATTAGTGCTCCATGAAAACAGAGTTGAATTAGATACTGTTCCTGAAAGATTTACGATAGTAGCTCCACAAATCGAAACATCCTGTCCTGCTATAGCGATAGGATTCCTGTCAATAACCAAAAGCATTTCATCAGTTGCGGAATTTAGACAAGGAGCCTGGGCATTAGCTGTAAGTGTAAGTGTGACAGAACCATTTGCAATATCAGTGGCGCTTGGATTATAGCTTGGATTTAAAGTGTTTTGGCCTGAGAAGGTACCTGTTCCTGAAGAGGTCCAGTTTAAGCTACTATAACCGGTTGCGGAAGCGGTGCTAACAAGGAAAGTAGAACCCTCGCAAACTGATGCATCCATACCTGCATATGCAGTTGCGCCAGCCGGTAGAGTAAGAATCATAAAATCGACAGATTCATTTGTACATGGAGCATTGCTTTGACCGGTCAGCGTAAGGATAACTGACCCATTTACCTTGTCCTGTGCTGAAGGAGTATATACAGGTGTAAGAGTTGAGCCATTAATGAAGGTACCTGTTCCACTGGTTGTCCAGATTAGCGAACTGTAGTTTGAGGCCGAAGCACCTGAAATAAGATAAGTGTCATCACAAGTCGTTCCGTCAAGTCCTGCATTAACAAGAGCTGACTTCGAGATAGTGACTGTAAGCTGATCTGTTACTGATGCTGAACATGGAGCAATTGCATCTCCCGTTAAGGTTAATACAACAGATCCATTCTGTATATCAGCTATGCTTGGTGTATATGTAGCATTTAAGCTATGAATGTCATTGAATGTTCCTGATCCTGAAGTACTCCAAGTAATCAGGGAAGTGTTTTGCGCTGTGGCACCATTAATTGTAAAAGTTGAATTTTCACAAATGGAACCATCAATTCCTGCTGAAACAATAGGCAAATTGTTGAAGGTAATTCTCACCACGTCGCTTACACTGCCAGTACATGGTGTTAAGCTCTGAGCAGTAAGAGTGAGATCAACAAAACCTGTTGCCAGGTCAAGTGGACTAGGAGTATAGGTTGGTGTTAGAGTATTGCTGTTTGAAACAATGCCAGTGCCTGAAGTTGTCCAAAGTAATGAGTTATAATTTGAAGCCGAAGCTCCGTTGATGGTTATGCTGCTTTCGCAAACATTCATATCAGATCCTGCATTTACGATAGGTAAGGTCTCAAATGTCAGGGTCATCATATCAGTATTATTTCCAGTACATACTCCTGAGGCTGTACCTGTTATGGTCAATACTACTGATCCATTGAGAAAATCGGCCGAGCTTGGAACATATGTGGCATTAACCTCAGCAGGGTTAATAAATGAACCGGTACCTGAAGTTGACCACATCACTGATGAAAAATTCACTGCAGTGGCATTCCCGAGGGTATAGTTAATTCCTTCGCAAACAACATCATCAGTTCCGGCATTAACAACCACCATCCTATTTATAGTCAAAACCATTTGGTCGGTCACAATTTCAGGACAGCTAGCCGATCCCTCTACAGATAGACTGATCGTAACATTACCTGCATTTATGTCTGCAATACTGGGTATATAAGTCGGAGTTAATGTATTAGGCTGAAGAAAGTTTCCTGTTCCTGAAGTGCTCCAGCTGTATGTATATCCTACTGTTACAGAGGCGTCATTAATAGTATAATTGTTACCCTCACAAATTGTGGCATCTGAGCCGGCATTTGCCTCAGGGGATTGATCTATGTAAATGATCATTTGATCGGTAACCTCGTCTAAACAAGGAGAAGCAGAGATTACAGTGAGGGTTAGGGTAACTGAACCATTATTAATGTCTTCCTGACTTGGACTATAAGTTGGGGTTAAGCTTGCTGCATTTATTAATGTGCCCGAGCCCGTTGTTGTCCATAGAACCGAAGAGTAGAGTGTAGCAGATGCAGTGTAAACAGTGTAAGAGTCTTCTTCACAGATATAGGCATCTAATCCGGCATTGGCGGTTGCATAAGGAACAAGTATAAGTGTCATTGCATCCGAAACTTCAGAACTACAACCTGCACCTGGCTGACCAGTTATTGTCAGTATCACAGATCCTGAAGCAAAGTCCGCTTCACTCGGTGTATAGGTGGGTGATAGAGTTCCATTATCAGCGAATGACCCACTTCCCGATGTAGTCCACCAAATTGATGAAGTGTTTTGTGAGGTTGCATCAGTGATTGTATATGAATCTCCTGCGCATAAAATGCCGTCTGAACCAGCAGTAACAATAGGAAGTCTTGTGAATGTCAATGTTTTTGATGAGACAGCTTGTCCAATACATGGAAGCTCCGCATTGACAGTCATTGTGAGTGTAACATATCCTAAATCCAAATCGGCCAGGCTCGGAAGGTAAGTCGGATTGAGAGTATTGGTTCCGGTTAAAGTTCCACTTCCCGATGTAGTCCAGTTGATAGTTGAATAGTTTGAAGCAGAGGCATCAAAAACTGTATAAATTGTTCCTTCACATACCAAAGCATCTGATCCGGCATTAGCCGTAGGTGCTTTAATAAATCTTAGAAGCAGGTCATCAGTATCTTCAGCACATGGAGGTGTGCCTAATGCATGTAGAGTGAGAGTTACAAATCCTGTTAACAAATCATCAGTACTTGGAGTGTAGGTAGGTGTAAGAGTGTTTCCTGCACTAAAATGACCAGTTCCCGAGGTCGTCCAGACAACAGTTGAATAATTAATTGCTGAAGCAGAAATTACATTATAAACTGAGCCTTCACAAATTGAATCATCCGGTCCTGCATTTGCTATCGGAGAGTCATTAAATAGGAGTACCATTAAATCGGATACTGATTCTGAACATGGATAAACCGATTCAGCTGTAATAGTTAATAATACTTGTCCCGCTGCATAATCTGCTGCACTTGGTATATAAGCAGTATTTACGAGGTTGGGATTTGTAAAACTACCACTTCCATTGGTAGTCCATAGCACCGATTGATAATCTGAGGCAACGGCATTGGAAAGTGTATAAACTGCCCCAATGCAGATTGAAGCATCAGGTCCGGCATATACTTCAGCAATCTGCTGTATAGATATAACTTTTTGATCGGTAAAAGTGCCACAAGATCCATTACCTGAGAGTGTCATTGTCATTGTAACTGATCCTGCCAACGCATCAGCAGTTGAAGGAGTGTAAACAGGATTCAGTGTATTAGCACCTGTAAGGATTCCACTTCCATTTGTAGTCCAGTTAATTGACGCATATGCTGATGCACTTGCATCTGTTACAGTATAACTATTATTTTCACAAACAACATCATCTGCGCCTGCTGTTCCATTAGGAGTTCTGTTTATTGTTAGCGTAAATGAATCAGAAGGATTTGATGTGCAAGGCGAATTGCTTATTGCATTTAATGTGAGTACAACACTTCCATCGTTAATATCCTCAACACTTGGTGTGTAAGTAGGATTCAGTTGAGTATTGTTTGAGAATTGTCCCGTCCCTGAAGTCTGCCATAAAAGACTTGCATACCCGGTTGCAGAGGCACCGGTAATGTTATAATATGTATCACTACAAACTTCTCCATCAGGACCGGCTTCAACTACTGGCATTGCAATAACAGTAATTATTTTTGTGTCAGTAACTATCTCACTACATGGTGCAATACTGGTTGCAGTTAATGTAAGAGTAACCTGCCCGGCTATTGCATCTTCAGCACTTGGTAAGTAGGTCGCATTAAGCGATGATCCATTGATGAAGCTTCCACTTCCATTGGTCGACCAATTAATTGATGAGTAATGGGTACCGGTAGCATCCGAAATAATAAAGCTGCCGTTTTCGCATACTGAGCCATCTGCGCCGGCATTAACCTCTGCAATTTGATTAATAGTAAGGATAAATGAATCACTGGTTGTAGAAGAGCAAGGACTGTTTCCAATTACTGTTAAGGTGATGGTAACTGAACCTGACAGGATATCAGCAGTGCCAGGAATATATTCAGGGTTTATGGAAGTTGGATTAATAAAAGTTCCATTTCCATTGGTTGCCCATTGCAGGCTTGAGTAATTGTCTGCCGAGGCATTTGTTATAATAAAAGTTTCATTCTCACAAATTGAAGCATTTGGGCCAGCATCCACTGACGGTAAGCCTTGAATAGTAAGTATCATGAAATCGGTTGCAGGAGTATTGCAAGGTGCATTACCATTTGCAGTTAATCTAAGTACAGCACTACCATTGGCAATATCTACAATACCGGGTGTATAGGTGGTTGACAATTGTGAGGGATCCAGAAATACACCGTCACCTGTAGTTGTCCATATCAGAGAAGTGTGGTTATTGACCGAAGCGTTATTGGTGCTGAAATTCTGACCTTCACAAATTGTAACATTGGGACCAGCATCAACGATTGGTTGTCTGACAAATGTCAATCTCATAGCATCGCTAATAACCTGGGTGCAAGGTGCATTACTGGTTGCAGTGATTGTCAGATTTACCCAACCTAATGCAATATCAGCAGGACTTGGTGTGTAAGTGGGATTAATAGTATTTGCATTTATGAATGACCCTGTTCCAGTAGTCGTCCATTGAATTGATGCATAATTCGTAGCTGAAGCATCGCTTGGAGTAAAAACAGACCCTTCGCATATTGTAACATCCTGACCCGCAGACACTACTGTTGTCTCCCGGATAATGATTGTCATCTGATCAACAGCATCAACACTGCATGGGAAATTCGCACTGGCTGTCAATGTAAGTACTACTGAACCATTGGCAATATCAAGGGCGCTGGGGACATATGTTGGCGTGATTGTGTTTGAATTCATTAACGTGCCTGAACTTCCACTTGACGTCCATTGTATATGATGGTAGTTTTGGGCAGTAGCTGTTGTAATGGTATAGTTACTAACACAGATTTCCTGATCAGGACCGGCATCTGCGACAGGAGCAGCTTCAATATTAAGTACCATCTGATCATCAACCTGATCGGTACAAGGTAAAATTCCCTGAGCAGTAAGTGTTAAAGTTACAGAACCATTTAGAATATCTTCACTGCTAGGTGTGTATATGGGATTTAATACCGAGGCATTTGAAAACCATCCTGATCCTGATGTTGTCCATTGTAAGGAACCATAATTTAAGGCTGTAGCTCCTGAAAGCAAATAGGTATTATTCTCACAAACTGAAGCATCTGGCCCTGCTGTAATATTGGGTAATGGTAAAATTACCAACTCCATGGCATCACTTACATCACCGGTACAAGGTAACAGACTGGTGGCATTAAGATAAAGAAGAACTGAGCCTGCTGCTCTGTCGTTTGGACCTGGTGTGTAGGTTGGATTAATTGAATTCTGATTGGAGAAGAAACCATCTCCCATGGTTGTCCATGTAATAACTGAGTAATCAGATGCTGAAGCATCATGAATATAATACTGGCTGGTTTCGCAAATAGTTCCATCGCTTCCTGCATTAACCTGAGGAGGTTGGCTAATATTAAGCACCAGGGCATCTATTGTGTAATCTGAGCAAGGTGATACTGGTGAGCCTGTCAGGGTGAGGATAACTGTTCCGTTTGAAATATCTTGTGGGCTTGGAGTATATACCGGATGTAACATGGTAGGGTCAGAAAAACTTCCGTTTCCTGAAGTGCTCCACCTCAAAGTTGTATAATGGTCAGCAATTGCCTCGGTTAATGCAATGTTTGAACCACTACAAATGGTTATATCGCTACCTGCATAAATGTCAGGTGTGTTTTCAATTGTAATGTAAATCTCATCGGTAACAGGCTGGATACAGGGACTGTTACCATATGCCGTCAGGGTTAGAGTGACATATCCAAGAGTTGCATCAATTAATCCTGGTGTATAGGTTGGGAATAAGGTATTAGCGCCGGTGATTACACCATCTCCACTTGATGACCAAAGCACCGATGAATAATATGAAGCGGTAGCATCAGTTATAGAGTGGGTTTGATTTTCACATATCGTAACATCACTACCAGCCTGAACAATCGGCTGGCGTGTGATGTAAATAGTCATTAAATCGTAATCATTTGCTACACAAGGTGCCTGAGCATCAACAGTCAACATTAGTTGCACTGAACCAGCCATAATATCAGCTGCCGAAGGGATATAAGTAGGAGTAAGAGTTGTCGGATTCTGTAGGGCACCACTACCGGTTGTTGTCCAAAGATAGGTGGAACAATTAAGAGCACTTGCATCAGTAATCATATAAGAATCGCCTTCGCAAATTGTAGCATCACTACCTGCATTTGCGGTTGGATTATGATTAATTACCAATGTCATTTCATCATGTACCGGGAGACATGGAGCGTTTTCCAGTGTCATGGTAAGTATAACTGAGCCATTGGCTATGTCAGCCAGACTAGGATAGTATAGTGGATTTGTTGTGTTTGCATTATTAAAATAGCCCGAACCACTTGTAGACCAGATTATGCTAGTGTAATCCTGAGCAGTAGCATGCTGCAGCAGGTAATTGCTGCCTTCACAAATAATTTCATCAGGTCCTGCATACGCAGTAGGCTCAGCTTTTATTGTGTAAATCACATTGTCTGAAATTACATCAGTACATGGAGGTAGAGCGACAGCCGTAAGGGTGAGAGTAACATATCCCCTGAGTAAATCAGCAGTACCAGGTGTATAAATTGCATTTAATGCACTTCCATTATTGAATACACCATCACCATTTATAGTGCTCCATTGTAAAGTGCTGTAATTGATTGCAGTTGCTCCGGTTATGTTATGAGGTCCTTCGCAAATTGTTATATCAGGACCTGCATTAATAACAGGTACCTGATTGAGTGTAACCAGCACCTGATCGCTTATCACCTGATTGCATGGAAAGTTACCGGTTAAACTCATTGTTAAAGTGACATTTCCGTTAGCAAGATCGGCTGCACTTGGTATATAGGTTGGATCTATTCTGTTAGTATTCGACAAACTACCGGTGCCATTGGTGGTCCAGTTTATTGAAGTATAGTTTGAGGCTGAAGCGTTAGTGATTGTGAAAGGTGTCAAACCACAAACTGAGAAATTTTCACCTGCATCTGGTATAGGTTCCGGTATTATTGCAATAGTAATATTATCCTGAATTGATGTGTTACAAGGAGGATTTCCTGTAACGGTCATTGTCAAAACTACTGTTCCATTAAGAGCGTCTTGAGCTGAAGGTGTATAGGTTGGTGTTAATGAACCTCCGTTTACAAGTGTTCCGGTTCCACTACTTGACCATTGTATAGTAGTATTTGGTGAAGCGGTTGCTGTTGTAACTGTAAATGATGAGTTTTCACAAATTACTCCACCTGAACCGGCATCTGCAACCGGTGATTGGGTGATAGTAATTTCCATCTGATCAACTGCATTCTGATTGCAGGCTGCATTACCATATGCCGTTAAGGTCAGGGTCACTGAGCCATTAAGAACATCAGAATTACTTGGTGTATAGGTGGTATTTAAACTATTTGTGCTTGAGAATGATCCCGTGCCATTGGTTGACCAGGATAGTGATCCATAATTGGTTGCTAATGCATCTGATATAGTGTAGGAAGAATTATCACATACTGTTGCATCAATCCCGGCATATACAGTCGGATTAATTGAAAAATTAATGATTTTGCTGCTTGAAACGGGTGTTGAACATGGTGCCAACGGAGTCGCTCTGAGTGTGAGTGTAATCATACCCTGATTTATATCAGCAGCACTTGGCAGATAGGTGGGATTTAATGTCCCGTTGTTTATAAAGGTCCCGCTTCCTGAAGTCAACCAAGTCAATACCTGATAATTACTTGCAGTGGCATCAATTATTTCAAATTCAGTACCCTGACAAACAGTTGCCGGAGGACCTGCATTAACAGTGGGTTCAGCATTTAGATTTAATATCATGTCATCAGAAACTGAGATTCCTGAGCAGTCTCCCATTCCCTGAGCTGACAGAGTTAATATGACAGAACCTGCAGTTACATCAGCTGAGGTTGGGTAGTATGTCGGACGTAATCCATTTTGATTATCGAAAGTACCTGAACCCGAAGTACTCCATGTTAAAGACGAGTAATTTTGTGCCTGGCTCCCGGTAATTGTGAATCCTTGGGTGCCACAACTTGTAATATCAGGTCCTGCAAAAACAATAGGTTCTTCATAGATGGTTACAGTCAGGTCATCATTGAAAACACTTGTACATGGACTGATGGGATTGGCTGTAAGGCGTAAATTGAATGTGCCTGCTGCCACATCATCGTTACTTGGATAGTAGACAGTTTCAAGATTATTTCTGTCAAGGAAAGTGCCATTGCCACTAGTAGTCCACATAACTGAAAAATAGTCATTGGCGGTCCCATTTAAATTTATGGGTTCATCTCCACACGACTGAATGTTTGCACCTGCATTTGCCTGGGGTGCAGGAATTATCTGAAGAGTAAGATTGTCTTGGACTGTACTATTGCAAGCACCATTGCCAGTGCCGCTTAGTGTGAGTATACTAGAACCATTTGCAATGTCTGATGTCCCGGGCAAATACATAGTTGTTAGAGAACCCGGATTACTAAATGTGCCATTACCATTACTACTCCAGATTAATGTACCACAGTTAGATGCTGTTCCTGACAATTGTACCGCTCCGCTTACAGCGCATATTTCAATATCTGCACCAGCATTAACTACAGGAGTTGAAGAAATAATAAGTGTAAGATTATCAATAACCGGATTAGAACAGGGGTTAATTGGCTGAGCACTCAGACTAATAGTAACATTGCCGGCATTAATGTCAGCAGCACTAGGAGTATAAGTAGTGTTCAGTGTATTTGTTGAGGAGAAATTTCCCGATCCTGAGGAAGACCATTGAATTGATTGGTAATATTGTGCACTGCCCGTAAGATTTACAGGGGCATCCTGGCAACTCTGTATATTATTCCCTGCAACAACCACCGGACGCCGTGTAATGGAAATTGTTAAAGCATCACTTACCTGAGAGTTACAGGCACCTGAACCATTACCTGTAAGAGTTAAGTTTACACTACCGTTGATTATATCAGCCGGACCTGGTAAATAATAGGATGTCAATGAACTGGCATTACCAAATGAGCCATCTCCTGAAGTTGACCAAACAATGCTTTGGCAGTTACTTGATGTGCCGCTTAATGAAAGTTGGCCACTCTGCTCACATATAGAAATATCATTACCGGCATATACAACCGGAATCTTTGAAATTGAAAGAATTAAAGAACTTGTAGCATTTTCACATACTCCATTGCCCGTAACAACTAAAGTAAGGTTAACTGTTCCGTTCTGAATATCATTATTTCCTGGAGTGTATTGCGGCCTCAGTACATTGGAATTACTAAAGCTGCCATCCCCCGAAGTAGTCCATTGTATTGAACTATAATTGGTCGCAGTTGCTTGATTGAGATCGAAAGTACTTCCTTCACATATCGATGAGTTATTGCCTGCAAAAGCGGTTGCCGGTGATGAAACAGAAATATTAAATATTGGTGAGAAAGAGCCTGTGCCACAATCATTTATACCTCTAACCCTAATTCCGCCTGAATTAGCATTGGTTAAAGCATTAAGAGTTATAGAATTTTGTTGATCAGAACCGGTAACAGTGAATCCGGATGGGAATTCCCACTCATATGATGAAGCTCCCATAATATTGGCAACAGTGAATATCAAACCATTTGAAGGAGCACAAATCTGGTTATTACCACTAATTGTTCCTGCTGCCTGGGGTAACGTATTGACAGTAACATTAAAAGGTTGTGACCAAGGTCCTTCACCGCAACTATTTATACCTCTTACCTGAATGGCTCCACTGACAGCAGTAAGGCTGAAATTTGCAGATATCTGATTGGTCGATCCGCCTGAGAATGTTATTCCCGAAGGTAACTGCCATTCGTATGAAGTTGCTCCGGTTATGGCGGGAACTGAATAAATTATGCCCGATAATCCCTGACATACAGTGCTTAAACCACTTATGCCCGCCGGAGAGGCAGGCACATCATTGACGGTTATATTTAAAGGAGGTGAAGTTATTCCTTGTCCGCATGAATTTATACCAGCAACGGTAATCTGCCCTGAGGAAGCTGTGGGTGAAACATCGATTGTTATACTGTTGGTGTTTTGCCCCGAAGTGATATTGAAACCCGTTGGAAGATTCCACAAGTAACCACTTGCATTGACAATCGGGGGTATGCTGAATGAAACACCTGACTGCCCTCTGCATACTGTATTAATCCCTGAAATGGATCCACTACTCCCTGGTAATGGATTGACTGTAATATTTAAAGAAGAAGCCTGTCCATTTCCACAATTGTTAGTTCCGGTTACTGTTATGATACCGGATAATGCTGAAGTCCCAAAATCAACAGTAATGGAATTATTGTTTTGTGTAACAATATTGGCACCTGAAGGAAGGGTCCAGAGGTATCCAGTTGCATTAGCTATAGGAGGCACAGTATATACTACACTGTTCTGGCCCTGGCAAACAGTACTGAGTCCTGTTATAGTACCTGCTGTAGCTGGTTGAGGTTGTACGTCAACAGCAAAATTCGACCAGTTCCCGGGGCCACAATCATTTACTCCTCTTACACTTATAAATCCTGAAATGGCTGATAAACTATAATTAACCGTGATTTGATTATTGACCTGGCCAGCTAAGTTGACTCCGGTTGGAAGTGTCCATTCGTATGAGTTCGCATTTGTGATAACCGGAACTGTGTAAACAACTCCGGCTTCTCCCTGACAAACAATTGCATCACCAGATATTGAACCTGGATTTCCGGGTAAGGGATCCAGCGTAATGACAACGGGGGAACCTACTATAGTTCCCTGACAGTCATTGGCATCAAAAATCGTTAATCCCGTATAAGTTCCCGGTGTGGAGGTAGTAATACTAAACGATGATTGAGTAATATCCGCAATTTCCGGCTGTGGGACACCATTAATAGCATAGACTATACGCCATGGTGAAGGCCCACCCGGGCTTATGTTAAAGTTTATCTGTGTCGAACTGCCTGAACAAATGGTTGTTGTACCTGACAAATTGAGGTCGTTACATGGCAGTGCTTGTTGTTGAGCGAATAAAAAGAAGATGGTTGTCAGAGTTAACCACCTAATTAATTTCCCCCCGAAAATTGTAAAATTGGTTCTCATACGCTTGCATTATTACCTTATCAAAAGAACTCACCTTCAAATGAAAGCTGTAATGGTTAATGCCTCTTTTAGTGTTTGGTAACTCATTTTTAAGTAAAAAAAATTAAGATTTTTTGTGAAATTGTTTACAATATGATTTAAATGATTGAAAAAGAGCGTAATAGCATTTATTGTAATGACAATTAATTATTCGGGGAAGTGTGAAAGATTTTACAACAATTACTTGTCACGATTTTTTTCGATCCAAAGCCCTGAGATTACTTAACCTTTTCAGGCATTTCATGAAGCTCTGAATTATGAGAGCCTGACCACGGGGATTTTTTCGTAAATTTGCCTCGCAAAACACCCAGTATTAATGCTTTCTGTAAATAATCTTTCTGTCTACTTTACCGGTAAATACTTGTTCGACAATGTTTCATTTCTTGTTAACGATCGCGACAGGATAGGGCTGGTTGGAAAAAATGGAGCCGGAAAGACAACACTTTTACGGATAATTAAAGGAGAGCAGATCCCTGAAACCGGTACCATAAGTAAAAAGCCTGACATCACAATTGGATATCTTGCACAGGATATGATTAGTACAGGTGTAGGTTCAGTGTTTGAGGAAACACTCGGTGCATTCGAACATGTGCTGCAACTGAAAAGAGAAAGCGAAGCCATAAGCATTCAATTAGCCGAAAGAGATGACTATCACTCGAAAGAGTATATGTCATTAATCAGCCGATTGAATGATTGCAATGAGCATTTTGATCTCTTGGGTGGTAATACTATGGAAGGTGATGCCGAAAAAGTATTGATGGGTCTGGGATTTTTGCCAAGTGATTTCCCAAGAAAAATCACTGAATTCAGTGGAGGCTGGAAAATGAGGGTCGAACTGGCAAAGCTTCTTTTGAAACGCCCTGATATCTTATTGCTCGATGAACCTACAAACCATCTTGACATTGAGTCAACTCAATGGCTTGAAGAGTATCTTCAGGTGTTCCCGGGAGCGGTGATACTTGTTTCTCACGACCGTGCTTTCCTTGATAATGTTACTTCACGGACTATTGAAATTACACTTGGTAAAATTTACGATTATAAGTGTTCATATTCAGAGTATGTAGACCAAAGAGCCGAACTTCATGAACAGCAACAGGCTGCTTATGCAAACCAACAAAAGCAGATTGCTGATATCGAAAGGTTTATCGAACGATTCCGTTATAAAGCAAACAAGGCCAAACAGGTTCAATCAAGGGTCAAAATGCTTGAAAAAGTTGACAGGATTGAAGTTGAAAAAATTGACAAAGCTTCCATCCATTTCAAGTTTCCTCCCGCACCTCCCTCAGGTCGTGTGGTGGTTGAGGCAGTTAACCTTTCAAAATCCTATGGTGAAAAGTGCATCTTCAGGAATGTTGACTTTGCCATCGAAAAAGGTGATTTCGTTGCTTTCGTGGGCAAAAATGGTGAAGGTAAAACCACCATGGCTAAAGTTATAACCGAAAATTTGCAGCATACCGGTGATTGTAACATTGGTTATAATGTGAAGATAGGGTACTATGCCCAGAACCAGTCCGAAATGCTCGATCCCGAGAAAACCGTGTTCGAAACTATTGATGATATCGCGGTTGGTGACATCAGACCAAAAGTGCGTAACATTCTTGGAAGTTTCCTCTTTTCAGGTGAAGACACCGAGAAGAAGGTAAAGGTGCTGAGTGGTGGCGAAAAATCCCGACTTGCCCTGGCGCAACTTCTTTTGTCTCCGGTTAACCTGCTGGTTCTTGATGAGCCTACTAATCATCTCGATATGATGTCGAAAGATATTCTTAAAAATGCCCTTTTATTGTTTGATGGGACACTTATCGTTGTATCTCATGATCGTGATTTCCTTCAGGGACTTACACAAAAAGTTTATGAGTTTCGTAATAAGGGCGTTTATCAGCATATTGGCGATGTTTATGATTTTCTTGAAAAACGGAAAATCCAGACGCTCGATCAGCTTTCTGAAAAATCGGCAAAAGCTAATCAGCAGAAGGAAAGTGCTGATCAGGCATCTTCCAATAAACAACAATACGAACAAAGGAAACTTTCTGAAAAAGAACTTAGAAAAGTTCTGAATAGAATTGAAAAAGTTGAGGAGGAAATTCAGGAAACCGAATCGGAAATAGCTTCAATGGATATCAAACTTAGCGATCCTGAGCTATATAAAAAATTTATGAATGATTCAGATTTCTATAAAAGGTACGAAGAACTGAAGGCAAATCTCAATGAATTAATGAATACATGGGAAATACTTCACGATCAAGCTGAGCAGATGAAGAAAGATAAATCCTGAAACAGGATAAATCAGTTAAAAAGCCCAATTACTTTACCCTTTTAAGCATAGAATCAGCAATACTTCTAAGTACTTGTTTTCTTTCATCAGGGATGCTGATGGAATCGAGGTTTTTGCAGGCCTCTCTAAAGTATATATTTATAAGTTCTTCGGTATCTTCCCTAACGGCCAATGAATTGAATATGTCCATCACACCCGCAACTTTTTCTTCTGCATGCATGCTATTATCAGCATAAAGCATCTTAAGCCGGGCCTTCATTGAAGAATTGGCTTTCTCAAAAGCTTTAATAAACAGAACTGTTTTCTTATTAGCTGCTATGTCACCACCTGTCTGTTTGCCAAAGATCATTTTATCACCATATGAATCCAGAAGGTCGTCCTGAAGCTGAAATGCAATACCCATGTTAATTCCAAACTGGTATATTTTATCGGCATCCTCCTGTGATGATTCTGCTATTAAAGCACCAATTTTAAGACTTGCAGCCAGCAGTACTGCTGTTTTAAGTCTTATCATATTGATATAGCTCTGCAGATCTACTTCATTCTCTCTTTCAAAGTCGATATCATATTGCTGCCCTTCACAAACTTCGATAGCTGTTTTTGTAAACACTTTCATCAGATCTTGAAGTATATTCGGCTTACTTTTAGCCAGTTCCCCATATGCTATGGCAAACATGGTATCTCCTGAGAGAATAGCAACGTTGGTATTCCACTTTTTGTAAACCGTTTCATGACCTCGCCTGAGGGGAGCCTGATCAATTATATCATCATGCAGAAGGGTAAAATTGTGAAAGATTTCAATGGCAGTTGCTGCAGGGATTGCTTCTTCAGGATTGCCACCGAACATCTGATTGGCAACAAGAACAAACAATGGACGAATCCTTTTCCCATCCTGACTTAAAGTATAGGAAATCGGTTCATAAAGACCTTGTGGTTCTCCATAAAGCGACAATCCCTTCAGAGCTTTGGAAATCATCTCCTGCAATTGATCCAATGTGTTCATTTTTACAGATATTGTGTTTCTGAGATTTTCAACAGATAATCGCCGTAACCGCTCTTTAATAATGGTTGAGCGAGTTTCACTAACTGCTCACGGTTAATGAAATTCATTCTGAATGCTACTTCTTCAATGCAACCTACCTTAAGACCCTGCCGGTTCTCAAGCACTTCAACAAATTGGGAAGCCTGCAGTAGGGAAGAGAATGTTCCGGTATCGAGCCAGGCAGTGCCTCTACTCATAACTTTTACAGCCAGATTCCCTTTCTCTAGATAGAAACGGTTAACATCAGTGATTTCATATTCACCTCTTGCACTCGGCTTTATGTTTTTTGCAACCTCAACAATAGAATTGTCGTAAAAATACAATCCCGGAACTGCGTAATTAGACTTAGGCATCAAAGGCTTTTCCTCAATCGAAACAGCCCGATTGTTATTATCGAACTCTATTACCCCATATCTCTGTGGATCAGATACATGATAGGCGAAAACGATGCCTCCTTCCGGCTTGCGGCATTCAGACAGTAGTTTTGCCAAACCTGTACTGTAAAAGATATTATCCCCCAGGATCAGTGCAGCGTCATCTGAACCTATAAATGATTCACCTATAACAAAAGCCTGGGCTAAACCATTAGGTACTTCCTGCACAGCATAACTGAATCTGCAACCTAAACTTCTACCATCACCCAGCAACTTCTCAAAGTTGGGTAAATCATGCGGGGTTGAAATTATCAGAATCTCATTAATGCCAGCCATCATTAGGACTGATAGCGGATAGTAAATCATCGGTTTATCATACACCGGCATTAATTGTTTACTCACTGCCACTGTGAGAGGGTGAAGACGTGTCCCCGATCCTCCGGCTAAGATTATTCCCTTCATTATCAGTTTTAAATTAGACTTAAAATTAAGGAATTATTTTTCCTCCTCAACGTCCCCGTCATATACTTCAATGAATGGTTCAGAAGCAAATGCCTTTGTAACTGCAAATTTATCAAGCACCATCAGCAATGAAGGCAAAACCATCATATTGAAAAACATAGCCACAAAGAGTGTGGTTGAAACCAGTAACCCCAATGCCTGTGTTCCACCAAAATTGGAAACAATGAAAACGCTGAATCCCAAAACCAGTACTATTGAAGTATAAATCATACTGAATCCTGCTTCCCTTAATGCATTTATGGCAGATAACCGGATATTGTTATTGGTCATCTTCAATTCATGACGATATCTCGATAAATACTGAATAGCATTATCGACAGAAATTCCAAGAGCTACCCCAAATATAATTATGGTCGATGATTTAACCGGCACGCCAAAAATACCCATTATAGCCGCTGTTATGATCAATGGTATAATGTTGGGCAGCATGGATATTGCTATCATCCTGAAACTCGAAAACATCATCACCATTAACAATGAGATAAATACAATCGCAATTATAACACTCTGAAACAAGTGTTTAATCAGGAATTCCGTTCCTCTGGCGTAAACTACACTATTGCCGGTAATTTTTACATCGTATTTATCCTCAGGAAATATCTCTTTAACTTTTGGTTTAATATCAGAAAGTATCCGGTTTATTTCTGATGTAGGTACATCAGCCATCTGGAAACTGATTCTTGTGTGTTGCTGAGTACTGTCGATAAATGAATTTAGTAAGCCTGCCTGTGTACCGGCTTCACGTGGAAAATACGAGAATACAAAGTTTCGTTCCTGTGAGTTTGGAACTTCATACATTTCAGGATTACCGTTAAAATAAGCCTGTCGTGCAAACTTCGACAATTCGGCAACCGAAAGAGGTTTAGAGAACTCTTTGTGTTTCAGTATTTCATTTTGGATTTCATCAATTTTTTCAATAGTGTTCAGGCGTAATGCACCTTTTGGCTTTTTTGAATCTACCCATATTTCAAATGGCATAACTCCTCCGAAATGCTGCTCAAAATATCTCAGATCTTTTGCCAGTGGATTACTTTTCCTGATATCATCTACCACCTTACCTGATATTTTTAAACTAAACATTCCCAGGATTCCCAGTATTGTCATAACTCCTGCAGCGACAAAAATTGTCTTGCGCCTGTGTTCTATCAGGTATATTATTTTCTCAATGATATTACTGAAGAATTTGTTGTTGAGGTGAGATAAATGCTTTTGACTGGGAGGCTCCATATAACTAAATATGATAGGAAGCAGAAGTATGCATAGAAGATACTCGATGAAAATGCTAATGGCAGCAACAATGCCAAATTCAAACAGCATCCGGTTAGAAACTAAAATAAATGCAGCGAATCCAGCTGCTGTTGCAGTATTTACCATTAATGAAGCCGGACCAATTCTTTGAACAACTCTCGACAATGCCAGAATCTTATTGCCATGAGAACGGTATTCCCAATGATATTTATTTAGGATATAGATGCAGTTTTCAATCGCAATAACTACTATCAGGGATGGTATTACACCTGTAAGAATGCTTATTTTATATCCCAAGATGTTTATAAGGCCTACGGTAAATATTATGCTAACAGCTACAACAATTAAAGAACTTAACACTACCCTCACCGATCTGAAGAACAGAAATAGTATCAAAGCCGCGACAGCAATTGAAAGGAATATGAACATGAAGAGTTCTGACTTGGTCTGCTTCATCATTACCGACCTTATATAGGGCATTCCTGAATAATGTAGTTTATTGCCTGTCTCTTTCTCGTAGGCTTTGGCACGATTAACAATATTATCAACTACTATGAGCCTGATCTTGTCATTTAACTTTTCCTTATCCAGTGTGATGGCCATTAAGTATGTGTTGGTCTTGGCATTAAAAAGCAGTCCCTCGTACATGGGAAGTGAAAATACCTGCTTTTTTAATGAATCAGCCTGAGCCTGACTGGTCAGGGGTGCACTTACTAATGGTTTGAATTCGAAAACCCTTAGACTGTCGTTCTTAACCATCACTGCAGCTTTGGTTATAGAAGTTATACCCTCCACTCCATCAATTTCATTTATATCTCTTGTAAGGCTATTCCAGGCGTTTATTTCATCTAATTTAAACATGTCGGGATTGGTGACCCCAATAACCAAAACGCTGCCATCTTCACCAAATTTGTCTTTAAAAGCCTGATATGTCACAACACTTGAATCGGATTGTGGCAGCATATTTTGATTGTTATATGAAAGCTGAACACTTACACCCTGCCACCCCATAAATATTGTTAATATTGCTATCACAGCAATAATCAAAGGTCTGTTTCGCAATATCAACCTAACCAGGAATTTCCACATAATTGCAAACGAATCTGATAATAAAAAATTAAGTTGGCGAAGTTACGATTTTATTAAGAATTAGCCTTCTTAACTACTCTATTATTATGCTGCTCTTTATGATTAACTTTGCAGGACTAATAGATTTATGAAATGAATTCATCAAAGATTCTATTTATCGACACTGCACACGACATCCTGGCTAAGGAACTTGAAAGTTTTGGATTTCAATGTGTTCACTATACCGGATTTGAAAGAAAGGAAATTTTACAACAGCTCCATTTATATGAAGGTGTAGTGATTAGAAGTAAGATAAAACTCGACAAAGAAGCGCTGGATCACGCGGTCAATCTTAAGTTTATTGCAAGGGTAGGAGCAGGAATGGAAAATATCGATCAGCAATATGCTGAATCAAAAGGAATTGTTTGCTTAAATGCTCCCGAAGGAAATCGTGATGCGGTGGCAGAGCATGCTATGGGTATGATTCTTTCGCTTTTAAATCATTTATGCAGGGTAAACGAGGAAGTGCGCAAGGGTATATGGATACGCGCCGGTAATCGGGGCAATGAAATAAAAGGGAAAACTATTGCCATAATTGGATATGGTAATACAGGGAGTGAATTTTCAAAACGGCTGGCAGGTTTTAGTGCGACAGTTCTTGCTTATGATAAATATAAGAGCGGTTTTTCTACAGATTATGTGAAAGAAGCTTCCATGGAAGAGATATTCAGGGAGGCTGATATCCTTAGCCTTCATGTGCCCTTAACACATGAAACATATCATTTGGTCAACACTGAGTATATTAATCGCTTTGAAAAACCAATTTGGATCATCAACACATCCAGAGGTAGTTGTATTAATACCACCGATTTAATGGATTCAATAGATGAGGGAAAGGTCAATGGAGCAGCACTTGACGTATTAGAGTGCGAGAACTTATCATTTGAAGATATTGAAACAGAATCTTTACCTGAACAGTTTCAGCGACTTTTTAAATCCAATAAGGTTATCTTATCGCCTCATATCGCCGGATGGACCCATGAGTCGCATTATAAACTATCAAAAGTCCTGGCAGATAAAGTAAGGGCGCTCTACGGATTGTGATAATTGATTACCAGTTAAGAATATTCTTCATCAGGTAGTTCTCAGGTTCCTGCAAATATTTTGAAGCTCCTTCAATATCCTGCTCACTTAAATACTGAATACCATCTTTAAACACCATGCTTGTTTTCTGACTGTTCATGTTAACAAGCCGTGGTCTTACTTTACCATGTTCGTCTTCAACATCTTTCAGGAACACAGGGAAAATGTCACCGTTAGGACCACTCACTACCATACATCCGGTAAGCCCTTCATCAAACAGGCGTTTTACCCCCATCCCCAATAATGCACAATACAGCATATCGAAGGCAATTGGCTGTACACAGCGTAACTCATATCCCAATTCCACCGGGCGACTTTTGATATTGATTTTTAACTCTTTGAGCTTATCCTGAAGCAAAAGATTGAAGATATGTGCCTTGCTTACGTTCCCCAGCTCAGGATGACCGTGGTCATCGTAAGAGAATTGAATACCCGATTTAATGATTTCATCGTCGGTCATAAAGTGGAACACACCTTCACTGATTATCACAACACCATAATTAATGCCCAACAGTTTCCTTTTAACCATCGATGATACTATAAGCTTAAGTATCCTGTCGAATGTAACCTCAACATTATTGAACATTTCAGGGATAATAATCATCGGATAGTGGCAAGAGGCACCAATTCCGAATGCCAGGTGCCCGGCTTCACGACCCATGGCTGAAACAACAAACCAGTTTCCACTGGTTCGGGCATCTTCATACACGGTTGAAGCAAGTCTGACTCCTTCCTGCTTGGCACTCTGGTACCCAAAAGTAGAAATTCCATCCGGCAACGGTAAATCGTTATCTATAGTTTTGGGAACATGAATATTTTGAAGGAATACATTATTGGCTGCAAGAAATTTGGATATCCGGTTAGCAGTGGAGGCTGTATCATCACCTCCAATTGTTACCAGCAATTTTATATTATTTTTTGTAAAAAAGTCGGTGCTGAATTCTGAATCTTTTGGTTTGTGCCTGCTCATGTTTAAGATTGATCCTCCCTGATTGTGAATTTTATCAGCCAATTCAAAATCAATATCAATCATTTTTGGATTACTGCTAAATAGAGTTTTATATCCTTCATGCAATCCTATTACACGATAACCGTCTTTAAGAAATATTTTAGAAACTGAAGAAATAACTGAATTAATTCCGGGAGCAGGACCACCACCGGCAAGTATTACTATAGAGCCTTTCATCTTTTATTTTTTGATGATTAATATTCTGCTTTGTAAGCAGCCACAAAAATAAGAAGAATAGTCAGCTGTTTTCTTAATTTGAATTTATATTCTTTATTGGATTGGATGTTTCCCGTACTTCTTTCAATGAATGAACTCTCATACACTCTTCGGCCATTTCGACCATATTTTTCGATCCTGTAATAAATGGCACCCTTTGATGAAGGTCAGTTGGCTTAATATCCAGAATCCTCTCAAATCCCGTGGAGGCTTTCCCTCCGGCCTGTTCAGCTATAAATGCAATGGGATTACATTCGTAAAGCAATCTTAATTTTCCATTGGGATTTTTTAATGTACCCGGATAAAGATATATACCACCTCTGAGTAAATTCCGGTGAAAGTCGGCCACAAGTGATCCAATATATCTTGTTGTGAACGGTCTGTTGGTTCGTGGATCATCACGCTGGCAGTATTTTATATACTCTTTCATTCCCCTTGGAAAGTAAATATAATTGGCCTCATTTACTGAATATATAGTACCGTCTTCGGGTATCTTCATATCAGGGTGCGACAGGAAGAATAAGCCAACCGATGGATCATAGGTAAAGCCGTTAACACCATTTCCTGTAGTATAAACGAGCATAGTAGAAGAACCATAAATAAGGTAACCTGCAGCTACCTGTTTTACGCCCTCTTGAAGAACATCCTCAATTGTACCGGGACCCGATTCTGATATTCTTCTGTAGATGGACCAGATTGTACCAATAGGTACGTTAACTTCTATGTTCGAGGAGCCGTCAAGCGGATCCATGGCCACCACGTATTTCCCCTTTTGAGAAGTGGCATTGTTGTATGTAATAAGGCCCTCATTTTCTTCCGAAGCTATGGCACAAACCATTCCGCCATGCTTAAGTGCAGCTATGAAGTGGTTGTTCGCAAAAACATCAAGTTTCTTTTGATCTTCTCCCTGAACATTTACTTCACCAAAATAGCCGTTAATATCCGCCAACCCGGCAATCTTTATTTCACGGTTTACTATCTTAGCTGCAATTGTGATATCATTAAGCAGTTGCGAAAATTCTCCTGTTGCATATGGAAAATCTGCCTGCGTATCATTGATAAATTCTACGAGAGTCTTCATTCTGTCAAATGTATTACTTTTGCCTTACAAACAAATGGTTGTTGATGAAAGTTTTTAAGTTTGGGGGTGCTTCTGTTAAGGATGCTTCTGCAGTAAGGAACGTTTACAATATCTTATCCCAATACGCAAACAGGGAACTGGTGGTTGTTTTCTCAGCAATGGGCAAAACAACAAATACTCTTGAAAAGGTGGCAGATGCATGGATAAAAGGAAGTGAGACAACCAGGGAATTGCTTCAGCGTGTATTTGATTTTCATCTCAAAGTTGCTGAAGAATTAAATCTCCACTACTCAGGTTTGCCAATCAGGATGCAGCAATTGTCAGAGATAATAGATGGTATCCCTCCTCAGGATTACGATGAAGGTTATGACAAGGTTGTTTCATTTGGTGAATTGATCTCTACAGAATTAATTAGTCGCTTCCTCGATTCCAAAGGATTTCATCATACACTGATTGATTGCAGAAATCTGATTAAAACTGATAACACCTACCGTTCTGCAGGTGTTAACTGGATTGAGACGCATAACCGGATATCTTCTGTAATTCCAAAAAGTGTATCAACATTAGAATCACACAAAATGCCGGGAGATGCAGGAAGCTCCATTTATATAACTCAGGGTTTTATAGGGAGTTCGATCGATGATAAACCCGTAACACTTGGTAGAGAAGGATCTGACTTTAGTGCTGCAATTTTTGCGTGGGCATTGGATGCAGAAGAGGTTATTATATGGAAAGATGTACCAGGTGTTTTGAATGCTGACCCACGTTACTTCCCCGATACCGTGAAACTCGAAAGCATGTCATTCCGTGATGCAATTGAATTGGCTTATTATGGTGCTTCGGTCATTCATCCTAAAACTATTCAACCTTTAAAAAGTAAATTTATCCCTCTTAAAGTAAAATCCTTTTACCACCCGAATGAGGAAGGAACTTTAATCAATGATTTGCCCGATGAATCCGGTTTAAGAGATCAGATTCCTTGTTACATTTCGAAACCCAATCAAGTACTGATTTCAATTTCGCCTAAGGACTTCTCATTCATAGCTGAAGGGAACCTTCATTACATATTTGGTTTGTTATTCTCCCTTGGCATACATCTCAATATGATGCAGTTGTCAGCTATCAGTTTTTCGATGGTTACAGATAAAGATGAAGAAAAAACCAGGAAACTATACGATTTATTGAGCGATGAATACGATGTCAGGTATAATCAGAATCTTCAACTTATTACTATAAGATACTACGATCAGGAGACTATAAATAAGGTTGTTGGAAGCAAAACTGTGTACCTTGAGCAAAAGAGCCGTACAACTGTTCAAATTGTAATTGGAGCGTAATAGGCAAATTATTACATTTGTCATCCACACACCTTTACCATTAATTATGTCAACAGTTACCAACCCTGAATCTGCAAGTAAAAAGTCAGGATTTAAATCCTTCCCACGCAATTTTTGGACAGTCATCATCATGGAGTTTTTCGAAAGAGGCTCTTATTATGGGGTCATGTCAGTGCTTTCAATTTATCTCATTCTATCACCTCAGGCGGGTGGTCTGGGATTTTCTAAGGAAGGGGTTGGTGTTATCAAGAGTACAATAACACCTCTGTTGTATCTGCTTCCAATACTAGCGGGCGCTATCGCTGATAGATTTGGTTACCGGCGGGTACTCATGTTTGCTTTTACTATGATGAGCACGGGTTATTTCTTTACAAGCATGTCATCTTCCTATTCAATAGTCTTTCTAAGTCTGCTGGTAATGGCTGTTGGTGCCGGATTCTTCAAACCAATAATTTCAGGAACAATAGCCAGAGTCACTGACGAAAGTAATTCTTCACTTGGGTTTGGTATTTATTATTGGTCTATAAATCTGGGAGCATTCTTGTTCCCACTAATCCTCGTACCTTTTCTCAAAGATATATCGTGGAATTATATTTTTATCATGGCGGCTGTAGGCACTGGCGCTATGTTGATACTCAACATATTTGGATATAAGGAACCGCCCCGCCCTGAAAGTTCCAAGCCCATGTCACAAGTCTTCAAGGATATTGTACTCGTACTGAAAGACTATCGTTTTGTATCTATGATAGCAATTTACTCCGGTTTCTGGATTTTATATTTCCAGATGTTTGATACAGTTTTATGGTACCTGAAAGACTTCGTGGATATGACCCCTGTTAACAAAGTCGTTAACAGCTTTCTGAGCCTGTTTGTAGCAAATCCTTCATGGGAGTTTGATGCTGAACATGTTACAGTTATAAATGCCGGAGCAATTATTGCACTTCAACTGCTTATATCATCTTTTGTTAAAAGATTTGCTGCATTGCCCACCATGATTGCAGGTATTGCATTAGGTACCATAGGAATGGGTATTCTGGCAGTTTCTTCATACGCGTGGGTATTTATTCTTGGAATGATCATATTCTCGATAGGGGAGATGACAGCCCATCCAAAGTTCATTTCTTACATCGGATTGATAGCACCGGCTGATAAAAAGGCGCTCTATCTAGGTTATTCATTCCTTTATGGAGTAATAGGCAGTGGAATAGGAGGTATTTTAGGAGCTCTTCTGTATGTTCATTTTGTGGATAAACTTAAACAACCCGATATTTTATGGTTGGTATTCAGTATGATAGGTGTGCTTACTATAATTGGTCTTCTATTGTATAATAAATACCTTGCTCCGAAAAAGGTCTGAATATAATTACCTTCTCCCGCATATATTAAGGCATCGCTCTCAGGGTGATCATTCATCGTTCCCTTTCGAACAACTTATGTACATATCCGTACAATTAAAATGTATGCAGATACTGGTATATCATTGATATATTGAGCATTATAGGTGGCATCATATTTGAACTTCTTCAATGCAAAAGCCGCCATTATGCTAAAAAATTACCTTTTATTAGCAATAAGAGACTTCAGGAAACAACCGGGTTTTTTTATCACTAACATCCTTAGTCTTTCTATCGGAATCGCTGCCTGTCTGCTGATAGCCGGCTATGTTAAGTTCCACAGGAGTTACGATACCCAATCCCCCGATTATAAAAATACATACAGGATACAGTATAGCCGTTGGGGTGAAAATGATGATCATGTGGCTTTTGCCAGTGCTTCTCCAACTATAGGTCCTGCTATAAAAGAACTTTTCCCGGAGGCAGTTTCTTATGCCAGAGCATTCAAGGCTGAAGGAGTATTTTTTTATAACGATAAGTTTTTTAAGGAAGAAAAGGTTTTCAGGGCCGAATCTTCTATTTTCGATATTCTTGGTATTTCAGTTATCAATGGAGACAAGATTACAAGTCTTGAAGACCCAAACTCTGTAGCAATTTCCGAATCGACTGCCAAAAAATATTTTGGCACTGAAAATCCCATTGGAAAAACGCTGAATCTCAATAAACAAAGGAATCTCACTGTCACCTCGGTGTTTAGTGACCTTCCGGCAAATATGCATATCAGAGCTGATATATTCATTTCATTAAATGAGTGGATACAGCAAAATCCTGATATGTTTACAAATGGTTGGTTTTACAGTGGTTTTTTCACTTATGTTAAGTTCATTCCGGGTACTGACCCCGAAAAGATCAACAAAGGAATAGCTGACTATATAGAAAAGGAATTCGGGAAAGATCTCAAGGAGTATAAGATGGGAATGTCATTTAAACTTCAGCCATTAAGTGACATACATCTCAGTTCCAATTTTATGCATGAGCTTGAGGCCAATGGCAACAAGGATTCTGTTGACGTGATGGAGATCGTGGGATGGTTTATCCTTGTTATTGCATGGGTTAATTTCTTTAATCTAACCACAATTGCCGCCATTCGCAAGCAAAAGGAGATTGCAATCAGAAAAACAAATGGTGCAACAAAAAAGCATCTGTTCATTCAATTGCTTGTATGGTCAGCATTTATTAATACGCTTGCAGTGTTGTTTTCGCTGGTTTTCTTTGAACTGGCCGAGCCACTTTTCTGCAGATTTACGGGGATACCTGATAATGCGGAAATATGGAAAGGTAACTGGTTCCTTTTAACCATACTGATTGCCTTCCTGATAGGCACATTCTCTGCCGAAATCTATTCGGTGACAGGTATTTATTCAGGCAAAATAGTAAATATTCTAAAAGGCTCGAACACAGGTTTTAAGAGTGGTACAGTGATGAAAAAAGGACTTGTCACACTTCAGTTTGCCATAGGGATTGCACTCATTGCTGCAACTTTAGGCGTTGTTATGCAATACCGGTTTCTTAGTAATCGTAATCCCGGCTTCAATCTTAATAATATTTTAGTGGTCAATGCTCCGATAGTAGGCGATTCAACACTCGTAAGTAAATATCAGGTATTTTCAAAGGAAGTAAATCAATTAACCGGTGTTAAGGCATGTGCTTTTTCATCTGTTATTCCGGGACAATCAAACATGTTTAACAGGGGAGGTATTTACCGATATGGCACTGATGATAAAGACTCACGAAATTACAGGGTAACTGAAACGGCTTCAGATTTTTTCAAGGCATATAATATTCATTTTGTAGCCGGTGAAGACTTTACAGGAAATCAGGAAATTGATCGAAACCGTGTTGTTATTAATGCATATGCATCGTTAACGCTGGGCTTTGATAAACCCGAAAAAGCTGTCAATCAAAAAATCATAATGGAAGGAAGACCTTTTACGATTAGTGGTGTGGTAATAGATTTCTATCAGCGTTCTGCAAAAGAATCTGTCGAACCACAGATTTTCAGATATCCACAGAGATTTCAAGGAAATTTTTCAATCAATACAGGGAATCGTGACCCCGAAGTTGTGATAAGTGAAGTTGATAAATTATATAGAGAAATATTTCCTAATAACCCCTTCAATACCTATATGCTAAAGAATTTTTATAACCTTCAGTTTGAACAGGAAAAACAGTACAGTGTGGTATTTATTCTTTTCTCATTATTGGTAGTGTTTATCACGGTTCTTGGTTTAATCGGCCTGGCAGCATACACTGCCGAACAAAGAAAGAAGGAAATCGGGATACGTAAAACCCTGGGAGCTTCTCCTGTATGGTTGTTCTTGCTGATGTTTAAAGATTATATCTGGTTGTGTCTTATAGCTTCATTACTTGCATTGCCACTTTTTTATTTCAAGTTTATTGAATGGCTTTCAAATTTTGCTCTGAGTATAAATCCCTATTGGTGGTTGTACATTCTTCCCATTATAATAGTTTTATCAATTTCAGTTATCACGGTGTGGGTTCAATCTTCCCGGATAATCCATCTAAACCCGGTGGATAATCTCAAGTATGAATGAAAGGTGGATAGATTAAGTGCGTCAGATTGATTACAACCCTCATTGGGGTTTAGATTATTCTTCCCAATAAAACAATAAATTGTAATTTTGCGTTCAGTTTTAATTAACGGAACAGATTAGTGAAATACTCTCCGGTGCTCGATTTTTACCGCGATAATAAAATTATCGCGGCTATAGCTGCTTCAATAAACAAGAAAGAATCCGCCCGCATTCATTTACGGGGCCTCGCAGGTTCATCTGCCTCACTTATTGTTTCAACAGTTTTTGACCATTCCGAATCTCACTTTCTTATCATCCTTACTGATAAGGAAGAGGCTGCATATTTTTTTAACGACCTAGAGAACCTGCTGGGCGAACAGGACATACCTTTCCATAAGAAAAGCGTTCTCTTTTTTCCAACAACTTACAGGCGACCATATGAACTTGAGAAAACTGATAATACCAATGTATTATCACGTACTGAAGTCATGAAAAGGTTAGGGACCAAGGAAGGCGGAACTATTGTTGTAACTTACCCTGAAGCGCTCGCTGAAAAAGTTGTAAGTAAAGGATATTTAAAGAAAAACACCCTAAGAATTAGTCTTAATGATAATCTTTCGGTTGACTTCCTTACTGATGTATTGCAGGAGTATAACTTCATCAATGAACAATTCGTAATTGAACCCGGCCAGTTTTCTATCCGTGGTGGTATTGTGGATGTCTTCTCATTTACCAACGACCGTCCATACCGTATTGAGTTTTTTGGTGATGACATAGCTTCAATCAGAACATTTGATCCTGTTACACAGCTTTCTATCGATAAACTGACGCACATTACGATTACCCCAAATGTCCAGGACAGACAGTTGCATGAAAGCCGACAATCTTTCATTCAGTATATTGATAAGGGTGCTTCTGTTTGGGTAAAAGATTTTTCATTTACACTCGACAAAATAGATAAGGAATTTGAGAAAGCCGAAAAGGCATTTCTTGAATTAAATACTGAAACCAGTCACCTGGAGCCAAAAGAATTATTCATCACCTCATCTGATCTGAAGAGGGAAATTTTTGAACACCATATTGTAGAATTCGGCTCACAATCAATTATTAATAGCAGCGAGGAGTTCATATTCAGAACTCAACCCCAGCCTTCTTTTAACAAAAACTTCGATCTGCTTTTTAATAACCTCAATGAAAATAGCAAAGAAGGAATTAAAAATCTTATCCTCTCGGATAATGCTAAGCAAACTGAACGCATTCAGACTATTTTAAAGGACTTGAAGGCAAACCGGAATATAACTGCCTTAAACCTCGAAATCATAAATCTTTCTTTACATGAAGGATTTATTGATACTGATGCCCAGCTCGCTTGCTACACCGATCATCAGATTTTTGAGCGATATCATAAATTTAAAATAAGGGATGGTTTCGCAGGAAAGGAAGCGATAACGCTTAAAGAAATCTACGATTTGCAACCCGGAGACTATGTTACTCATATTGATCACGGAATCGGAAGGTTTGATGGCCTTGAGAAAATTGAGAATAAGGGAAAGCAACAGGAAGCCATCAGGTTAATTTATCAGAATAACGACATTCTATATGTAAGTATCCATTCTCTGCACAGGATTTCAAAGTATGTTGGGAAAGAAGGAACAGCGCCATCCCTCAATAAACTTGGCTCAAATGTCTGGAATAAATTAAAGAGCAAAACCAAGCAGCGGGTAAAAGATATAGCAAAAGACCTGATTAAACTTTATGCCGAGCGAAAGGCTTCTGATGGCCATACCTATCCACCTGATAATTACATGCAACACGAGCTTGAGGCTTCTTTCATTTACGAGGATACCCCTGATCAGGTAAAAGCTACTGCCGATGTTAAAAAAGATATGGAGAAGTCTTACCCGATGGACAGGCTTGTGTGTGGGGATGTAGGATTCGGGAAAACCGAAATAGCGATTCGTGCGGCTTTCAAAGCTGTAAGTGACAGCAAACAGGTGGCTGTTTTAGTCCCAACTACCATTCTTGCGCTTCAACATTATCAAACCTTCAGAGACAGGCTTAGTGAATTCCCGGTCACAATTGATTATTTGAACAGGTTTAAAAGTACTAAAGAGCAAAAGGAAACAATTAAAAAGCTTGAAGAAGGGAAAATTGATATTCTGATAGGCACTCACCGTATTGTAAGTAAGGATATCCAGTTTAGAGACCTCGGACTAATGGTGATAGATGAAGAACAGAAATTTGGTGTCGCCACAAAGGAGAAACTGAAACAAATGAAGGTGAATGTTGATACTTTGACACTTACAGCTACTCCCATCCCCAGAACTTTACAATTTTCCTTAATGGGAGCGCGTGATTTAAGCATACTTAATACTCCTCCGGCTAACCGTTATCCTGTTCAAACCGAATTGCACCCATTTAATGAAGAAATTATCAGAGATGCTATCCATTATGAACTTTCAAGGGGAGGTCAGGTCTTCTTTGTGAACAACAGGGTAAAGAACATTATTGAAGTAGCAGGAATGATTCAGCGATTAGTACCTGATGCCAGAATTGCCATCGGTCATGGTCAAATGGATGGTCATAAGCTCGAGAAAATTATGCTGGATTTTGTGGAAGGTAATTATGATGTCCTCATCGCCACTACCATCATTGAATCGGGACTTGATATTCCCAATGTAAATACAATAATTATTAATGAAGCACATAATTATGGGTTGAGCGATCTGCACCAACTCAGGGGAAGAGTGGGCCGTACAAACAAAAGAGCTTTCTGCTATTTGTTGGCTCCACCGGTCTCAGTGCTTACTGATGAAGCCCGCAAGCGACTAAAAGCCATTGAGGAATTCTCCGCTCTGGGCAGTGGTTTTAATATTGCCATGAGAGACCTCGATATCCGGGGTGCAGGAAATATCCTTGGTGCCGAGCAGAGCGGATTCATTTCGGAGATAGGATTCGAGATGTATCAGAAGATTCTCGATGAAGCAGTGATGGAACTCAAGGAAACCGAATTCAGCGGGTTGTATGAAGAAACCGGTACTAAAGAATATGTCAAAGAATGTCTGATTGAGACTGACCTCGAAATTATGCTGCCTGACAGATATGTAGCAAATATTACTGAACGACTGAGTCTGTATAAAGAACTCGACAGCCTGGAGGCTGAAGAAGATCTATTGGCGTACCAGGAAAGACTAATTGACCGTTTTGGCCCTGTTCCTGTTCAGGCGCAAGATCTGATAAATACCATTCGCCTCAGACGAACCGGTCGTAAAATGGGATTTGAGAAAATCACCCTCCGTAATGGCATCATGACAGCCACATTTATTTCGAACAAAGAATCTCCTTTTTATCAGAGCGATATATTTTCTGCTGTCCTTAATTTCATTCAGGTTTACCAAAAAACAGTAAGGATGAAAGAAGTAAATGATAAACTGAGCTTAACTTTCAGAGATATAAATAACGTTTCAAGCGCAATTCAGGCACTTGTTCCATTAGAGGAAATGATTTCATAACTTATTGTTTCACTTTTTTCTTCTTTTCTCTTTTCATTAAAAAGGGTAACAAATAATTGAATATCAACCAGATAATACAACAGGATAAGGGTTGGTTAAATAAAATCATTCTAATTTAGGTAAATGAGTGCATAAATACTTGTATAGTAGAAATTAACTTTTTACTTTTGCTGCGAAATTCAACAACTAAAAACATAAAAAATATTATGAGCTTATTTTGTTATCAGTGTCAGGAAGCAGCCAAAGGAACAGGATGCTCCGCCAATAAAGGTGTTTGTGGTGTGGATGGTCCAACCATTAACTTTCAGGACTTAAACGTTCATTTATTAAAAGGACTCGCTTTTTTCGCAACAAGAGCTTCTGAAAAGAACATTGCCATAAATAAGGCCGCCCATCTCTCAATCAGGGTTCTTTTTTCAACTATTACTAATGCGAATTTCGACAAGGACTTCTTCTACGGACAAATTAAAGAAACAATTCGACTCCGTGATGAGTACAGAGCAATGCTTGCTAATGCCGGTGTTAAATTCAATGATTCAGAACTTAAATTTGCTTGCACCTGGGGCTCAACAGAAGATGCAGCAATAGAAGCAATTGCTTATACAATGGATCCTCATATTGATGCGCCATGTGAAGATACCCGTTCTTTAAGAGCACTGGCTCTCTATGGTCTGAAAGGTATGGCTGCCTATGCTGAGCATGCATATAACCTTGGTTTTGAAAATGATGCGGTGAATCTGCATATACTCAAGGTGCTGGATTATCTCCTGACTGACGATGCTGATATAAATACACATATCAACCTGGTAATGGAAACCGGTAAGTATGGTGTGGAAGTTATGGCTCTTCTCGATAAAGCAAACACATCTACCTATGGAAATCCTGAAATCACTCAGGTAAATATTGGTGTCAGGAACAATCCGGGTATCCTAGTAAGTGGTCATGATCTTAAAGATTTGGAAGAACTTCTTCAGCAGACTGAAAACACAGGTGTTGATGTTTACACACACAGCGAAATGCTGCCTGCCCATTATTATCCTGCTTTCCGCAAGTATTCACACTTTGTTGGAAACTATGGTAATGCATGGTGGAAACAGAAAGAAGAATTCCAGACGTTTAATGGCCCAATTCTTTTCACTACCAACTGTTTAGTACCTCCTTCATCAACGAGCAACTACGATGATAAAGTTTATACAACCGGCTCAGTAGGTTTCCCTGGATTCAAACATATTGCCGATCGTAAACCGGGTCAACAAAAAGATTTTTCTGAAATCATTGCTCATGCCAAGACTTGCCAGCCTCCTGTTGAAATTGAGACCGGAACTATTATAGGTGGTTTTGCTCACAATCAGGTACTGGCACTCGCCGATAAAGTGGTTGATGCAGTTAAATCAGGTGCTATTCGCAAATTCTTTGTCATGGCAGGATGTGATGGTCGTCACAAAGAACGTAATTACTACAGCGATTTTGCACAACAACTACCCAACGATACCGTAATCCTCACAGCAGGTTGCGCTAAATACCGTTACAATAAACTTGCTCTTGGTGATATAGGTGGAATTCCACGTGTTCTCGATGCAGGACAGTGCAACGACAGTTACTCACTTGCCGTTATCGCTCTTAAATTAAAAGAAGTATTTGGTCTTGAAGACATCAACGATCTGCCAATTGTTTACAACATTGCATGGTATGAGCAGAAAGCAGTAATCGTTTTACTTGCCCTCTTACATCTTGGTGTAAAGAACATCCATTTAGGACCTACTCTTCCGGCATTCTTATCACCGAATGTTGCCAGGATTCTTGTTGAAACATTTGGTATCGGAACTATTAGTACCGTTGAAGACGATATTCGTATGATGGCCGGAGCTCCTGCTCTTGAAGCTGCTGAATAATATTATTTGCTTAATAATAAAAACAGCCCAGCAAATTTAGCAGGGCTGTTTTTTATTTTTCACTATTTCCATCTTAGCTCACATAGATTGCCAGAGGAAAGCTTATTATATGTTCACTTTCGGTTTATTTGTTTCACAACTCTCCTAAATAGACAGAGTCTGATGCTACTGTATTTTTTTCTGAATCCGATTCAGTTGGATTCCAGTAAAAAGCCCAAACATGAATTTTCTCTTTCATTTCGAAAGGCAGACTTATTGATGCTGTCCCCGTTTTTCTGGTGCCAACAGAGAAAAATGGTTCAGCGATCTTATCCTTCTTGTAGGCTATTATCGCTAAAATGTCAGTAAAACGATTTGTGATCGGACCTAGCCTGGTGTCCCAGGTAATATCCAGCTGATTTTCATTTTTAAGGACAGATAGAATTTTTGGTGACTCAATATTACCGGAGCTTAACAAAACTTTCGTTAGGTCAATTTGAAATTGGTTTTTCTTTTTCTTATCTGTATTTGTATTGTCCTCATTTTTTATTTCAATGATGGCATTATGCAAATGATAACTCATAGCATTAGAGTAATATTTACGTTTACTATCAGGATCATGCCACCCAACTTTGATGACTCTTTTAAATTTGTGTAGAAATTTCGATGTTATGGCCATCTTTTCGCGATACTGAGCCTGATTTAATGTAGCCGGTTTTGTTGGTTTAGCACTCACAGCCCTTGAGTACTGAATACCATCCTGGACATAGTAGATTAGGTTTCCCATTTTTCCGGAAATGAGACCATTTTTGACCTTTGCCATTTTTTGATTGTTTTAGGTTGATACTTAATAAGTAAATTGAAAAAGTAAGGGCCCATATATTAATCTTAACTTGAGTTTCATTAATACCAAGTTGGAACCATCATGGTACCAATATGGAATCATCATGGTATCAACATGGGTCAACAAGCGATGATGATTCTACAATGATATCTACATAATAGCACAATTTTAACTTACAGGTATTACTTTATATATAATTAAACAAGTTCAATACCAATTATGAAAAAATATAGTAAATAGTTGAATTCTTTTGAAATTCGGGTTTTAGCTTCATTCCGGAATGCATTTTATCATACAAAATGGCAGATAGTGTCCACTATCATGTAATCTGGTATGAAATCTTCTGCCATAAATGCCATTTTGATAATCTGAAAGATCGTAATGGTTTTGAGAATAAAGATTGGATGTAGCTAGTAAAGAATAGATTTACCATGTACCAGCAGCTTGTGTTGTGCTGGTATATTTACATGCAACTGTTATGGTTTGTCCGGTATTTGTCATGTGGGCAACAGGATCTGACTTTTATGATTATATCAGAAATTTAGAGTCATTATAAATAACGTCATAAACCTTTAATTATCATTCACATAAAGATGGGGATAAAAAATAAATACAATTTTCATTCATATTAGTATATTACCTTTTTAAAAATTCGGATTA
>JAEYSM010000075.1 GCA_023434665.1 Bacteroidota bacterium | reverse complement strand
TGAATCCTTGGGTAGTTTCTTAATGATCTGCTTGACAACGGTAGATTTGCCACAACCTGATCCTCCGGCTATTCCTATGATGAGCATTTACTTCGAATTAAAAATTCAATATTGGTTGGTGATAGTTTAAAAAAGAAGCCGGAGCTTCTTTTCTCCGGCTTCAAAAATAGTAATTTATCTGTTAAACGATTAAGCTAAAAATCCAAGTAAAATACCTGCTGCAACCGCGCTGCCAATAACACCTGCCACATTAGGACCCATAGCATGCATTAACAGGTGATTTGTTTTATCGTATTCTTGTCCTACCACCTGCGAAACTCTTGCACTGTCAGGCACTGCCGAAACACCGGCATTACCAATAAGTGGGTTAATCTTATTTCCTTCTTTAAGGAATAAATTGATGATTTTAACGAAGATAACTCCTGCAAAAGTTGCAATGACAAAAGATACTGCACCGAGAGTAAAAATACCAATCGATTTGGCTGTAAGAAATGTAGTAGCCTGTGTTGAAGCTCCTACAGTCAGTCCGATAAGTATAGTTACTATATCAATCATTGGGCCTTTTGCTGTATCTGCAAGACGCTTGGTAACGCCACTTTCTTTAAGAAGGTTTCCAAAGAACAACATTCCTAAAAGTGGTAATCCGGAGGGTACAATAAAAGTGGTAAGTAACAAACCAATTATCGGGAAAAGCACTTTTTCCTGTTTGGTAACAGAGCGTGGAGGTTTCATTCTTATTACCCTTTCTTTATTGGTTGTGAGTAATCTCATAACCGGAGGTTGAATTACAGGAACAAGAGCCATATAGGAGTATGCTGATACTGCGATTGCTCCAATCAAATCAGGTGCTAAACGTGATGAAATGAAAATAGCAGTTGGGCCATCGGCACCGCCTATAATACCTATAGCTCCGGCTTCTGATGGTGAAAATCCCATTAGCAGCGCTAAAGCATAAGCTCCAAAAATACCAAATTGAGCAGCTGCACCAATAAGCAATAACTTAGGATTTGAAATAAGGGCTGAAAAGTCGGTCATTGCCCCTATACCAAGAAATATTAGTGGAGGATAAACTCCTTTTAGCACCCCGAAATATAAGTAATTTAAAACACTTCCCGATTCATGAATGCCTATCTGAAAGCCGGGACTAAATGCGATGTTGCCCACCAACATTCCAAATCCAATTGGTACAAGCAGCATTGGTTCATACTCCTTTGTTATTGCAAGCCATATAAATATCAGTCCGATGCATATCATAATAAGATGCCCGGCTGTAAGGTTTGCAAAAGCTGTGTAGGAGAAGAACTGATTCAGGTGTTCTGCCACAAAGCTTAAAAATCCTACATGTTCCATTACTTAGTCTCCTATTACTATTAAATTATCGCCTTCCATAACAGAACCACCTTTACTTACATTTATCTTGATAATTCGGCCTTCTTTGTCGGCATTAATATTATTTTCCATTTTCATAGCCTCAAGGGTTATGAGTTTCTGACCAACCTTAACAGCATCGCCTTCCCTGACATGTATATCGAGAATTACACCAGGCAAAGGAGAATTTATGCTGCCGGTACCCTTCGGAGCTGAGGGACTTGAAGTTTTGGCAGTTTGTGGAGAAGCATCAGTTGAAGGTACACTAACTGATCTTACCAGTTTAGGAGTTTTCTGTGCTTGAATAGCTCTGTCAACTTCCACTTTGTATAAAGTGCCATTCACATCAACCTCTGCTATGTTGTCTTCAATATTCAGGATCTCTACACCGTAGATGTTCCCGTTGATTGTAAGTTTAAATTTTTTCATTATTTCTAATCTTTATTATTGATACGTTGGCCTTTATTATCTGGGTAATTTTCTGAGTGTATAAATCTTTGAACTCCACGGTGAGTAAGTTCTCGCAACTTTCTTAATGGTAAGCACAGCCTCTTCATGGTCGTGGTACTCCGATTGATGAAGACGTAATGCCATTGCTATTGCTGCTGTAACTTCTCCGGGTACATCATTATCTTCATCAATAACCGGAACCACTTTTTCATGTTTGCTGAAAAGTTTTCTCAAGTCAATGGCATAAACTTTACGAACATTTTTAAAGACCAAAAAGAGCAGAACCAAAGCCGTGAATACCACAGTCATAGCTACTACAGCCATACCAACACCATAAGGATCGAATTTTACGAAAAGATCGCCCGCTGTCAATACATCCCCGGTAAAATTGTTCGCCCTGGGTGTTGTCTTGTCTAGTACCATCCAATTTTCTGAACCATCGGTTTCTCTTCCGTACGAAACATTCTTTCCAATCGGAGGGTAAGTAAGCTCATCGAGCAGAGTACGGCCATTAACATCATATAATGCCAGATAATTGGTATCTTCGAGTGAAAAGTTCAAATGTAAAATACCCCTTGTTGGCCTTCCATCGGCAAAAAATACCAAATAGTTGCGTGATGCAATATTTGTCATTGGATCGCCTTTTGGTATCCAATACTTTTTGGGATTTTTAGGATCATTGGTCAGATACATGCCGGCCATATTAACGCTGTTGTATGCTGAATTGAAGATTTCAATCCAACTACTGCGCATGCCATAGTCGTCAA
>JAEYSM010000043.1 GCA_023434665.1 Bacteroidota bacterium | reverse complement strand
CAAAGCCTCCTACAGAGAAAAAAGCAATAGGACAAGCAGCTTATGTTAATTCTTATTCAACAAGTGTAACAAACCTTGAGCAAGAATACAATAAATTGCCAAATGATTCAAAGAGGACAATTAATGGGCTTTGGAATGTAGTATCAGGTGGAGCTCAATTTTTAGGCGGCGCAGGAGTAGCAATAGGTTCAGGAGCTTCGTTGACTAGTTTAGGAGCGATCATTTCTATGCATGGTGGATATAAAGTTGCTGAAGGCGTCCATCAAATAGCAAATGTTATTACTGGAACCGATTCAAGCGAAGATCCAAACTATTCTACTCCTATTGGGTCTATAACTGAAGATAAAGCTGTTGATGCAGCTACAGATATAATTGTCAGTGGAAATCCATTAGGTCCAAATATTTTTTCTACAGCAGTAAATACTATAAGTCTTGGCATATCTACTTCGAATTTGAGTGAAGCATTGAAAGATACTCCTGATAACAAAACATCAACGCAAAATAAAACAATTGGGAAGGAATCGAATCAAGAAAAAAATACTCACCATAACGTAAATAGGAGCTTTTATCAACCTTATTGAAAAATGAAAAAAAAATATACAAATCCAAGAATCTTTAAATTTCCAAGAATACTTGAACTATTACTTCACTTAATAACTTTCTTACTCATTTTAGCTACTGTGCATTATTTACGGATTGACGATTTTGTATTTGATACTAATTTTGAGCTTGATACCTTCTTTATCTTATTTATGTCATCAGCTTTTATTATTTATCGATCCTTGACAACTCATACAATTGTAGAAGAGTTAATCATTGATTATGAACTACAGGAAATACAATTTAATTATGTACATTACTTTTTATTTAAGAAAAAATTAATTATACCCTTCAATGAATTTTCTTTCTATTCAAGATTAGAGACTATTATAAGAGGTGGTGGGCTTTCATTAAGAATTTTTAAGGCCAACAAATTCAAGATCAAACTTAGTCACCGTTATGGATGGACAAGGAAACATATTTTCTGCATTAATAATCAATTTCTAAAAATAACAGACGGTCACTTACGAAAGGAGCCTAAATGGCAGGATTTTTTTACTCTAATAAAGGATGAGAATTTCGATTGTTCGACAATATATGATGAAGAAAAAACACAAAAGGACCTGAAGGTAAAAAATTGAGGAATATACTTACGATGCCAATGGTAATTTGAAAAGCAACCCTAACAAAGGCATTATTAACATCACATACAATGACCTGAATTTGCCTTTAATGATATGTTATCCCGGTAACAACAGGATCGTATATTCGTATGATGCCGCAGGAAACAAGCGAAAACAGGAGGTCTATGATGAATCTCACGGCAAAAAACCAACAACAACCACTTTTATTGGTAACTTAGTGTTTTTAAACGGTGCGCTGATGTGGCAGAACTATGATGAGGGAAGAGTGAACTTCTATAAAAATTTGTCAACGATGGATTTATCAAACCAATGAAAAGAGCTTTACAGACTATTATTCTAATTCTTATTGCAAGTAAGTTGCTTTCGCAAAATTCCTATGAGTCAGCTTATAAAAACGATGCTGGGATTTCTGATCTTAATGGAGAGCCTGTTTCTAAAGAATCTTTATATTTTCCCATAGTTGAAGCTAAATATGTTAGACACTACCTTGACAATAATGGGAAACCTAAATGGTTCGATGATGCTTATCAAGATTTGTTTGTCGCTGAATTTGGGAAGAATATGGTTAAAGATTCTCTCTTTTTTCATTACATCGATCCAATTAGCCAGAGAATATTTTCGAAATATTTATTCGAATTTGATGAGCCGGTTTTATATAACTTTTATTTAAACAGAGATATAATTCGCTTTACTTTCATACCTGCTTTTGATAATCCAGTAGTTATTAAACTTGAAAACCTGAACGACTCGACATTGTTAACCATGAAAGTTTTAGATTATCGGATAAATAACACCGTAATCCAACGGGCATTTTATGAAGACCCTTCAGTAATAGCTTCATGTGACAATCCTGCTACATGGGTTGTAAATCAACAATCTTTTATGGATTACCCGGCTTTAGATTCTTTACATATGCTAATCAACGATCTGAAGATTAAAAGTGAAGTACCCTTTTATAACACTGTAGTTGGAGAAGATGGATCCGATTGGATAATTGAGATTCATAGCGAGACAGGGTATTATTATAATGAACGCTGGAGCCCGCCAGAAAATTCCAGTATCAGAATTATTGCAGAATATTTGATTAAACTCAGCAAATTGGAAGAGTATATCAAGTATTGATGTCAATTACATGGTGCAAATGATTTAATGACCGTCAATTTATCTGAACATTCCACCAATTATTATCCTTAGTTTTTAACATTTCTTTACCAATCTTTAAAGTATTTTTGTCTTAACTTTGTATATCAGTTAAAGATCTTGAAATGAGAAAAATTGTTCTTGGGATAACTCTTTTGTGCTTTGCTATACTCACTAATGCTCAGAGCCTATATACTGGGTATCCGATAAATACGAATTTTCCACAGCAGTCATCAGGCATTTTGAGCAGTGTTACCGGTAGTTCGCCTCTTATGACCAACTTATCGACAGGTATGTCGTTTGGGTCTTTTGGAAATATAAACTTTATGGAGTCGTACATTGCCCCCTCGTTATCTTTTCCGGTTAACAAGAAATTTTCTGTCACAACGGGTGTCTCCTACTCCCATACCAAAATAAATAGCCTCAGCACGAATGAACAGAATAGTGTTCAGAGTTCAGCCGGTATGAATTTGATGACAGTGCATGCTGCAGGTAATTATAGAGTTAATGAACGACTTACAGTTGGAGGTTCTGTTTATAAAACGATAAATCCTGCCTTTAACGCAAGGCTAAACTCTGATGCTTTACTCTATGAAGCACAGGGTGGAAGCTTTTATTTAGGGTACCAGGTGAATGATAAGCTTCATATCGGAGCCGAAGTTAGAATGCAGCAAATAAATTCTAACTTCTATAATCCATATGACTTTAGATTTAACCAATTGAATAATCCCTTTATTTATTAGCTATTGGCTGTCAGCTTCAGTTTTCAGTTGGAAATTGTCAACTATCAGCGATCTATCTGAAATTTTATTTATCCTGCTGAGTGCTGACTGCTAAGTGCTGACTGCTGAGTGCTGATTGCTGAATGCTTAGTGCTGACTGCTGACTGCTGAAGGCTTAGTGCTGACTGCTGACTGCTGAATGCTGACTGCTGAATGCTGAAGGCTGAAGGCTATCAACAAAAAACAAAAAAAACTGCTCCGTGACCAGCGGAGCAGTTTCCAATTAACCAACATTACTATTAATTAAGCAAGATCATGTGTACATTGCCACTGTGACGCTCGGTCACTATTGTCAATGATTTTGAAAAATTCAGCAGATTCTTTATTACAGAATCACTCGGACCTTTCGGTTCCGCATTGGGATTTCTCCTCAATTTTACCTCCCCTTTGAGAATTTTACTTTCAGAGAAATTGATTTTTAAGTGTGTAAAGTTATGTGTCATAGGCCTTCCATTGTTTGATACAAGGTAAACGCCTAACTTCTACCCTTTATTATGGTCCTTCAAAAATAATTTTAAGTAGCAAAATCCCTTTTGTCGGGAAGCACATAACCACTACAGGACCAATCATCGGAAAGCTTAAAAATACTCAACAGACTTATGAGAGTTTAATCTCCTTACGTTCAATCATTTTACGCAGATTGATCAAAGCATACCGCATTCTTCCGAGTGCTGTATTGATGCTAACATCTGTATGTTCGGCAATATCCTTAAAGCTCATGTCGGCATAATGCCTCATTATCAGAACTTCTTTCTGCTCTGCAGGAAGGTAGTTAATCATATTTCTTATATCCTGGTGAATCTGCTCGGTAATGATTCTGTCTTCTACCGACTCATCATACACCCTCAGATTGTCGAGTATGTTATACTCGTCGTTGTGGCTTTCGACAGTTGGAAGTCGTTTAGCCTTCCTGAAATAGTCGATTACCAAGTTATGAGCAATACGCATAACCCACTGAATGAATTTACCTTCTTCTTTGTAAGAACCTGATTTCAGAGTAAAAATAACTTTTATGAAGGTATCCTGAAAGATATCATCAGCAGTTTGTTTATCCTTAATAACCATGTGGATATAAGAAAAAACTTTATTCTTGTGCCGATTGATTAACTGTTCAAGGCAAACTTCATCACCGGCTAAATACCGGTTGATTAGCTCTTGGTCGCTAATAGTTTGGGCAAACATGTGCGCCTCCTTTTATGTTAGTAATTAAAAGCGTAGATGTTTATCCGATAAGTTGCCTCCTATGGTTGATGTTTAAATATTACTACTTGAACAGTTATTAATAATAAAGGTTCGTTTTTTTTGTAACAGGGTAACAAATGTACAGTAAAATTTTTCACAATCCAAAACAACTTAAAAAAAATTAATTTTGTGCCCTGAAAGGATTGCTTAATGCCACACACTGATTCATCTAAAAATATTCTGATAAAAGGAGCAAGAGTTCATAATCTAAAAAATGTAACTCTCTCTATTCCACATAATAAACTTGTTGTATTTACCGGACTTTCAGGTTCAGGGAAGTCTTCACTTGCGTTCGATACCTTATATGCCGAAGGTCAGCGAAGATATGTTGAAAGTCTTAGTTCTTATGCCCGCCAGTTTTTGGGAAGAATGAACAAGCCTGATGTTGACCAGATCATAGGAATCTCTCCTGCAATTGCTATTGAGCAGAAAGTCACTTCGCGAAATCCTCGGTCAACTGTTGGAACTTACACCGAAATTTACGAGTATATCAAACTTCTGTTCGCCAGAATTGGAAAAACCTTCTCCCCTGTGTCAGGAAAACAGGTGAAACGCGACTCGGTGGATGATGTGGTGAAGTGGTTGATTTCATTACCCTCCGAAACAAAAGCTACTATCCATTGCCCGTTGGTTCTTAAATATGGCAGGAGTCTCAACGAACAGCTTAAAATATTGTTGCAACAGGGTTTTTCGCGAATTATGACAGGCGGCGAAATCCTAAGGATTGAAGAAGCACTGAAGCTAGAAGAGACGAACGAAGCATTTTTCCTTATTATCGAAAGGGTAACCATTCGCCCTGATAATCCTGATTTAAAGTCAGATCTTGCCGATTCGGTACAGACTGCCTTTTTTGAAGGGGATGGCACCTGCATCTGCACTGTTGAAATTGCTGATAAAAAATGGCACGAAACTTTTTCAAGCCGGTTTGAGGCAGATGGTATTAAGTTTGAAGAGCCTTCGGCTAATCTCTTTAGCTTCAATAATCCATTCGGTGCATGTAAAACCTGTGAAGGATATGGCAGTATCATAGGCATTGATGAAGATCTGGTAATTCCTAATAAAAGTCTTTCAGTGTATGAAGATGCCGTGGCTTGCTGGAAGGGTGAAAAGATGAGTGAGTGGAAAGATGAGCTGGTAAGAAATGCCTACAAATTTAACTTCCCGGTTCATAAACCCTGGTACGATTTGTCGGACGAACAGCAAAGACTTGTGTGGGAAGGGAATAAGTATTTTAAAGGCATAAACGAGTTCTTTAAAAATGTTGAAGAACAAACTTATAAGATTCAGTACAGGGTGATGCTGTCGAGGTACAGGGGAAAGACAATTTGTCCTGATTGTAAGGGAAGTCGCTTAAGGAAGGATGCCAATTACGTTAAAGTGGCCGGGTATAGCATAACAGAGATTGTGCTTATGCCTATAAAAGAATCTCTTAAGCTTTTTAAGAACCTGGAGCTTACAGAAAATGAGAAGGCTATATCTCACCGTTTACTACTGGAGATAACTAATCGCCTTCAGTTCCTCAATGATGTTGGTTTGAATTACCTTTCGTTAAACCGTTTATCATCCACATTGTCGGGTGGGGAATCGCAACGAATAAATCTTGCTACTTCTCTAGGCAGCAGTCTGGTAGGCTCATTGTACATCCTCGATGAGCCAAGCATTGGTTTGCATCCTCGTGATACCCAACTTCTGATAAAAGTGCTGAAGCAACTGCGTGATGTGGGCAATTCAGTTATCGTGGTTGAGCATGATGAAGAAATAATGAATCAGGCCGATTACCTGGTTGACATTGGTCCATTGGCAGGCGAAAACGGTGGTGAGATTGTATTTAAAGGAAAGTTTGATGAGCTGAAACAGGCGACGAACAGTATTACTGCCAGATACCTCACCGGCGAAATGTCGATAAAGGTGCCACAAATCAGGCGTAAATGGACTGATTATATTGAAATAGTTGGTGCCCGGGAAAACAACCTGAAGGGATTTACAGTGAAGTTCCCTTTAAATGTACTCACAGTTGTTACGGGTGTTAGTGGTTCGGGAAAGACTTCTTTGGTTAAAAGGATTCTTTATCCTGCGCTGAAAAAGATTTATGGGGGATATGGAGACAAGACAGGTAAATTCGACAAGCTTGCAGGAGATTATAACCGTATTACCGATGTTGAAATGGTTGACCAGAATCCTATTGGCAGATCATCGCGTTCAAACCCGGTTACTTATGTAAAAGCTTATGATGAAATAAGAGCGCTATATGCCGATCAGCCATTGGCAAAAACCAGAGGCTATAAGCCCGGTTTCTTCAGTTTTAACGTTGAAGGAGGTCGTTGTGAAGAATGCCAGGGTGATGGAGTTGTTGAGATAGGTATGCAGTTTATGGCCGACATTCACCTTGTCTGCGAAAGCTGCAAAGGAAAGAGGTTCAAGGAAGAGGTGCTCGATGTGCTGTACCATGGTAAAAGCATTGTTGATATCCTTGATATGACTATTGAGCAGGCAATTGCATTTTTCACGGAGAATTCAACAAATAATGCTGTTGTGTCGCGCATCATTGCAAAACTGCAGCCGCTTTCGGATACGGGTTTAGGTTATTTACGTATGGGGCAATCGTCAGATACTCTCAGTGGTGGGGAGGCGCAGAGAATAAAATTAGCCAGTTTTCTGATTAAAGGCGGAAATGACAGCCCTACCCTCTTCATTTTTGATGAACCAACCACCGGATTGCATTTCCATGATATAAAGAAATTGCTCGATTCATTTAACGCTTTAATAGCTAAAGGTCACAGTATCATTGTTATTGAACATAACCCCGATGTGATAAAGTGCGCGGACTGGATAATTGATCTTGGACCCGAGGGCGGTGATGCAGGAGGATTTCTGGTGTATGAGGGATTGCCCGAAGGTATGAAAAATAAAGCAGAATCCTATACAGCAAAATACCTGAAACTTTAAATAACTTACATATCTCTTTATTTTGTGATTTTTTGGCAGATTACAATTGGGAGAAAATGTTATTAAATATAAAAAGTGATATTCTTTTCCATTGATGGATACAAGATATCAACTGTTTTTGTATTTTAGTACTGCTAAAAACAAGTGCAATTCATCATAGGTAACATATAACCATATGGAAAACAATCATCTGTCAGAAGTGGAGATAGAAAAATTAAGAAAGGATAATGAGTATCTTGCATCAGAACTGAAGAAACTCGAGTATCTGAAATTGCAGGAAGCCGAACTAATTAAAGCTAAAGAGGATGCTGTTCTCGAAAGCCGGATGAAGTCGGATTTCCTCGCTATGATGAGTCATGAGATCAGAACTCCTATGAATGGTGTTATCGGGATGACCAGTCTTCTGCTTGACACTCCACTTAATCAGGAACAGAAAAATTATATAGAGACTCTGAGGGTGAGTTCCGACAACCTCATGACTATCATTAATGATATTCTTGACTATTCAAAGATACAATCGGGTAAGATGACTCTTGAGGAGGCGCCTTTTGAACTCAGAAATAGTATTGAGGATGCACTTGATTTGTTTGCTACCAAGGCTATAGAGAAAGGCATTGACCTGCTCTATCTTATTCAGCCGGACGTATCTCCTTTCCTTGTCGGAGACGTGAACCGCCTCAGACAGATAATGGTCAACCTGATCAACAACGCTATTAAGTTTACAGAGGAAGGCGAAATATTCGTTTCTATTGAAAAGGCAAGCGAAGGTGATGGTTACCAGGAACTTCTTTTCTCAGTGAAAGACAGCGGAATAGGAATAGCAAAAGAAAAGCTCGAGATGCTTTTTGAGCCTTTTACACAAGCTGATGCAACCACCACCCGAAGGTATGGTGGAACCGGATTAGGCCTTGCCATTGCAAAGCACCTCATAAACCTTATGGGCGGAAATATCTGGGTTGAAAGCAAGCTGGGTAAAGGATCTACATTCTTCTTCAATGTTAAACTCGCTACTTCAGGAATCGGTAAAACCAAGCTTTATGTAAGAGGTCAGATACCTGAACTTAAAAACAGTAAGGTACTTATTGTTGATGATAATGAAACAAACCGCCATATTTTCACCCTTCAGTTTGAATCGTGGGGCATGATTCCGATAACCGCAAGGTCGGGTCAGGAAGCACTTGAGGTAATCGAAGAGGCCGAAGAACCTTTCGAACTGGCTGTTATTGATATGCAAATGCCTCAGATGGACGGTCTGGAACTTGGCAAGAAAATAAAGGAAATGCCTTTTAAGGGCGATATTCCAATGATTATGCTCACTTCATTAGGTAAGATCAATAAACTGCCAACCGAAATCTTTGATGCGCAACTTTCAAAACCTATCAAACTGGCTGAGCTTTTTGAAGAAGTTTTACGCGTTATTGCTGAAACAAGAAACCGCCGCAACAGTCTGGCTGATCATAATATCGACAAGAACCTGGCTGAAAAACTTCCGATGAGAATCCTGCTGGCTGAAGATAATGTAACCAATCAGGACCTTGTGATTACTCTCCTTGGAAAAATGGGATACAAGATCGATGCAGTGGATAATGGCCGTAAAGTGATTGAAATGCTTGAACGTAAAAAGTATGATATCATTTTGATGGACATTCAAATGCCAGTAATGAATGGACTTGAAGCAACCAAGATAATCTGTGAAAAATACTCAGAACAGGAAAGACCAAAAATTATAGCTATTACAGCTAATGCAATGACCGGTGACCGTGAAAGATATCTGAATGCAGGCATGGTTGATTATCTGCCAAAGCCAATTAAATTTAAGGATGTACAGACTGTATTAATCAGATGGGGAAAACGGAAACCCGAAACGGCTAAATAAATCAGAAATATTTCAGTAACAAAACCTGCTCTTTCCCGGCAGGTTTTGTTGTTTTAGTACATTTGCATTCGATTCTAAATCATAGCAATGAAAGTTTCAGGTTTTACATTTATCAGGAATGCAATAAAATTCGATTACCCTATTGTTGAAGCAATTACATCCATTCTGCCTGTTTGTGATGAAGTGGTGGTTGCAGTAGGAAATTCAGAAGACGGTACAAGGGGTTTAATAGAAAGTATCCGGTCGGTTAAAATCAGGATAATAGACACGGTGTGGGACGACAACCTGAGGACTGGCGGTAAGGTGTTGGCAGTTGAAACTGATAAAGCTTTTGATGCAATATCAAGTGATTCCGACTGGGCCTTCTATATACAGGGTGACGAGGTTGTGCACGAAAAATACCTTACGGCGATATCCAATGGAATGGAGAAGTGGAAAAACCATCCTGAAATTGAAGGTTTGTTGTTTGACTACCAGCACTTTTATGGTTCATATGACTATGTGGGAGATAGCAGAAGGTGGTACCGGAGAGAAGTAAGAATCATCCGTAACAATAAATCAATCAGGTCATACAAGGATGCTCAGGGCTTTCGTTTAGACGGGCGGCCGTTGAATGTGAAAAAGATAAATGCCACCATTTACCATTACGGATGGGTAAAGCCTCCTGAAGCCCAACAGGCAAAACAGCAGTCGTTCAATAAATTATGGCACACCGATGAATGGGTAGATAAAAAGGTTCCCAAGGTTGACTCGTTCGATTATTCACAGATCGATTCCTTAAAACACTTTGAAGAAAGTCACCCGTTGGTTATGAATGATCGCGTGAAAGCTTTAAACTGGCACTTTAGCTTTGATCCAAGCAAAAAAAGACTACCCCTGAAATCAAGAGTATTGCATGGTATTGAGGAAATTACAGGTTGGCGTCCCGGTGAATATCGCAATTACAGAATCATTTAAACCACATTATTCAGGATTTTCGTATTTTTGTCATCCAATCAAACGATTACTATAATGGATTTAAAAGAAATTATGGCTATTGCCGGAAAGCCCGGTTTGTATAAAATGGTGGCTCAGGCCAAGAACGGTATTGTTGTTGAGTCACTAATTGACCAGAAAAGAATGCAGGCTTTTACCAGCGATAAAGTGAGCACCCTGGAAGAAATAAGTATCTATACAGATAATGGGGATATGCCTCTGAGAGAAGTTTTCAGAACACTATTTAAGAAACTTGATGGCAAGAAAGCACCTGAAAATAAAGGCGATAACAATAAGATTAAACAGTTTTTCGGCGATGTGCTGCCTGAGTACGACAAGGAAAGGGTATATGTATCACACATGCAGAAAATTATAAACTGGTACAATCTTTTGATAGAGCATAACCTGGTTGATCTTGAAAATGATCCACAGGAAGAAACTGAAGAAGCAACCGAAGTTTCCGGCGAACAAAAACCTGACGATTCGGATGAGACTGACACAGGAAACAATGAAACAACATAAGAATAAGAATTAATTGAGTCCGTAGAAATACGGACTTTTTTATAATTTTATGTTTCAACAATAGACAATAATACAAGCGCAAGTCATCAAAAGAACACCGAACGATTCAGATACTATTATGAAAAAGTTTATTGAGGATTATACCGTTTTAAGTAACCAGGCATTGAACGATAAACACCATATTCTGGAATTGCAGTCGCCTGTCCCTTTACCTGATATGGAACCCGGCCAGTTTGTTGAAATCAAAGTTGACGGTTCAGAAACGACCTATCTCAGAAGACCTTTTTCGATTCATCGGGTTGACAGGAAGAGGAATACCATTCATTTGCTGATCAAAATAGCGGGGGATGGCACCAGGCGCCTCACTTTACTTAATCCGGGTGAGAAGCTAAATATTATGATCCCGCTGGGTAAAGGATTTACGCTTACAGAGGGAAAGAACGTACTGCTGGCTGGTGGTGGCTGTGGGGTGGCACCACTCTATTATCTGGCTGATGAACTCGCTAAAAGAAACAACCGCATTACAATACTCATAGGTGGAAGGAGTGCTGACGATATTCTGTTGGCCGATGATTACCAAAAGTTTGGCACAGTACTAGTCACAACAGAAGATGGCAGTAACGGTGAAAAAGGAATGGTTACTACCCATTCATTTCTGAGGAATAAACCCGAAATTGACAAGATATATTGTTGTGGCCCCGATGGCATGATGAGAGCCATGGCTCATGTAGCTGAATCTATGCAGATTCCCTGTGAAGTTTCGCTCGAAAATACGATGGCATGTGGCATTGGTGCTTGTTTGTGTTGTGTGGTGGAAAGCGTGACGGGTAATATTTGTGTATGTACCGAAGGACCTGTATTCGACAGTAGTATTCTTAAAGGATGGACACGCGACACTGAAGTGGGATGCTCACTCGATTAAAGGTGCTAAGTCTATTAAGTATGCTCACTTAAGTAAAAAATCTTCAAAAACTTCAATTCAGTTAACCGCAAAAACAGCAAATTAAGATGATCGACCTTTCAGTAAAAATACATAACCTATTGCTAAAGAACCCGGTAATGACAGCTTCGGGGACATTCGGATATGGCCGGGAATACGATGACTTTATCGACGTTAATTCACTGGGAGGAATTATAGTTAAGGCAACAACCTCAAAGCACCGGGAAGGAAATTTATATCCACGAATGGCTGAAACACCAATGGGTATGCTCAATGCTGTTGGTTTACAGAATAAGGGAGTTGACTACTTTGTTAGGGAGATATATCCAAAAATCTCCGATTATACCACGAATGTAATTGCCAATGTAAGCGATTCTACCATTGAAGGCTATGTTAATGTAGCTAAGAAAATGAATAAGCTCGAAAAGATTGCAGCCATTGAGCTCAATATCAGTTGTCCGAATGTTAAAGAAGGTGGAATGGCATTTGGTACGAGTTGTCCTTCAGCTATGGCGGTAACACGTGCTGTGCGCGAAGTTTACGACAAAACAATGATTGTGAAGCTATCACCGAACGTGACCAGTGTAGTGGAGATTGCTAATGCCGTCGAAGAAGCTGGAGCGGATTCCATTTCACTGATAAACACATTGTTAGGAATGGCAATAGATGCTGAAAAACAAAAACCGGTACTATCTACAGTTACCGGAGGATTATCAGGACCAGCGGTAAAACCCATAGCACTAAGAATGGTGTGGCAGGTTGCCAAAACAGTAAAGATTCCGGTAATTGGTTTGGGTGGAATATCTTCGGCATCCGATGCCATTGAATTTTTACTTGCAGGTGCCTCTGCAATTCAGATTGGAACAGCAAATTTCATTGATCCTACCATAACTACAAAAGTTATCGCAGGTATCACCGATTACATGCAACGGCATAAAATTGAGAAAGTAACTGAACTGACAGGAGCTTTGAAGTGTAATTAGCATTCAGCACTCAGCAATCAGCAATCAGCATGAGCATGCCTGAAATTAGTTGACTTTTTTTAGGAGCAGGTGAATACAACAACAATCAAAGAACCCGCTAAGAAAAGACACCTTGATACCGGCAACCCTTTCAGACGCTGATGAATGCATTGGATGATGGCCGCTTTTAATTGACATCTTTGGATTTCTGTTTACATATACAATAATTCGAACGAATTTTTGTATATTTGTGCATAAATCTGAACCAAATGGAAAGATTACGATTAGAAAAGCTGCGTGAATGGAAAAACAGCAGCCGACGCAAGCCATTGATTATAAGAGGTGCACGCCAGACAGGAAAAACATGGCTTATGCTTGAATTCGGACGAAGGTTTTATAAATCGGTCGTCTATATTAATCTTGAAAAATCTTCCACGCTGAAAGGCTTCTTTGAGGGCGGGTTTGATACAAATCGAATTATTACTGCTTTTGAACTTGAGTCGAATTTGAAAATAAATGCTGAAGATACTCTTATTATCATCGATGAAATACAGGAGGTTCCAAGAGCAATTACTTCACTAAAATATTTTTGTGAAGATGCGCCTCAATACCACATCGTGGCAGCAGGCTCATTATTAGGCGTTGCTCTTCATTCAGATGTTTCGTTTCCGGTCGGTAAAGTTGATTTCATGGATCTTTATCCTTTGAACTTCACAGAATTTTTATATGCCTGCGGTGATGGGAAATACGTTGAGTTGCTTCAGCAAAACGACTGGCAAATGGTTACTGCTTTTAAACAAACATTGATCAACAGGCTAAAAGAATATTATTATACTGGTGGCATGCCCGAAGTCGTTAAAGCTTTTGTTGAAGGCAAAGGGTTTACTGAAGTTCGCGAAATCCAGAAAAATATTTTAAGTTCTTACGAACTCGATTTTTCCAAGCATGCGCCAGTAAATACTGTGCATCGCATAAGAATGGTATGGAATTCCATTCTTGCACAACTCGCTAAGGAAAATAAGAAATTCATATACGGACTTCTAAAAGAAGGCTCCAGGGCAAAGGAGTATGAAATGGCCATCTCATGGCTTACCGATTGCGGGCAGGTTTATAAAATAAACAGGGTAAAAAAGCCGGGTTTACCCATAAAGGCGTATGAAGATACTTCAGCCTTTAAACTATTTATTGTTGATGTTGGATTACTTGCTGCATTGGGCGATCTGAATTCAAAAACACTATTGGAGAGCACATCCATTTTTACCGAATTTAAAGGAGCACTCACTGAACAATATGTATTGCAACAACTGATAAGTGATGATGAGTTCGTAATTAAGTACTGGTCCTCAGAAAACTCCTCAGCTGAAGTTGATTTCGTTATTCAACATAAAAATTCAGTGTTTCCAATTGAAGTGAAAGCAGAAGAAAATCTTCATGCAAAGAGCCTCGGTGTTTATTCTCAAAAATTCAAACCTGTCATTTCAATCAGAACTTCTATGTCGGATTACCGAGAACAAGATTGGATGATAAACGTACCTTTGTATGGATTAGGAGTGCTGGGTAAGCTGTTATAATCTAACTCTTAACAATTATACTCCGGGAGTTTATCACTATCAGTATTCATACAAGGGTATTCCAGGGCTTAGCACTATGCGCTTAGCACTTATCAGGCAGTAGCTACTGTGGACTAGTCAGTCAGTTTATCAGTAAATTGAGCCACTTCAGCGGCAACTTTCCTATTATATTCGAAAGCCAGATTCTGATAGTTTACAGCATCAACTATAGTTCCTATGAAACAGAGACCAGCTGTAAAAAAGTACAAAATACCCATCCCTATATTGTTGATTAAAAATCTGTGAATACCTGCAATTCCAAGCAGTCCAATAAGACAGGTAAGCAGTACAATCTGTGGATCTCTCCTTCTTGAACGGTATATCATTGCGAAATGACCTGCCTGCTTATCGCTATAATCTTTAAGGATGGTTTGTACATGATTTAACTCCATTCCTTGAATTTCGGGTAAATGTAAAAGTGCGTTTGCCATTGGTTTAGTGTTTGGTTGTTGTGATATTTGTTAATTGTATTAGTTTATTCCTTTGTAATTCTTTAGCAGCATCCGTTTATTTGCTTGCCAACAGTTTTATTCAGTTTGCTTTATCCTCAATAATTGTACTATCCGGAAAACCAGCACAATAACAGCGAACATTCCCAGCGGATGAGCTTGAAATGAAGCTATGATATCGCCCCTGATCAGCCATGATACAGAATGCCCCAACCCACATCCCGGACAAAATGAGATGCCTGCATTTCTTAAAGGACATAATGAACTGTGGCCATTTTCAGGCGACATGGTCGCCAGCAATATGAGCGCTAAAATCCAGACGGTGGCTTCAAAATACCTTCTGAAAAATACATCTGAAAATTGTCTAAGCTTTACCAGCATATTTAAAATTCAAATTAGCCTGCTCCTATTCACCTGCTTCATACTCTTTTGACGCAAACAGGACTTTGTGGTTACAATCAATCCATAAAATTAATATTTTAAATGCAATTAAGTAGCGAATGGTTTTTTTTGTACTTTTGCACCCCTGTTTTGGAACCCTATAATTGTTCCCGAATTTAAATTAATGACTTTTTTAGTTTTCTGAAAATCAATTGCTTTACTCGTTTGTTCTTTCAGATCGACCAAATATTTTACCTAATTAATCTACAATGTCAATTACTAAATTAAGAAACATTGGTATTGCTGCTCACATCGACGCAGGGAAAACTACCACAACTGAACGACTGTTATTCTTCACTGGCGTTAATCGCAAGGTAGGGGAAACTCATGACGGACAGGCAACAATGGACTTTATGAAACAGGAGCAGGAGCGCGGTATTACCATTGCTTCAGCAGCAATATCCTGTTCATGGAATTCTCATCAAATAAACATTATAGACACTCCCGGCCACGTGGATTTCACGGTTGAAGTGGAACGCTCATTGAGAGTAATAGATGGAATGGTTGCGCTCTTTTGTGCCGTTGGTGGTGTTGAGCCTCAAAGTGAGACTGTATGGAATCAGGCTGAAAGATATAAAGTGCCACGCATTGCTTTCGTTAACAAAATCGACCGTACCGGTGCTGATTTCTTTGAGGTTGTAAATCAGATGAATCAACATCTCGATGCAAAAGCAGTCGCATTCCAGATTCCTGTTGCTCAGGAAGAGGATTTCACTTCATCAATTGACCTGATAGCTCAGAAATTGCTGACCTTTAATGGTAAAGACACTGAGATTTCTGAGATTCCTGAAAACCTAAGGGAAAAAGCTCATGAATACCGTCAGCTGATCATTGAGAAGATTGCTGATTTTAATGAGGAAATCCTCGAGTTATTCCTCGAAGACAAGGAAATACCTCTTGAGCTCCTTAAGTCAGCTTGTCGTGATGCAACACTCAAATTGCTCATTACTCCGGTGCTTTGTGGTGCCTCATATAAAAATAAAGGTATTTCCCAGCTTCTTGATGCCATTGTTGATTACCTACCTTCACCGGTTGATGTAGGAGCTGTGATTGGTATGGATATAGATGATCCTGAAAAGACCCGCCAGAGAAATCCTTCTCCGAAAGATCCGTTTGCAGGACTGGCTTTCAAACTGATTCATGATCCTTATGTTGGTCAGCAGACCTTTGTCAGGATATATTCAGGTACTGTAAAAAATGGAATGCAGATTATGAATTCTACTAAAGGCAAGCCTGAACGCGTTGGCCGTATCTTAAGAATTCATGCAAAAGAACGTGAGGAAGTTCATGAAGCAGGTCCTGGTGATATCATTGCTCTCATAGGTATGAAATTTACCAAGACCGGCGACACCCTTTGTGATGTGGATAATCAGCTGCACCTTGAATCCATTCATATTCCACCAAGTGTTATTGAATTGAAAATCAATCCGGCAAGTCGTAAAGACCAGGGTAAACTGGGTGAAGCACTTGCAAAAATGGTGAGCGAAGATCCTTCATTCCATGCCCGGTTTGACGATGAAACCGAAGAAACTATCATAGCAGGAATGGGTGAACTTCACCTCGAAATTATTGTGGATCGTCTTAAAACAGAATTCGGTATTGAGGTGATTGTTGGTGAACCAGCTGTTGCTTTCCGCGAAACCATTTCGCAGGAGATCGAGGTTGAATATCGCCATTCAAAACAAACCGGTGGTAAGGGTCAGTTTGCACAGACCTATCTGCGCATGGAACCGAATGAAGGTAAAGGTTATGAGTTTATTGACAAGATTAAAGGTGGTGCAATTCCAAACGAATATATTTCTTCTGTCAACAAGGGAATTGTTAAGACAATGGCCGATGGTGTACTGGCTGGTTTCCCTGTAGTGGATGTAAAAGTTGTACTCCTTGATGGTCAGTTCCATCCCGTGGACTCATCGGATTATGCTTTCCAGATATGTTCATCCATATGCTTTAAACAAGGCTTCATGAAGGCAACACCTATTCTCCTCGAACCGGTTATGAAAATTGAAGTTAACACTCCTGATGAATATATCGGAGATATCGTTGGGAACCTTAATAAGAGGCGCGGTAAAATTGAGAGCATGAGACGCCACCGTAAGGGATCACAGAAACTTAACGGTTTTGTTCCATTGATGGAAATGTTTGGCTACGCCACTTCTTTAAGGAATCTTTCGAGTGGAAGAGCCAACTATTCGATGGAGTTCTATCAGTATATGCCTGTGACTAAAGCAGTTCAGGAAGAAGCACTTAAGAAACTGGCAGAGAAGAAACGTCAGGAAGCATTGAAATAGCAGCGTCTCAGGCACTTTTATTAAGCCTGCTTAAATCATAAAGTTTAAAGCCTCTTCGTTCAGAGGCTTTTTTATTTTCATTATTTCGTTACTTTGCGGAAAAATAAATCGATGAATATTTTGCTTCTTGGTTCTGGTGGCCGTGAACATGCATTAAGCTGGAAGATTAGCCAGAGTAAGGAAATCAATAACCTTTATATTGCTCCCGGTAATGCAGGAACTCTGCAGACAGGCAAAAATATTGATCTTAATCCAAAAGATTTTGAAGAAGTTGGTGATTTTGCACTTGCCAATGATGTCCGTCTGATAGTTGTGGGGCCCGAAGAGCCATTGGTCAATGGAATTTACGATTACTTTAAAACAACTGATAAGTTAAGCAACATCCTGATAGTAGGTCCTTCAAAAGAAGGGGCTCAGCTCGAAGGAAGTAAAGACTTTGCGAAAGACTTTATGCAGCGTCATCATATACCTACTGCTGCCTATAAAACCTTCACTTCTAACCAGCTAAAGGAAGCAGAACAATATCTAAGAGAAACCAAACCTCCATACGTACTTAAAGCCGACGGTCTGGCGGCCGGAAAAGGTGTAGTTATCGTTGATGATCTGGATAGTGCCGTAAAGAACATCAGGGAAATGCTTCAGGATAAAAAATTCGGAGCTGCATCAGAAAAGGTGGTCATAGAGCAGTTTTTAAGTGGCATTGAACTATCTGTCTTCGTTCTTACAGATGGAAATGATTGGTTGTTACTGCCTGAAGCTAAAGATTATAAGCGAATTGGTGAGGGTGATACGGGATTGAATACCGGAGGTATGGGATCCATTTCACCGGTACCATTTGCCAATGAAGCGTTCATGAAGAAGGTTAAAGATCAGATTATTCAGCCAACCATTGATGGCATTAAAAAAGACGGAATCGACTTTAAGGGATTCATCTTTTTCGGACTAATAAATGTTGATGATCAGCCTTTTGTTATCGAATACAATGTTCGCATGGGGGATCCGGAGACCGAATCAGTTATTCCCAGAATTAAAAGCGATCTGGTTCCTTTGTTGAAAGCATGCGCTGAAGGAAATCTGGGAAACCACTCAATAGAAATTGACAAAAGAGCAGCAGCCACTGTTATGCTGGTTTCAGGAGGTTACCCCGAAGCATATTCCAAAGGGTATGAAATTGCCATAGGTGAGTCAGCGAATGAAATCTTCCCTGCTGATAGCCGCAATGAGAACAGCGTGATAGTTTTCCATGCGGGAACTGCCTTTAACGAAAAGCAACAGATTATAAGTGCAGGCGGACGTGTTATTGCCGTTACATCACTTGCCGCAACTCCCGTAGAAGCCTTGCAGTTATCGTATGAAACCGCAAAAAAAATCAACTTTAAAGATAAATACTATAGAAAAGATATAGGGTTTGACATACTTTAATAACATGTGCTTTGAAGGGTGTTGATTCGAGAATTAATTTAAATAAGACAAAGGATGCTTAAGAAACTGATAAAAGCAGGAGAATACACCCATATGCTTCTGATCCTGTTCATCCTGGTCTTGTTTTATTTCACGCCATCAGTTGAGTTCGGGGAAAATAATACATTGCCAGAAGCAGCAACACTTGGCAAATGGATTTCTGTAAATCTTTCAAACCTTCCTGGGGGTACGTTCATAAATCTGATTCTTATCATAGGTCTGGCATTGTATGTTAACTATCTGGGAGTGAGACGGGAAGTGCTGCCGCGCAGATCATATCTTGCTGCCACCATCTTCGCTGTGCTTCTGCTTTTCACAGGTAACGGGCAATTTACGACAAGCTCCCTGTTACTATGCCTTTTATTGACATACAGCCTTGATAACATGCTCAACTTGTTTGGCAAGCAATATCCATTGATGCTTGTTTTGAATGCTTCAATGGCCATTTCAGTATCTTCAATGATTATACCTCAGGCAGTCATTTTTATCCTCTTTATCTGGTTAAGCTTCTTTACCTACAGTGTTAACAGTTGGAGGGAGTGGGTAATATCAGTGATCGGGCTGATCCTCCCCTACTTATATCTCTTTTTTGCCTGGTTTTGGAACGACAATCTTGATATTCTCCTGAATATGTTCCATGAATTTTCAAGAAATATTTTACCGGTATTTACTATGCCCACTACATACCAGTGGATAAGTTTAGGAATTCTGTTTTTGATAATTGCCATCAGCAGTCTCTTTTTTGTCGGTGAAGCGTCTGACAAGATAATAAGTACCAGGAAGAGGATGTGGGTAACGTACCAGTTTGCTTTTATTAGTCTGGTAGCCTTGGTAGCTTCCGGAGAAGTTTATTACTTATGGTTACCCGTTATTTATGTGCCAGCCACTATAATGGTGGGTTTTTATGTTCATCATCACAAAAAGAGCAGGCTGTTTGATATCCTGTTCATATTATTTATAGTTTCGGTGTTTCTTAATCGATTACCTTTCAATGCTTAAGTGTAGTTATTCATTCTGTGACCTCATAGAAGCCGGATCTGATGAAGCCGGAAGAGGATGCCTTGCCGGACCGGTTTACGCGGCTGCGGTGGTTTTGCCTCATGACTACAAAAACCCGGTGCTCAATGATTCAAAAGTCCTGACTGCCACTTTGCGCGATAAGCTGCGGATGGAGATTGAGAAAGATGCCATTTCATGGAGCGTTGCCAGTGTGAGTGCCGAGGAAATTGATGAAATTAATATACTGCAGGCTTCAATCAAAGCAATGCACCTGGCTATAAAGAATCTATCGGTGACTCCTGATTTATTACTGATTGACGGAAACCGGTTTAATCCATATCCAGGCATTCCGCACCATTGTATCATAAAAGGCGACGGATTATATATGTCGATTGCGGCTGCCTCAATACTCGCTAAAACCCATAGAGACGAGTTTATGCAATCAATCAGTCCGAATTTTCCTGAATACGGCTGGGATCACAATAAAGGATACCCTACACCCGAACACCGAAGGGCAGTTTTCTCTTATGGCAGCACTCCCTGGCACAGAAAGAGTTTTCATTTAAGTGAACAACTGGAGCTGGAATTGTGAGTTGAAGAGCAGCAAATCAGCAATCAGCACTCTGCACTCTGCACTCAGGCACTCAACTCTCTGCACTCAGCAGTCGGCGTAAGTGTAAGAGCGTTTCTGAGATTCAAAGGTTTAGGATCAATAGCTGAAATTAAGTAAATCCCTGAAATGAAGCTTCACATAAACATTAAAATGAGGCGTGAATCCTGCATTCTCTTCAAGAACTACTTGCATCATGTGAACTGAAATGCCGGGTTCAATAGCAACAACAGGACTGAACTCTATTCTTGAACCCACTGATCCGAAAAGGCCAAAGCCAATACCACCCTGCCTGATTTCATATGCCTGTTGATTGCTTCCGGGAACATAAGGTCGGTTACCATATACATTTACAAGATTATACTTTTTATCAGCGATGTATATTGCAGATTCCTTAACAAGCGTATTGTTCATGCTAATGCCGCCTCCAAGAATCAGTCTTGCCACCTTATTCATTCCGATGGAATGTGTTATCCCGATATCTACGATATTCCGCTCCTCAACTCCCCTTATCGGGCATAACCTTATGTCAGGCTCAGCAAGATAATCCTGCGGCGGATCCACTTCAATAGTAACTACATCCCTGGCTTTCAGCTTAACAAAATAAAACTGTGCATAAATACCGGTACGGCAATTGAAATTATAGGAAGCAAATAAACCAAAGCTAAAATCAGGGCTATAGCTCATTTTGCCGGGATATTCTCTTACAAAGACAGTATCGTTAAAGTTTAGAAGAATACGCAATTCCTCATACCAGTAGTGATTATTGAATACATAATCTACATCATTCTCATAGCCCGGTTTGCCCGAATAAAAATCGGCCGTTTTGTTAGAAGCCATATAGATGCCTGCTACACCACCATATTCAAAACCGCTCCTGTCTTTGCAGGTTTCCTTGGTATAAACTTCCTGAGCTGCCACTATAGTGGAACTCAGTAAAATAATCGAAAACCAACCCAAAAAGTATAGAGACCTCACGCTGGTGGTGTATTTTGTAAAGTGATTCAAATTTAAACAAAATATTTACAGGATATTACCTACTACAAATAAAATCAGGACTATATATGGAGCCCTGATTTAAAATCCATTCTGTTAAGTTCCTTATATACTTATAGGTATGTCTGTCAGATATTAAAATCTTATACCAAATGTGAGAGTAACAAAATCTATTTCCATCTCGAGGTCGTCAAGGTCCTCTTTATTATTGAGGATTTCAATTTCCCCATCAACATTATGCTCTCCAAGTCCGTAGTAGTCGATCGCAACAGTAAACTTTTCATTAAAAACAATGCCCGCTCCAACTTTATAACCGAGATTTGTCGACAATTCATATTCTGATGTGATAGTTTCATTGAGCATAATGAATTCGAAATCTGTTACTTTGAGAAAGTTTAAAACTAATCCGGCATTTGCAAATACGCCAATTTTTTCATCAGCTGTATAGTTATAATTCAAACCGACTGATATTGGCACATTAATATATTTGTACAGCTCCATATCATCGTCATCAACGCCTAATAGTTCATAATTCTCATAAACATCCTCCTTAAATTCTCCTGACAGACCATTATAAGAAAAATCTATACCTCCAAAGAGGCCCAAGCCGATATCTGACAACGGATATGTGAATTGTAAACCTCCGGTTATACCTACTCCGGCACCGGATGCATCATTATCATCAATGTCATCAGAACCAAATTCTCCAACAGGAAAAGAGGGGCCAATATGAAAATTAGATCTCACTTGAGAAAAGGCCTCTGGGGTCAGTAATACCGATAAAAATAAAACTGCAAAAATTTTCAATGTTTTCATTATACTAGTATTTTGTGGTTATTGATTGCATAATTTCTATCTGACTATTCAAAGTTAGGACTAATTATTATATTGACACAAGAACCGCATATATCTTAGGGGAAATATACCGGATACTTTTATTAACATTCGATTGTTCATTAGTAAACACCTGGTTCTGTAGGTTTCCAAAGATTACATCTTACCTTTGAAACTCAAAATCAGTAGTTACGGGAAAATATCCACTACTGCGCTCAGTTAGAAATGGATATAAAGACAGCTGATTTTGCAAAATTCAGACCAAAGGCTTAGAACAGTGAGTCTTAGGTGTTAAAAACCAGAGGTATAGGAAAGGGAGGCTAATGAAAAACATCCGCTATATTATTATTACTGTAATATTGATTGTGATTCTTGTTTTCATTGGCTCCGCTGTCAGATCGTGGTACCTGTTTATTAAAGAACCAGTGTCTCCGGTAGTTAAAGCCCTGCCGGTGAATTCTGCAGTTATTGTTAAGACCGGATCAGTATTCTCCATGTTCGATGCTATCAGTCAATCGTCTGCACTCGAGCTTTTTGCCGGCAATACGGAGTATCGATCCATTGAGATGTTGCTTGATTCTATTGAACTCAATAGCCTGAAACTTTATAATATTCTCAAATCCAATGATGTGTTCTTTGCATGGACACAAAATGAAAACAATGGGACCGGATGGCTAATAAGCACTTCTGTCGGCAAAACAAGCCAGAAAAGAGTCACAGGCTATATTACAGAGTTTATTGATAATAAGTATCTGGTAGCCAAAGCTAATAGCAATTTGTATAAAATATCAGGCCAGGATGGTCAATTGTGGTATTACGTTAAGCAGGGAATTTTCACGATAAGTAACGACAGTCTGTCAATTACAAATTCCTATAACAATATTACCAGCGATTCTACACTTGTTACTGACCCTCATTTTATGAAACTGCTGGAAACAGGTGGTAAAAGAGTGGAAGCCAACATACTAATCAATAATCAGGTTTTTGCTTCCTTTTTAACCAAGACAAAAGCTGAATCACTCAAAAATACACCATTTGACAAATGGACTTCACTCGATGTAAACGTTCGTAAAGGAGAACTCCTGCTTGATGGTTTTACTTTAAGTTCAGCCTCCACCTTATTTGATAACCAACAGCCGGTTGAATACAAGCCTGGCAATGGTTATCCTGAAAATACTGCACTTGGTTTTTCTATAATTCTAAGTCACCCTGAAGACTATATATCCGGTATCTCTGGCACCGATACCCTGCATTTTAAAGATTATGATGCCGCTACGGGACAAACAGCAAGTCAGTTATTCGACCTCGATGAACATCTGTATCCCTGGCTCGGTAATTCAGTCAGCTATATACTAACTACGAATTATTTCAAAGGCGATAAGAGTCAGATTCTTATCCTTATCGAATCGCGCAACTCTGCTGTGGCAGCTTCATGCCTTCAATCCTTTATTCAACCAACAAACGATTCAACAGGCACGATGAAGTACAGAGCTTTCGCCGAAAGGATTTTCGGTAAGGCTTTCAGAATTACTCAACCTGTTTATTACTCCTTTGTGAATGGTTTTTTTGCACTGTCGCCTGATCAACAGCTTTTATCAGCTTACTCCAACCAGCAAACGTCGAAAAATAGTTTGATCGCTACTGCCGAAGAATTCGCCGGAAAGAATTCAAATCTTTTCATCTTTCTGAAACCTGAAGCAGTTAAGTCATGGTTATTGAAGAATAATAAAAATGCCTCTTCTGCCTGGGTTTCCTTTTTAAGTAAGAACAAAACCATTGGAATTCAGTATAGTGGGGGTGCTGATCTTCAATATACCCATGTATGGATGGTTCCCCAACCCGGTAATTCATACTCTCAATTAGCTCAGGCTGCTCCAGCCAATGTATTGAGCGATAGTAATATTAAACCGGAAACTGATACAGTTGCAAAGACTGAGAAAGAAACTCAAAAATCACCCCGTGTCCTGGAAAAGGAAACAAGTGAAATTGCTATTACCGGCGACAATTATAAGCCGGTTATTGTCTCAGATGAAACTGGCAAAAACAAGCGTATTGCTTTGATTTCGCGGAATAACACCCTTACAATGTATGACCATGCAGGTAAAGCACTATGGTCGTTCAAGGCGTCGGGAAAAGTACTCCCTCAGATTCTTGTAGCCGATTATAACAAAAATGGCAGAATTTGCTATCTGTTGCCAACATCCGATAAACTCCATATCATCAATGCCCAGGGCAAAGAAATTAAAGGTTCACCAATCAAATTGCCGGGTGGTGCAGCAGGGAACATAGCAATTTTCGACTATGACAGAAGAAAGGATTACCGCCTATTATACGTGGGAAAAGACAGTCGGTTATATAACATAACCCTTCAGGGAACAGAATTGCCCGACTGGCAAAAACCTAAAGTGGAAGGGAAAGGGACTGTTCAGTTTTTCAGGACATCGGGAAGAGATTTTCTTGTGTACAAAAACGATGTAGACCTGAAAATATTCGATAGAAGAGGGCGTGAAAGAATTAAAATCAATGAAAAACTTAACCTATCAGCAACAGCACCTGTATTCGAAAATAAAACGAATAGCAAAGGTCTCTTTATATCAATTTCTAAGAACGGAGAGCTCGTTTACATAAACGAAAAAGGGACTATCAGCAAGAGTACATTCCACCATTTTAACCAACAGCCCTGGTTTCATTACACGGATTTTAATAATGACGGATCTATGGATTTTCTCTTTGCCGATTCAAAAGAAGTAGTGGTTTTCGACAGAATGAAAGAGGTTCTTACAAGGCAGTTATATAAGAATGGATCACTTAGCAATCCTGAGGTATATTTCTCTTCACCCCGAAATTTGTGGATCTTTTCGAGAAATACCAAGTCAAAGGAGATTGTTGGGTTCAGCAACTCAGGTAAAATTCTTAAAAAGAGCATTCTATCTGAAACTGATCCTGTAATATTTAATCCTGGCGGAAGCCTTAAAGAACTTCTGGTTACAACGCATAAAGGCAAGCTTATTCTAACGCCTCTCGAGAAAATGTAGACAAAACCAGACAGCGTTTTACTCACTAATAACTACTCTCACGATCTCAGAGTCCTTTAGCATGCGGTAATCTACTGGTCTTTAAAATAAAAAGGCACCTGTGGGGTGCCTTTTTACTACCAATGTTCAACCTAATCAATCAACGAAAAAACACTTTCATTTCTATGCGAAAATAAGAAACGACTGTGCTATTGTTCTATTAATATATCACTGAAATTCAAAAATGTAACTCATTAAATAGCAATTTTTCTAACTTTTTTTCAGCATAAGCTTTTTGCCCGGTTCAGGCTCATGCCCTTCCGACATTTTATTATATTTATAAAGTGATTTCAATCTTACGGCATATAACTGTGAAATCTCTCTCATAGTCTCCCCTTGGGCCACCATATGGAACTCTTGGGAGGACTTTTTCTTTTTTGGTTCAATATAAATTATAGATCCCGGAACCAGCTTTTCATCCTTTCCAAGTTCATTGTATCTAAGAATCTGGAAAGTGTGAACACCTACATCATCAGCAATTCTTTCAGGGGTATCCCCTTCCCTGGCATATATCAGCCTGACACCGTTATTCTCGTAAATTCCTCTGTTACCAAATGTAATTTCTACATACCTGAAATTCCTTTGGGAATAATCTTTGACCGGTGCGTTGGTGGAAACATCAATTGGTGACACATTATCCTTATCAGCTAACAATGCATCGGGCATTGCTCCACTATCGTACAGAAATAACTGATTTTCCTCAATAATCTTGATCAGCATTTCAGCATACCTGGGATTGGTAGCGTAACCTGCGGATTTCAAGCCATAAGCCCATCCTTTATAATCTTTTATATCAAGCGAGAAAAGCATAGAATACCTGGGACGGGTTGTAAGAAAAAGTGAGTGGTCGTTGAACGATTCCTCCGGAGAAGCATATTTTCTGAAACACTCCCCTTTTTCATCATCATCCATGATGTAAGTCATACCAGTCCATTCTTTATGACATTTAATGCCAAAATGATTATTGGCATCCTTGCATAATGCTGAGTTTCCACTGCCCGATTCGAGTAGCCCCTGGGCAAGCGTTATACTTGCCGGAATACCAAACTCATGCATCTTTTTAATAGCAATATCTTTGTATAATCCGATGTATTCCTGATAACTTATTCGCTTTTCAGTTTTTTGAGCAAATGAAGAACTACCGAATATAATGATCGGTAAAACAAGGGTTAAGAGAAAATTTTTATTCATTGAAATTGGTAAATGTTGCAGTGCAAAGATAAATAACCAAAAATAATGAATTACATAAAAGCCGGAGTATGTTCAAATTGTTTAATTTAGTGAAAAAAACCAGCACTATCAACGTATTATGCCTGAACCCAAAATATTAATCGTTGAAGACCATGTAAAAATGGCAGATTCCATTAGTAAAGGACTGGAAGAAAACGGATTTACAACCGATGTGGCTTACGATGGATTCATCGGAAAACGACTCGCTGATACTAATGATTACGACCTGATAATTCTCGATATAAATCTACCGTTGCTTAATGGCTATGAGTTATGTACCGAGATCAGGAAAAAAGACCCCCAAGTACCTATTATTATGCTTACCGCGCTGGGTAGTACGGAAGATAAACTATTAGGATTCGACAAGGGAGCTGATGATTATATAGTAAAACCATTCGAGTTCAGGGAATTGCTGGCAAGATCCAAGGCATTGCTAAAAAGAATGCCATCCACTAAGAAAAGAGAAACTGTTTTAAGAGTAGCCGATCTTGAAATGGATACTGAAAGCAAGACTGTAAAACGTGGAGACAAGTATATCGATCTGACTGCCAAAGAATTCTCACTACTCGAATATCTGGTCAGAAACACCGGTAAAGTTATATCAAAAGCTGATATTGCTGATAAGATCTGGAACATCAATTTCGATACCGGCACTAATGTAATTGAAGTCTATGTAAATTTCCTTCGTAAGAAAATAGATAAAAATTTCCCTGTCAAGTTAATCCATACCCAGATTGGTATGGGATACGTGTTAAAAGAAATGCCGGGTAATGCAGATCAGAAATAAGTTAACTCTTCGGTTTGCGATTCTTGTAGGCGGCTTGTTACTGGGCTTCTGTATAACCATTTACATCCTTTCGGCGAATTACAGAAAACAGGAATTCAACCAGCGGCTTAAGGAAATGGGCGTCAACACTGCCAAATTGCTGATTGATGTAAAAGAGATTGACAATGAATTGTTAAGGATCATCGACAGTACTAACTACAGTTTTCTGATAGGTGATGAAGTGGTGGTATTTGATTACTTTAAGAAAAGTAAAATTTACTCATCAAGCGACTCGTCGAATATTCTTATCGATGAAGAACTTTTATCTAAGATCAGGAATGCAGGTGAATACAGCTTCAGGCAAGGACCGAGAGAAGCTTATGGTATGCTTTACAGTAACGACTTCCGGAGATTCGTTGTAGTTTCTTCTGCTATCGATATCTATGGAATGACTAAGCTAAAGAATTTATTTTGGGTGCTGACAGTAGGTTATTTAGTCTCAATTATTATCATTCTTATCATAGGTCGGTTTTTCTCACAGCAAGCATTAAAACCAATGAAAAAGGTAATCCAGGAAGTTGCAACTATTGATGCCGGCAATCTGGAACATCGTGTAAATGAAGGGAATGGCAACGACGAGATTGCTCAGCTTGCCATTACATTCAATAAAATGCTCAGTAGAATTCAAAAAGCTTTTATGTCGCAGAAAAGTTTTGTTTCAAATGCTTCGCATGAGCTCAGGACTCCACTGGCATCCATGACAAGTCAGATTGAAGTGGTGCTGATGAAGGATCGGCCAATGGAAGAATATAAGGAGGTACTGACATCAGTGCTCGAAGAAGCTAAAAGTTTGACAAGTCTTTCAAATAATCTGCTCGAGATTGCACGTTCAGAACAAGATATCAGCACAATGAAAGTGGGTAAGGTGAGACTCGATGAATTACTCATTCAGACACAGTCGGAATTCTCTGTCAAACACCCATCACTCGAAATCAGGATTGATATTCTGGATAATACAAATGACGATGACCATGAATTAACACTCGAAGGAAACGAAAACCTATTAAGGCTTATCTTAATAAACCTCATTGACAATGCTGCAAAATTTTCAGAAAACAAGCCTGTTTCTGTCATCCTTGATTACCAACCGGATCAAGTTATCATAAAGGTAAAAGATGAAGGAATAGGCATTGCAGCTGAAGAAATTCCCCTTATTTTTGAACCATTCTACAGAGCTGGAAATGCCCATAACAGGAAGGGGCATGGAGTGGGATTATCTTTAATTTCAAAGATTGTTAAACTTCATAAGGGAGAAATTAAAATTAATTCGGTTCTCGATTCGGGAACTGAAATTATTGTAATACTGCCATATAAGATCAAATGAGGAATGTTCCGTTTGTCTTTGTTAACAATTTCTTTCGTTAAGAGGAACCATTCCGTCTTTTGGTTTGAGGGTTAGGAATGAAAGTGAATAAAGCTTGTTGATAAAAATTTAATAATGGATCTGATAAAAAAATACTTCGCGGAGTTAAACAACGAACAATTGGAAAGATTTGCCTTTCTTGACAGCCTGTACCGTGAATGGAACAATGCCATAAATGTAATTTCAAGGAAGGATATCGACAACCTGTACCTCCACCACATACTCCATTCATTGGCAATAGCCAAAGTCATAAAATTTGCTCCGGGCACATCAGTGATTGACGTTGGTACCGGAGGAGGATTCCCGGGAATACCACTGGCAATCATGTTCCCCGAAACTGATTTCCACCTTGTCGATTCAATCGGAAAGAAAATAAAGGTGGTTAATGAAGTCAGCAAAGCACTTGACCTGAAGAATGTTACAGCGACCCAAAGCAGGATTGAAGAAATAACCTTTAAATATGACTTCGTTTTGAGTCGTGCAGTGACGGCATTGCCGGAATTTACAGCCATGACGAAGAAAAATATCACCAAAAGATCAATCAACCCCCTCCATAATGGCATCCTTTATTTGAAGGGAGGAGATGTTAGAGATGAAATCAGCATGACTGGAGCAAAGCATATGGTATATCCTCTTAGCACCTATTTCAAGGAACCTTTCTTCGAAACCAAATATCTTATCCATCTTTGGTTTTAAGAAAATATGTCAGCGTAACCACTTCTTTTTTTTGTATTTTTAGACCTCCTAAAACGGAAAACTCACTTCATTAAAATATAACTACTATGAGTAATCAGATTTTAAACCTTAAACCCGAAGCTATCTGGAGAAATTTCCATAGCCTCACACAAATTCCAAGACCATCCAAGAAAGAAGAAAGAATCATAGAATTCATGAAGAATTTTGGTGAAAAACTCGGACTTGAGACAATAGTTGATCATGTTGGTAATGTGATTATAAAAAAACCTGCTACACCCGGTTACGAGAACAGAAAAGGTGTTATTCTGCAATCTCACCTCGACATGGTTCCACAAAAGAACAACGATAAGGTTCATGACTTCGAAAAAGATCCCATTGAAACTGTTATTGATGGCGAGTGGGTTAAAGCTAACGGCACGACCTTAGGTGCTGATAACGGTATCGGAGTTGCTGCAATCATGTCCGTTCTTGAAGCTAAAGATTTGGAACACGGACCAATAGAAGCACTCTTTACCATCGATGAGGAGACAGGTATGACTGGTGCTCAGGAGCTAAAGCCAGGCCTTTTAAATGGTGAAATCCTTATCAATCTCGATTCTGAAGATGAAGGTGAACTGTATTTTGGTTGCGCCGGCGGAATTGATGGCACTTTTACCTTCCGATTCAAAAAGCAGAATCCCGATTCAAATCATACTGCACTAAAAATCAACATCACAGGATTAAAAGGCGGCCATTCAGGAATGGATATCATCCTTGGAAAAGGCAATTCATGCAAGATATTAACCCGCCTCGTTTGGCATGGCGTTACACATCATAATCTCAAACTTACCTCATTTGATGCAGGCAACATGCGCAATGCCATTCCTCGTGAAGGCCATGCTATTGTTACCATCCCGGCTGATGAAAAAGGAAAGTTCATTGAATGTATTGATAAACTTACCAATAAAATTAAGGACGAGCTTTCTATTGCAGAACCCGATCTTCAGATAACTGTAACTGAAACCTCAATGCCTGCGTATGTAATGGATACCGATACTCAAAACCGCATGTTGAGAGCAGTTTACGGATGCCCTAATGGTGTAATCCGGATGAGTGATGCCATGGCAGGTCTGGTAGAAACCTCCACAAATCTTTCAATTGTAAACACAACCGACAATGAAGTAGTGGTTAAGTGTCTGCTCAGAAGCTCTGTAAATTCAGCAAAGAAGGATCTTTCTGTAATGATGGGCAGCATCTTTGAACTTGCCGGTGCAGAAGTGGTGTTTGAAGGTGAATATCCAGGTTGGAAGCCAAATCCGGATTCACCTATTCTAAAGACGATGCAGCATGTTTACAACAACAGATTCGGGAAAGTGCCCGAAATAAAGGCCATTCATGCAGGTCTGGAATGTGGTCTACTGGGTGCTGTTTATCCAAACTGGGATATGATATCATTCGGTCCGACCATTCGTTCACCTCACTCACCCGACGAAAGAGTGAACATACCATCAATAGATAAATTCTGGATTTATCTGGTTGAGACACTCAGGAATATCCCTGTAAAAGCATTGGTCTCTTAATAAGAATTGCAGAAAGCTGAAAGCTGTCAGTTATCAACTGTCAGCTTTTAGCCATCTGTTGAGTAGTTGTGATGGCATGTGACAGGCCAGCAGGTTGGTGAATTTCACATCTGTTGAGGGGTGATATCAAAGTTCCGTGACCAGTTCAGAAAAACTCAATAAAAAAGTGAAAGAAAAAATCACTTACCCCCTTGCAAGTTAAATAATAGTTTATATCTTTGCAGTCCTAAATTTTTACGAATATGAGCAAGAGAACATTTCAGCCGTCACAGAGGAAAAGAAAAAATAAACATGGTTTTCGCGAACGCATGGCCACAGCTAATGGACGTAGGGTTCTTGCAGCTCGCAGAGCTAAAGGAAGAAAAAAACTAACTGTATCTGACGAAAAAAGATCTAAATAGTTTTATTGTCAACATTAAGGTTGATTAAAATTTACACGAAGGAGATAATTAATGGTTATCTCCTTTTGTTATGTTGTGCAGTTTCGTTTTAATCACCATTCTCCAGCCATGGCGATTGTTTGTCCGGCAAGATTTCTATTTTAATTGTTCAAGCAATAACCAAAAAGCAGTAAATTCGCATACTCAGTTCCAACTTTAATTATCCTGATGTCCTTTTTCGAAATAGTAATATTAATATTTCTTCTGTTTCTGTTTCTCAGAGTATTAGCATCTTATCTTGCTCCTTATCTTGTCAAACTTTTCGTACGCAGGATGCAAAACCGTTTTTACCAACAGAATCCGGGCTATAAGCAGAGAGCGGAAAACAAGGAAGGAAAAGTGACGATACACAGGGTGAAAGATGATAAAGACAATGAAATTCCACCTGACCTTGGCGATTATATTGATTACGAAGAGATAAATAACAACCAAAATCCAACCAATGAATAAGATTGATTTCAAAAAACTGACTCCGCACATTGTGGCTGTTTTATTAATGGTAGTTATCTCATTTGCTTATTTACATCCTTTACTCGAAGGAAAGAAATTGCAGCAATCCGATATCATGCACTGGAAAGGTATGTCGAAAGAAATAATTGACTACCGTGCAAAAACTGGTGATGAGGCATTGTGGACAAACAGTATGTTTGGTGGTATGCCTGCTTACCAGATTTCAGTGAAGCAAAACTCTAATTTCATTAGTTTCTTTGATAAGCTTTTTACATTAGGCCTACCGCATCCTGCCGGTTTCCTGTTCCTATATTTTATTGGTTTTTACATTTTGCTGGTCAGTCTACGGGTCAACCCATGGGTGGCAATAGCAGGTGCACTTGCATATGCTTTCTCCTCCTATTTCCTGATAATCATCGAGGCTGGACATAACAGTAAAGCCCATGCCATTGGCTATATGGCGCCTGTTCTTGCGGGAATAATGCTTTCATACAGAGGTAAGTACTTCCTTGGAGCTCTTCTCACTGCCCTGTTTTTGTCACTCGAAATCAAAGCAAACCACCTTCAGATAACGTATTACCTTATGCTTGTGGTGCTATTATTCGTTATTTGTGTTCTTATTAAGGCAATCAGGGAAAAACAACTTAACGGTTTCTTAAAAGCAACAGCATTTCTGGGTGTGGCGGCCATTTTTGCAGTGGCAACTAATATCACTAACCTGTGGACCACTTATGAATACAGCAAAGAAACTATCAGAGGTAAAACTGAACTTACTTCCGACCAGGCAAACAGAACCAGTGGTCTTGATAAAGACTATGCCACTCAATGGAGTTACGGCATAGGAGAAACCTATACCCTCATGATTCCAAATGCCAAAGGTGGAGCAACCGGTGCTATAGGAAGTAACCAGAAGGCCATGTCTGCAGTTGACCCTCAATTTACACAGGCTGTTGCCCAGAATAATCACTATTGGGGTGACCAGCCTTTTACTTCCGGTCCTGTATATGTAGGTTCAATTGTAGTTTTTCTGTTTATCCTCGGCTTTTTCGTGACAAAAGGAAGCACCAGATGGTGGTTGCTGGCAGTCACTATCCTATCCATTATGCTCGCCTGGGGAAAGAACTTCATGCCACTGACCGATTTCTTCCTTCATTACGTGCCCGGATATAATAAGTTCAGGGCTGTCTCTATGACCCTCGTGATGGCAAATTTAGCAATGCCTTTACTGGCAGCTCTTGCGCTGAATAAAATCTTTACCGAAAGGCAAATGTTCAGGACAAACAAGAAGCCTTTGTTTATTTCATTTGGCATTACTGGTGGTCTTCTTCTCCTGTTTTATATTTTGCCTGATACATTCTTTACTTTCTTCAGTGATGCCGAAACCACAGCAATCAGCCAGCAGCGTGGCACTATTGACCCCGCTCAGCTTCAGGGATTTGATGGATTTGTTTCAAACATTGAAGCAGCCCGTATAAGTATTTTCAAAGGAGATGTAATGAGGAGCCTGTTATTGGTAATTGCCGCCGCAGGACTTCTTTATACATATACTGTGACCAAAATTGAAAAAGGTTATTTCTATATCGCGATTGGTTTATTGGTGATCATTGACATGATTCCGGTGGCATCACGTTATCTCAATAAGGAAGATTTTGCCAGTAAATCGGTAGTTGCTAATCCTTATAAGCCATCAAATGCCGACCTGATAATAATGAAAGATAAGGATCCTAATTTTAGAGTGCTGAATATGACAGTCAGTCCATTCCAGGATGCAAGTACTTCATACTTCCATAAAAGTATTGGTGGATATCATGGGGCTAAGCTTAGAAGATATCAGGAAATTTATGATCATCATATCGTGAATAACAATATTGATGTACTGAATATGCTTAATACTAAGTATTTCATAATGCCGGGGCCCGACAGAAGACCTGAACTTCAAATAAACTTCGATGCATTGGGCAATGCTTGGTTTGTTGAGGAAGTTGATCTGGTGAACAATGCAGATGAAGAAATTGACGGTCTCTCAAACTTCGATCCCAAAACTACAGCCATTGTCGATAAGCGATTCAGTAAATTTGTTGAAGGATTTAAGCCATCTGCCGACACCTCAGCGCATATAAATCTGACGTCCTATGCTCCTAACAAGCTCACTTATAATTCGAATAATTCAGGTGAAGGACTGGCAGTATTCTCCGAAGTATATTATGACAAAGGCTGGAAAGCATTTATTGACGGAAAAGAAACCCCTCATTTCAGGGTTAATTACATATTGCGCGCTATGATAATTCCAGCAGGACAACATGAGATAGAATTCAGATTCGAACCTGCTTCTTATTACACCGGGAATATCATAGCTTCCACGAGTTCTGTAATATTAATACTATTGGGATTACTCTATCTCTTCATGGAATACAGGAAGAGTAAAGGACTCTCAACAGAAAAATAAGACAGTTTGAAATTTAAATAAAACACTAAAAATATTTAATGCCCAAAAAGGTTCTGATTATAACTTATTACTGGCCTCCATCGGGGGGTGCAGGAGTACAACGATGGCTTAAATTCGTTAAATATCTTAGGAAATTCAATTGGGAACCTATCATTTATACACCCTCCAATCCGGAATTCCCTGCAATTGATGAAACTCTTGCAGCCGAAATTCCCGAAGGCATCGAAGTGCTGAAAACACCTATCTGGGAGCCATACAATTTATATAAGAAACTTTCAGGCAAGTCAAAAAATGAAACAGTCAACGCTTCAGGATTCATAAGTGAAAAAAAGAGTCCGGGGATGCTGAAAAACTTTTTTATCTGGTTGCGAGGTAACTTTTTCATTCCTGATGCAAGAAAGTACTGGATAAAGCCATCTATAAAATACCTTGTTAATTGGTTGAATCATAATAAAGTAAATGCCATTGTATCAACAGGTCCCCCGCATTCTATGCATATGATTGCAATGGAGGTTCACAATAAAACCAGAATACCCTGGCTTGCAGACTTCAGAGATCCATGGACAACCATCGACTTTTATGATGAACTCCGACTAACCAACAAGGCAGACAGAATGCACCGTCGTATGGAGCTTGATGTCCTTACTATGGCTGATGAAGTGGTAGTTATCGGTGAATCAATGAAAGAAGGGTTATTGAAAATTAAGCAACGGAAGTATAAGGTTATTACCAACGGATTCGATACAGAGGCGACTCAACAGATCCATATTGAACCTGATGCTCACTTCTCAATTGCTCACATTGGTTCAATGGCTAAATCACGTAATCCTGACAATCTCTGGAAAGCTTTGGCAGAATTAAAAAACACAATTCCTGAATTCTCCAAAGACCTGGAAATTAAACTGATTGGAAGTGTAGATTTTACCGTCACCGAAAGTATCAAAGCTCACGGTTTATTAAATCACCTCACTAAGATAGACTACCAGCCTCACGATCAGATAATTCTGCAACAGCGTCAGGCACGCGTATTATTGCTGATCATAAACGACACACCAAATGCTAAAGTAATTCTGCCCGGAAAATTCTTTGAATACATCGCGTCAGGACGACCTGTCCTGTGTATCGGACCATTGGATGGTGATGCAGCAACAATAATAAATGAAACCGGAGCAGGATTCGTGGCAGATGTCAATAACCTGCAGGATATTAAGGATAAGTTGACTATGATGTATCAGAACTACAAGCAAAACAACGACACCGTATCACCTGCAAACCTGGCCGGATATAGTCGCGAAGAACTTACCAGGCAAATGGCAGAGGTACTTGATAAGCTTTAATTCACTTCTCCTTACCACGGGAAACATCTCTTGCTTGGCTGTAAGTACCTTTTGACCGGAGATACAGCACAAGGCCTGTACCTAGCATCGCCCCACCTACAATAGCTATTTTTGCATCGGTGAAGGTTAATCCTCCTTTAGATGGGATTTAATAAAAGCAACAATTTCATTCATTGCTTCGGTAGCTTCCGGGAACATCGGGGCTAACAGTGGATAACAGTGAATCATTTCTTTTCCTGCTCTGAATTGAATATCAACACCGGCGTCTTTTGCCTTCAGATAGAATTTTTCCCCATCTTCAAACAACTCATCACTTTCCCCTGAATTGATAAAAATAGGAGGCAATCCTGCCAAATCACCAAATAAAGGTGAGATCAAAGGATTATCCGCCTTATTTGCTCCAATGTAATGTTTACTGAAAACCGTCCAGGATTCCAGAGGTGCAGCAGAATACTTATTTCTGGTTCTGTATGAATCACTCGAACAGGTCAGGTCTGTCCATGGCGATATAGCAACAGCAGCAGCCGGCATTGGAAGATTTTGTTCATTCAGAGCCAGAAGCGTTGCGAGACACAGTCCGCCACCGGCAGATTCTCCGGCAATCAGAATATTTTCAGTGCGATAACCTTCAGCAAGTAACCATTTATAAATTTTCACTGAATCTTCCAAAGCTGCCGGGAATGTATGTTCCGGAGCAAGCCGGTACTCAAATAAAAGGTTCCTGACTCCGGTATTCTTTGCAAACTTCGAAACAAACGTACGATGATCACTGCATGAACCTGAAACATATCCTCCACCGTGTACGTACATGATTACTTTATCCGGATTGGCTTCGGTTGGAATCAGCCATTCTGCTTTTATCCCTTCAATTTCTTGCTCATTAACAGTAACATCAGGTGGTACTTTGGCATATCTCTCTGCACCTTTCTCACAGCGTTCTCTAAACCCAGCAATTGAAGTATTTGAATTATAGACTTCCTTCTTCAACTTTCCTTCTAAAAGATGTCTGTTCCTAATCATGAAATTGAACATCTTAGCCTTAAAACTGGTCATTTTGATATTGTTGTTAAGTGTGTTTACAAATTCTTCTTAAGATAAACCATATCAACTAGTTGTATACTGTCCTCGAACATCGGATGATCGTAGTTGTCGGTAAAAAAATTTCTGATTCTGTGCGATTTAACGAATCCACAACCTTCATAAAAAGACAAAATCGCAGGTGTTTCACCAGTACCTACAAGCATGTATTTAAATTCATTCCGGTAATAATCAGAGACATACTTTATAAGAGCCGTTGCATATCCCTTACCCTGATGTATCGGATAGGTGGCAATGTTTTTTAACTCGCAGGTATTCTGGTCAATTGTAACAACCACACAGACAGTCCTCAGGTCATCAAGGGTATTCTGAACAGTATTGCCAGCTGTTTCAGAAGTTGCAGCACCTTCAGCATCGCCTTCCAAATCATACAGCACAAACAAATCACCACTCTCCAGATACCTGTCAATCATATCTTCCTGCTCATCTGCAAGCAAAAATAGATCGATGAATTGCTTTTTGTTTTTGGTGATTTTTTCTATGTGCAGCATAAATCCCGATAGTATGGATTAGGTTTACTTACTCATAGGTAGCATAGAACATTATTCCCTTTGATGGGATTATATGATCATAGAACACTACTCCCTTTGATGGGATTAAATGTACGGAAAATAAATATTGTCAGAAAAATTTTTACCTCTCGTTCTTCAAAACGTTCGAAATGAACTTCTTAACATCGTAGTTGCCATCAAATATCCTTGCCAGCTCTTTCAGAAGGAAGAAGTTTTCGTGATCGACTTCGAGAATGCGGAGTTTTTGCATGATGATATCAACAGCCACCCTACCCTCCAGAACTACTTTGCCTGAGATGTCTTCTGTAAAGAATCCTTTGCCGATCAGCAATCCGAGTGTTCTGTTACGACTCAGGTCATTTAACGAGGTTAGTCCGAAGTCACCAATCCCGCAGTATTTGAACATGGTATCGAGTTGACCACCGGTCATTGTATGCAGTTCGCGCATTTCGTCAAAAGCCTTTGTAAAAATAAGGAACCGAAGGTTGGGCGAGTTAAAATGAGCATCCACAATTCCGATAATAATCGCGTAAACATTCTTCAGGATACTGAGTATTTCAACACCTGTAACATCAGAGCTGTAATCGGTATAGATAGTTGTGTTTCTGAATATGTCTTTCAACCGGTGATATACTTCTATATCTGATGCTCCGACAGTCATGGCTGTTGGCATACTGTTGATGATCTCCCTGGCAAACGTGGGCCCTTTAAGACTGCACACAGGATTGGGAATAGTCTTTTGAAGTTCTTCGATAATGGTATTGTTGTTGGCAGCGAATCCCTTGGCCAGGTTGACAATTATTGCGTCAGGACTGATGATTTCAAGATGCTCCTCTATGTATGGCAGAATCGCTGTTGAGGGCATTGCCAGAAATATGACTTCTGATTCTGAAAGCACCTGAACATCCATAGTAGCTTTCAGATGGCTGTTTAATCGTATCTGTGGAAAGTATGACCGGTTGATGTGCAGTGTGTTGATATCATTGACTACATCTTCTTCAATAGATAGCATCGTGACATCAAGCTCTTTAACATTCGAAAGTATCTGTCCGAGCGCTGTCCCTATAGACCCTGCTCCTGCTATACAAATCTTCTTTTGAGACTTCATTATTTGCAATTAACCGTGCAAAGATACATTAATTCACATATTTCTAAACCCGGTTTCCCATGGTTTAATCATGTGGATTGAAAAGGCAGTATAATCGAGAGTTTACATTTTACTTATATTTGTATAATGTTGCCGGGGCGATTGTGCACGGAACCTAATAAATATAACTTTTTGAGGATGACAGACAAACCTGAATTACTGCTAATAGGTGGTGGCGGCCATTGTCTTTCGGTGATTGAAAGTATTGAGCGTTCGGGCAAATACAAAATCATTGGGATAAGCGATCTTCGTGAAAAGATTAGTCAGATGGTGGGCGGTTATCCCATTGTCTTTTCGGATGATCAGATTCCACTTTCTGGTGAAAAAGAGAATCTTTACTACCTGGTTACCGTGGGTCAGATTAAATCATCAGCTATACGTAGCCGGATCTTCAGTAATCTGCGTCAACATGATGTACTTTTTGCGACAGTTATAGACCCAGCAGCCATTGTCTCCGATAAGGCAGAAATAGGCCCGGGTACCGTTATTCTAAGAAACTGTTTTGTTAATTCGGGTGCTAAGATTGGCGTTAACTGCATCATAAACACCGGAGCAATTATCGAACACGAAAGCACTGTAGGGGATAATGTGCATGTATCTACAGGCGCGATAATTAATGGTGATTGCGTGATTGGTGATGATTGCTTTGTTGGCAGCGGTGCTATAATTTCACATGGAATTAAAGTAGGTGCCGGTTCGGTTATTGGTGCCGGAGCAGTGGTGCTCAAGAATGTTGAAGGTGGCACCTGGCTAGGCAATCCGGCAAGGAGAATTTATTAATAGGCTCTACAGATATTCAGATGATGAATAAAAAAGTGATCATAATTGCCGAAGCCGGCGTAAACCATAATGGCGATATAAAGCTTGCGCGCCAACTAATTGATGCTGCGGCAGATGCAGGGGCTGACTATGTAAAATTCCAGACTTTTATTCCCAGTCTGCTTGTCTCGAAAAACGCTATCAAGGCTGAGTACCAGGCAAAGAACACCGAAGAGGGTTCGCAAATCGAAATGCTCAATCAACTGGCACTTAAACATAAACAATTCAGGGAGCTTAAGGATTATTGTGATCAGAGAATGATTGGGTTTCTTTCGACAGGCTTTGATGATGAAAGTGTAATGTTCATTGATAATCTGGGAGTTGAATATCACAAAGTCCCTTCTGGAGAAATCACTAATCTACCCTATCTCAGGCTGATTGGATCATTGAGGAAAAAAGTCATTTTAAGCACCGGCATGGCCACTCTGGAGGAAGTCAAAACTTCGGTCAAAATACTGAAAGAAGCGGGCTCAGATGATATTACCGTTCTGCATTGTACTACAGAATATCCTGCACCTGCTGAAGAAGTGAACCTTCGCGCTATAATGACAATGCATCAGGAGCTTGGCTTACCTACAGGGTATTCCGATCACACTCAGGGAATTGTTATTCCTTTGGCTGCTGTTGCCATGGGGGCGGTGATGATAGAAAAGCATTTTACCCTTAGCAGAGAATTGCCGGGTCCTGATCATAAAGCCTCACTTGAGCCCGCCGAACTGGCTGAGATGGTAAAAACTATCAGATTAATTGAGAAGGCTTTGGGCGATGGTATTAAGCAACCTACTGCATCAGAAATTAAGAATATTATAGTCGCTCGCCGCAGCATTCATATAAAGCATGATTTGCCAAAGGGGCATAAGCTCTCTGAAGATGATCTGATTATGAAGCGTCCCGGCGAAGGGATAAGTCCAATGAAGTACCAGGAGGTCATTGGGAAAACGCTTCTTGACGATCTGGCTGCTGATACCATGCTTCAGGAAGACCAATTCGGATGATATTTAATTAAAAGGGAAAAGGTCAAAAGATAAAAACCAAAGCAAACGCTGAAACTAAATTTATGCTGAAAATAGGAATACTAAGCAGTTCGAGAGCAGACTTCGGCATATATGAGCCTCTACTAAAAGCCATGATGGCCAATCAGCATATTGAGCCTGAGGTTATTGCGTTTGGGACTCATTTGTCCCCCAGATATGGTAAGAGTATTGAAAACATCAGGAAAACCGGAGTGATCATTGCTGCTCAGTTCGACACCGCTCCTTCAGGCGATAAGCCGGAAGATATTGTGAATAGTATGGCATTGACTATGAATTCGCTTGCTGCTTTCTGGAATATAAAGAAGTATGACCTTGTGCTGGCACTGGGCGACAGATACGAGATGTTTGCTGCTGTGGCTTCCAGCCTCCCTTATAATATCAAAATCGGCCACATCCATGGGGGTGAAACAACACTTGGGGCGATTGACAATGCGCTGAGGCATTCCATAACCCATATGTCGTCAATGCATTTCGCATCTGCTGAAACTTACCGGAAAAGGATAATTGAATTACTTGGAAACGATAAAGGAGTCTGGTGTACCGGCTCTCTGAGTATTGATAACCTGTCAACGGTTGAATTCTTATCCATATATGAACTGAAGAACAGTTTTGGAATTGACTTTTCAATTCCTTCTGCACTAATCACATTACATCCCGAAACTATTGGTTTTGAACATACTGAATATAATACAGCTCAAATGATAGCGGCTCTTAAACAATACGGCGGACTTCAGAAAGTGATTACTATGCCAAATGCAGATACGTCGGGGCTTATTATCAGACAGATGCTTGAACAGTATTCTATTGAAGATTCAACAGTAAAGCTAATAGAGAATTTTGGTTCGGCGGCTTATCTGTCGGCTATGAAACATTGTTCATTTATGCTGGGCAATACTTCCAGTGGGTTTATTGAAGCAGCTTGGTTTCCTAAATGGGTGGTAAATATCGGAAACCGTCAGAATGGTCGCCTCAGAACCCCAAATATTATTGATGCACCCTTTGCTTCAGAAGAAATAGCAACGGCTATCAATACTGCAATAAACACCAGGGTGCCTGATGTAAAACCGGTTTACGGTGATGGCAATGCGTCGACAAAAATTATTAAACATATACTTAATGAACACGGAATTAATTAAACGACACACGATCAGGCAGGATCAATTGTTGAAAAAGGCACTTGAAATGCTCAATAATGTCCCTGAGAACCTGACCTTGTTCGTAGTAAACAACAACGACCAACTTATCGGGTCTCTGACAGACGGGGATATCAGGCGGGGATTGTTGAATGGACTTTCTGTTGCGGATAATGTGGAACAGTTTATGCACAGGCAGTTTAAGTTCCTCAGAAGAAATGATTTTACCCTTGATCAGATAAGAGAGCTGAGAACCAGAAGAATTGAGCTGGTGCCTATGGTGGATAATCATATGCATATTGTCAGATTGGTTGACTTAATTAAATGCAAATCCATTCTTCCGCTGGATGTTATCATAATGGCAGGTGGCAAAGGTGAAAGACTGAAACCACTTACCAATAATGTTCCCAAACCCATGTTACGCATAGGCGAGAAGCCAATTCTGGAGCACAACCTTCTTCACCTGGCTGAATACGGAATTGATTGTGTTCATATTTCAGTCAACTACCTAAGACATACAATAAAAGATTACTTTGGCAATGGTAGCCGCTTCGGCATGAATATCAAATATATTGAAGAGAATGTTCCACTTGGCACACTAGGTTCTGCAGCATTGGCCGAAGATATAAGATATAACCATGTTCTGGTAATGAACGCTGACATTCTTACCAATATTGACTTTGAAGATTTCTTTGATGAATTCATACAGTCAAATGCCTTTATGTCCATAGCATCCGTCCCTTACAAGGTAAATATGCCTTTCGCAGTACTGGAAACTGCCGAAAACAGGGTGCTATCATTTAGCGAAAAGCCAGAGTACACTTATTATACAAACGCCGGCATTTATTTGCTGAAGAAAGAGTTACTTGGCCGGATTCCATCACAATCAGTATATCATGCCACTGATCTGATGCAGGATATCATCAACAGGAATGAAAAGCTGACTCAATACTCAATCAGAGGTTTCTGGATGGACATAGGCAGAAAAGAAGATTTTGAGAAGGCGCAGACAGAAATTAAACACCTTTATTCCAAATGAAAAAGGACGACTGATGAATACTCTTTACGTAATACCGGCAAGAGCGGGATCAAAAGGCATAATAAAGAAGAATGTCAGGAAAATAGGAGGCAAACCACTGGTTGTGCATTCCTTGCTGCAGGCTAGATGGTTTAGCGCTGATGATCACATATGCGTATCAACGGATGATCCTGAGGTCGTTAATGCAGCTGAAACTGAAGGCTATAGTGTACCTTTTATGCGACCATATTCGCTATCGGGTGACAATGCCGGTATGCGGGATGTATTATTACATGCGCTCAACTATTATGAAGAGGTGGCAGGTATTAAGTATGACCGGCTGGTATTGCTTCAGCCGACAAGTCCTTTCAGGACAAGGAAAAACATTGAAGATGCGTTGAGTATTTTTGATCTTTCGCTTGATATGGTAGTGTCGGTCACCGAGAGTAAGGCCAATCCTTATTTCATTCTGTTTGAAGAAACTACAGATGGCTATCTGGTGAAATCAAAGAAGGGAACCTTCCTTTCGAGACAGGACTGTCCAAAAGTTTGGCAGCTGAACGGAGCAATTTATGTCATCAATACATCCTCGCTCAGGAAAAGCAATTTAGCTGATTTTGAAAAGATCAGGAAGGTTGAAATGGATACTTTACACAGCGTTGATCTGGATAATGAACTTGACTGGAAGTGGGCCGTTTTTCTTAATGAGGAGTACCATCTTCTGAAGTAACAATCCATTGATTAGTCATTCTTAACCAAAGTACCTTTTCATGTTTTGTTATGTAACTGCCCGGCAACGCCTGGTTTTTGCTATAGTTCCTTTAAAAACTTTATTGTCCTCTCGGTTGCATAGCCATCAATAGAATGTGCATATTTCTCAATAAACTCCCTGTACATGTCTTTATTAGGAAACAATGAGCCATTCAGAATAGAATCAACGATCTGTTCAAGACTTAGTGATCCTGTAGCCTGAAAAGCGACTCTCTCCTTTACGTATTGCAATAAATCTTCCTTAAACGGATCATAAATAATCAGTGGCCTACCGAAATATACTGCTTCAGAGCCTACAGTCGAGTATCCTGTAATCACAAGATCGGATGCGGCGAGCAGCTCATATAAATCAAGATCATACCTGATATCGGGATTGAAATAACCTGCTTCCTTTGCAATTTTACGGTACCAGTTGGCCGAGTGCTTTTCGGCAGGATGAAGTTTGAGAATAAGTTTAATTTCAGGGTATCTCTTGAAACATGAGAATACGTCATAGGCCATTTGTTTCCTGTAGTTTATATCAGGAATGGGCTGTGATGCAAATGTGACAATATAAGGCAGATCTTCGAATGACTTTGGCGATTGGTCAGGATAGCCTGAGTATCTGGCACCATCAAGCTCCTGTTTATATTGCAATTCTCTGGCTTTCATAGCCGGTATGAGATCACTTCTCATTTGCCCTGCTATAGCAACTTTTTCAGGAGGATAATTGGCATTCTCAACCAGAAAATCCCTCCAATATTGTCCCCAGGTTATCGTAAGGTCGGCCATTATTCCCTGTTCCTTATCCCTGGCTGTGTATAAATAAGCAGGCTGTGATGGTCCGATGTTGCCGTGTTGTATGCCCACGGCCTTCATGGATGTAGCTTTACCTGCATCAAGTATGCACTTGGTGGCGGGACTGTTTTCATCAATTGCAACCACGGTGCTAAAATTGTATTTGCTGAAGAATTTCCTAAAGGCCAGGTACTTGAAGATGAAGAAAGCTGTTGACTTCTTCAGTGACCTGAAAACTGAGATAATTCTCTGTTGTTCGGGTGTGAGGTTAGCCTCTGAAATCTTATGCGACCGTTCATCAAGTACTGATATAAATTCCTTTCGTTCTTTTCTTACAGCACCTGAAAGTAATCCCTTTAACATTATAACTTCCGAATAGCAGGTCATTTCACTCCTACCCTCTCCGCTAAAGAAATATTTATGAAGAGAAAAACGGGGGCCACTCTTAAATTTAGGTGTCTCTATGTCTGATATAATCAACAGACCCTGAGGATTGGCATCAAAAAGAGGTGAAAGGTTGAAGTTATCCCATTTCTTTTCAAGTGTGGTGATGTTTCTGGTTTGCTGTCGCAGCGACCTGTCAATCACAACGATTGTTTTCTTATGCAGATGATTGTTCCTGAAACTGTCAATTATAATCCGAAGGACAAAGAATATGGAATAGTTGACAATGCTGATTAATGATTTGAAAATGGAATTTCTGTTTTCAGCTCTTTTGCGAAAATTTCTTCTGATTTTCGGGAATTTAAGCCTGGCTTTTGCCTCGCGACTTGTATGGTCATTGTCATTTGTACTACCGGAGGTCACTTGTGAATTTCTTACAGTGGTGGTTGAAGTGCGTTTTCCACCAACTGAGACAGTTCTGGCAAGTCTGATATTATCAACCTGATTCTGCTTGTGACAAACAAAAGCTTCAGGGACATAGCAGGTCAATGTATCTGCACCATCACTAAGCTTCTCGATGCAATGATTGATGATCCATTCATTTCTTAAAAGGAAGAATATCCTGAAACGCTGATAGTGCCACGCCGACATTTTTCCGATGGTCAACATTTCAGCCACACTGTTACCGGTTTTGGCAACAGATGCAAAAGGACTGTTCACCTTATCTCCGCTTTCGATCCCCTCAATTACCTTATCACCCAGCTCTTTGATTTCCTCAATCAACTTGGTTACAGCATCTTTTACAATCTGATCGGGTATTGTTCTGACCTGCAGAGGCAGGTTAATGATGATTCCGGGCATTGCATATATATCCGCACCCGGCTCTGATCGTCGGACAATATCATCACTTTCTTCTTCCGAAGGTTGTCTGAAAAGAATAATCATATCCGCACTCTCTGAATGACTTTCATTATTTCATTACGATATAACCACACCATACAGGCAAAGGTTAGCAAAGTTACGATTGATGAAGTGATATATGGACTCACTCCTGTTTGAATTCTTATTATATCGGCAATAATAATAAAAACAACCACTCCAAGCGGAAAATAAAGCAATTTGATCTTGTTCCACTTTATTTCGGCGATTCTCTTCTGATACCAATATATTCCTGCTACCATAATTAGATCAGCAATAAGGCCTGCAGCAATTGCTCCATAGAACATGTACTGTGGTATAAGTATATAATTCAATGCGATATTGACTACAGTGCCAATGCTGTTCAGATATAAGAAAATTTTAGTCTTTTTCAGGAAATAGGAAGGATAGCTGAATACAATAAACTGGGTTCTGAGGATACTACGGGCAAAAACAAGCGAAACAAGATTAGCGGCAAGCCTCACATCAGTTTCATAAAGCGTAGTTAGGTAGAGCATGGTTGGTAAAATAGCGCCTATAATAATCAGCATACTCTGCATAAGCAATGAATTGGAAAGCATACGAATTTCAGACTGATTTTTACTGATACCACCCTTCATGGCCCTGAATACTTCGGGTTGATTTGCTCCCTGAAGTCCCTGTAGAATAATGGCTATTCCAGCTCCAAAAGTCACCGCTGTATTATATATCCCCAAATCGACCGGGTAACGTTCGAGCAGGAATTTATCGGCATAGGTCAGCACCCATACAATGAGACTATATTGCATCAGCGGAAAAGCGAAACTATTTACAGGCTTCATCATTTTCCTGTCGTATGAAATACCGGCTTTACGATAAACATACAATAGAATTAATAATGTAAGCAACCCCGTACCAATAGCACTTCCCTGGATATATCCAATGAACGACATGTCGAAAAAGAAGAGACCAACAAGCTGGAAACCTGTCCTGAACACCCCAAGACCCATACTAACGAGAATAAACGCCAACACTTTTTTTTCATTCCGGAAAAGGGCTGCTGCTGTGGTATTAATCGCCCTTCCCAGACCAGTTATAAGGCAGGCAAATCCGTAGCTGCTGAAATCCTGGAGTTCAGGCTGATTAAAAAGTCGTCCTATATAGTCTCTGAAGAGGAATGCAATGAAAAAAGCGATCAATCCCCTGAATAAAATGCTTGAGAAAATTCCTGAAATAAGCTTTTTATATTGTGGTGTTCCTTCTTCAACATCATAATAAAATCGGGCAATTGCGTTCCCCATTCCGTAAAGGGTAAAGGCAAAAATTAATGATGTAAAGAGTTCGGTAATGGCAAGATGTGAGAAATCAACCGCATCAAGGCGTCCGCTTCCCTCATAAACAGGTTGTATAAGTACCTGAAGGATAGGAGTAAAAGCTGCAGTAGCTGTATAGATGAAAGACAACTTAAGCTGCTCTTTCATACTAACTTCTTTCATCCTCCTAAATTATTAAATATTATCATAACTACGTTTTGCAACTGCAATGCTTGCATTTAGCTCCCATCCGATAAGAACGATAAGTGAATTAACATATAGCCAAAGCAGGAAGATTATGAGGGTACCAATTGATCCATAAAGTGTATTGTATCTGGCAAAGTTATTCACATATATATTAAATCCTATGGATGTGAAGATAAACAGAATAGTTGCAAGCGTATTACCGGCATTCACAAATCGGAATTTCTGCTTGACAGCCGGAGCAAAATAATAAAGAACAGCAAATGCAAAGAATAACAGTCCGAATGTTACCAACCACTTTCCTACAATAATGATGTTGAGTGTGATGGTATCCGTGAGGAGTCCGATGTCCTGAATCCATCTGATCACAACAGGGCCGAAAGTAATAAGGCCGATGGCAAGTATAACGAGGAAAGAAAGTACGAAAACGAGGAAAATGGAGATTAGTCTTTGTCTGAATGCTGAACGGGTTTCTATTGTATAATAGGTCTGATTGAATGCGTCAATCAAGCTATGGACACTATTTGTAGCAAAAAACATCGCCAATACAAAACCCAATGACAATAATCCTCCGCGAGGTCTGTTGATGATGTCGAACAAAGTTCCTTCTACCTCATTGTAAATACCCGTCGGAATAAATTCAGCCAAAATATTCATCAGACTTTCCTGGAAATTGACAATTGGGATGTAGGGAATAAGAGTAAAGAAAAATATTATAGCCGGAAAGATTGCCAGAAAAAGACTGAAAGCAAGTGCAGATGCTCTGGTATTGAGATCGCCTTTCCTTATGCCATGATAAAAGAAAACAGCCACATCGTAGAGAGGCACTCCGTTGAATCCGGGAAGCACAATTTTCTTTGATCTGGAAATAATCCAGTTTACAGGTTTACTTGATATGATTCCGTTATAAACCTTGTTATACCAGGTAGTTACGCGCTCCGGTATCTTTTTGATCATGCTTTATCAGATTAGAAAGCCTTTAAACTTAAGTCAAGACTCTTTATTTGATGCGTCAGGGCGCCTACTGAAACGAAATCTACGCCTGTTTCAGCATATGTCCTGATAGTATCGAGGTTTATACCTCCTGAAGCTTCGGTTTCCATCCTTCCATCAATTCTTTTCACTGCTTCGCGAAGATCAGGAATACTGAAATTATCAAGCATAATTCTGTCGACACCGCCTAATTTAAGTACCTCATCCAGTTCTGCGAAATTTCTTACTTCAATTTCAACTTTAATTTTAAGATTTTTGTTCAGCAGGTAGTTCTGAACTGCTTTGATTGCATTCTCAATACCTCCGGCAAAATCCACATGGTTATCCTTGATAAGTATCATATCGTAAAGACCAATACGATGGTTGAATCCTCCACCATGTAATACTGCCTGCTTTTCGAGACCTCTCAGTAAAGGAGTAGTTTTCCTTGTATCAAGAACTTTGGTTTTGAGGCCATTGAGTTTTTCAACATATTGTGATGTCGTGGTAGCAATGCCACTTAATCTTTGCATAAAGTTAAGCACAAGTCTTTCAGCCTGAAGAATAGACAATGACGGACCAGAGACAGTGAAAGCAATATCACCCGGATTTATGCTGTCGCCATCCTTAAGTATTTCAGTTATCCGGATCCTGGGATCAACTTTATTGAAAACTCTTTTTGCTACTTCAACTCCTGAGAGTATTCCGGCTTGCTTGACTAATAGTTTTGCGTTCCCCGTTTTTTCCTGAGGAATCGTTGATAATGAAGTATGGTCGCCATCTCCTATATCTTCAGCCAGAGCATAGTCAATAATCGCATTTAAATCCAGTGGTTCGCTAATGCTCATAAAGTAAGTGCTTTTGCGTTCAAGTTACCTTGTGTTCAGGTTATTTACTGTTTGTCACTCTCCGGTTCAATCATAGCCTTGTACCGGTCTTGTTCTTTCCATTTAGCTTTTACAGATCAGTCTTCTCTGCTTTCAAACTTAAGTTGGTGGATGAGTTGTTGCCCGTTAATTGGCTTTGTGAGGTAGTATGTCCTGAATGATCTGGTTTTGCTCTTGTAGGTCCCTATGGCATACATGGAACCATCATTGGAACTACCCTTATGGTTAATGGAGAATGAAACAAGTGGATATTTGGTAAAAAAGCTGTTGAGAATCTGCTCAGCCTGAACCTTGCTGTAAGTACCTTCGCTATCAGGAATTGTCAGGTCGATTGAACTGTTGAAATACTTCGATAATTCAGCGGCACTTGAGTTTTTAATTGCCTGTGTTACCTGAACATTCAGATCCTGAGCATTAGCTTTGTCAATTGGCAAGCACAGCAAGAAAAACACTGCCAAAGAGATTAAAAAAATCCCGCTTCGGTAATTACCACTCTTTTTCATAATCAATTTCAATTGAAATCATTCGGTCAATAGTATGCAAAAACCCTACCAATTAGTTCAAATAGTTTACAAACTTCATGCAAATATACAAAGATAGTTATCCAAGGAAGAAAAAGCTATTTTTGCTGAATGAAAATAACCCTTTTGGCCATAGGGAAAACCGAGAATAATTACCTGAAAGAAGGTATAGAGATCTTTACTGAAAGATTAAGTCATTATATCAGGTTTGAACTCATTGAGGTTCAGGTTCCAAAGAATTTAAAAAAGTTAAATGCTGCTCAACTCAAGGATGCAGAGGGGAAACTTATATTAAAATACTTCGGGGATGCTGATGTTGTTATCCTTCTGGACGAAAAAGGCAAGAGTTATACTTCGGAAGGTTTTTCTGACTGGCTGCAAAAGAATATGAATGCAGGGGTTAAACATCTGTTGTTTGTAGTTGGTGGTGCATACGGATTTTCACCGGAAGTCTATGAGAAAGCCAATGGTAAAATGGCACTATCATCAATGACTTTCTCTCATCAGATGGTGAGACTATTTTTTATTGAACAGCTTTACCGTGCATTTACAATTCTGAAGAATGAACCTTATCATAATGCGTAAGTCTGACCTTATCGGAATAAAACAAACTCTGATAATACTTTTGGAAAATTCTAAATAAATCTATTATAATTTCCGTGTATGAAAATCCTGATTTTTGCGACGAATAATAAACACAAGATTGAAGAGGCCTCCCACATATTAAAAGAGAAGTATAATATAGTTAGTCTTGCAGATAAAGGGTTTACACAGGATATTCCTGAAACAGAACCTACGCTGGAAGGGAATGCTTCATTAAAAGCCTGGCACATCTATAATCACTTCAATCAGGATTGTTTTGCAGATGATACCGGATTGGAGGTTGAAGCTCTGGATGGTGCACCGGGTGTTTTTTCTGCCAGGTACGCGGGTGATAATCACGATTTTTCTTTAAATGTAACCAAGTTGCTTGAAAACCTTAAAGGTGTGGATAACCGGAAAGCCAGATTCCGCACGGTGATTTCTCTTATAATCAACGGTAAGGAACAACAGTTTAAAGGAATTGTAAACGGGAAAATAATTGATGACAGGAAGGGACATTTCGGTTTTGGTTATGATCCGGTATTTGTTCCTGACGGATTTGATATCACCATGGCTGAAATGCCTCCTGAACTGAAAAACGAAATCAGCCACCGTGCAAGAGCTTTGCATTCGATGGCTGAATTCCTTAAGATTTATTAATTCCCTGTTCAACTTGCTCCCTGCCAGCATTCTTTTCGTTTGATTGTCAGGCACAGGCACCAAGTGTGGTACTGTTTTCTATCGGATGGGGATTATTCATCAAAGTTACCACTCGATTCAGGTTGGTATACAATATCAAGAATTTCAAATTCAACATCACCTGATGGTGTGGACCACTTGACAGTGTCGCCTTTCTTGTATCCAAGGAGAGCAGTGCCAACCGGTGCAAATATTGAAATCTTCTGTTTCGAAACATCAGCCTGTTCAGGATACACAATCTGAACTTTCGCTGTTTTATTGGTCTTTTTATTACTTAAAAGAACGATTGAGTTCATCGTGACTACATCTGCAGGCATTTTCTGAGGTGTCAATTTCTTTGCTCTCTTTACTTCATTCATAAGAGGCACTAGATTTACAGGGGCATTAAGTCCTCCGGATCTGGCTTTTTCTATACATCCTTCGATGCGTGCAGCATCTAATGAGCTAATGATTAATTCGTTCATGGCTTTTCAATTTATTGTTAAAACAAAAAAGTCGGGAAACCCCGACTTTATATAACATGTTGGTGGTTTCTTATAGCTATAGGAATAACTTTCTGCATAGCTCCGTGCGAGTATGGAGAAAGACACAAATGGGATATCGTGGATTTATAATTTTATTCACTGCACTGTATTTTTTCCAAAGATAAGAAAATTTTCTAATAAAGGTTTCTTAAATAACGTGAAATCGTTGCAAATTGTTTTTATTTAAACACTTCTGCAGGGAGATATTACACCCTGCAGAAGTGCTGAATCGATTTGCTTAATATTATGTTAGACATAGTGCCAAGCTTGAGGTTAAGCTCTTAAAATGAAGCTTTGATAGATAAAATGAAGTTCCTGCCCGGAGCGCTGATACCTGAAGCAAAAGGCCGGTACAGCTGATTTGTAATATTCTCCACTCCGGCATTGACAGAAAAGTTCTTGTTAACAAACCACGAAGCTTTAAGGTTTAAAGTATACCATCCGGGAACGTAAGGCAAACCATTGTCATCTTTCGCATATGGCTCACTGTCAGCCCGTTCAGACAAAGGAAGGTCGTCATATGACAAACCGGCATTATACTCGGCATAAAGGTCGATTAATAATTTATGCTGCTCATAATAAATATGTGTATTGCCAAATAATGGAACTGAATGACGTAAAGGATAGTAAATCAAACTGTCTTCACTCTGCTCTCTTCCGTACTGATAACTGAGTTTACTCGAAACCCTGAATCCTTTGTATGGAATGAATTCCACTCCGGCCTGTACACCATAGACATAAGCCTGGGTTATGTTCTGGATGGCTTCTACTTTACTCAGAATTCCATCATAAATCAGACTATCGACACCATTGTAACTAAAATCCCTTCGCGCTAAAGCATTATCCAGTAATGTATAATACACCGACAGATCGGCTTTAAGCTTATTACTATATGTATAAGCGGTTCCTATCTCTGCATTCCAGGCATACTCAGGTTTCAGATTTGCATTCGGAACTACAACCGTACCTGGTTCAGAGTCAAATACCTTACCAAGATCATCAATATTTGGCGACCTGAATCCAGTTGAAAGATTTGTGTACAGACGCAAATTCTTCTTCGGAGACCAAACAATTCCCAGACTACCATTCATAGCCCCATTACTTAGCGAAGCATGGGTAAATGGGAATGGGAACATGGTAGTATCAAAATCTGCTTCCAGCGCAATATAATTGAACCTGGCACCTGCATTTATAATCCACTGTTCTGCAAGATCAATCTTGAAGTTAGTGTATAAAGAGTATGACTGCCAGGTAGATCCATCAGGATAGCGGGTATTGGTAGGCGACTCCTCTCCGGTAAAGATATTGGTTCTGTTGGCAGTTGAGCCGACTTTGTTATGAATTCCCTCAACTCCGTAGAATAAGGTAAGATTATCATTGAGTACCTTATCGAAATCAGCATTAATTGCCAGTGCATTGACTTTCTCATACTGGTTTCTTAGTCGGGAGTTGTTCATCTTTCTATCATGCCGGCTTTCCTGATAAAACTGGTGCGACAGATCAATTCTGAAAGCGTCATAGAGAGCAGTTTCATCATTCACTTTAGCAGAAAGACGGTTCATAATCCACTTCTGAGGACCATAATACCACTCAGCATTAACCAGATCTCCGTCCCCGTTTTTCAGGTAAAGCCTGTCGTATCGGGGTGCATCAGTGGTCTCAGAAAAGTAAAATCCATAATCCAGCTCAAGCTTATCATTGGGCTTGAATTTAATTCTCTGCAACAAGTTAAACTGATCATATCCGGATGCCACCTGTTTTTGGGGATCGCTGTTTTTTAACACAGTGTCCCTTCCGTTTATGGTTGTCTGATACTCTGGTCTGAGAAAGTAGTTATCCCCATTTTTGCCAGTTTTTAAATCATCAAAATCAGAATAAGTGATGGCCGTTCTGAAGGCCCACTTTTTAAGACCGATATTGAAATTTACATGGCCGGTTTTCTCCATGGCTGCTGAACTGAATCTGGCTATGGCATTTCCTGTCACAATTGCTTTTCCATTTGTAGTAAGTAATGGGTCGAGTGTGTGAAAATCCATAACACCTCCTATGGCATCACTACCATATATAACAGCCCCGGGTCCGAAGAGTATTTCATTACTCTGGATTGATAATGCATCGAGTGAGATTACATTCTGTAAATTTCCGGTTCGGAAAATCGCATTGTTCATCCTAACTCCGTCAACTACCAGCAGCACCCTATTGGTAGAAAATCCCCTCAAAATGGGAGATCCACCGGCCATTTGGCTTTTCTGAATGTATGCATAGCCTCCGGCTGCCAGCAAATCAGCAGCTGTCTGTGGGTTATGAAAAAGTATATCCCTCTGGGTAATCTTCTGGATCCGGTGTGGGATATCCTTATTCTGTTGTTCCCATCGGTTTGCAGATATTACAACCTCATCGAGTGAGAAGTTAACCGGGGTGAGTAAGATTATAGACTCACTACTCAATTGTTCAAAGTTTAAAACCTTGATTTCATAACTGACGTGCTGTATATATATACTGTCAGCTTCTTTAAAAACAGTGATGTTGGCCTGTCCCCGTGGATTGGTTATAACGCTTAATGAAGGTTCAACCGAATATATAGCCACATTGGTGATAGGCTGGGCAGTTAAATTGTCAATTACAGTGATTGTCTGGCTGAACAAAGGAAGTGCAGAACAAACCAGTATAAATGACAAAATCCATTTATATTTCATTGTTATTTTCTTAAAGTATAGATAATTGGTCGTATAGATGTTTTATAAAGTAAATCTACAATGAAAGGAGTATTCTATATCCATTTCATTGTATGTAATAAGAGTCAGGAGACCAAAACCATGCCAGCTTAATGCCACAGAATTAAAAGTCTCCGAATAATGAAATATTAAATTATGAAGCAGTTTTGGGAGGCGGAAAATTGATAGAAATGAGGGGAGATCTGTAGAGATCATTATAATGATACCAATTATTCGTCTTTATCTCAGTTTCATTAAAACAGACCTGGTTTGAAGGAGGAAAGAGACTAAACATCAGGTTACTGTATAATGATGAAGCCTGCCGGCTCCCCTTTTGGGAGTCCATATTATTCTTTACATAAGTATCAAGGTCTTTAAACAGTTGTGTTTCCTGATGGTCGGTCACACAATGCAGAATCGTCAGGTTCTCACTTACCTTCTCCCTCGAAACAATATCATACATAGTGCCCTTGTACCTGAATTCTCTGTCGTGAATCCAATAGAATTCTGATTGGTTTGAAGATGAGTATTCTATTTTAACAAGTTCATCAGTAGGCACTTGTTGCTTTATTTTCATTTTGATCTCCTGCCTGATTTTGTTTTTAGTGATAAGATGCAGGCCATAATAACCCACACTATTGAAGCATAGCGTAAGTATTAAAAATATGCCGGCAGCCTTTCTCATCATAAAATCTTTATAGCAGACTGCAAATTTATTATTAATACGGAGAAATGAGATTTTCAGCAGATAAATCATTTACGATTCCTGATAAAACTTTCCCATTTTTCAATTAATGAATTCATATCAGCAGGAAGTTCCGAGTCGAAAAACATTGCTTCCCCGGTAATAGGATGCTTAAATCCAAGGGATTTTGCGTGTAGGCCTTGTCGTGGTAATAGCTTGAAGGAGTCTTCAACAAACTTCTTATAGGCCCCTGATGTAGTGCCTCTTAAAATCTTATTACCACCATATCGTTCATCGTTGAAGAGTGGATGACCAAGATACTTCATATGGGCTCTGATCTGGTGGGTTCTGCCGGTTTCAAGTTTGCACTCGATGAGGCTGATGTAGCTTAGATTGGTAAGAATCCGGTAATGGGTTACCGCATGTTTTCCGTGATCGCCATCAGGGAAAACCGACATTATAAGCCGGTTGGACAGGTTTCGTCCTACATGGCCGGTAATAGTACCATTGTCTTCCTTTGGAACGCCCCAGATAATGGCATTATATGTTCTGTCGATGGTATGGTCAAAGAAATTCTTTGCCAACCGGGTTTGTGCCTCTTCAGTTTTGGCTACCAGCAGGATTCCCGATGTATCTTTGTCGATCCGATGAACCAACAGAGGATTGGTAGTATTATCACCATTCTTCTGAAAATGCCACAGTAAGGCGTTCACAAGGGTTCCATCCCAATTGCCGTGACCCGGATGTACAACCATACCGGCTGCTTTGTTAATAACCAGCAGGTGTTTGTCCTCGAATCTTATATCAAGTGGTATTTCCTGAGGGAGTATTTCGTTTATCCTTGGCGGATGGGTCATTACAACAGAGACCACATCTAAAGGCTTTATCCTGTAGTTAGATTTGACAGGCTTCTCATTCACCAAAATATTACCCGCTTTTGCAGCCTGCTGAATTTTATTACGTGAAGCATTCTCTATTCTCGACATTAAAAATTTGTCGATTCGCAACAAGCCTTGTCCCCTATCGGCAATTATCCGGTGATGCTCATAAAGTTCAGATTCCGAATTCTCATCTTCGAGCATTTCGGGTGCTTCATGCTCTTCTTTGCCAGGATACAGATCTTCCACTCTTAAAAATTGACGATAAGTTTTTCAACTGCCAGCGTACGATTTCCATCTCTGAGCATAATCATGTAGAATCCTTTGGTCAGATTGCCAATGTTGAGTTCGTTGGTTAATGGCATTTCCATCACTATCCTTCCTTCAGAAGAGACAATCGTCAACAAGTAATTATGGAAATCCGAAGACTTGATGGTTGAGGATACCTTAATATTCGGTGTTGTAGCCGGATTAGGATAAACAGAAAACTCCTTTCCTACTGCTTTCTCTTCTAAAGAAAGTGGCGTTTCAGTACCAATAACCGGTCTAATCATCACAGCACCTTCATACTGACTTGAATTCCAGGTGTTACCAAAGGTGCGGAAGTATAAATATTGTTGAGCTGAGTTATTCTTGTCAAATCCGATATTCAGCATGTTATCAGTTGCCTGCTCCCAGCCAATGTAAAAGATTCTGTTGGGAAATCTTCCCGGCTCAATCATGATGGCACTATCGAGCCTGTAAAAGAAAAACTTGTTCAGGCTGTCCTCTATTACGGGTTGATATCCGAACCTGGAGTATATAAGATCACCTGGTTTCCCGAAATAGTCATTCCACACATTCAGATAAAAATTCTGAACATTTCCTTGAGTGAGCGTTTGATTGAAGAAGATGTTGGCCCCAAATAATGAATCAGACCTGTTGAGCTGGAACTTGATGGCCACTTGTGCACCGGACGGTGTAATTCCATATCCTGCTTCTGCAGTCCCATCATCATAAGCCAGATAATTGCTGAATACCTGCTTAAATCTTATGGTGTCGTTTTGTCTCCTGCCCAGGTTGGCTTCTGTGTTAAGAATATGAGTTGTTGTAAAGGTAACAGGCTCAGGATTATTGATAGGATAAACGAAATTAACCGGCGGTCTTGCAAATGAGGGCTCAGTAACATAACCACTTGTAGAAAAAGGTGCTACAAAATAATTCCCTGCATCATACACATTAATCAGTCGGTTCAGGTCATCGGTCACTTCATATCTGTATGATGCATTGTAGGATACGTCATCCAGATTCGTGATTTTAATATCAATATTATCAGCCATTTCATTTACAAAGTTCGACCTGTACTGGATGTAAGGCATGGAGGTATATCGTGAAAGCATATTGGGTGCCTTGTCTGCAAAGGCCACATCGGCATGGGTAGTGTCATTAACTGTTCTATCAATATCGAGGTAGATATAATCAATATTCCACTGACTGCCATTACTCTGCCAGTCAGGAAGGGTTGCATCTGCAAGACTGGCGTAGCCCCTGAATCTGAATCGGAAATTTGGCTTGAAGAAACGGGCACTATCGGTTATGGGCACTAATATTTGCATAAACTCCCTGTTCCCTTCGTTAAGGAATGTTTGCAAGGTATAACCTCTTGAACTCCACATATTTACCCAGTTCTCCTGTATAATAGTATCAGCAGGTATATATAGAGTGTCAGTTCCTGTAATTACAGTGTCGGCAGGATTGATGGTAATAAGACTTTCATCGGGAGCCAGAAATTCGAGCACTAATGAATCTCTTGCAGCAGGTGCATTCCCAAATCCCTGTGGCTGGTAGAAGAAACTAAAATATATGGAATCGGCTGGCACTAATTTACGGGGAGTGCCTGTGGTGATTGAGTCGAGCCGTATTTCATGGGAGGTAAGCGTATCAGCTCCAAATCCAAATGGATTGGCGTGACCATATAACTGCCCCTGGTTGTCGATAGCATCAAAAGTAGCCACTCCAACTGTGGGAGGCATTACAGGGTACTCTTCATTAATGAAAACATAATTATCCGACCAGTGGTTTTGGTCAGGAAAAACGGATTTTACATTACTGAAATCATCAAAGAAAGGTAATTGTAAACCGGTAGTCTGTAGCCGGACCGACTTTGTAGTTTTTACGGCATTTTTAACAGCTGGATTTACAATAATACCCGTGACCCTTTCTTGCGCGACAGCGGAATAAGAAATAAAGGTTATTAAGAAAATTGCCCAAAGAATTCTCATCTATATGTCTTTATGTGTCTTTATCTAACAATCAATACACTAAATTATTCAATAATTTCATTTGATTCCTCTTTATTTTGAAGAGATTCAAGGTACTCATCAAAGTCAAACTTCTCAGGATCCCTATAAATTAAATTAACAGGCTGCCCCGGATTTAAGAATTCGCCCTGATCAGCAGAAGGGGATTGAGAATAAACCCTGGCAGTTTCAGGATTGGCATTATCCTCGAAAGATTCATCACCTATCACAAAATAGAATTTTCGTAGAATGGCTTCAGCTTCTTCACGGGTTTTGCCAACGACAAAGGGGACCTGATATTTTCCATTGCCCATCTCCTGCCCCACTCTTAAATCAATAACAGAACCCTTGAGCAATTCAAAGCCTGCTTCGACCTCCCTGCCTTTATAAAATTGTGCAAGCACTGCATTTGCAGCAATATCCGGTACATAATTAACTTCTCCAAGCCTTAGTCCGTAAGTTTCTATTGTGGCTTTCGCCTGACGGAGTGTTAAATCAACCAGATTTGGCATACTTATTCTTTCAGGAAGCACAGCTACCGTGGTGAGATATACCTTTCTGTCTTTCTTTACATAAGTGCCTGGAACAGGATCCTGTATAAGTACTGTTCCTCTTGGTTGCCGGGAATCAAACACCGAATCAATGATCAAAACTTCAAAATTGTCAATCGTTGTCAGTTGATCTATTTGCTCAGGGGTAAGGCCAACAAGTGAAGGCACTTTATAGGATTCACCATGGTGGGTGTACCATTTTAGCATTCCAAGAATAAAGGCAATTAAAACTGCTGAAAGTATTATTGATAAAATTAAATGGCGGAGAAATATCCTGGTTTTTATGAATTCAATGAAATTCATGATACTATAGTTGCATGATTTACGGCTAAGAAATGCACTTTTTATTCAGCACTTCCCAATAACTTATTTGAGTTGTCATTTATTGTTTGACATGCAAATATAAACAATTTTGAAAGGGCCATAAGAACAGTATCCTGTCGGCTGTTTTTCTTGTATTTTTGCAGTCAAATCATCTGTCAAAATGAAAAAAAATATAGCACTGTTAACAGGCGGTTATTCAAAGGAATATGAAATTTCTGTTAGTAGCGGAAGGGTTATTGCCGCGAACCTCGATGCAGAACAATTTAATGTTTATCAGATAAATATCACTGAAGACAGATGGTTGTATCTTGAAGGAAGTACTCCTTATGAAATTGACAAGAATGATTTTACTCTACGTCTTCCAAACGAAAAAATAAAGTTTGATGCAGCTTTTATTGGCATCCACGGCACGCCGGGTGAAGATGGCAAACTTCAGGGATATCTCGATATGATGGGCGTTCCTTATAATACATGTGGCAGGACCACTTCAGCCCTTACTTTTAATAAATATCTTACAAATGAACTGATTAAGGGGTGGGGATTTAATGCAGCAAAGACCCTCTATCTTCATAAGCGTGATACCCTAAACTTATCCCATATCATTGAGTTCATCAGTCTGCCATGCTTTGTAAAGCCAAATTGCAATGGATCAAGCGTCGGAATTTCGAAAGTGCATGTGCCTGAGGAATTAAAACCGGCTCTTGACAATGCTTTTGCTTTTGATGATGAAGTACTTGTCCAGGAATTTATACCCGGAATCGAAATCACCTGTGGGATTTTCGAGAAAGATCAAAAGATGGTGGTGTTGCCTCTGACGGAAATTGTGAGCGTTAATGAATTCTTCGATTACGAAGCAAAATATACTGCAGGATTCTCAAATGAGATAACCCCTGCAAGAATTAGTGAAATGCTTACTGATGAGTGTAAGAGTATTTCGCTGATATTGTACCGCAAACTCAACTGCAGAGGAATAGTAAGGTTCGATTATATACTTACTCCCGAAACACCTGAACGCCCTTCACAGTTCTATTTCCTTGAAGTAAATACCATTCCGGGATTATCAGAAGCAAGCATTGTTCCTAAACAAGCAGCTGAAATGGGACTAGGCCTCAAAGAGCTTTTTACTCAGGTAATTGATGAAACCATAAAATATTACTAATTAGTCATTTTCTCAGATTGTAATTATTCAGCCCATTCAATAATAGTTCCAGACTTATAGGGGACAGTTTATTATTGAGAAAGCTCTGTTCGCAAGCAGAGTTAAAAAAAAACACCGGGCTATAGTGGTGAGAACAATACTTTGTAATTCTCTTCTGTAGCAGGTGATTTTACTTTAATGATGTAGAGGCCTGCAGGCATTCCCAGGAAAGAAAACTCGTGTGCGTGAGTTATTCCAGATAGTTCAAATTGCGAAACTACTTTTCCTAAAGAATTCATTATCATTATCTGGTGAGGACCAGGATCATCTCCAAACAAAATATTGATCTTGTTGCGTGTGGGATTGGGATAAACCACAGGAACAACCCTGATATAATCTTCCAACAATGTTGTATCAGTTCCAAACTCATTTGTAACTACGAGCATCACATCATAAGTTCCTAATTTGTCGTAATAGATCTTTTCAGGAGTCTGCGTATCTAATTGGGAAGGTGTACCCCCTTCGAAATGCCATCTCCATGATGTGGGAGAATTAACGCTCAGGTCGCTGAAATTCACATATGAGTTCACAGGAATCACATTCTCGTCAGCCACAAACTGTGCAAGTGCTACTTTAGTATTATAAGTCCCTTGCATGACTCTCAATCCACTTAATAATGGATCGAGCCATGGTGCAAGTTTTAGCGAATCGTGCGTGCCATTACTTTCCCATGAATAAGAAACACGACCAAAATAATCAGGACCTAAGGTATTAGAGCAATCTGACTCACCACCGGTTAATTGCCCTATAATCTGCTTTGAGGAATTGAACAATGGTGCTCCTGAAGAACCCCCTTCAGTCACACCCCAACCGTTTGGTGTTGAACTCCAGTGAACAAGGTAATGAGACCCGGGAGTATCACCCCATTGTGTTATCTCCAACCCTGTATTGTATGTACTTATCTTTTTAACATCACCGGCCGGATGATGTATTGACACTCCGTTATCACTCAGTTCACTTAATGCATTCCATCCCTGAAAATATGGCTGATAGTCGTTGGGAATATTTTCAAACAATTCAAGTAAGTAAAAATCACTTCCATCATATGCAAATGAATGACTGGAAGCCAACTTAACAGCACCTGTCATACTTCTTGTGCCGGTTGGATTATTGTTTGTACATGAAACAGATTCATGTTTAAAATAAAATACCCATTGTGCAACATCGGATGCTGAGGAATATATCCCATTAGAAAGTGCACAATGATCAGCCGTGAGTATCAACGGCCTGAAATCCAGAGCAGTATTATTCATAATTGAACCAGTACACCAATATGCAACTTGATTATTTCTAACCATTATTCTTACTACTCCATTGGCCTGGTCTAGCCAGTCAGACCCCTCTTCGCACTTGATATTAACTTCACAGGGATCAGAAGCCCGCAAAACCCTCGAGCCATCAAGCAGTGAGAATTCCATTGGTTTATAGGAAACAAGTATATCCGAAATTCTGAACTTCCTAACCGGAGAATACATATCCGAGGTAACAAGCTCAATGATCACCGACTCCCCCATCACAATTTCAGTCGAGAACAGACCATGCGGTTTATTATTTTTTTCGGTGAATGCTCCTATAAGATGTCTCCGATCTTCTGAATACAAAAAGAGCTTATCATCAGAAGCCAATTGGAACTCACTGAAATAAAATGCAAGACCGGTAGCAGATTTCACTTTAATATTAAGCGACCATGAATAAATACCATATTCACTTGTAGTAACCCACTTGCCTGTATCCGAAGGACTAATATCAGTATTGATCAGGATACCAACCCGTTCAGGTTCACCTATCATGCTGATGGAGTCATCTTGTCTTTTAAGAAGTTCATAATCCGGTGCTTGTAATTCAAAGATTTCAGATTCCTGTGAGGCGCGGGCATAATAATCAGGTGGGAATCCACCCTCACTAATCTGTCCTGATAACTGGTAAAAAGACAATATACTTATAATGAACGCAAATAGCCTTAGTCTCATATTTCCTTATTGGTCGGGAATTATTTTAACGAAAATACTAAAATAACCAAGCTAATCCCTATTTGTTATTGACTTTTGTAATTTATGAGCAGATACTACGTTTCATTTTAATCATTCTTCACTTGAACATGATATATAAATCTCTGTTAATTAGCTACTAACATGAACTCCATAAAATATATTACACTGACGGTATTGTTTTTTGGCGGCATCGTTGCGTGCTCCCAGAATACGAACAATGACGGTCAGACTACTACCAACAATACAAAAATGGAACAAGCGAAACAAGAAGTTGCGACATTTGGATCAGGTTGCTTTTGGTGCACCGAAGCAGTTTTTCAACAACTTGAAGGTGTAATATCAGTCAAGCCGGGATATTCAGGAGGTAAGAGGCCAAATCCAACTTATGAACAGGTATCATCAGGTGCGACAGGTCATGCTGAAGTCACACAAATAATCTATAATCCCGATATAATCAGTTTTGCTGATTTACTGGAGGTTTTCTGGAAGTCGCATGACCCCACTACGCTTAACCGACAGGGAGCTGATGTTGGAACCCAATACAGATCAGTCATCTTCTATCATGACGAAAAGCAGAAAGAGATTGCCGAACAGTACAAGCAGAAACTAAATGAAGCGAATGCTTTTGAAAAACAGGTAGTAACTGAAATCACAGCCCTTGAGAAATTTTATCCCGCAGAGGATTACCATGTCAATTACTACAATAATAATAAAAATGCACCATACTGTACTTTTGTCATTCAACCAAAAGTTGATAAAATTCGCCAGGTCTTTAAGGATAAAATAAAGAAATAACAAACCGGACTTTTCACCTCGCCGTGTGCGGATGAAGGGACTCGAACTACTGATGCCTATACAATCAGCTTAATGAGATTTAGTAATGAGGCACGGTTTATCATCTGCACCAACAGCTGCAAATTTAAAAACAGCACTTGCTGAAAGACCCCTATCACCAGAATACATACCTTCTGCAAAAACTTCAACTATTATGTTAAGACTGGCATGACCTGCTTTTAGCAGTTGTGCACTAATCTCAACGAAAGAATCGGGTTTTATAGGTGAGATAAATTTAAGATTGTCAACTGAAACTGTAACCATCTTTTGTCTCGATATCCGCGTTGCAGCAATAAAAGCTACTTCATCCATCCATTGCATTGTGGTACCGCCAAAAAGAGTTCCATTGCAATTGAGCATTTCGGGGGTAATGAACCTGTATTGGGTGATCATAAGAAAAAAAATTTAACAAAAATAGTAAAATAATGTACTTTATGAACTATTGTTCACTATATTTGTACTGAACTATTACTCAATTATGACAAGAATAAAAGTCCCCAGGAAGTTAATGAATCCTCCATCTGTAAAAGGATTTCAACCATATGGGCCCGGTATAGCTAAAAATCAAAAAGAAGCAATTGGTTTGCTTTTTGAAGAATATGAGGCTCTGAAATTATGCGATTACGACATGTTTAATCACTCTGAAGCTGCAAATACCATGTGTGTTTCGAGGCCAACATTCACTAGAATATACTCATCAGCCAGACAGAAAATTGCCAAAGCATTCGTCGAAGGAAGACAAATAATAATAGAAGGAGGCAAAGTATATTTCGATAGCAGTTGGCATTCCTGTAATAGCTGTGGTTGCTATTTTAATGTATCAAGCAATGAAGTAAAAACAAACAGATGTCCACTTTGCGGAAGCGAATGGACTCAGGTATATCATGATGAAACACTAACAAATAAACTTGAAGAACCAATATGAGAACTGCGATAACATCATCAGGTAATTCACTCCAGTCAACCATTGATGAACGATTTGGAAGATGTGCCTGGTTTGTAATCTATGATACTGATTCGGGATCGATTGAATTTCTTCCAAATTCAGCAAAAAGCGCGGATGAAGGTGCCGGACTGGCTGCTGTTGAAATCTTAGCAGGAAAGAATGTTGATATGATCGTCTCAGGGGAATATGGATTTAAAATAAAATCTGTACTTGAAAGCCTGAACATTCAAATGGTAATCCTAAAACAACCAGAAAGAACTATAGAAGAAATTATTGAATTGATCAATCAAAAAGGAAAATAACTTAGTACTAATCTTAAAAGCAAGAAACCATGGAAGAACAATTATTTTCAATGCCTCGTATTGGCGAAAATGCGCCTGAATTTAAAGCAGTAACTACTCAGGGTGAAATAAATTTCCCTTCTGATTATAAAGGGAAATGGGTTATTCTATTTAGCCACCCTGCAGACTTTACTCCTGTTTGTACCTCAGAATTCATGACTTTTGCTACTATGGAACCGCAGTTTGATGCTCTGAATTGCAAATTGGTTGGTTTATCGGTTGATGGCCTTTATAGTCACATTGCATGGCTACGAACTATCAAAGAAAAGATAGAATACAAGGGCATGAAAGATGTGGAAGTTAAATTTCCTCTTATTGAGGATATCACAATGGAAGTAGCCCATAAATATGGCATGCTAATGCCAGGTGAAAGTAATACTAAAGCTGTAAGAGCTGTTTTTATTATCGATCCTAAGGGTATCATTAGGGCAATTATCTATTATCCACTTAGCTTGGGACGAAATTTTGATGAACTTCACAGAGCATTAATAGCTCTTCAGACAGCTGACGAATTCTCAATAGCAACTCCTGCCGACTGGAGACCTGGTGATGAAGTAATAGTTCCAACAGCAGGATCTTGTGGTGTTGCTAAAGAAAGAATGGAATCAACTGATATGAATACTACTTGTTACGACTGGTTTTTCTGCACCAAGAAGCTTGATAAGGATAAAGTATATGAAAAACTTTACAAGAAGGATGTTATGCCTTCAGCAAACTAAACTTAAACTTTAAAAATCGCACTATGAATAAGCGTATTGCAATACCCCTTGAAAATGGGATTTTATGTGCTCATTTCGGCCATTGTGAAGAATTCGCAATTGTTGAGGTTGAGAATAATGTAATTACAGCAACAAAACGGGTCACTCCTCCCGAGCATGTACCTGGTTTATACCCCAAGTGGGTAGCTCAATTTGGCGTGACCGATGTAATTGCCGGTGGTATGGGACAACAAGCTGTTACTCTGTTCAATGAGCAGAATATTAATGCCTTTATTGGCGCACCTGTTAAATCAGCCGAAGCTTTGGTTAAAGATTTCGTCGAAGGTAAACTTGAAGTAAGAGGCGAAGTATGCAACCATCACGACCATAATCATTCTCATTAAATTTTGATATTCATTATCAAAAAAAATAAGTACTATGCCACGGATGGATGGTACCGGCCCATTGGGAAAAGGTTCCGGGGACGGCAGGAAATTAGGACGTTGTTTGCATGAGGACGACACACACGATCAATTTCAACTAGGTAGAGGTATGGGTTTACGCCGAAAGGCCGATAAATCAAATAGAACCGGCAAGGGACGACGTCTCCAAAGCGGTAATTATAAGTAAGTGAATGTATCGATGAAAATTGCTGTTGCCAGCGGCAAAGGCGGCACCGGCAAAACTCTTATATCAACATGCTTATTCCATGTGTTACAATCATCAGGGTACCATACCACCCTGATTGATTGTGATGCAGAAGGGCCCAATGATATGCTTTTTATTAAAGGCAGGCAGATTGGCAGTGTGGAGGTTATAAAAACTGTGCCTGAGTTTGATATTGACAAATGCACTTTTTGCGGAAAGTGTCGGGAATATTGTAACTATAATGCCATTCTTATGATTCCTCCAGCAGGAATAATCAGGGTGTATGATGAATTATGCCACGACTGTGGAGCTTGTATAGTCGCATGTAATCAGGATGCCATCACTATTCGTAATGTTGATGAGGGAATAGTAACTACCTACAGAGTTGAGGCTTTGACCGGCAGTTATGAAGGATATCCACTTAATATGGTAATTGAATCTAAAACCTGCTCAGGTACCTATTCTCCGGTCTCAGTAATAAAAACTGCGTTAAATACAGTACCTAGCGATGGAATCGCAATTCTGGATTCACCTCCGGGGACTTCATGTCCGTTCGTTCACACTGTCTTGTTTGCTGATCATGTTATCCTGGTTGCTGAACCTACACCTTTTGGACTTAGCGACTTGATACAATCGGTTGCTACACTTAGGGAATTAGGGAAACACTTCAGTGTAATTATAAATAAAGCAGGAATTGGCAACGATGAAATATACAATTACCTGAAAAAAGAAAACATTAAACTGCTTCTTGAAATCCCTTACAGTAAATCAATTGCATCCAGCTATTCCAACGGCCGAATTGCGACTGATTACCACCCTGAATTATACGCCAACTTTATAGAGATGTTTAATTACTTGGTTAACACATATGGAAATAGCCATAATCAGCGGTAAAGGCGGAACCGGCAAAAGCAGCATCAGTTCTGCGTTTGCAACTATGGACGAGAGAGTAGTATTAGCTGATTGTGATACCGATGCTGCTAATCTGTACCTCATCTTTGATCCTGCAAAGATTGAAGAGATTCCTTTTGCAGGAAGCACAAAGGCTGTTATCAATCCGCATGTTTGCAAGCAGTGTGGAATTTGTCAATCATATTGCCGTTTTGATGCGATTAAAAAAGAAAACGACCTTTATACCATCAATAAATTCTTATGCGACGGTTGTAATCTGTGCTTAAGAGTTTGTCCTTTTGGAGCTATAACAACAGTAGTTTCAGAAAAAAGCCGATTGTATGCCGGGGACTACCGGAATGGTTATATGGTATGGGGGCGATTGGCACCGGGAGAAGAAAATACCGGGAAACTGGTATCTCTTGTAAGGTCTAAAGCCAAGGAGGCTGCACGCGATTATAAGCTCAGAACTATAATTCTGGATGGTCCTCCGGGAACAGGTTGTCCGGTGGCCGCCACAATCACTGGCACCGACAAGATCGTTATTGTAACTGAACCATCTTTATCAGCACTTAGTGATTTAAAGCGTTTAATTGAGTCTCTTAAATCAGATAGTCAGGAAATCTTCATTATTATCAATAAATACGATTTAAATGTTAAGATCACCGAACAGATTGAATCTTTTGGTTTGCATCAAAAAATTATTGTTGCCGGCAAATTACCTTTCGAGCCTGAAGTAGTACGAGCAATGGTAAATTGTAAGAGTATGACAGAATGGGATACCGAATCGGAGTTTACCCACAAGATTAAAGAAATTTACAAAACAATTATTGATTATGTCCGAGAATAAAGGATATATACACTTATAAAATTTCAACCAAATCTAAAACTACCATGAACATGAATGGAAAAGAATTCAGCACTAAGCTGATTCACTCAGGTGCTTTTGAAGATGAGTACGGCAGTGCAACAGTGCCTATTTATCAAACATCTACATTTAAATTTAAAAACGCTCAGCATGGCGCTGATTGTTTCTCAGGGAAAAGCAATGGATATATTTATACCCGCATTGGGAATCCAACGATAAGGGCTTTTGAAAAAAACATTGCTGATCTTGAAAATGGTTACGATGGTATAGCAACCAGCTCGGGAATGGCAGCAATAAATAGCGTTTTCATGGCCCTGCTGAATGCCGGTGCTCATATAGTAAGTTCAGATGCTGTTTATGGACCGGCACGAGGAGTGCTCGAACAGGATTTTTCCCGCTTTAATGTCGAAGCCACATTTGTAAATACTTCAAACCTGGAGGAGATAATAAATGCCATTAGACCTGAAACTAAGGTACTATATGTTGAAACCCCGGCTAATCCAACGCTTGGGATCACCGATATTGAAGCGTGTGCCAAAATAGCAAAACAGCATGACCTTATTTTAGTCGTCGATAATACATTTAGTTCCCCCTACCTTCAGAAACCACTTGAGCATGGAGCAGATGTGGTTCTTCATTCAGTTACCAAATTCATCAATGGGCACGCTGATATTGTTGGTGGAATAATTGTAACAAAAACTTTAGAGATATATAAAAAGATCAGGCATTCAATGGTTTATGGGGGATGTAATATGGACCCAACGCAAGCATTTATGGCTTTAAGAGGAGTTAAAACACTTGCTGTAAGAGTTGAAAAGGCTCAGGAAAATGCAATGAAAGTGGCTAAATTTCTTGAAGACCATCCAAAGATTAGTTGGGTTAAATATCCTGGATTAGAATCTCATCCTCAATATGAACTAGCAAAAAAGCAAATGAAGGGACCCGGTTCTATGATGAGTTTTGGTCTTAAAGGTGGATTTGAAGCTGGAAGAAATTTAATGGATAATGTAAGACTCGCTCTGCTTGCTGTTTCATTGGGTGGTGTTGAATCTTTAATTCAACATCCCGCGTCAATGACCCATGCCGCTGTAAGCCATGAAAACAAACTTGCAGCCGGAATCAGTGATGATTTAGTAAGATTTTCAGTAGGAATTGAGGACGTTAAGGATATTATTGCTGACCTTGACCAAGCGCTTCAAAAAGTCTGAAAAAACGGCAAATATTCATTTATAGAAAAAGGACACTTTCGAGTGTCCTTTTTCTTTTTACTTTATTGACAAAGTTTTCCTTTGTCGTTGTGCGGATGAAGGGACTCGAACCCCCACGCCTCTCGGCACCAGATCCTAAGTCTGGCGCGGCTACCAATTACGCCACATCCGCATTTAATTGGGCTGCAAAGATAGACATTTTTCTAAATTTATAACTATTCATTAAAATTTAATTCAGCATTTTTAAACAACCTCCGGGCTTTAGCAAATTAAGCATGATGAAAAAAATCTTAAGCTACTTTATTATTGGTATTGTCAAGTGTCAGCCATTCTTAAGATATTATTAGGTCAAGCTTATGTCAACTCTACGTAGAACCTATAGTTGACTTAGGGTTGACTTAGAGTTGACCTAAAGTTGACCTAAAGTTGATACTACTTTAGACCATATTTTATAAGTAACCAATTTGCCTGTTCCATTCAGGCAACGGGTAATTGACGAAACTCCCCTTCTATCCTAATAGGTGAATTTTAACCGCCCCGGACTTCTGCCACCACTCAGGAGGGAAATTTCGACTTAAAAACATTTAAAATATTTAAGTTGTTAGTTTGAAAACATAAATAGCATGGCTATGAAAAAAATCATTACACTTATTATCCTGATAACATTCGTTGGTGCAAGTGCCATTGCCCAAGAAGTATATGTTAATGAGCGGCTTGAAAAGTTGTGGGAAACATCAGCCGGATTAAAAACTCCCGAATCAGTTCTTTTTGATCCTTCCGAGAAGATAATCTATGTTGCCAATATTAATGATAATCCGTGGGAAAAAGATGGTAACGGGTACGTTACTCGTCACAAAGAAAATGGAAACATCATTAATTATGAATGGGTGAAAGAAATGGATGCACCTAAGGGAATGGGTCTGTTACAGGGTAAACTTTATGTCACCAATATTGATGAAGTTATTGAAATTGATGTCACTGGGTCAAAAATAACCCAAAGGTACAAACATCCAAAAGCGGTAAATCTCAACGATATTGCAGTTGGTGCTGATGGCAGGGTCTTCGTGTCGGACTCTAAGGGAAATTACATCTTCGAAATTTTCAACGGTGTAATGGATATTCTTTATCAGGCCGATCAACCAACAAACGGGTTGTTCTACGAGACAGGCAGATTGCTGTGCGGTCAGAAGAATCAGATTGCAGCACTTGACCTTACCACGAAGACAATGAGTACTTTTATTGAAGAAACCGGATCAATAGATGGTATTGAGGCAGTTGGTGATAGTACTTATCTGATATCTGACTGGAGCGGCAGAGTTCACCTTGTGCAGCAAGGACAACCAAAACTATTGCTCCTCGACACTACTCCAAAAGAAATAAATGCTGCTGATATTGAATTCGATCCTTACGAACGAATTCTGTATGTGCCAACATTCTTTAAAAACTCGGTGACTGCATATAAATTGAAGTAAATCTATAAGGCCATCAAACTCAGAATATCCTTACAGAATAGTCTTACAGAAAAGCCTTACAGAATAGCCTTGCTGAATAGCCTAACAGGATAGCCTTACCGAACAGTCTTACTGATTATAAGCGAATCCATTAGGTTGTCCCTTTTTTATTGCTTTATAAATCTGTTCGTGGATTTTTGTCCGGATATTTAACCTGGTGATTTTGGTATTTTCAGCATCCGGGAATACTCTGTTGCTTAGAAACACATATATCAGTTCCTCTTCGGGATCAACCCAGAAGTATGTCCCTGTAAACCCACTATGGCCGTAACTTGAGGATGAAACGAAACTGCATGCGGGACTAGGATCATCAGCTTTTAATGGCGGTTTATCGAACCCTGCTCCCCTCCTGTTACCTCTTCCGGGAAACTGATAACCAGTGAATTTTGCTACTGTAACAGAATCAAATATTTGCTCCCCACCGTAACTACCATTATTTAAAATCATTTGCAGCATTATACCAACGTCCACGGCATCAGAAAATAGCCCCGCATGTCCGGCAACTCCGCCCAATAAAGCAGCTGTCTGATCATGAACATCTCCATGTATCACTTGTCGTCTGAAGGTCTTATCGAATTCAGTCGGAGCAATTCTTTCCAAGCCAAACCGATCACGAGGATGGAACCCCATGGTTGTCAATCCCAGCTTGTTGTAGATGTTTTTATCCAGATAACTGGTCATTGGCTGATCAGTCAGAGTTTCGAAGGTCCTGGCTAAAAGAATAAATCCCAGGTCACTATATCTGTACCCTTTTTTGATCAGCATCTGCGAACTGATAATTGAGTCAATGATATTATCAGCCAGTTCCTGACTGCCATATAAACCGTCTGCAATCCGGTTGGGATATGCGATGCTGTAGTGCTTGGCAAGTAATTCGCTCAACCCCTGTGTTGTATCAGTCTGTAAGCCGGAATGAAAAGGAATATACGATTGAAACCTGGCTTCATGTGCCATAATTTCTTTAATAGTGGCATCTTTCTTATTCGATTTGACCAGGGCCTCATTATAATAACTTAATTTTCTGTCGATGTTTATAACTTTCTCCTCCGACAATTTCATTGCCATCATGGTGGTTCCCAACACTTTAGTCAGGGATGCAAGGTCATATATATCATCAGTCCTGACAGGGATAAATGAGTCGTAAGTTTTTGTACCATACGCTTTATTAAGGATCACCTTTCCTTGCTTAATCACCAGAACCTGGGCTCCCGGGAAAACTTGCTGGTCAATGGCATCATAGACAATGGAATCAATGGGCAGCAGATCATTGTACGCGATATTCACTTCTTCCGGCATTCCGAAAGCCAGTCTAAGCACATCTTTAGATTGCAGACCATCTCCTGTATTAAATCGGTAATCTGCTGAAACAGGCAATTGTCCGTTAATTACCCTTCCCCCAAATATAGCCTGTGCAGTCAACTCCTGCATCAGATTATTATCCTGATAAGATAGGATAAGGCCATCGTAATTGGTCGCATTTTTAAAATACCGAAGTGAGTACGGACTGGCAAATAAATTTAAAATCAGTCTTTTGCGAATAGACAATGAATCAATAAATGAAGCCGCAACTTCAGTAATATTAAATCTCTTAGATGGCAGGTCACTTGATCTTGAGAATGCGGCTATGATCAGGTTGTAAGGTTCAAGTTGCCTTGCGATTGAATCAAATTCAAATCTTGTAGCTTCTTTAGGCAAATTAAACATCCTGGCAGGTGCATATTGAGATACCGCGAATTGAAAAGCGGTATTTGTTGTATCACCAATAACCAGACACGCTATATTATTGGTATCAAGGTTTTTAATAGGTATGATGTGGTTTTTATTTGACAAAAGTGTAATTGCTCTCGCATTTGTCATTAATGCGAGTTGCTTTGATTCACGCGAAGTGAGGTCATTCAACAGGTTTTCGATAACAATTGGCTTTAATTTATTCAATCCTGCTTCGTATTTCCATTCCAGCACTTGCCGGCATTTCTCGTCAACCAGTTGCTGTGTGATATAACCTTCATCAATTGCCTGGCATATATTTGAGATGGCTCTTTTGGCATCTACCGGCAAGAGTAAAATATCGTTTCCTGCCTTGAGGGCATCGGCTTCAACCTTACCAAAATCGGAGTAGTCAACCAAACCCTTCATATCCATACCATCGGTAATAATCATTCCCTTAAATCCCAGCTCTTTTCTCAGCAAACCCTTTAGGATAGGCTCGGAAAGTGTGGCTATTGAATTTTGCGAAGTATCGAGTGCAGGCACTCTTAAATGAGAAACCATTATTCCTTTTATACCTCTGTCAATCAAATATTTGAAAGGGAAAAGTTCCAGTGAATCGATGGTAGCTCTTGATTTGGGAATTATAGGGAGGCTATAATGGGAATCAGTATCAGTATCGCCATGTCCCGGAAAATGCTTTGCTATAGCTATCAGTCCTTCATCCTGCATCCCTTTCATATAGAAATATGATTTTTCTGCAACCCTCATTCTGTCTTCGCCAAAAGACCGTGCATTAATCACCGGATTTTCAGGATTATTATTGATATCAACAACAGGTGCAAAATTCAAATGAATCCCCACCCTATGCATCTGACGGGCAATTTCCCTTCCCATCTCATAGATGTACTGGTCGCTTCTGATTGCTCCAAGGGTCATCTGTTTGGGAAACGAAAAAGTGCTGTCGAGTCTCATGCCCAATCCCCATTCACCATCAATGGCAATAAATACAGGCACATTTGATGATTCCTGGATTCTGTTAGTTAATAGTGCTTGTCTGACAGGACCTCCCTGAAAGAAACAGACACCACCAATTTTGTAATTACTGACAAGATTCACCAGTTCATTATTATATACAGAATCGCGGTTAGAGTAACCTCTGACCATTAGAAGCTGAGCAATGCGCTCATCCGGCGTCAACGTACTGAAAACCGAATCAACCCATTTTTCTTTTCTCAGAATCTGTGATGAACCCGGATAAGCGAACGAAATTATTATCAGTAAAAAGAAAATCTTTATATATTTAGGGCATAAACACGACATGAAAACAGGGCTATTTTAGTTTCTTTATTGGAGGCACTCATGATTTTTATTGATGTACCCATATTTTACTTTCGTCAAAAATACTACGATTCTCAACAGGAGGTTTCATTTTTAAAGTAACAATTCTCAAAAAGGCATAAATTTGCCAAAAAAACGCAATGAACGATATACCAAATCTCGAAAAAATCGCTACTCAGGTCAGACGTGACATATTAAGAATGGTTCATGGAGCTCAATCGGGCCATCCGGGAGGTGCATTAGGAAGTACTGAATTCATGGTGGCTCTTTATTTTGAAGTCATGAAACATAATCCTGAAAATTTTACAATGGAAGGCAAAGGAGAAAACTTGTTCTTCCTGAGTAATGGCCATCTGTCTGCACTTTGGTACAGCGTTCTTGCCCGATGTGGATATTTCCCTATCAAAGAACTCGAAACCTTTCGTAAGATCGACAGCAGACTTCAGGGACATCCGGCAACAGCCGAAGGCCTTCCGGGTGTAAGAATTGCCAGTGGTTCCCTGGGACAAGGTCTATCAGTGGCAATCGGAGCAGCTTTATCTAAGAGACTCGATGTGGATAAATCTATCGTTTATGTGTTAACGGGAGATGGTGAACTTAATGAAGGACAGATATGGGAAGCAGCTATGTTCGCCGCCGCTCACAAGGTTGATAACCTGATAGCAACCGTTGATTATAATGGGCAACAGATAGATGGCCCAACAGATAAAGTTATGCCACTTGGTAACCTGAAAGCTAAATGGGAAGCTTTTGGATGGGATGTTGTGGAAATGGCCGGGAATGATTTCCAATCTGTCATTAGCGGTTTGCATCTGGCAGCTCAAAAATGCTTTAAGGCTAAGCCGGTCGTTATACTGATGCATACCGATATGGGTTATGGTGTTGATTTCATGAAAGGAAAATACCACTGGCATGGGATAGCACCTTCGGATGACCAACTGGTACAGGCACTCGATCAATTGCCAATGACATTAACTGATTATTAGAAACAAAGTCAATCATAATATTTTGAGAAAGATCCTTGTCTTGCTGCTTTTATTTCCCCTGGTTATTTATGGACAAAAATCCATGAATACACAGGAGGAAGAGCCATTGACCAGGATCTTATTTGTTTTTGATGGTTCTCAGAGTATGTACGGTCGCTGGCAGAGTGATATAAAGATGACAATTGCCAAAAAGCTGATGATCAATCTGCTTGATAGTCTTTCTTCATTCGATAACCTGCAGATAGCCCTCAGGGTTTATGGTCATCAGAAGCCATATCCGCCTGCCGATTGTAATGACACAAAACTTGAAGTGCCGTTTGGTCCGAATAACATCCCTGCCATTAAAAACAAAATTCAAAGCATCATCCCTAAAGGAACCACACCTTTAGCCTATGCTTTATCACAAACAGCAGATGATTTTCCTGCATGTGATAATTGCCGTAATATCATCGTTTTAATTACCGATGGCATTGAAGAATGCGAAGGCGACCCATGCGAAGTTTCCATCGCCCTGCAAAAGAGGAAAGTGTTTATGAAACCCTTTATTATTGGCATCGGGCGTGATTTTAAAGAAGCGTTCAACTGTGTGGGCACATACTATGATGCGAGCAGTGAGACTGCCTTTCAGAAAGCGCTGAACACCGTTATGTCGCAGGTCCTCAGTTCAACCACATTTCAGGTTAACCTGCTCGATTCTAAAGGTCTGCCCAGGGAAACGAATGTTAATATGGCTTTTTATGATCATGAAACAGGAAAGCTTAAATATAATTTTATTCACACTTTAAATAGTAACGGACTGCCTGACACACTATCGATTGATCCATTATTAAGTTATGATATTGTGGTTCATACACTGCCACCTGTCAGAATCGACAGTGTTTCTCTATTCTCAGGTGGTCATGTCACTATATCAATCCCAGCTCCACAGGGTTATCTGAATCTTAAGATGGGTACCAACGAAAGAATCGTTAAGAATCTTCAGGCAATAATCAGAAAAAAGGGTGATCCCAATACACTTAATGTACAGAACTTCGGGGAAATTAAAAAATACTTATGTGGAATATACGATATTGAGATTTTGACCCTACCACGCCTTTATCTTAATGATGTAACCATCTCCCAAAGCTTAACCACATCCATTGACATTCCTTTGCCCGGCATTGCAGTAATCAAAAAGAGTGTGCAAGGGTTCGGGAGCTTGTATATAAAAAGGAATGGAATACTCGAATGGGTTTATGATCTTAGAGAAGCACAGTTACAAGAAACTCTGATACTTCAGCCAGGCGAATATAAAATTGTTTTCAGGTCGTTACAAGCCGACCGTTCAATGTACACAATTGAGAGTGATTTTCAGATATTTCCTGGTGGTACAAGTAACGTTAATCTTTTTGCCTATTAATTAACTAAGTATAATCTTGATTATCAAAACTATAAAAGAAACAACATGAAAGAATACACTTTTTCTGAAAAGAAAGACACCCGATCAGGATTTGGTCAGGGATTACTCGAATTGGGCAGAAGCAATCCCCTGGTCGTAGCTTTATGTGCCGACCTCACCGGATCACTTAAGATGGATGCTTTTCTTAAGGAATTTCCAGACAGGTTCTTTCAGGCAGGGATTGCCGAAGCAAATATGATGGGGATTGCTGCAGGACTTGCTGTGGGAGGTAAGATTCCGTTTACAGGCACCTTTGCCAACTTTTCAACCGGACGAGTGTATGATCAGATAAGACAATCGATTGCCTATAGCAATAAGAACGTTAAAATCTGTGCTTCACATGCAGGTTTGACTTTAGGAGAAGACGGAGCAACGCATCAGATTCTCGAAGATATCGGAATGATGAAAATGTTACCTAATATGGTGGTTATCAATCCTTGCGATTTTAACCAGACACGACAGGCAACACTAGCCATAGCTGAATATGAAGGTCCCGTGTACCTGAGATTCGGAAGACCTAAAGTACCTAACTTTACTCCAGCCGACCAACCACTTATAATTGGCAAGGCAGTTCTCCTGAATGAAGGAGCGGATGTATCAATTTTCGCCACCGGACATCTCGTATGGGAAGCAATTCTTGCCGGTAAAATGCTGGAGGAGAAGGGAATTAGTGCTGAAATAATTAATATTCACACCATAAAGCCTTTAGATACTGAAGCAATTCTCAAATCGGTAAATAAAACCGGCTGCGCAGTCACAGCTGAAGAGCACCAGATTAACGGAGGCTTAAGTGATAGTGTATGCCAGTTCTTAAGTCTTAATCGTCCCACTCCTGTCGAAATGGTCACCGTAATGGATAAATTCGGCGAAAGTGGCATTCCTGAGCAGTTGATGGAAAAATATGGATTGACAGCATCTAACATTGTGGCGAAGGCCGAAAAGGCGATCTCCAGAAAATAAAAAAATACACTGATTAAGCTGCCGATATTAATTTCAGATATTAAAAAAGAGTGCCCGTTCGGAGCACTCTTTTTTTTATTCGGCTAATACTACTCTTTCCATTAATCAGGAAGCGGCAACTTTTATCCATTCATAGAAATGAGGAATTCTTCGTTGCTTTGTGTGTATTTCATTTTGTCTTTCAGGAATTCCATAGCTTCCAACGGATTCATATCGGCGAGATGGTTCCTGAGTATCCATATCCTCTGAAGCGTCTCCTTATCAAGCAGAAGATCTTCACGGCGGGTACTTGATGCCACAATGTCAATAGCAGGATAAATCCTCTTATTCGAAAGTTTGCGGTCAAGCTGTAGTTCCATGTTTCCGGTTCCTTTGAATTCTTCAAAAATTACCTCATCCATCTTTGAACCTGTATCAATCAGCGCAGTAGCTATGATAGTTAATGAACCACCATTTTCTATCTGGCGGGCAGCACCAAAGAATCTTTTGGGTTTTTGAAGAGCATTGGCTTCAACTCCACCCGACAGTACTTTACCTGATGCTGGTGAAACTGTGTTATAAGCTCTTGCCAATCTGGTAATAGAATCAAGCAGAATAACCACATCGTGACCACACTCCGTCATCCTTTTGGCTTTTTCAAGCACTATATTGGCAATCTTTACATGACGCTCAGCCGGCTCATCAAATGTTGAAGCAATAACCTCAGCTTTTACGCTTCTGGCCATGTCGGTAACTTCTTCAGGGCGTTCATCTATAAGTAAAACGATCAGGTAAGCTTCAGGATGATTATAAGCAATTGCATTAGCAATTTCCTTAAGCAACACTGTCTTGCCGGTTTTAGGCTGAGCTACAATAAGTCCGCGCTGTCCTTTACCTATCGGAGCAAACAAATCTATCACACGGGTAGATAAATTTGATCCGGGATGCCCTGTTAATCTGAATTTCTTTTCGGGGAAGAGTGGGGTTAAGTAATCGAATGGTATTCTGTCTCTTACTTCATCCGGTGTTCTTCCATTAATCAGTTCCACTTTAATGAGCGGAAAATATTTCTCACCATCTTTCGGAGGACGGATAGTACCTCTGACAGTATCTCCGGTTTTCAGACCAAAGAGTTTAATCTGTGATTGAGATACATATACATCATCAGGAGAGTTTAGATAATGATAATCCGAGGATCTGAGAAAACCATAGCCATCAGGCATTATTTCGAGTACACCGTCACTTGAAATGAATCCATCAAATTCCCAGCTAAACTCTTCACGTTTCTTCTCTGGTCTGTCCTGTTGTCTTTCATTTCTGTCAGGAAATCTCTGACGAGGATTAGGATAATCTCTGTTGTATCTTTCGGATGGCCTGTAAGTCTCCTGTTCTGCCGGTTTTTCTCCTGCAGGTGCAGGTGTTTCTTTTAACGGCACCGGACTCTCGGTAGCAGCACTGACTCCTTCGACAGCAATTTCACTTTTCTGCTCAGTTTCAACTATTGGTGGTTCTTCAATTGGTGAATCGCTCAGCAATAGTGCTTCAGTATCAATATGGTCAGATTTGGAGGAAGCTATTATTTCTTCCTTTGTAGGCATTTTCTTCTTTTCGGCATTCTCAGGCATTGATTCTGAGTCGTCTGCTTTAACTATCTGGTCTTTCGGTACTTTAGCAGATGGTTGGCTTCCCTCTTCTTCTTGTCTTGGCTTGCCTTTCCTTTGTTTATCCTTCCTCGACCGATCGTCATTTTTAGGATTTCTAAAATCTCTTCTTGACGAAGCGTCAGGCTTGTTTTGAGCAGTAGGTTCAGTTTCAGTGGTCTTAACTGGTTTATCTGACAGATTTTCTCTGGCAGCAGCAGCTGCATTTCTATTATCAGGTTGTCTCTGAATTTTCGAATCTTCTGTGCCGGTTACTTTTGACCCATTGGTTTCAGGCTGTGACGCAGTGACTTCTTGTTTGCCAGCATCCTCAGCACTCTCTTGCAATTTTAACTGACTGTTGGTAGGATTGGAAGATGCAATTGGTGCACCTTTGGAAGGTTTTGAAAATTGTTTGCCCTTATTGAATCTATCATCAGGGATTCTTTGCCTCTTGCTTTTGTTATCCCTGTTTGCTTTTTCCTTTTCAAGCATTTCTTTTGAAGGATTAAGTGCCTGAAAATCTAAGATTTGGTAAATAAGGTCTTGCTTTTTTAAAGTTTCATACTTTGGAATATTAAGATCACGGGCGATGTCTTTTAACTCTTCCAATAGCTTGTTATTAAGCTCAATGATGTCGTACATAAAAAGTGTTAGTGTTTTTAATCAGAAAGTTGATCAAATAAAGGTATCTATTAAAAATTTCGCACAGGAATGAGTCCTGGGTTACTACTGTAATTTTGAAAAAAAATAATGAGAGTGGATATAAGTCACTAAGAAGTTGCAAATATAATCTTTTTTGATGAGATATCATTTAACAACTCAAATAATGCAAAAAAAATTACGTCACTCGTTCAATAAAAGAATCACAGCCCGAAATTGTTCAGTAAATTTTCATGATTTTTGGAATTAATTTATAAAAACATTGTAGGTTTGCTTTAAATATCAAAAAGAATCAATAAAATGAAGCACACTGCCTTTACACACATTCATGAATCATTGGGAGCCAAAATGGTTCCTTTTGCCGGTTTCTATATGCCAGTTCAATTCGAAGGTTTGATTGTTGAACATGAAACTGTTAGAAAAGGTGTTGGCGTATTTGATGTATCTCATATGGGCCAGATATGGGTAAAAGGACCTAAAGCTTTTGACCTTGTTCAATGGGTTAGTTCAAATGACGTATCAAAACTTACCAATGGTAAACTTCAATATTCTTGTTTCCCAAATGACAAGGGTGGAATTGTTGACGATTACCTCACCTACAAAATTGATGACGAAACCTACCTTTTGGTTGTCAATGCTTCCAATACAGAAAAAGACTGGAACTGGTTAAATTCACAGAATAAATTCGGAGCTGAACTTTACAATACTTCAGATGAAATTTCCCAACTTGCTGTTCAGGGCCCCAAAGCTCTCGAAGTGATGCAAAAACTAACGAGCACCCCTATCATGGATATGGAATACTATACATTTACAAAACTGGATTTTGCAGGTGTTAAGGATGTTATTCTGTCAATAAATGGTTATACTGGTGCCGGTGGATGCGAAATCTATTTTGCCAATGAGGATGCTGAAAGAATATGGAATGCCATTTTTGAAGCCGGAAAAGAGTACGGTATTAAACCTATTGGTTTAGGTGCCCGCGATACGCTGAGACTCGAGATGGGATTCTGCCTGTATGGCAATGATATTAATGATGAAACCAGTCCTCTGGAAGCAGGTCTTGGCTGGATTACAAAGCTGAAAGATACTGATGATTTTGTAAATAAAGACTACTTTATCAAGCAGAAAGAAGCCGGCGTAACCCGTAAATTGGTTGGATTTGAATTGATTGATAAAGGAATTCCACGTCAGCATTACTCAATTTCCGATGCACAGGGTAATGTCATAGGCGAAGTAACTTCAGGTACTCAGTCACCTTCATTAAAAATTGCAATTGGTATGGGATATGTAACTCCCGAATTTTCTAAACCCGACACCGAAATATTTATCAATGTCAGGGATAAAGCCCTTAAGGCTAAAGTAGTAAAATTGCCTTTTTATAAATCTTAATAACCAATCATCTAAAACCGGATATCGTGAGCGGTATCCGGTTTATTTATTATTATGCCATCAATTCAGGTTTGTCTAACCCCAGCACTTATTGATCAGATCAATACCACCAGAGAATCTGTTTTTGTGGTGATTGACATATTAAGGGCTACTACCTCCTTTTGTACCGCCTTTGATTTTGGTGCTGAAGCCATAGTGCCTCTTGATTCAATTGAACTGGCCATGCAGAAAAAGAAAGAAGGCAAACTGGTTGCTGCAGAGAGAGATGGATTGAAACCTGTTTTTGCAGATCTGAGCAATTCGCCATTCGATTATATGGTTGATTCCATCAAAGGGAAAAGCATTTACTACACTACCACCAACGGGACTTATGCAATTAAACGGGCTGCAGAAAAAGGAATTGTAGCCATAGGTTCTTTCAGAAATATCCCGGCTTTGGCTGAATGGCTTGTATCACAGTCCAAAGACATCGTACTCGTGTGTTCAGGGTGGAAAGATAACATTTGTTTGGAAGATACTCTGTGTGCAGGAGCGATCATCAGTCAGTTGACAAAAAGTACTTCAATTTCGGGCCCTGAGTTTTTAACAGAGGGCGATTCTGCCCTTATTTCTTTTAACCTGTGGGAGCATGCAAAGGGTAACCTTCATGCTATAGTAATGCAGGCCGCACACTACTTACGACTAAAAAAGCTGGGATTGGAAGGGGTGCTGGGCTATGCTCTCGATATTGGGACTTCCTATGCTGTCCCGGTCCTTGAAGACGGTCGTTTGATAGATATCACTAAACTGAAATGACAACAAATCACAAAAAACTCTGTTCCACTATGAAAAAATTAATTCTTTGCACCATTATGATTACCTCACTAATCGCTGTTTCTTGTAAACAGAATGCTGAGCCAACAGAAAACAAGGATGATTTCAAGTATCTTCTTGAACAGTTTTCCGACATTCGTATTATGAGATACCAGGTACCAGGTTTTGATGATCTTACATTGAAACAAAAGGAGCTTGTGTATTATCTTAGCCAGGCTGCATTGGCAGGTCGTGATATCCTTTTCGACCAAAACTTTAAGTATAATCTTCCCATTCGCCGTACACTCGAAAATATTGTTGAGAATTACACAGGCGACCGTAATACCGAAGAATTCGCGAATTTTATGGTTTATACCAAAAGAGTGTGGTTCAGCAATGGAATTCACCATCACTATTCAAAAGACAAATTCATTCCCGAATTTAGTCAGGAATACTTCGCTGATCTGATTAAAAACTCTCCTTCCGAAAGTTGGCCCACCAGAGTAAATCAGTCACTTGAGGATTTTACCGCCGAAATTATTCCGGTTATATTTGATCCGAACATTGCTCCTAAAGGTATCAATCAGGAAGCAGGAAAGGATTTAGTGACCTATTCAGCAGCCAATTTTTATGAAGGTGTTACTCAAGCTGAAGTTGAAGATTACTATGCTAACCTCAAGAATACCGTTAAAAGCACCGGAGGTGATACCTTGATATCTTGGGGCTTGAATTCAAAAGTGGTTAAGAAAGACGGAAAAATTACAGAGGAAGTCTATAAACTCGGAGGACTCTATTCACAAGCAATTGAGCAGATAATATATTGGTTGGATAAAGCAGCAGGTGTTGCAGAAAATGACCACCAGCAACAGGTAATCAACAAGCTGGTCGAATATTACAAGACCGGCAATCTCACCACCTGGGACGAATACAATGTTTTATGGGTGCAGGACCTGAATTCACATATCGACTTTGTGAATGGTTTTATTGAAAATTATGGTGACCCTCTGGGCCTGAAAGCTACATGGGAAAGTGTGGTCAACTTTAAAGATATCGAAGCAACCAAAAGAGCGGAAATCATTAGCAGCAATGCACAATGGTTTGAGGATAACTCCCCTGTCGATCAAAAATTTAAAAAGGATGAGGTCAAAGGTGTTTCAGCTAAAGTCATTACTGCTGCACAACTAGGCGGGGACTGCTACCCTTCTACTCCTATAGGAATAAACCTTCCGAATGCCGATTGGATTCGTAAAGAACATGGATCAAAATCAGTTACCATTGAAAATATAACCTATGCCTATGATCAGGCTTCTCTGGGCAATGGTATGCTTGAAGAATTTGCTGCATCACCACAGGAAGTGGAATGGGCAAAAACCTATGGCCCACTGGCTGGCAACCTTCACACTGACCTGCACGAATGTCTGGGTCATGGTTCAGGACAGCTATTACCAACCACCCGTGGTGATGAGTTGAAGAATTACGGATCTCCATTAGAAGAAGCACGTGCCGACTTGTTTGCACTGTACTATATAGCTGATCCCAAGATGATGGAAATCGGACTCTTTGATAAAGAGGAAGTCTATAAAGCCGAATATAATTCTTATATCAGGAACGGGCTTATGACTCAGTTAACACGCATTCAGCCTGGCAAGGACATCGAGCAAGCTCATATGCGCTGCAGGCAGCTCATTGCTACATGGTGTTATGAGAATGGCAAAGCAGACAATGTCATTTCAATGGAAGTACGAAACGGTAAGACTTATGTTGTAATTAATGATTACCAGAAACTCCGCAATTTATTTGGTCAGCTACTCGCCGAAATTCAACGTATAAAATCAGAAGGTGATTACGAAGCTGGTAAATCCCTTGTCGAAACATATGCGGTTAAAGTCAACCAGGACCTTCATACTGAAGTATTAGACCGGTTTAATAAACTTAACATTGCTCCTTACGGTGGATTTATCAATCCAGTGTATGTTCCTGAGATGAAAGATGGCAAGATAGTTGACATAAAGGTCACCTATCCTGACGACTACACCCAGCAGATGCTTGATTACTCAAAGAATCATTCCTTCCTGCCAACTTATAATTAAAAAGGGTTTTCAGGAGGAAACCTAACTTAATCTGGAGGAATCCGATATTAAAAAGAGCATCCTTAACAGATGCTCTTTTTTTAATTCATCATTAAGTAGACGTTCTTCCTTTCTTCACAATTAAGCAGCCAGCAGACCTTCTCTGCACTTCATATTAAGCGGCAATTCTTCTGCACTCTTCTGCGCATCTGTAACAAGCTTCTGCACAATCTTTACAATGATCATACTGATGATTAGAACATTCCTTTCCACATTCTTCACAAATCTCTGCACAAAGACTGCATACTCTTGCGGCGAACTTCTCCCCCTTGGCCATAAATGATGCTGCCAACCGGCAAATATCGGCGCAATACATATCGAGCTCAATACATCGTGCCATTGCTTTTACATTATCCTCCTTCAGACAAGCAGTGGCGCAATGATCACACATTACAGCGCATTCATAACATAAATCAATACAACTCTGATACTTTTCGTGGCTCATGACAATACATTTAAAATTCCTTCAGTTATGCTGTTGCCCATTTTATTTTTACGATGTTACTCATAAAAATAAACATGACTATATTTTGTATTGTTCAGATTTTCAATGCGTTAAATTTTTACAAAAACAAAAACAACAATCGGGAAACCCGGAATCAGAAGTAACTGGACGAGAGAAAAAAATATAGAACATCGAATCTAAAAAACCAGAGACAACGCTTTTAACAACCATTCTTTAAATCACAATGGTCAGATTCAGCTTCCGATTCCATTTCGAGGGTAACATGGTCTATTTTAAAATCATGGACAAGCAATTTAATTTCCTCTTTGATTTCTTTGATACGAGACTGTGTAATATCCGTTTCAGTCACTACATGAAGCGTCATAATGTTTCTATCACCATCCAGAGACCATAAATGGAAATCATGCACATCAATGATCTGGTCAATAGCGGTTATTTGCTTCAGCATAGTGTTTACATCCACATCTTTTGGTACTTCCTGGAGCAAAACCTTGAAAGTATCACGCAGGTTTCTGTACACGTTACTTAAAACCCAGATGGCAATTCCTAAAGATAAAAGCGGATCAATAAGAGGAACATCATAAAAATACATGATCACTGATCCAATCAAAACAGCAACCCATCCAAAAACATCTTCCAGCAAATGCACCGTAACTGCACGTTCGTTAAATGAATGGCCTTTTCTCATTCTCCATGTTGCATATCCATTCACTGCAATTCCCAGAATAGCCAGCATAAACATCCCTTCAGCATTTGGTTGCTGAGGCTCAAAGAATCGAAGAATGCTTTCCCTGATGATAAAAAATGAGCTTACTATGAGCACAACAGAAATAATTATAGCTCCCAACAACGAAAAACGTTTGTAGCCATAAGTGTAAAACTCATCCCGTGAGCGGTTCGATTTCTTTTGAAGATACCATGCTACTCCCAATGAAATACTATCACCAAAATCATGAACAGCATCCGATAAAATAGCCACACTGTTAGTCAGAAGTCCACCAACCAGTTCAATTATAGAGAATACAAAATTCAGAAAGAAGGCAAGTTTGAAATTGCCGGTTGAATTATGTTCTTGGTCATTATGAACGTGAGCCATTTGTAGTTGATGTTTAATAGCGTGACAAATCAAAAGATGCCTAAAAGTAATGATAGTTTTAAACAAGCAAAGATACTATTTGATGAACAATTCAGTCTTTTAGTAATCAATAATTACCATGCCATAAATATCACAAAACAAACAACTTCATTATGAAAATACTCATATTAAATCATTCCAATTTAGTAATTTTGCGCGCTTTTTGAACTAATATGAAGACCATTTTTCTACTTATAGCCTCCAATGTATTCATGACATTTGCATGGTACGGACATCTAAAATTTAAAGAAACAGCTCTCTGGAAAGTTATACTTATAAGTTGGAGTATCGCACTTTTTGAGTATATGCTGATGGTGCCGGCAAACAGAATAGGGCACGGCACCTTTAGCGTGGGGCAATTAAAAACGATACAGGAAGTAATTACTCTCTTGGTATTTGCTGCCTTTTCTATCTTTTTCCTCAAAGAACCCCTCAGGTGGAATTACCTTGTCGGGTTCGGATTTATCGTTATAGCAGTTTTCTTTATTTTTAAGGAATGGTAATCTGCAGTTTCAATTAAAACTCCACAATTATTCCAATTGAAGGTAAAATAGTACCGCTCTTACTCGATACCTCACGTAACTGAATCCTTGAAGGATCTCCCGGCACGGGTATCATTTGTCCATTCTCATCCAGATTAGCCAATAGGAATGGTTGTTCCGGAGCTTGATAATTATAAGCATTCTGAACATCCATGTACAATGTGAGTGACAATTTCTCGAAAAAGAACTGCTTATCGACTCTTACATCCAGGTGATGGAATGATTTCAGGCGTTGGCTGTTGTACCTGGTGTAATCAAGATAGCCACGTGGTTCAGCCAGGTATGCCTCAAGTAATGATGACCGATCGAGGTTATATGGAGTATAGGGAGATCCGCCTACTAATCTCCACTTGAAACCGATGTACCAATCATTGCTGAATTCACGCGACAATGTTAAATTAACCAGATGTCTGGAGTCCCATGACGATGGAATATATTTTCCTGTGAAATCCTTGAACTCACTACGCACATAAGCGTACGATCCGATGATATCGAAAAGGTCAAATATTCTCTCACGTACATAAAGCTCAGCACCGTAGGCTCTGCCTGTTCCTGTTGATACAACTTCTTCACTGCCAAATACCCCAAAGTCTCCTCCTTTGTTAGCCAGTGAAATTGAATCGGTAACCGATACAGGGTAATTTGCATAACCTTTATAAAATCCTTCGAGAGTTATCTTTGCATTTTCTACTCTCCTGTATTCAAGTCCTAGTACAACATGATCAGAAGTTATGAATTTCAGGTCATTGTACTTATTTACCAACGTTCCCCTGTTATTTCTGAATCCAAGCGTGGTATAAGCAGGCATCTGTAAATATCTGCCAGTATTCATGTTGATGAAAAACTTGTCGGTTAAAGCATACGCAATCGAAAACCTTGGCGACCAATTCTTCAGCACATTCTGAAATTCATCTGAATAATTGCTGCCATCCATCCTTAATCCTAATGACATGATAAGTCTGTCGGAATAAAATCCCTTACTCACCTGACTAAATACATTCCATAAAAACATATCGAGTTCTGAACTGAAATCTATAGTCCTTAAAGTATCACTTTCACTCAGTGTAAACACCTTCAGGAATGTAGAATTATTGTACTTCGCATATTCAAGACCAGCACCCGATACGACCTTAAAATCTCCTATTCTGGTTGAATTCTCATACCTCAGCTTATTGGCAATTTCCTGCGATGCATAGTCCTGTGTAAGTGGATTCGTCTCAATATTGTTTAAATATTTGAATGATTCGTTGTTGAGCATATTCCGGCTATAAACCCATGTATCGAATGAGTTCTTGCGGTAATGTTTATAAACTGCGCCAATAGCATAATTCCACTGGTTAAGTACTGGCAGGTAATTCAGAATGTATTGCTGACTCTCATCGGGATTTTCCAGACCAGTGTTTAACTTCATTTCATCAATAGCTCCAATACCTAATATGGTTAGCTCATTCTTCTGATCAAATTTTGTCTTAACTTTAAACTGAAAATCGTTGTACACAGGGAGAAAAGGCAAGCCTATGACATCGAAAAGGAACTTTAAATACGATCTGCGCGCCGAAAACAAGAAGGTTGTCCTGTCAGACAAAGGTCCGTTCAATGCCAGCGACACGTCGGTAGCACCTAAAGATGCTTTGGTAATCAGTTTATCAGGATTACCATCCACCTGCTTCATCTCGAGGACGGAGCTTAAAGCATTACCTCTGTTAGCCGGAAATGCTCCTGAATAGAAATCTATTTCTCTTATAAAATCGATGTTGATCATTCCAATAGGGCCACCTGAAGCACCTTGTGTAGAAAAATGGTTTAGGTTGGGAATTTCCATTCCATCAAGGTAAAACTTATTTTCACCAGGTCCCCCTCCACGAACAATCACATCGTTACGGAATGAAACTGTTGAAGCAACGCCCGGTAATGCCTGAATAACCTTACTAACATCACGGTTACCACCAGGACTGCGCTCCAGTTGTTTAATAGATAAGGTCCTCATTGAAACAGGACTTTCCTCTGTTTTCCTGAAAGGAGATGCCTTAACTACAATCTGTTCCAATTCAATGTTTGTACGCACCATAGGGATGTTTAAAAACACCACCTTGGCGTTGGTAACCATGATCTCTTCACTGATATAACTTTTATAGCCAACTGATGAGGCTGCCACCTTGGCAAATCCCGGATGAACTCCTTTTATTTCAAAATTACCGTCAATATCGGAGGTTGCCCCTATTTGAGTACCATAAATTACCAGATTGGTAAAAGGTAAAGGTTCATTACTGTTCTGGTCAAAAACTCTTCCTTTAACTATAGCATGATCAGCAGGTTTCTGAGCATTGACATTCATTGCAGAAGCAATAAGAAGTATACTTAATAGTATTAAAATTCGTTTCATTGGTATGTTTAATGTTTGTTGCGGAATTATAAACAAAAGCAAACAAAAGATGTTTAGTCAACTCAATAATTTTTTGAACAATTAGTAGTAATTTTGCACTATTAGATGTTTGGCTTATTCTTTACTGTCGATAGTGGAAACATTCAGATCTCTTAAACACCGTAATTTCAGACTATTCTTTTCAGGACAGATAATTTCACTACCTGGTAACTGGATACAGAATATAGCTCTCGGCTGGTTGGTATTCAGATTAACAGATTCCACTCTACTGCTTGGCGTAGTAGGCTTTGCATCTCAAATTCCGGCGTTTTTCATTACACCTGTTGCGGGTGTATTTGCTGACAAACTCGAGCGAAGAAGAGTCCTGTTAATTACACAGTCCATCTCCATGATCATCGCATTGTCAATGGCCGTGCTTATCCTTACCAACAAAGTCACCGTTGTCTATATCATTATAGCAGCAGTAATTAATGGAATCTCGTTTGCTATTGACAACCCTTTCAGGCATGCTTTTCTAGTCAATCTTCTGGATGACCGGAAGGACCTTCCCAATGCCATTGCACTGAATTCAACGATGTACAATTCAGCGCGTTTCATCGGGCCACCAATTGGCGGCTTTCTTGTCGCTTATGCCGGTGAAGGCATCTGCTTTCTTATAAATGGTCTGAGCTATTCCGCAGTTTTATACTCACTTTTAGCAATGAAAGTCTCTAAATTTGAAAAGATAAAGAGTCAAACTTCTGTCATGAGCGACTTATTGAGCGGATTCAATTATGCATACAAGACCAGCCACCTGAAAGTGCTTTTAACCATGGTAATCATAATCAGCCTCATAGGCCTCCCATTTCAGGTATTTATGCCCGTTTTTGCAAAAGACATTTTAGGAGGCGATTCTCAAACCATGGGATTTCTTACCGGGGCTCTCGGGGCAGGTGCACTCACCGGTGCACTCACGCTGGCTAACCGGACCAGTATCGACAGGTTTCCTCATACAATTCTGAGTTCCGCACTAATGTTTGGGACAGGACTCGGCATCTTTACACTTTCAACTAATTTTTACCTTTCTTTAATTGCACTTGTAATCACAGGTTTTGGAATGGTAGTAATGTTCGCTGCCTGCAATACTTTGCTGCAAACACTTGTCAGGGAAAACATGAGAGGTAGGATCGTTGCCCTGTATAGCATGTCGTTTATGGGCTTCACTCCTATCGGAAGTATTCTTATAGGTAGTATTACAGAAATAGCAGGACTTCAAACCACGATAGGGATTGCAGCCCTGCTATGTCTTATTATTGCCTTTTGGTATTCAAGGCATATGACTGAAATCAAGTCAATTGTAGCTTCAAATTAATTTACATTCTTCCGGCAACAGCATTCCAGTTTACGATACCCATAAACTTAGCCACGTAATCAGGCCTCCTGTTTTGATAGTCAATATAATAAGCATGCTCCCATACGTCACAGGTCAATACGGGTATATAACCATCTGTCATAGGATTTGCTGCATTTGAAGTCTGTTTGATACTCAATCTGCCATTGGTATCCTTCACAAGCCATACCCATCCTGATCCGAACACCTTAACACAGGCTTCAGTAAACAGGCCGACAAATTCCTGGTAAGATCCAAAGTCACGGACAATAACATCCATAAGTTCGCCTGATGGAGAAGTTGAATTATCCCCCAGTGATTCCCAATAAAAGGTGTGATTCCATACCTGGGCTGCATTATTAAAGATAGCACCGTCAGCTTCCATAATAATTTCTTCCAGTGAATGATCATTTTCAAACTTAGTACCCACAATCAGATTGTTGAGATTGTTGACATAAGCCTGGTGGTGCTTACCATAATGAAAGTTAAGAGTTTCTGCACTGATTACCGGTTCCAGGGCATCAATAGCATACGGCAATGGTGGTAATTCAAATTTCATGATCGACGAATTTTATTTTGCTTAAACGCGGTTTTGCATTAAGAACTGAATATCCGATCCTGGTTCATGTTCAGTTGGTACCTTACCATTCCTGAACACGCGAAGCGAATGACGCCCTCTTAGTTCAAGTTTTCCATCTTCAAAGTGAAGTAAAGTTGCCTCTCTTAATCCTGCCACATACATATCAGGATTTGCAACCAGAAACTCCTCAATTCTTTGTTCCCTTGTTTCTCCACCATGATTTGATGGATGAGCATCCAGATAATGTGGATTTATCTGGAAAGGAATTAAACCCATGCAGTCAAAACTTTCAGGCTCTACAATTGGCATATCGTTGGTGGTTCTGAGCGAAGGACAGGCAACATTTGACCCTGCACTCCAACCCATATACGGTGTTCCCTGCAACACTCTTTCCCTGATGGCTTTCATCAAACCGAGTTTCTGCATTTCTCTTACCAGATGGAAAGTATTACCTCCTCCAACGGCTATTGCCTCAGCCTCATTTACAGCTTTTATCGGATCTGCTTCTTTATGTATTGAATAGATGGAAACTCCAAATAACTGAAATACATTAGCAACACGTCTTTCGTATTCGTCGTAGCTAAATGACACTCCTGCAAAAGGAATAAATAACACACTTTTTACATTGTGCTTCTGACAATAATTCCTGATTTCTTCGCGTGGCCATCCCAGGTATTCTTCACCCGGATTCGTTGAGTTGCTGATCAATAACAATTTCATAATTTATATCTTGATGGTTAAAACTAATTCCTTGGACAAATATAGCAAATCTTCATAATACATCCTACTAAAGCTTCAGGTAATTACCTATTGACCTGATAACCCCCTCTTGTCCCTCAGGGCGTGTATAATATTTATATACACTTTCGAACTTTTCATACCACTTGTTTCCACCGGTATAAACCCTGAGCATCACTTTCACATTTAAGTCTTTAGTTTCAGATTTATCTCTGTTAGCCAGATTTCTTGCCAGTGTCTCCTGAAGATCAGTGGCACTTTTTGCATCATATCCTGTTTTACGCAATTTCTCCAGCACCGACAACGCTTCATCGTACCTGGTTCTGTTTATCAGATGGATGACAGCATACCTTAACATGGAAACATCATCTGATTTCAATGCAAGATCATAGTATCCTATGCTGGCAATTCCAAGTGTATCAAGTTTGTAAAATGAATATACCGATTCAGCTTGCTGTATGAATTCTGACGATAACTGGTAGTTCTTATTTTCAAGCTTTTCAAAAGCTTCAGTAACAAGGCTCTGCCACCTTATCAGTGGCTGGTATTCATCCAGTAATCCATTCAGTTCTGCCGTGTTTAATCCGCAACCCGAATATGCATAGATATGCTCTCTGACATCTTTTGATCTGTCAATACCGGCAAGAATCTTATTCGATGCAAAAAGTTCTCTTGTTTCGCTGATAAAAGAATTATAAATCCCTTTTGCCTTATCACAATATGTCTCACTCGCCATCCTTAGCAACTCATCGTATTGTCTGGCAATATTGGGGTTGTTGTCCAACTGCAGTTGAATTGCCAGTGAATTTGCCTTACGGGCAATAAACATAGCACTATCAGGCTCCGAAGCCCAGTGTTTTAATCTTCCTCTTGAAAATAGCTGATTAAGATAAGGATATCCTAACCTCATTATCAATGAATCGAAGACAGGCGAATGTTGAAATCTGAATTCCTTTTCAAGCTCAGAAGCCTGTGCAAGCACCTCTATTGTTTCAGCTTCTGATTGATAGTCAGGCCGGTCAATTATTGCGGTAACCAAGGTACCGAATTTTATCTTCGCTATCCGGCTCTTTAATGAATCTGCATACTGATGGTCGATGTAAAAAGAAGTATATGACTGAGCAAACTGCTCAGCTTCTGTCATAATCTGATTTGCCATTTCATAACTCCCCAGATCGATAAACGACTCAACTTTACGTATCAGGTCATGATATAAAAACCTGACAGCCATGTTCATTCCATCCTCAGCCTGCTTTCTTAAATAATTATTTTCTCCGTTAATTAATTCAATGGCAGATACAAATTCATTTAAGGCAGCGTTGTAATTGCCCGATTGCATCATGTTGTTACCCATCCGAACCCATATGCCTGCCATTCTGATATAAATTTCCCTGAATTGGCTCGTTTCAGTATTTTCAATGCCCAACTTAGCGGTATAACTATCCACCTCAGCAATATACTTCTCTGCAAGACTTATCATGTTGAGGTCAAGAGCCCGCTGGATTATAGTTGCATAGGATAAAACCAACCCTTTGCGTGCTTCATTCAGTGTAGATTCAATATCACTAACCGGAAAATTCGAATTGGTCAGATTGGCAATTTTAATGGCCCCTGTCAAGAGGTCAATTGCTTCCACATTTCTGCTCTCATCAATCAGGCGGTTGCATTCTTTCAGATATTCAACAAAAATGCACCATAGCAATCTGTTCTCATCGTAATCCTTAATACCCCTTCTTTTTACTTCGCCTGAGATCAATGAACCTATTTTCTCCAGAAGTCCCGGATTTATAGAATTTGAATATACCTTGTAAAAAAATGGACTGCTGTAGTAATCAACACGTTGCGACATGGTAACAGCATCCCTGAGACTATTGATATAAGCCTTTGCAAATTCCTGATAAGCATCACCCGTAAGAAAAATGTACTTACTACTTCTTATGTGGTCGGCATATTCTGCTACATGATAATCAAACAGCCTCTGCTTTTCGCGAAGACCCATCGGATCTGTGCCCGGCACTATTTCCGAGTGGGCATTCAAAGCTTGTCCGATAAGGTTAGACCCTTTTACTCCATTAAAATAAACCTTAACAAGCTGGTTTAGATCGTTAGTTTTCTTTCGGGCATTCTTAACATCCTTAAGCAATGAGTCACAGAGAGATACAGCTGCATAATAATCCCTGATTGCCACTAGTTCTAATTCAAGTCTTCTGTAATCAGTTTCTGAAAAATAAATCTTAGGGATTTCTACCTCAATGGTCATTCCCTCCTGCCATAAGGAGTCAGGGAAAGCACCTGCCAGCATTATGCCGTCATCAAGCAAGAGTCTCTTACGCTCCTGAATCACTTGCCTGCCATCAAAAGAATTGATTCTGTAAATGACCTCATATTCTGAAGGCTCAAGCAACTTTTCAATGCTGTAATTTCTTATTCGCACATCACCCGAATAAGCGAGAGGAGTTATGTCAATATACAGGTATAAAGAATCGTTCTGACTGTATTTCACAGTCGTTCTATAGCGATACGAATAAGAGAATGAGGTCCTTTCGGGGACTTTTAGATGAGCCAGGGCCAGTTGATTAAGCACTTTATTGTTCACATTCCGCTCGTAAGGGACATACTTGAAAACATACGACGAATTATCACTATGTTCAAATATGGTCTGAGCATTGAGTATAGGGAAGCAAGTGAGACTTAGCAGTAGAAGCAGTACAATGGTTAACATAATTATGTGAAACCGTTTCAGTGGTGTTTTAATTGAACTTGACTCACTGGCACTACCGCAACAGTTTATTTTCACCGTAACGGTTTGATTAGTAAGCAAAAGTTGAGTTGAGCAAAGATAAAGAAATCATTCCACCTGTGTGATAATCATTTCGGTTCTTCGGTTAAGAGATCTTCCCTGTTCAGTTTCATTATCCGCGATAGGTTTAGAAGCTCCAAAACCTTTAAACTTCATCCTGTCGCTCCTGATTCCTGCTCTAAGCAGGTAAGAGACCACTGAACCTGCTCTCTTCTCTGATAACACATTATTATAATCTTCGTCACCTGTGTTATCAGTATGACCATTTATCTGGATTTTGAGCGCAGGATTTTTCTCCATCAGACCCACCAGGTAATCAAGCTCAGCCTTTGATTCAGGCAGAAGGTTGAACGAGTCTGTAGCAAAAAAGATATTCTGCAGAATAACTGTTTCTCCTTGCCTCAATTGCTTTAGTGGTATGTCTTTACGATATGGATCTATGTAATCTTTGTCGGTTTCAAATTCAATTCTGGCAGAATAAAACAGGTATCCTTTACGGTCGACATTCAGGGCATAGTTTCTGCCTGAAGGTAAAACAAGCAGATATTCTCCATCATAAGCATTCGAGTTTGAGGAGATTAAGGTATCTCCTGAAACTGGGTCAAGTAACCTTACTCTGGCACTCAGAGGTTTACCTGTTAAACTATCGTAGACAACTCCTTTAACATACGAAACTTTCTTAGGCTGGGCCTGCTCGGGAAGTTTAAACCGGTAAATATCCTGCAAACCATTACCACCTGCTTTGGCAGATGAATAATAGGCATAATCGCCAATATTATCCACAATCAGTGTAACTTCATCTTCCGAGGTATTTATTGGATACCCCAGATTAACAGGTTCCGACCATTTGCCTTGTTCGAATCTCGACCAAAACAGATCTCCCTGCCCCATTCCTGTATGGCCTTTTGATGAAAAGTACAAGGTAATACCGTCAGGATGGATAAAAGGTCCCCTCTCGGCCTCCGGAGTATTTATAACTTCACCTGCATTGTATGGCTCTGACCACCGGCCTTTATCTGATAGCCTGGTTATCCATATGTCACTACTTCCATAACCTCCGGGACGATTGCTGACAAAGTAAAGTGTCTTACCATCCGATGAGAAACTTGGCTGCGACTCCCATCCAACTGTATTGACCACAGGACCCAGATTTTCAGGTTCTCCCCAACCATCACCGGTAAAACGTGAGACATACAGATCGCAACTACCATAGCCATCCGGACTGTTACAACCTGAGAAGAACAGATACTGACCATCGGGCGACACAGTCATCGCACCTTCATCTCTTAAGGTATTGATGGGAGATCCTACATCCCGGGCAGGCAACCATGACGTATCTCCCGAATTCATGCTGAAATAAAATTGCTCGTCTCTCCTGTCTCCGGTGGTCATTCTCCGCGTAAAATACAGAAACTGCCTGTCGGCACTAATATGATTCACAAATTCATAACCTGAAGTATTCACATTATACCCCAGGTTTTCGGGATTAAACGGCACAGTATCTTTCATGGATTTTATCCTGAATTCAGCCGTAACAATGTTCTTATCAACCCTTTTCCTCTCAGCATTCCTGATATTTGGATACACGGAATACTTTCTGTAATAGATCAGACTTTCTTCATAGTGCTGTTGGTCAAAAAGAAGGTTTGCCAAAATATAATAGGCCGGAATGAAGAAATTAGAGTCAATCAGTATGGCGGTCCTGTAGCTGTCGATGGCCAGTTCTCGTTCGCCCCTGAGCGCGTATATGTCTCCCGAAAGTAACCACGATTCGATATGATCTTTATCAACCTTGAGAGCCTTTTTAATCTCACTCAGCGCTTCATCATAGGCCGAAGCATTATAATAACGCAAAGCTTTATCGTGAAACTGTTCAGCCTTAGTGCTTTTCCTATCCTGTGAGAAAGCAGAGACAGACAAAATAACCAGCAGCAAAGTCACAATGAAGTGCCGATAAAACATTTTATTGAGATTTGTTGATACTAATATAATGAATTCTGATTACAAACGATCAAATCTGCCGGAAGAAGTCTCAAGTCTACTTTCAGAGGATCCCGTTCAGGTCGAGTCTGTAAATTTTAGCCCTCGCAACTTTAGTCCTTTCAGCCGAGATCATAAAAGTCTTACTGCCTTTAATCGTAATTCCTTCTGTCTGCCTCGATATCAGTTCCTTAAAGTCAATCCGCCTCTTGTTTCCTCCAAAAAAATCGTTTCGTGGAAAATCATATAGCACCCAAACAAACGGTATGTAATTAGCATATCCGATCAGAGCAACCATGTTTTCATGCGAATCATAGGAAGCACCGGTAATCAGTCCTCTGACATTAAACTCATCAAGGGGGAAAATAGTATAGGTACCCGGAACTTTAGGCAATGAATAAAGTTTTGATGTTTGTGTAGCCCAGTTCTTCGAAAAAAGGTAAATACTGTCGCCAAAGCAAATCATCGACTCACAGTCGAAGTCATTATTCCGGTTCCTGACAACAAATTCCGACTGATCACCGTAATTATAGTGAATCAACTCTGCAATTACTTCTCCTTCAGGTACCTCGGGAATATCTGTTTTTCTGATTTTATAAATGACAAGATCATTCCTCACACCAAGATTATTCCCGAAATCCCCTATATAAATGTAATCAGCATCCATATCAATCTCTTCCCAATCAACATGGCTGGCATTTGCAACGGTAATTCGTTGCTTAATCTTCCCTGTTAACGAATCGATTTTATAAATAACATTCAGGCCTCCACTGTCGTTGTGTGTCCAGTAACCACCATTCCACCAAAGCAGACCGGATGTTTCGAATATCTCAGAAGGGAGCTTGCGGATAACGACAGCAGGCTTAATATTCAGGTTGGGATAAACACACGATCCATCATTAATGGTAGCATCGGGATTATAATTAACAGCCGCCGCATCGGTACACCCCTCCTCCTGACCCATCAGGGATAAAGGAATATACAACAGTAGAAAAAGCAACAAGCGGCTATTGATCATGTCGCCTTGTTTTCTATTTGTAAATCTCCTTGCGGTAAGACTTCATAGTATTCATTAATAAACCAATAATAGTCATTGGTCCAACCCCACCCGGAACCGGAGTAATATAACTGCATTTCGGCGCAACACGTTCAAAGTCAACATCACCCACATTGTGATATCCTTTCGGAGTATCGTCAGCAATACGATGCATGCCCACGTCAATAACTACGGCACCTTTCTTGACCATATTTTCCTTGATGAAATTGGCCTTACCAATTGCCACTATCAGAATATCGGCCTGCTTACAAATCTCTTCCAGGTTTTCGGTCTTGCTGTGACACAAAGTAACAGTACTGTTGCCGGGTTTGGCCTTTCTCGACATAAGCAGGCTCATTGGAGTTCCCACAATATTACTGCGGCCAACTACCACGCAATGCTTGCCCTCGGTCTCAATTTCAAGTTTATCGAGCATCATTAAGATACCGGCCGGTGTTGCAGGCAAATAGGAAGGCAGTCCCAGTGTAAGCCTACCCATGTTAACCGGATGGAATCCATCAACATCCTTAGCCGGATTAATGCTCTGTAAAACTAAATCAGAATCGATATGATCCGGTAGAGGAAGCTGTACAATAAAACCATTGATTTCAGGATCATTGTTCAGAAAATCAATAACCTCCATTAACTTTTCCTGAGACACATCTTTCGGAAGACGGTAAATGCTTGATGTAAAACCAACACTTTTACAGGCACGTTCCTTATTAGCTATATAAGTCTGGCTTGCCGGATCGTCTCCAACCAAAATGGCAGATAAATGAGGAGGATCGATGCCTGCATCAATCAATTCAGCCACCTGGGCTGCTATTGAGGTTTTAATCTCTTCTGATAATTTTTTCCCGTCGATAAGTTTCATGTGGTTGTTTAATTGGAATTACTATTTATCTCTTTCTTCCTGATGACATCCTCTGCATGTTGCGCATGGCATTCAGCGCATTTTTGCCTCCACCGCCTGATACAAGCTTCATCATTTTGCGGGTATCATCAAATTGTTTGATCAACCGGTTAACCTCTGCGATGTCGGTACCACTTCCAATGGCTATTCTTTTGCGTCTGCTGCCATTCAATACCGAAGGATTTTCTCGCTCATAAGGAGTCATTGAACCAATAATAGCTTCAATACCCTTAAATGCATCATCGTCAATATCAATATCCTTCATGGCTTTCCCCATTCCCGGTATCATTCCGATAAGGTCCTTCACATTACCCATTTTCTTGATCTGCTTGATCTGGGAGATAAAGTCATTAAAGTTGAACTGATCTTTGAGCAGTTTCTGCTGCAGCTTATGAGCCTGTTCTTCATCGAATTGTTCCTGAGCGCGTTCAACAAGAGAAACGATATCACCCATGCCAAGGATCCTGTCGGCCATACGCGAAGGATAAAAGAGATCAATGGCATCCATTTTTTCTCCCAATCCCACAAACTTAACAGGCTTATCAACTACCGAGCGGATAGTTAAAGCAGCACCACCACGGGTATCACCATCTAACTTTGTAAGTACAACCCCATCATAATCAAGACGATCATTGAAGGCTTTTGCCGTATTAACAGCATCCTGACCTGTCATTGAGTCAACTACAAACAAAGTTTCTTGTGGATTAACAGTCTGTTTTATGGCTGTTATTTCCTTCATCATTTGCTCATCAACGGCAAGACGTCCTGCAGTATCGATGATAACAGTGTTAATATCAAATTCCTTAGCGTGAGCAATAGCCTGGCGGGCAATGCTAACCGGATCGGTACTTCCTTCAACTGTAAAAACCTTAACATTTATCTGTTCACCGAGGACTTTAAGCTGTTCGATAGCTGCAGGGCGGTAAACGTCACCTGCCACCAGCAGGACCTTCCTGTTTCGTTTATTCTTGAGGTAATTTGCAAGTTTGGCCGAGAAAGTGGTCTTTCCTGAACCCTGAAGTCCTGCAATAAGAATAACTGCCGGATTACCTTTGAGATTAATGTCAATATGTTCACCGCCCATCAGGTCGGCAAGTTCATCGTGAACAATCTTAACCATCAACTGACCTGGGGAGACTGCGGTAAGCACATGGGCTCCCAAAGCCTTTTCCTTAACAGTGTCGGTAAAAGATTTTGCCACCTTATAGCTTACGTCGGCATCGAGGAGTGCTTTACGAACCTCTTTAAGGGTTTCGGCAACATTGATTTCAGTTATATATCCCTGACCTTTCAGGTTTTTAAAAGCTCTGTCAAGTTTGTCACTTAGGTTTTCAAACATAGTTTTGGTATCTGTTTTATCTAATCTACAATCTGCTTTTTCAATCTGCTAACAATTATCCCTTGTTAACGGTTTTTTCAAAATAATTTGCAAAATTAACAAATATCTGCCACTATTTGTCAAACTGTGTCAAGAGGCAGGCCGACCTGGAATAATTTCACCGAAAGATGTATTCAGGCAGGTAAGTTTGTTAAGTCTCAGAGATTTTAAAACAGGTAAGATTGTAAAGTCCCGAAGATTATAAACAGGTAAGATTGTTGAGTCCCGGAGATTATGAAACAGGATAGATTGTTAATTCCCAGAGATTTATAAAAATCTGAAGGCCTGAAAAAAATGTATAATTATTTATTGTCCTTAACTAATTGTTCGCCAAACTGTTATTCTAATAGGAATATGCTTTATGGGTGTTAAAAAAAATTATGTCATCACCTGAAGAATAATCCTATCAGTTTTTTATATTTGCTATATCAATAGATGTTTAACCAAAAACTTTTACCATGAAAAAATTATTTACTCTGATTGCGCTTGTTTCAATCTCTTATGCTGCAATGGCTCAGTGGCTGCCGCAAGCATCCGGATTTTCAACTCCCTCAAGAGGTATCAAGTATTTGCACGCTGTAAACGAGGATGTTGCATGGGCAACAGCCTATGACGGATCAGGTGGAGGTGCAGTTATTCAGGAATACACCCGAACAATTGATGGAGGCGAAAACTGGGTGCCCGGTGTGGTTACAGGAGCTGAAGGTACTGAATTCGCAATGATCTTCGGTCTTAACGCCGATACAGCTTATGCAGCAATGTATATAAGTCCTGATGGTGCACAAGGAATATACGTTACCAGAGATGGTGGCACTACCTGGACTCGTCAGGCCACTGCATTATACAACAATGCTGCTTCTTTTACCAATGTGGTTCATTTCTTTGATGATATGAACGGTTTTGCACAAGGCGATCCTATCAACGGTGAATTTGAACTTTATACAACTGCTGACGGTGGTGAAAACTGGGTTGCTGTACCGGGTGAAAACATTGCCGATCCACTTTCAGGTGAGTGGGGAGTTGTTGGATATTATGACGCTGTAGGCGACACCATTTGGTTTGGTACCAATAAAGGACGCGTTTATCGCTCCATTGACAGAGGTCTCAACTGGGAAGCCTTTGCTACATCATTAACCAATAAATATGTTGATGTCCGTTTTGTAAATTCAATGCATGGTCTGGCACAGGATAAGAGTGCAAACAGCCCCGGAACTTTTTCTGAGACTTTTGACGGTGGTGAAACATGGGCAACAATAGCAGCCAATGGACCTACCCTTGCCGCTGACTTCACCTTCGTACCCGGAATGCCTATGACTGTTGTTGCTACAGGCTCAAATCCTAATTTAGCTAATCAGTTAGGTATAGCTTATAGCTATGATGGCGGTCATAACTGGCAATTCTTCGAAGGAACTGAAGGTACACAATTCTTAGCTGTTGATTTCTACAGTCCGGTTGTTGGATGGGCTGGTGCATTTAATACTGATGCCGTTACCGGTGGAATGTATAAATACAATGGCGACTTTACACCTGCAGTTGACCTAGCTATACAGGATTTCAGAATTTATCCGAATCCGGCAACTGATTTACTTAATATTCAGTCAGAAGGCAATATGACCAATGTTCAGTTGATAAACTTAGCCGGTCAGGTTGTTTTCGAAAACAATGTTAAATCTGATTTCACTACTATTCAAACCTCACAATTCCCTAAAGGAATTTATATGCTTGCAATTACTTCGGATAAGGGAGTAACCGCAAGGAAAGTAAGTATAAGATAACGATATCTTATAAAAGATCAGATAAGATAACGATATCCGAATAATCCGAAAAGAGGCTACTTTATTAGAGTAGTCTCTTTTTTTGTTTTAAATAACTTCCCTACATTTGCCAGATTAATAAACCGTTTAACCTAAAACAACTTCAATGAAAAAACTATTTACTCTAATTGCATTAGTTTCATTTTCTTTTGCTGCAATGGCACAATGGATGCCACAAGCCTCAGGATTCAGCGATCCATCAAGAGGTATCAGTTTCCTTCATGCCGTAAACGAAGACATAGCCTGGGCATCAGCTTATGACGGTTCAGGTAGCGGACTCACGATAAATGAGATCACAACTACTTCTGATGGTGGAAACACCTGGAATGCCAGTAGTGTACTTGGTGGAAACACATACGGAATCGGAAATATCTGTGGAATATCTGCAACCACAGCTTATGTAACTATTTATAAAGGTTCTGGAAATCAAGACAATACTTGCGGAGTTTACAAAACAACTGATGGTGGTGCTACATGGACACAACTTCCAGGCGCACTTCAAGGATCAGCTTCTTTCGCAAACAACGTATACTTCTGGAATGAACAAGAAGGTATGTGCCATGGTGACACTGAAAGTGGCTATTTTGAAATTTATTACACTACTGACGGTGGAACAACATGGACAAGAGTTCCTGAAAGTTCTATAACCAACGGAACCCCATTATCAGGTGAAGGTGGATGGACTTCATCAATCACCGCTACAGGTGAAAGCACTGTGATGTTTGGAACAAATAAAGGTCGCATCTTTATCTCAAATGATAAAGGTATAACCTGGAGAGCAACTGCTACAGGAATCCCAAGTCCTCCATCAAACGGTGGTATCAATGCCCTTTCATTTATCGATGAAAACAACGGACTCGCAGCACAGATGTCAGCACCTACCAGATTATACAAAACTACTGATGGTGGTGCAACATGGACACCTATTACTCCTAATGGACCATTCCTTACCAATGATATGAGTGCAGTACCCGGAACCGAAGCATCATACGTTTCAACCGGCGCTGCTACCGGATTTACCGGCGTTTCTTACAGTACCGATGGTGGTTTAAACTGGAAATATTACGAAGGAACTGAAACTATTCAGTTTTTGGCAGTTGACTTCTATAACCCAACAACAGGATGGGCCGGTGCATTTAACATTGACCAGTTTACCGATGGAATGTACAAATTCAACGCTGACTTTACCCCGGTTGCTGACGTTGCAAAACAGGATTTCAACATTTACCCGAATCCTGCAACCAGTGTTATCAACGTACAATCAAAAGACAACATGACCAGTGTTCAATTAATCAACTTAGCCGGTCAGGTTGTTTACGAAAACAACGTAAAATCAGATTTCACAACCATCAGCACATCACACTTCCCAAAAGGAATTTACATGCTTGCAATCACTTCTGACAAGGGAGTAACCACAAGAAAAGTAAGCATCAGATAATACCTGATATTTAAGATACTAAAAAAGGCTGCCCGAATTGGGTGGCCTTTTTTTGTGGCTACTATCTCAAACCTGGTATTCCTTGACTCTTGTAACGGTCACTGAACGGTCATTCGGCGGTCCTTTTGCGGTGCCACTTCGATCTTAGATCATAACGACACCGTTATAGCACCGCACAAACACCGTTGTATGATAAACTTAAGCAATAAGCTTTTATATTGAGAGCTGAGTGCTTTATCGAATGATGTCTTCTGAAATCCCACTTGTGTATTTCCTTCCACAATTTTAAATATCCATGTTGAGGAGTTAGTAGTGACCTGCGGCAGTGATTATATGTTTTTAAATCAAAAATTTATATAATTATCACATTCTGTATCGAAATGATTGATTTCTAAAACTATTGCAGGCAAATTGATGTGAATATATAGCGACACTGTAAAAAACAAATCTATGGATACATTTAGCGTCTTCACGGAAATAGGCAGAATGGCTTATGCTGTGGCAAAATCAAATGGAGAAGTGAAAGAAAAAGAAGTTGAGAATATCTTCTACTTTATTGACGAGGAAATGGAAGAACTTAGAAACTATGACGTGATGGTTGTTGGTGAAGAGTTTACCAAACTCCGGAGAATGAATGCTTCAGCAAGAGATGCTTTCTCAATGTTTTCCTCTTTTATTGAACATAACGGACATCTCCTTCATCAGAGTATAAAACGAATGTGCATCAGGTTAGCACTTAGGATAGCCCATGCAGATGAATCGGCCGATGAAACCGAGATGGCTATGATAGATAAACTACGAAAGAAATTACAGTTGTCTTAATTTTCAAATTCCCCAACACAAAAAACCCGGACCAAAATCCGGGTTTTTAATTTTATTATTTTGTGAACTCAGTCTCCACCATCAGGTAATTCGGATATGTGATGGGTGTTGTTCCCACATAAATAGTAGGCTTTGCTTTAAGAGCAACCCGGGTAGGTTTGTTTCCTGCTCCTGCAAGGTTCATCGCAAGGTTTGCCAGAGATTCAACATTGGCAGCATCAATTACTTTCAGCAGATCGAAGCTGAGATTCATGGGCAAGGTAGCAATTCCGCCATTTGCCGGTATGGTAATTCTTTCTTCGGTCACACCGGATAATTTCTCTGCTCCGTCAATCAATAGAATCCAGTCGAGTTTGCTCATCCCCGCTGCCCTTGTATTGGGATTTTTAATATCTACGTTCAATGTGAAACTCAATGGCATTGAACCAGTTGCATAGGCTGCGGTAACTTTGGCAACATCAGTAAACTTAAGGTCCTTATAACTATTATAGTTCTGGACATTAACTCCGGCAAGCTGAGTGTTGGTTAGACTGCCTAATCTGAATTCACACTTCGACAACATTGCCATTTGTGAAGCCTGATCCAGGATGTCGCAACTGTTTAATATAAACGCTGTCGCGATGAAGTAAATAAAAAGAGCCTTTTTCATGATATATTATTGTTTTTGTGCACGTTTCCTTTCGTGTTCATCCAGAATGATTTTTCTCATTCTGAGCGAACGGGGAGTAACCTCAAGATACTCATCTTTTCCGATATACTCCATAGATTCTTCCAATGAAAACTTAACAGCCGGTACAATAAAAATTTTATCATCAGAACCTGAAGCTCTTACGTTTGAAAGTTTCTTGGTTTTCGTCACGTTTATAAGCAGGTCGTCGGGGCGGATATGCTCACCAATAATCTGACCTGCATAAATTTCCTCATTTGGATGTACAAAAAACGTACCCCGATCCTGAAGTTTGTCAATTGAATACGCAATTGCCATTCCTGTTTCCATTGCAATGAGTGATCCATTACGTCTACCGCTCAATTCACCTTTCCATGGTTCATAGGCTTTAAACCGGTGAGCCATAATGGCTTCGCCCTCAGTGGCTGTAAGTACAAAGTTTCGCAATCCGATGATACCTCTCGATGGAATGCTAAACTCAAGATGAACTCTGTCGCCCTTCGACTCTATAGTTATAATCTCGCCTTTTCTTTGAGTGACCAATTCAATGACCTTGCCTGAAGATTGCTCGGGAACGTGCACTGTAAGCATTTCAACAGGTTCGTGGTCAACACCATCAATCTTTTTTATGATAACCTGTGGTTGTCCGAGTTGAAGTTCATAACCTTCACGACGCATGGTTTCTACCAGGATTGAAAGGTGTAATATACCACGACCATAGACGATAAGTGTATCGGGCGAATCGGTTTCAACAATCCTCATCGCAAGATTCTTTTCAATCTCTTTGAACAGACGCTCTCTGAGATGCCTCGAAGTAACGAATTTACCTTCCCTGCCGAAGAATGGTGAGGTATTTATGGTAAACAGCATACTCATTGTAGGCTCATCAATAGTCATTGGACTTAAGGCTTCGGGTGTTTCAAAATCGGCTATTGTATCTCCAATATCGAAATCATCGATACCCAGAATAGCACAAATTTCACCGGGGAAAACTTCTGTCTTGATCTTTTCTTTGCCCAGACCTTCAAATACATAAAGCTCCTTTATTTTACTTTTAAAGGAGCGCCCGTCTTGTTTAAGCAATGTAACGTTCATTCCCCCTTTAAGCACACCTCTTGAAAGACGACCAACAGCAATTCTACCGACATAGGATGAATAATCAAGTGAGGTTATCTGGAGCTGTGTATTGCCTTCGGGGTATTTAAACTCAGGAATGTATTCTATAATTGTGTCGAGCAAATAGGTAATATCAGTTGCAGGTTTCTGCCAGTCAGCCGACATCCAGCCTTGTTTACTGGAACCATAAACGGTTGGGAAATTGAGCTGTTCTTCCGTAGCATCAAGATTAAACATCAGATCAAATACCGCTTCCTGAACGCCTTCGGGATCACAATTAGGCTTATCTACTTTATTTATAACAACAATCGGCTTGAGGTTCAGCGCAAGTGCTTTCATGAGTACAAACCTTGTCTGTGGCATTGGACCTTCAAAAGCATCAACAAGTAAAATTACCCCGTCAGCCATATTTAACACCCTCTCCACTTCTCCACCAAAATCACTATGACCAGGGGTATCGATGATGTTAATTTTTACTCCTTTATATCTCACCGACACATTCTTCGACAAAATGGTGATTCCTCTTTCTCTTTCAAGCTCATTACTGTCGAGAATCAGGTCACCCATGTCCTGATTCTCTCTGAAAAGCTGGCTTTGAAATAAAATTCTATCTACTAAAGTGGTCTTACCGTGGTCAACGTGAGCAATGATAGCAATGTTTCTGATGTTTTGCATCCTTAATATTTAGGTTTTTAAAAATAGTTTGCAAAGGTACGCATTAATATAGCGCCTGAGTTACATCATATTAATAATCTGACATCCTTCTGAAAAAAAAATTCGCATTGCATTATTAGGTAAAAAGAAAACAAGTATATTTGCGTACTGAAATACCGAAATATAAATTGGCAAAAATAATCAACATTTCCGAAGCTGCGTCTCTTGCAATTCATAGTATGGCTTTAATTGCCAACGCCGATGGAATGATTAACGTTAATCAGATCGCCGAACGCACTAAATCGTCAAGAAATCACCTTGCCAAAGTCATGCAGGTGCTTGTAAAAAATAACTATTTATCATCTGTCAGAGGTCCAAGTGGTGGATTTATGCTCAAAATAGATCCCCATAAAGTTAATCTGCTTCAGATATATGAACTGTTTGACGGAGCCTTACAGGGACATCACTGTGGGATTGAAGAGGGGAAATGTCCGTTCGAATCCTGTCTGTATGGCAATGTAATTGAAAAATTTTCAGCCGAATTTCACGATTATCTAAAAAATAAAACATTATCTGATTTTATCCTCACTCCTGTTTTACAATGAAAAGAACTGTAATTAAAATTGATGAAGAACTCTGCAATGGATGTGGCAACTGTGTGCCCAATTGTCATGAAGGAGCTTTACAAATTATTGATGGGAAAGCACGACTTATAAGCGATTTATTCTGTGATGGTCTGGGTGCTTGTATTGGACACTGCCCTGAAGGAGCCATTAGTCTCGAAGAAAGAGAAGCAGAACCATATGACGAGATTAAAGTAATGGAACTGATGGTTCCAAAAGGCAGGAATACCATTCTGGCCCATCTGAAGCATCTGAACGACCACAATGAAAAGGAATTGCTCATGCAGGCTGTTAATTACATAAAAGCCAATAACATAGATTTAAGTCCGAAAGAAGAAACCAACGCCATAAAATCACCTGCTTTTCCGGTTTTTGATTCAGTTAAAGAAGCCCGGAAATCATTGGCTCCTGAGCCACAGGGATGTGGTGGCGGTTGTCCGGGATCACGTGCCATGAGCTTCGACATTGACATGGACGAAGTAAGTAATGCTGGTAGTAAGCCTTCAGGACCTGCTCCTTCAGAATTGCGTCAGTGGCCTGTTCAGCTTCATTTACTGAATCCTGCTGCCGGTTACTTCAAAGACGCCGATGTAGTATTGGCAGCTGACTGTGTTGCATTTGCCATGGGAAATTTTCACGACCGTTTCCTGAAAGGTAAATCACTTGCAATAGCATGTCCTAAACTCGACTCAAACAAAGAATCATACATCGAAAAGATCACAGCTATGATTGATGATAGCAATATCAACACGCTGAATGTGGTCACGATGGAAGTACCATGTTGCTCAGGACTGGTACAGATTGCCCAGATGGCACGTCACAGTGCCGATAGAAACATCCCTGTCAAAAACACGGTTATAAGTGTAAGGGGTGAAGTCATTTCAGAAAAATGGCTGTAAAATTTAATCTAATCATAAAATCCAAAAAGATATCTCAATGGAAAAGACAAAATTTATGACCGGTAAGCCTTTCATCTTTGAAGAGATGATCAATTACTCAGAAGGCGGGATAGTAAGTATGAAAGTTGTTGAACAACCAACAGGTAATGTAAGCCTGTTCGCATTTGATAAAGACCAGCGATTGAGCGAACATACAGCACCTTTTGATGCCATGCTGAATGTGGTGGAAGGCAGAGCTCAGGTAACCATTGGTGGAGAGCCCAATGACCTGTCAGCAGGTATGACCATCATAATGCCGGCCAATATTCCTCATGCTGTGTATGCAACCGAGAAATTTAAAATGGTTCTTACCATGATTAAAAAATAGCTACTTTTGTCTTTGATCAATGAAGACACTGCGTAAATATCATAAATGGCCATCTTTAATAGTTGGCCTTTTTGTTGTCCTGTTCTGTGTTTCAGGAATTGTAATGAACCACAGATCATTTTTCAGCACTCTAAACTTCCCAAGAAACTGGTTGCCCGGCAATTACCACTATAAAAACTGGAACCTGGCATCCGTAAAAGGTTTTGTGCCGTTAGGTGGCGAAGCCCTTGCAGTATATGGTAATATAGGAGTCTGGAAAACAGATACTGCTTTCTCAGACTTCACTCCTATTAATGATGGTCTTCCGAAAGGAATAGGCAATCGGAAAATATATGCGCTTACAATGACCAGCGATGGAAGGTTGTTTGCCGGAGCGTTGTACGATTTATATCAGCTGAAACCCGGTGGCCGGAAATGGGAGAAGGTGCCGCTTCCGGTAGGCAAAACAAGGATTCATAAGCTGTTAGAAAAGGATGGCAACCTCATGATTCTGACAAGATCGGAATTGCTGGAAATACCGCTTACAGGCAAAGGCAACATCCGGGTAATAACCATCCCTCCTACTGAAGATCAGAGAGGTAAAGCTTCATTATTCCGGACCATTTGGATTATCCATAGTGGTGAGATACTGGGCATGCCCGGTAAAATCGTGGTTGATCTCATGGGTTTGATTGTGATTTTCCTAACCCTATCAGGCCTGTTCTTTTCTTTCTTGCCAAAATTTGCCAAACGATTGAATGAAACCACCCGAAAATGGATGCGGAAAACCAACAGGAAAACCATCAACTGGCATACTTATATAGGAGTGTACACGCTACCATTGCTTTTACTGGTTGCGATGACCGGGATGTTTTTACGCCCGCCCTTATTGATACCGATAGCGAATGCTACTGTTAAGGCGATTCCGGGAACGGAACTCGCGACAGCCAATACATGGAATAAAAAATTAAGAGATATCGTGTATGACAGCGCTTCGGGAAGTTATTTGGTCTCTTCGAATGAAGGAATGGTGAGGGTGACTGAAAAAGAGGGAGAATTCACATCCGAAAAGATCAAGAAACAACCACCGGTTAGCGTAATGGGAATCAATGCTTTCGAAGTACTGCCAAATGGAAATTACCTGGTTGCTTCATTCAGTGGTATTTTTGAATGGAATCCTGTAACAGGTGAATCGGTAGATTATATTACCCGATTGCCCATTGATCCCGACAAGGGTGGGAGTCCTTTTGGTGCCGTAGCAGTGGCGGGTGTTTATATGCATAAAGGGTTACCGGCTGCAATAATTGATTATACGGCAGGCTGGATTAATCTAAAACCGGGCCTAAGACCCGTTATGCCCGATGTGGTGGCCAATCAGCCAATGTCGTGGTGGCATCTGGCTTTGGAAATCCATACCGGCAGAATTTTCGAATTCCTTATTGGCAAGTTTTACATTCTTTATGTACCTTTAATGGGAATTTCAATTTTGGTTGTTCTAATTACAGGATTCCTGATGTACCTCAGGATGAGGAAACATAAAACATAAAAAAATATGAAAAGGAGGCTGTCCTTATCAGGTGTATTGGCATCACTGATCTTCCTGTTGGGCACTCCCCATCTCTTTGCCCAGAAATGGTATCCACTGGGACCTTCTGTTACCACGGAAGAGATAAAATCCCAGCTTGGACTTGTATCCTCATTATGGGTAGATGAGACCGACTTCAAAACTATTTATGCAGGCAGCAATACAGGAGGAATTTTTGCCACTTATGACGGTGGTGAAAACTGGCATTCTCTATCGGATAACCACATTACTACTGGAGTTTTAGCCATTGAAGCAGACCCTGAAAATAAGAAGCATCTATACATAGGAACCGGACACTGGGGATTTAACCGGGCATATGGCAAAGGCGTTTTGATGAGTCCTGATGCCGGAGTTACATGGTTACCAACCGGACTGAACAATGATAACATTCCAGGTGGCTCCATAATCCAGGATCTGAAGTTCCATCCTGATGACCATGATACGCTGTATGCTATGCTGAATACAGAGTTCAAGGGTAAAACCTGTATATTCCGATCATTAGATAAGGCTGAAAACTGGGATATTGTTTTTGAGCAACAAGCAGAAGAATTGTTCGACTTTGTGCAAAGTCCCGCAGACCCCGATCTAATACTGGCGACAGGGAGTCTTTTATTGATGAGCAAAGATGCAGGCACCCAATGGGAAGACATCACCTATCGGCTTAATATTAAACGAAACCACAAAGTAGCGAGGATTTGTGTGGACTTCATGCATGGGGATTCCGAAAGTATGTTGGTGGTTATGGAGTCGTACGATTCAATGAATCCCGGTTTAACGGAACAAAGTCTGTATAAGTCGGACGATTGCGGACTGTCTTTCAAAAGGTTATTCTTTAAGTCCATGCCAATGCTTGGTTACTGGAAGATGGAAATAAAGGCATCATATGCAGAACCTGATGAATTTTATCTGGGTGGGATATGGTTGTATAAGTACAAAATAAAGGGTGATACGGCCTCATACATGAAATACGACAATCACAAGTATCATAAGGATGTGAGGGATTTGCTGGTATTTGAAGGTGAGAAATTCGACCGGTTAGTGATGGGTAATGACGGAGGAGTAACCCGGTCAGATGATGGGGCGGTTACATGGTATGACATTTCAAGAAACGGACTACAAAACACTCAATTCCACAACATCACGCTCAGCGAAAACAGTAACACCATATTTTGTGGTCCGCAGGATGGTAACCTATGCTTTTACACGCATACCAGCGGAACCTGGTGGATAGAGGGACATATAGGAGATGCCTACGATGGAATGATCGACTATGAGGATCCTTCGATAGTTTACATGGTAACGCTTCCGCGGAAATCATCATCCCCATATGAGTTCCTTCTGAAGTCGCTGGATGGTGGTCAATACTTTACCTACCGCCGCCTGCCCGACACTACAGAAAAAGGGAGGTATAATATACCGGTGGCCATGCATCCGGAGAATTCAAAGACCATTTATGCGGGACTTAAAAACCTGTGGTGTTCAACAGATGGAGCCGATAACTGGCATCGCATAAGCAACTTTACTTTCCCAAATGAGCAGAAGATACAGGCACTGGGAATTTCACGCTCAGATCCATCGACCATCTGCATAGGTTTTGAAAACCCTACCTGGGGAAATATTAATGAGTCGAAAGTTTTTATAACCAGGAACCACGGGGCAGAATGGCACGATATAACACCCCGGGGCTCGTTATCATTAGATTGGGGATCTGTGACCGATATTCTGATCCATCCGAATAATCCCAACATTATCTACCTCACTATCGACCGCACTTGGACAAATAGAAGAGTCTATGTTACATACGATGGAGGCAACAAGTGGCAAAACTTTTCGGAAGGCATTCCGGCAATTCCGGTAAACGCAATCAGGTATTTCAAAGGTGGAGATTATGATATGTTCTTTATTGGCACAGACGCCGGCGTTTACTACAGAGACGAAATAGTAAACCAATGGGTGCCCTTTGGTGAAGGATTGCCACTGACGATTGTTTCGGATATAGAGATCGATTACAAAAGAAAGAAGCTGGTTGCAGGCACTTTCGGACGGGGGTTGTGGGAGGTTGACCTGTGTTTGCCGGTTGAACCCGGTGAGCTTGAGATTTCAGGGAACATCGACTGGCCTGAGGGAAAGAATCTGCTGCAAAGCATTATACTGTTACCCGGAACTAAAGTGACCATGCATAGCACCATTGAAGTGGGTGATGGAGTGCAGATAACAGTGATGCCGGGAGCACATCTTATACTTGATGGAGCAAAACTGACCAACAACTGTCATGGATACTGGGAGGGGATAAAGGTGTATGGCCATCCTGATTATTCAGCCGGTCAGCCTCAAGGAAAGATAACAATGATCAATGGTGCCGTGATAGAGAATGCCAGATATGCCATTGATTTAATGACCTTTGATGAGAGTTCAAGGCAAAACAACCTGTCGGGTGGTGGTATCGTTGAAGCAGAAAACGCAAGTATAATAAATAGTTTACGGGCTCTCTTCTTCAGGAGTGCCAAAGGGAAAAACCCTTCGAAATTTGTGAACACCCGGTTTGTTGTCAACAAGATTTTATGGAATGATGAGCCTTACCTCGAAGCTGTCAGGATTATAGAGAACAATGGAATTGTGTTTGATGGCTGTTCCATTATAAATGAAGTGTCTCTTGGCGTACAACCAAGTATTAAGAGAGGGTGCGGGATATATAGTTTCAACTCTTCGTTCCGGATTATAAACAGTTACCTGTTTGGCACCTCCACTCCTTTTGCTGAAATAAGAGGCTATAGGACAGGAATCAGGGCACTCACCTCCTCCCCCGGGTATTCCGTCAGGATCAGCGATATTAATTTCAGAATCAATTACACAAGCATTTACCTCTCAGGTTATTCAGCCTGTGGAATCATGAACAACACCTTTAATATAAACACCATTTTTTCAGGCGATACGATACCCAAACCGGTTACAGCAGTGTACCTGGATCATTGTGATGCTTTGTCCATCGTGTCGAATACTTTCAAATGTTCGACTCTTGGAGGTGGACTGACAGGATTGGCAGGGGTGGTTGTGAATGATTGCGGTGAAAACAATAATCTCATTCTAAATAATTTGTTCACACTTTTCGATTATTCAGTGCTGGCACAGAATAAAAACAGAAGTGAGAATGGAGATAAGGGCTTAAGATTATATCACAACCGGTTCATTGATAACAAATATGATATATGCATTACAAACAGTGCACCGGAGTCGTCAGGACAGGGTATAGCATATTATCTGGGAATTGCAGCGGACGATGCTTTACTAACAGCGGCTAATAGTTTTAGTAACAACAAGTTATATCCTTTCAGTGATTTATTTAACGAGGGTGAAAAGCTGGTATATAATTATACTGAAAAAGTTCAGAAGAATGCTCCGTTGTTCCATACCAACATCTGGATGAGGAATGTGGAACATATAAATGGAACCAGCACAGATTCGGCTGTACTCTTCAGCACTGATTCGTATATAGCTGAGAGGGAAAGAGTTTTATGGCAGGACCGATATGAAAATGCTCATGAGTACTCCTGGTGGGTGGTTGATGGAGGAAATACCGCTGGTTTAACAGAGAGTGTAAAATTCACCAATCACGAAACATCGCTTAGTACCTATAACCGGCTGCGCCAGCTTGATTCGAAGCTTTCGGCCCCTGTGATTTCAGAGCTTCTAAACAACAACCTGTTCAACAATACATTGCTGATTGATGTGCTTACACAGAATCCTGTTATCTTCAGGAATGAGTACCTGTTCGATCTGCTGAACAACCGCCAGCCTTTGGTCCCCGGGTATCTGTTAGCCAAGCTCAACAATCTGCACACTAAGTACAGTATGGTGGAAGACTTAGAGAGCAGGTGGCAGAATTACAGGGCATTCAGGGATCATTACTTTAATACTGAGGTGATTGATCTTCACCAGGAGAGTGCTGCACAGTACGGTTTGAAAGATGGAGGTGCTTATACTGATTTTAACGATGGGAGATCAGAATTAACGGAACTGCTTGATTCAAGGGGATATTTTAATGATAAGATGTTCAAATCATTTCATTTGCTGAACATGGGACAGATAGCCGAGGCCCTCCAAAACTTACAGGATCTTAAAGCAGAATATCCTGAGCAGGCTTCAGGCATTCAGAAATTGATAGAATTGAACACTTCCGGTTTTCCGAATTCTGATATCGGGAGTATTACTAATGGACAAATAAATGAAATCACTTCATCCGTTAATGATGACCTGGCAGGGATATTTGCCAATAACCTTCTCATGCACTTTGAAGCGGGTAATTACACAGAGCCATATATTTTCCCAAACAAAGCACCTGCCATAATTATTCCCGAATTTGAGTTTGAAGAATTCAGAGGTCATAGTTTCAAGATATATCCACAACCGGCCTCAGAATTTCTGATCATAGAGTACAAATATGAATTGGGACCGAAGGACGGAAATGTGAAAATTTTCGATCTGACAGGAAAGATTGTAAAGACTGTCAAGATTGAGGACCCGTTTGGTCAGAAAATTATCGATGTAAGCGACCTGTTATCAGGCGTATATATCATCCGGCTGACCGATACCGGCAGAATCTGTGCTGAACAGAAACTCATGATTTACTGAGGCAAAAAAAAATTACATAAATTTCAGGAATGCTTTTTAAATCTTTAAAGGATTCATATATTTGTTTCAGATCATGTGCATATTTTAAAGTTCGGCCTATGAAAAAAAATATCGACTTTCTTAAGCCTCCGACCGGATGGAAATTGCCTGCATTAATTATGGGTGGAGTCATGTTAGGGATTGTTTTTCTCCTGATTTATACCTCAAGGGCTCATTCATATCTTTCAGATAATCCTGAAACCTGTATCAATTGTCATGTAATGTACCCGCAGTACGCCACCTGGATGCACAGCAGTCACAAGGAAACGGCAGTATGCAATGATTGCCATGTCCCTCAGGACAACTTTTTCAGGACCTATTATTTTAAAGCCATGGATGGCTTGAGGCATGCCAGTATTTTTACTGCAAGAGCTGAACCCCAGGTTATCCAGATCAAAAGTGCCGGAATAAATGTAGTCCAGGAAAACTGTATAAGATGCCATTCCGACCTGGTTAGCATGGTAAGCATTATTCAGGTAACCGGCGACAACCATGAAGAAGGTATGGGTTTCAGATGCTGGGATTGCCATCGTGAGACACCACATGGAACAGTAAACAGTCTTTCAGCTACTCCTCATTCTTTAGTTCCGAGAATGGGATCGATAGTGCCGGACTGGTTGAAAAGCTTTATTAAAGAAAATAACGCCAAGTAAAAATATTTACAGATTCATTAATTTATATAGTCTAAAAAGTAGCAAGTAAAATATTAACCCATCACATTAAAATATCAAATTGCATGGAACAATCAACAGAAAACGGAAAAAGGAAACCATGGATTCCGTGGTTTATTTTCCTGGGAACAGTGATTATTGTTTTTGTCCTGGGTCTTTTTGCCTCATCGATCATCGAGAGAAGAAGTGAGTCACAACTCTACTTCCAGATGGTAAGTGAGATTCCTGAATGGGAGCCCCGTAATGATGTCTGGGGGCAGAATTTTCCCCGTCAATACGAGAGTTATGTAAACACGCTCGACACATCATTCAGAAGTAAATATGGAGGTAGCGCTACACGTGATGCATTAAATGAACAACCTGAGATGGTAGTGCTGTGGGCAGGTTATGCTTTCGCCCGTGAATACAAACAATCGCGTGGTCATTATTATGCCATCAACGACATCAGGGAAACCCTGCGTACGGATGTTCCCCAGCCTTCAACATGCTGGACTTGTAAAAGTACTGACGTTCCGCGTTTGATGAATCAGATGGGTGTTGCAGAGTTCTACAATGGTGCATGGTCCGATCTGGGTCATGAAGTAGTAAACAATATCGGTTGTCAGGATTGCCATGACCCAAAAACCATGAACCTCAGAATTACCCGTCCGGCCCTCATAGAAGCATATCAACGCAACGGGCAGGACATTACAAAGGCTTCTCATCAAGAAATGAGGTCATTGGTTTGCGCCCAGTGTCATGTTGAATATTATTTTGACAAGGAAACCAAATATCTCGTATTCCCATGGGATAAAGGTATGAGCGCTGAAGCAATGGAGGCATACTACGATAGTACTCAGCATGTTGACTGGGTACATGCACTGAGTAAAACACCAATGCTCAAAGCACAGCATCCTGATTATGAACAATACACGACAGGTGTACATTACGACAGAGGCGTTTCATGTGCCGATTGCCACATGCCTTATAAAAGAGATGGCGGTATGAAATTCACCGATCATAAAATACAGAGTCCACTGGCTAACATTTCAGGCTCCTGTGTGGTATGCCATCGCGAAAGCGAAGAAAAACTCTTACAGAACGTATATGGCAGGCAGGATAAAATATATGAGCTACGCCGAATTGTCGAGAAGAACCTTGCACGTCTTCATGTGGAGGCAAAAGCAGCCTGGGATAACGGAGCTACCGAACAGGAAATGAAACCTGTGCTGCAGTTGATTCGCCAGGCTCAATGGAGATGGGATTATGTTGTTGCCAGTAATGCTACAGGATTCCACTCACCTGCCGAAGCACTCAGAATATTAGGTGTTTCTATTCAGAAGGCTCAGGAAGGCAGACTTCTGCTGAACAGTGTTTTAATTGCCCATGGGGTTAATATTCCTGTTCAGATGCCTGAACTTAATTCAAGAGAACAGGCTCAGGCTTTTATCGGACTTGACATGCCGGCTTTAGTAAAGAGTAAACATGAGTTTATTAAAAATGTACTTCCTGAGTGGACTGCAAAGGCAATCCAGAGGGAAGGACAAATAATTTCACCACAGTAAGGAAACCTTACTAAGGGAGGTAAATAAATACTGATGCGTTGCATTTTCAGAACTGAAACAAATCCCTATTTTAATCTTGCCGCTGAAGAGTTTGTATTTAAAAACTTCAGCGGCAATACTTTTATGCTGTGGTTTAATGAGCCGGCTGTCATAATTGGCAAACATCAAAATGCTTTTGCCGAGATCAATCAGCCTTTCATTAAAGCTAATAACATTAAGGTTGTTAGGCGGATTTCGGGAGGTGGCACCGTGTACCATGACCATGGGAACCTTAACTTTTCCTTTATTTCTAACTCTGACAAACCACAGTCAATAGATTTCAGCAGATTCACTTTGCCGGTTATAAATGTGCTGGCACGACTTGGGGTTAAAGCAGAGATGGGATTAAAAAACAGCATCTTTATCGGTAACCATAAGATTTCGGGTAATGCTGAACACCTCTATAAGAATACAATTCTCCACCATGGTACATTGCTCTTTTCAAGTGACCTTAAAGTGTTGGAAAAAGCCATCAAGCCTTCAGCGGTTAGTTTTGAGGACAAAGCGATAAAATCAGTAAGAAGTCGCGTGGGAAACATATCCGATTTTCTTCCCTCACCTTGCACCGTGGATGACTTTTCACAATTCATCTTTCAAGAGATCATGGAGATGAATGAAAACAGTTTTGCCTACTCGTTCAACGAATCGGATAAAGAATCGATATCGCGGCTTTCTAAAGAGAAATATGAAACATGGGAATGGAATTATGGCTACTCTCCGGAATTCAGATTCAGGATCCAGGTGCAATCATCTTCGGGAAACTTATGCCTCCATATTATTGTAAAAGACGGGATAATCCGTGAAGTTTTAGCAGCTGATAATGAGCATGGTGCTATGGAATTATTTCTGCAGCTAAGACAATTATTGCCCGGTGTTAAGTTAAAAGAAGAACTTATCCGGCAAAAGCTGATTACCGTATTTCCTACCGCTGTAACAGAAGCTGTAACACAATCTATTTTTGTCGGGAATCCGTGCTGAACATTTACAAATGGGTACTGTTTATCACCAAACAATCATTATCCATATGTTAAAAGCACAAGAGATTTTCGACAAATTATGGCTGGATTATACATCTCAGAATCCTTTGGCCAAGGAAGTGTATGACCTGTTTATTCAGCAGGGCGAAGAGGTCCTCAATGACCACATTGCATTCAGGACATTCAATGATTCAAGGGTCAACATTGATGTGCTGGCTCAGCAATTCATTGAAGCAGGTTATGAGTATAAAGGCTCATACAACTTTGAAGAAAAGAAGCTCAATGCCCGCCATTTTGAGCATAAGGAATTCAGGGATGCTCCCAGGATCTTTATAAGTGAGCTCAGAACAGAAGAATTTTCTCCGTTCCTGCAGCGTAAGGTAAAAGAAATGATCGACAGAATTCCCGTAGAACTGGTTGGTAAAGGAGAACTGATTTACAAAGGAAATCTTTGGGGCATACCTTCTTATGAGACTTATCTGAAACTTCGCGAAGAATCGGAATATGCAGCGTGGGTTTATGTATTTGGTTTCAGGGCAAATCACTTTACTGTAAGTGTGAACGGGCTAAAGAAATATACCAGTGTTGAAGCTGTAAATGATTTTGTTGAGTCACATGGTTTTAAGATTAATGATTCGGGTGGAAAGGTTAAAGGAACACCCGAAGAATTACTCGAGCAATCAAGCACCATGGCAGGAAAACTGCCAACACAATTCCTTGAGGGCACACACGAGATTCCTTCATGTTACTACGAATTTGCAAAAAGATATCCGGACTCAGATGGAAAACTTTACTCAGGATTTATTGCCAAATCAGCTGATAAGATCTTTGAAAGTACCAATTTCTATCAGGGCAAATAAGAGTTTTGTTGTTGATTTTTGTTTAAACCGCATTTACCCGCGAAATGGTAGGTGCGGTTTTTTAGTGATTTAGGTGCGTTTTTTAGTGAGAGGTGCCGTTTTTTAAGTGGTAGGTACGGTTTTTTAGTGAGAGGTGCGGTTTTTTAAGTGGCAGGTACGGTTTTTTAGTGAGAGGTGCGGTTTATTAGTGAACTGTAAAGTATTACCTTTGAAATGCAAAATTTTCGATTCATTTTCCCCCATTATGGCTGTCAAAATACCTGTAAATAAATGGAACGAGCTTAAATCAAAATTAAAGGGCGACCTGTATACCGGCGACACCATGCGTATTCTTTATGCGACTGATGCGTCGGCATATCGTGAACTTCCTCTTGCTGTGGCCCGTCCCCGTGATGCTGAAGATATTTCAACCATAATAAAGTTTGCCCATAAGATGGGTGTTACCATCATCCCCCGGACAGCAGGAACATCGTTGGCCGGACAAGTGGTTGGCGAAGGAATTGTGGTGGATGTTTCAAAATATATGAACCGGATACTCGAGATCAACACTGAGGAAAAATGGGTGATTGTTGAGCCGGGTGTTGTGCTCGATGAACTCAATAAAGCCTTACTTCCTTATGGATTATTTTTCGGCCCTGAAACTTCCACCTCCAACCGTTGCATGATTGGCGGCATGGTGGGAAACAATGCATGTGGTTCTCACTCACTGGTTTATGGCAGTACCCGCGACCATACACTGGAGATTACCGGCTTTCTGAGTGATGCTTCTGCAGTAACTTTCAAGCCATTAAACAGCAGTGAATTCACAGCCAAATGGAATCAGAATGATCTGGAGGGAAAGATCTACAGACACATCTCAGGAATCCTGACTGATGAGACCAACAGGACTGAAATCAGGAATAACTACCCTGATCCGCAATTAGAGCGGAGAAATACAGGATATGCCTTAGACCTGCTACTTGACACAGAACCATTTAAGGAAGAAGGAACTCCCTTTAATCTCTGCAAAATACTGGCTGGGAGCGAAGGCACACTGGTATTTTCAACCAGCATTAAATTAAATCTGGTTCCCCTTCCTCCAAAAGAGAAAGCCTTGGTTTGTATTCACTGCAGGACACTTGAGGAAGCCTTCAAAGCCAATCTCATAGCACTGAAACACAAACCGGTAGCTATTGAGTTAATTGACAAATTTATACTCGACAGGACAAAGGACAACATCGAACAGCGTAAAAACCGATTCTTTATCAGTGGGGAGCCCCTTGCTATTCTGGTGGTTGAGTTTGCTTTAAACACCAAAGAGGAGATTGATACAGCTGCCCGGAACCTGGAAGCTGACATGCTGAACATGGGTTATGGATATCATTTCCCGGTGATTTACGGCAATGAGATCAATAAGGTTTGGGCGTTAAGAAAAGCAGGTCTTGGACTACTTTCAAACATTAAAGGAGATAGAAAGCCGGTAGCCGTAATTGAAGACACGGCTGTGCTGCCGGAACTTCTACCCGATTACATGAGAGAGTTCAGCGGAATGCTTGAGAAACTTAACCTTAGCTGCGTTTACTATGCCCATATTGCAACCGGGGAACTTCATTTAAGACCTGTTCTTGACTTAAAGGATCCCCAGGACACTGAACTCTTCTATACGGTAGCCCTGGAAACAGCCAAACTTGTAAAGAAATACAGGGGCTCACTGAGTGGCGAGCATGGAGACGGACGTTTACGCGGCGTGTTCATTCCGCTGATGTTTGGTGATCATGTGTATGAACTCCTTAAAGGGATAAAACAGGTGTTTGACCCTGAGAATGTGTTTAATAAGGGTAAAATTGTTGACACCCCTCAAATGAATACACAGCTCAGGTACGAACCCGGTAAGGCCACCCGCGAGATCGATACCATATTCGACTTTTCGGATACTATGGGAATTGTCCGTGCTGCTGAGCAATGCAACGGTTCGGGTGATTGCAGGAAAAGTGAGGCGTTTGCTGGTACCATGTGTCCCAGTTACCAGGCAACAAGGGATGAAAAGGACACCACCAGGGCAAGAGCGAATATTCTCAGGGAGTTGCTCACAAGAAGCAACAAGGATAACCCATTCGACCATAAGGAGATACTCGATGTTATGGACCTTTGCTTATCCTGCAAAGGATGCAAATCGGAATGTCCATCGAATGTGGATATGGCAAAGTACAAGGCTGAATTCCTGCAGCATTATTATGATGCCAACGGCACACCATTAAGATCTTGGATGATTGCCAATATAACTTCATTCAACAGGATAGGTAGCCTGATGCCCGGCGTTTACAACTGGTTCCTGAAAAATAAACTCATGTCGGGTGCTTTGAAAGGAGTACTCGAATTTGCCCCTGAAAGATCCATCCCGTTGTTATATAAATATACTCTTAAGAGCTGGCATAAGAGTGTTTCGGGAACGCAACCCAACGGGAAGACAGTATATCTGTTTGCTGATGAGTTTACCAATTACAATGATGTTGAAATAGGGATCAAAGCTATTAAGTCGCTTAATGCATTGGGATACAGAGTAGAAATACCTGATGTTTTTGAAAGCGGCCGTACTTATTTGAGTAAAGGACTTATAAGAAAGGCACAAAAAATTGCGCAGAAGAACATTGATCATCTATACCCTCTTATCACATCAGAAACCCCGTTAATAGGAATTGAACCCTCGGCCATACTTACATTTAAAGATGAATACATCGATCTTACGAGAGGTGAACTGAAAAAGAAAGCCATAGAACTGGCATCCAATGTGTTTCTGTTTGAGGAGTTTATCGTGCAGCAGCATGAGCAGGGTAACATACCGCGTGAAGCATTCCATCAGGAGAACCGACATATAAAGCTGCATGGCCATTGCCACCAGAAATCGCTGGTAACCACAACATCAACCAGGAAAATGCTTTCCCTGCCCTATTCCTATCAGGTGGAAGAAATCAAATCGGGATGTTGTGGTATGGCAGGTTCATTTGGATTTGAAAAGGAACATTATGAAGTATCAATGAAAATAGGCGAACTGGTATTGTTCCCTGAAGTCAGAAAGGCCCCGGCTGAAGTGGTAATTGCTGCTCCGGGTACCAGTTGCAGACACCAGATTCTCGAAGGGACCGGAAAACAAGCCCTGCATCCGATAGAGATATTTTACGAAGCTTTGAAAAAAGAGGACACGGCGCAATTGGCTATAGAAAATGGCATTACAGGATTACAGGCTTCAGGAAACTGAGAAAACCAATGTAAACGCTCAATGTAACCGCTCAGAAGATTCCTAATAAAAAGAGAATAAGATAATATGCAAATACCTAATTGGCAGGAACGAACATTATTATTGGCAGGAGAAGAGAGACTGAGGAAGCTGACGAGCGCAAGAATACTCGTTTGCGGAGTGGGAGGTGTTGGTTCCTATGCGGCCGAGCAGCTCGTAAGAGCAGGCGTTGGCAGTCTTACAATTGTTGATGGTGACACCATTCACGATTCCAACAGAAACAGGCAATTACCTGCCTTGGTCAGCACCATAAATGAGTATAAAGCAGTTGTAACAGGTAACCGGTTAAGAGATATCAATCCTGAACTTAAATTAACCATCATTCAGGAATACATTAAAGACCAGAGAATGATTGACATTCTTGAAGAGGGGTATGATTATGTAATTGACGCTATCGATACCCTGTCGCCCAAGGTTTACCTGATATACCATACACTGCGACTGGGGATGCCATTGGTAAGTTCCATGGGTGCAGGAGGGAAATTTGATCCCACACAAATAAAGGTGAGCGACATTGATGATACCTATAATTGCAAACTCGCTTACTACATGCGCAAGAGGCTTCATAAACTAGGGATCAGGACAGGTTTTAAAGCAGTTTACTCCCCCGAAGTGGTTTCAAGAGAAGCTGTTGCACTCCTGAAGGGCGAACTGAATAAAAAATCAACTGTCGGAACCATATCCTATATGCCCGCCATGTTCGGTTGTTACTGTGCTGCGGTCGCTATAACGGATATTATGGGAGAATAAGGTTCCTCATCAGTAATAATGAGTTTGATATAAATTATTTTGGAGTTAAGTAACATTTTTATAATTTTACTATCAACATCTCAATAAGATATCCTGGTTATAACCTTCATCAGATGATAGACGTTTCACCATGTACTGTGCTCAAAACGGATTATAGTAACGAGTCAACCAATGCCTTGATAAGTAACCTCCAGAAGGCATATGCCGAAACCTCTAAGTCAACCGTTATTATTACTGACATTACAGGAAACTTTGTGACTCAGGGTCATATTCTGGCTCCTTACAAAAAGCACACCGACGATACCGGCAAGTTATGGAAATGCTGCAAAAGCACTATTAAATCTATTTGTCAAAAGAAAGACACTGACACTGTCCAGGAACAGATGATATGTGAATGTGGACATGAAGTGACCTCCACAAAGATCAGGTTGATAGGTGATGATATCATTCGCATCTTCACCTTACGAGTGACAGATTCGGTTGATTGTCATGATCTGATCATCAAAAAGGCAATTGAGAACGGATACACTGTTGATGAAGCTGCAGGTGCTTATGGTGATACCAGCATATCGGAGAGCGAAAAGTCCACATATACACATGAAGTATTAAGGCAACAAGCTGAGCTCTTTAATACTCTTCTCATCAGCAGTATAGTTACAAACCATGAAAAGGAAATTGAGGAAAGAAATCTAACCGAAAAGGCCCTGATTAAAGCAAAGGAGGATGCCGAAGAGTCCAGCAGACTAAAGTCATCGCTACTGGCCAATATGAGTCATGAACTCAGAACGCCCATGACTGGAATTCTGGGTTTTTCTGAAATTCTGGTTGAAGAGCTGGAGGAACCGCGCCTAAAAAACATGGCTTCAACCATCTACAAGTCGGCAACGAGGCTCATGACCACGTTAAACTCCATAATGGACCTTTCGGCGATTGAGTCGAATAAGACAACACTTTCGCTGAAACCGGTTAACATAAAGAACACCATACTCTCGTTGCTGAAAAATGTGTACCCGATTGCCAATGACAAAGGCCTGTATATAAGAACAGCATTGCCACCAGATATTTATGCCATTGCCGATCAGAAGTTGTTGGGCCAACTGCTGCACCATCTGGTTGACAATGCAATAAAATTCACAACTGATGGAGGCTTGTCAATCAGTGTATACGCAGGATTGAAGGAAAATACCGATGTCATCATCAAAATCAGCGATACAGGTATTGGGATTGCACCGCAACATCATAAGCTGATTTTTGAGGAATTCAGACAGGTAAGTGAAGGTTTATCAAGAACATTTGAAGGAAGCGGTCTTGGATTATCACTTGTTTCAAAAATAGGAAAATTGATTAATGGAAAGGTATGGGTGGAAAGTGAACAGGGCAAGGGCTCTGATTTTTACATTTCACTTCCAATGGCCTCAGTAGTTGAATCAGAGGCTTCACCACTGATAGAGCAATCAGCACCAATAAGCACCCTGAGACTTGGCAAGGGTAGTGTTCCTGAAGTACTGATAGTAGAAGACAACGAAGTAAACAGAAGGTTGGCTGCATTGTATCTCAGAGAGATCTGCAATATCGACATGGCCGAAAATGGCTACATTGCACTTGATAAGGTTAAGGATAAGAGGTACGACGCCATTCTTATGGATATTAATCTGGGCGCCGGACCCAATGGAATTCATGTGGCACAGCAAATTAAATCCCTCAAGAATTATCACGAGGTACCTATCATAGCAGTGACCGGATATACAATGCAGGGCGACAGAGAGAAACTTCTTGCCAATGGCTGTTCTCATTACGTCGCCAAGCCTTATGATAAAAGGACACTGATCAAGTTATTCTCGGGAATTCTATACCAATCAGCATAATCACAATATCGGTCACCGGTTATGGCATAGACGACAGCGGCAAACGGCATTTGCACTGCCTTATAGCAAATTCCGGTTGTAGCCAGCAGACAGCAATCAATGGTAGTTAACTGAAAAGCAGCAGCTCAGGTTATATATACCGGGATCCCCTCCTCCACAAGCATAGTATCAGGGAAGATATTTTGAGCCTCTTGTAATAATGGCTCCAGATTGTCGTATCTGGCTGAAAAATGCCCAATCATTAGCCGTTTAACCCCTGCTTTGAATGCAATTATGGCAGCCTGGACATTGGTGGTATGCATTTTCTCGGCGGCTGCATGCTGAAGATCGTGACGGAAAGTAGCCTCATGATATAGCAAATCACACCCCCTGATACATTCAATTACCTCTTCATTATAAACAGTATCAGAACAATAACCATAGCTCCTGGGAGTATCGGCAGGATGAGTGACATCACTGTTGAGTACCCTTACGCCATCTTCCGCTATGTAATCCAGTCCCTGTTGCAATTTAGAAAAATAGGTCAATGGAACGCCCATTTTATCCGCTGCTGACTTATTGATATGCCTTGGCTGTTCCTTTTCCTTCAAGAGAAATCCGGTAGTGGGTATTCTGTGCTTCAAAGGAAAACTAATTACCTGCAACTTTCCGTCATCATAAATAACCTTCTCTTTATCAGGATCAGTGACTTCAAACTTAAGAGGATATACAAGGGTAGTTTCTGAAGCTTCCAGCTGCAGTCGGATTAGACTCTCTAACTGAACAGGGCCATGTATGGTCAGTTCCTCCGATCTTCTCATCAGGTGCATAGTGGAGATCAATCCGATCAATCCATAAAAATGATCGCCATGCAAATGGCTTATAAACACGTGCCTGATGCGGTTTGTCTTGATTTTAAGATCCCTTAAGCGGAATTGAGTTCCTTCCCCGCAGTCAATCAGGAAAAGCCTGTTGCAATGGTTTACCAGATGAGAGGTAAGGTTGCGGTCGGCTGTTGCCATTGCTGCACTACTTCCAAGTACTGTAACAGAAAATTCTTTCATTCAACAGAAATTAAGTTAGATAGAGTCTGACAGCAGACACTAATATAAACAAAAAATCCCCAGTTAATGGGGATTTTTTAATGAAAAGTTATAAGATTTTACTCTTCTGACTTCTTGCTACGAGCAGCTTTTTCTGATTGTTCCATATCGGATTTCAGATTTGCAAGTGCTTCGAGGTCACCGAGGGTAGTCTTTTCGAGATTGTCTTTCAGTTTTTTCACTGCACGTTTGGTAGTTGTTTCAGCACTTTCCTTAGCAGCAGAAGCTTCTTTGGTCTTTTCAGCTGTAACATCCTGGAATATGCGTGAATGTGAAAGTATGATCTTCTTGTTTTCCTTAGAGAATTCAATAACCTTGAAATCAAGAGTTTCCTCAACCTTAGCCTGAGAGTTATCCTCTTTTACGATATGGCGGAGAGGAGCAAATCCTTCAACACCATAAGGAAGAGCAACAACAACACCCTTATCGCTGGTAGCTGTGATGGTTCCTTTATGAACTGAACCTACATTGAATACAGACTCGAATACATCCCATGGATTTTCTTCAAGTTGTTTGTGTCCGAGGCTCAATCTGCGGTTTTCAACATCAACGTCGAGAACGATAACATCAATCTTCTCTCCGATCTTTGTGAATTCAGCCGGATGTTTGATCTTCTTCGACCATGAAAGGTCAGAAATATGAATCAAACCATCAACACCTTCTTCAAGCTCAACAAAGATACCGAAGTTGGTGAAGTTGCGGACTGTAGCCACATGTTTTGAATTAAGAGGATATTTATCGCGGATGTTTGTCCATGGATCAGGAATAAGTTGTTTGATACCAAGTGACATCTTGCGCTCTTCGCGGTCAAGAGTTAAAATGATAGCTTCAACTTCGTCACCTACTTTCAGGAAGTCCTGAGCTGTGCGCAGGTGCTGTGACCATGACATTTCAGAAACGTGGATAAGTCCTTCAACGCCAGGAGCAATTTCAATAAATGCACCGTAGTCAGCAATAACTACTACGCGGCCTGTAACTTTATCACCAACCTTAATGTTTTCATCAAGTGAATCCCATGGATGAGGAGTTAATTGTTTCAGACCGAGAGCGATACGTTTCTTGTTTTCATCAAAATCGAGAATAACGACACTGATCTTCTGATCGAGTTGTACGATTTCTTCAGGATGATTGATACGACCCCATGAAAGATCAGTAATATGTACAAGACCGTCAACACCACCGAGGTCGATAAATACACCGTAAGAAGTGATATTTTTAACAGTACCTTCGAGGATCTGACCTTTTTCAAGCTTGCTGATGATATCAGCTTTCTGGTGCTCAAGTTCGTCTTCGATAAGAGCTTTATGTGAAACAACCACATTCTTGTACTCCTGATTGATCTTAACGACTTTAAACTCCATTACCTTATCAACATAAATGTCGTAATCGCGGATTGGCTTAACGTCAATCTGTGAACCCGGTAAGAATGCCTCAATGCCAAACACGTCAACGATGAGACCACCCTTGGTACGGCATTTAACATAACCGTTGATAATTTCTTCTTTTTCGAAAGCCTGGTTAACGCGCTCCCATGAACGGAGAATACGTGCTTTTTTATGAGATAAAAGCAATTGGCCACCCATATCTTCCTGGCTCTCAACATACACTTCTATTTGATCACCCACTTTTAGATTTGGGTTGTAGCGTAATTCAGATTGAGGAATAACACCATCAGATTTAAATCCGATGTTGACAACAACCTCGCGGTTGTTCATGGCAACAACAGTACCATCAATAACTTCATGCTCAACAATTGAACTTAAAGTCTTGTCATAAAGGTTTTCTAATTTATTTCTTTCGTCAGCTGAGTAGTTCTCATGCTTCTTGCCAATAGCATCCCAGTCAAAATTCTCGAGAGAAACTTGTTCAATCATTGGTGCTTTCAGCTTTTCTACTGTTGGTTCGTCATCATCGTCGAAAGCAACAGCTTCAGGAGCTTCGGAGGTTTTTACTTCAGTTTCAGTGTCTTTGCCAGCAGAAACATCAGCTACCTGCTCAATGTCATTTAATTGCTCTTCAGCGGCCTGCTCAGCGTTTTTTAATTCATCATCATTGACGTTCAATTCGTTGTTCGCCATTTAAAAATTTTCTTTGTGGCCCTTATAATAAAATTAAAAAATTAAAAGGTACCTGGTTAATACTAAGTTAATTACACGTTTTATCAGACAGGTACTACACATATATTATCTATAATGCGAGCCGACAAAACAGGGGTGCAAAGGTACTAAATATTTCTTAATACCAATACTTTACAATCAATTATATGCAAAAATTGAACTGCTTATTGTACCATAACAATTATGGCTCCGCAGTGTTGAACCGCTTATGTTCCATAATAATTATGGCTCCGCAGTGTTGAACCGCTTATTGTACCATAACAATTTTGGCTCCGCAGTGTTGAACCGCTTATGTACCATAATAATTTTGGCTCCGCAGTGTTGAACCGCTTATTGTACCATAACAATTATGGCTCCGCAGTGTTGAACCGCTTCAGAATGTTCTGTTTTCTCCTATCATTTCATCGTAGGCTGCATCATCGGCTTCCCACAATTCTATCTTGAATCCCTCGGGATCAATGATGTGGGCAAACCTTCCATAGTTGGTTTCTTCAATAGCACCTACCCTTTGCACTCCAATACGTGATAATTTTTGAAGCAACGCATCAAGGTCATCCACCCTAAGATTAATCATTACCTCTTTCTGTGAAGGGTGAAAATATTCGGATGCCTGGGAAAAGGGCGACCAAACAGTGAAGCCTTTGGAGTTGGGATTGGCACTCTTGCGCCATTCAAAGCTTGTCCCATACTCATCAATCTTAATTCCCAAATTCTCACCATACCAGCTACGGATTCTATCGGGATTCTGATATTTGATAAAAATACCACCCAACCCTACTACTCTTCCGGGTGTTTCAACCACTCTTCCAGGTGTTTCATCTGCTCTTCCCGGTGTTTCGTTTACTGCCATTACAACTGAGTGTTTTTTTTAAACTTAGCGTTTCTTTTTCTGTTGTTGCTGCTGCTTGGCTAATTCTTCCATCCTCTTCTGGAAACCCGATTTCTTAACAGGTTTCTTTTTATTCTCCTGTATCTGGGCATGGAGCTTATTCTCATTCACAAAGCTACGTATTGCATACATCTGAGCAAATGTGATAAGGTTAGCAAGAAGGTAATAATAACTTAAACCAGCCGAATAACTATTAAAGAAACCAAGGAACATTATTGGCATGATATACATCATGGTCTTCATACCTGGCATCTGGTTTCCACTCGACATCATATCATTATTTATTTTGGTGTAAATAATGGTTGAGATCGTCATAAGCAGTGTGAACAAACTCACGTGGTCGCCGTAGAATGGAATATTGAAAGGAAGATCCAATATTGAGTCATAACTCGATAAGTCGTCAGCCCACAAGAAAGCCTCCTGCCTTAGCTCAATTGATGCCGGGAAGAACCTGAACATCGCGATAAGGATAGGGAACTGCAGTAACATAGGCACACATCCAGCCATGGGATTCACCCCCGCCTTTTTATAGAGTGACATTACCGCCTGCTGTTTCTTCACAGCATCATCCTGCTTTGGATATTTGGCATTGATTTCATCAACTTCAGGCTTCAATAATCTCATCTTGGCAGATGAAATGTAGGTCTTATAGGCAATAGGGAATAAAACTATCTTCAGTAATATGGTAAGTATCAGAATGATAATACCATAATTGAGATTAAAACCTTCGAGGAAATTAAACACCGGAATTACGGCATACCTGTTAATCCACTGCATCAGGAAGAACCCCCAGCCCAGCGGAATCTGTTTTTCAAGATCCAGCTTATATTTCCTCAGAATATTGTACTTGTTTGGCCCGAAATAAAACGAAAAGTCATAGGTCTGGTTACCTGTCGAACTGTATTGCATGGTAATGGTACTTGCCATCCTTTGCAGATACTTGTTCTCCTTTTTATCCTCCATCTCCTTTTCAATCGAAACCGACTGGAATTTATCGCCTGCAATTAATGTCTGCGAAAAGAACTGCTGGCTATATGAAATCCATTGCACCGGAGTGCCCACAGTAACCTGATCGTTTTTCCTCTCGCTTAGATTGTCCACTTCCTCATCAGAGTGGCGATAGTAAACAGTGGTAGTATTTCGTTCATTCTCAATATTTTTTTCCTGGTTGATAAGTCTTGACTCCCAGTCAATATTGATTACCTTGGTGTTAGATGCAATGATTCCCTGCATGTTAACAAAATTTACCCTGTAATCAATCATGTACTTATCACCCGATACCGTATAAACGTATTCAATATAACTATTGCCTGTGCCGGTAGAATCAACAGCACCTGCATAAGCCCTCATAACAAGGTTAAGGGAGTCTTTACCACTTACCCTCATTCCGTTTTCAGTTACACCACCCTGGTTTTCAATCACCGGCCTGAAATAGAGATCTCTTGTATTTATACCATGAAGTCCTGAGAAGAATGCGATATTGAAATCAGAGGAATCTTTGTTGAAGAGAACCAGCGGATTGCCACCCGAAGTCTTATAATCTTTCAGTTCCACAGTCCCAATTCTTCCACCTTTGGAGGTAAAAGTAATTTTCAGTAAGTCAGACTCAACCACAAATTCTGCATCTTCACCATTTGCTGAGGAAGCAAACTCGCCAAAATTCTCATAAAGAGCATTTCTTACCTGGTTCGAATCAACCACTGCGGTCTGAGGCTCAGGCAAACTGTCGACTGTTGGTAAAGTCATACCGGCAGCAGCCAAAATACTGTCATTTATTTGCTGTTGACGTAGAAAATATAATGAATCCTGCTCACGCTTTTTGGCAGCAATCTCCTCTTTTGATGGCGACATCATGATGCTGTAGCCAATCATCAGGGCAAAAATCAGAACTATTCCAATAATAGTATTCTTATTCATAATGGTATATTGAGTAGTGTATTAAGGCCGCAAAATTAGTTAAAAGCTTTGAAAATAAATAGCATGCTTTATTTTAACGGCATCAGGCCCTGCCTACACTCATTAATTGAGTTTAAAAAATTGCGTAATTACTCTTTGTTGACTCGCTGTATTTTGCAGCTGCTTTAACGAAATTAACGAATAATGGGTGAGGCTCAGCAACCGTACTTTTGTATTCAGGATGAAACTGAACTCCAACAAACCATGGGTGATCAGCCAGTTCAATAATCTCTACAAGATCATCTTTCAAGTTCATCCCCACCGTTTTCATGCCGGCATTATTGTAATTTTCCAGGTACTTATTGTTGAATTCGTAACGATGCCTGTGGCGCTCTTCAATATCCTGCTGCTTGTAAGCATCATAAACCTTTGTTCCTTCGGCAAGGTGACAGGGATATGAACCTAAACGCATGGTGCCTCCTTTATTGGATATTGATTTCTGTTCTTCCATGATATCAATAACAGGAAAGGCAGTATTGGGATTCATCTCTGTTGAATGGGCTCCTTTGAATTTCAGGACATTGCGGCCAAATTCCACTACGGCACATTGCATTCCCAGGCAAATACCAAGGAAAGGTATCTTGTTCTCACGTGCGTAACGGATAGCTTCAATTTTTCCTTCAACACCCCTGCTTCCGAAACCAGGCGCAACAAGCAACCCGTCAAGTCCCTCCAGTACCTGAAGGTTGTCGGGTGTAATACCCTCAGAATGTATGGATTTTACCCTCACCTTGCATTGGTTAGATGCACCCGCATGGACAATTGACTCAAGGATTGATTTATATGCATCTTTCAGTTCAACGTATTTTCCGATCAAACCAATGTTAATTTCAGTTTTCGGATGCTTAAGGCGATACAGAAACTCTTCCCATTTCTGCAGGTCAGGATGATTACCATGTGGCATTCTAACTTTCTCTAAAACTTCGAGGTCCAGTTTCTCGTCAAGCATCAGCAAAGGCACATCATAAATCGTTTCAGCATCTATCGATTCAATAACGGCAGTAGGATTTACGTTACAGAAGAGCGCTATTTTGTTACGCATGCTTTCGCTCAGATGTCTCTCAGTCCTGCACACAATAATATCGGGCTGTACTCCCTGTTCAAGCAATGTTTTCACTGAATGCTGCGTTGGCTTTGTCTTAAGCTCACCTGCAGCAGCCAGGTATGGCACTAAAGTGAGATGAACCACAAGGCAATCTGTCCCCATTTCCCATCTCATCTGACGAACAGCTTCAATATAGGGCAGCGACTCGATGTCACCCACGGTGCCTCCTATCTCAGTAATCACAAAATCGAACTTACACGCTTGTCCGAGCAATTTTATACGTCGCTTTATTTCATCTGTAATATGCGGAATAACTTGCACGGTGGCTCCCAGAAAGTCACCTCTGCGCTCCCTTTCTATCACTGTTTGATAGATTCTTCCGGTGGTAACGTTATTGGCCTGTGAAGTAGGAACATTCAGAAATCGCTCATAATGCCCCAGGTCGAGGTCTGTTTCAGCGCCGTCATTGGTCACAAAACACTCACCATGCTCATAAGGATTCAGGGTTCCCGGATCGATATTGATATAAGGATCCAGTTTTTGTATTGTTACAGAGTATCCTCTTGCCTGAAGTAATTTGGCCAGTGATGCCGAAATGATACCTTTACCAAGCGAAGATGCAACACCCCCGGTAACAAATATATACCGTGTGGATGAAGACTGTTCTAAATTCTTTTCCATTATACTCAAAATAAAAACTTTAATAATGTCCCGGAAGAAATTGCAATGATATAATGCCCATCAAGAAGTCTGTAAATTCCCCGGAAGAAATTTAAGGAAACAAAAATAAGTAAAAAAGATTAAGAAAGGCTATCTGTTTTCAAGACTCTTTAAAACAGTTCTCTCAATTTCCATATGATTATATGGCTTTGCCAGGAAGAAATCCATCCCCGAAGCAAAACTTTTTTCCCTGAAGAACTCTTCTGAGTAGGCTGTAAGTGCAATTATCGGTAAGTCAGGTTTTATTTTTTTTATTTCAATTGTAGCTTCCCATCCGTTCATTACGGGCATATCAATGTCCATCAACACGGCATCGTATTCATTTTCAAAACATTCATCAAGGGCTTGCTTTCCATCGCTCACAATAAGAAACTGCCAGCCCAGTCGCTTGACTAGAGCTGCAATGATTTTTTGATTTAAAATGTTATCTTCTGCAATAAGTACTTTAATAGGGGAATTCATTTTTAGTTCAGATAGTTTATAGACGAGTTTTACATCATATATCCGCAAAAATAGAAAAGGTAATACGTAAAAGTAAAAAAAAAGAAGGTTATACAAAACCTCCCTTTTTTAATAGACATTAAAATAAACTTTTCGGCCAATAAATTATTGTCCTAAATAGGACTTCAGAAGCTTACTTCTCGATGTATGTTTTAATCTTCTGATGGCCTTTTCCTTAATCTGCCGCACACGCTCCCTGGTAAGATCGAATTTTGCACCAATCTCTTCGAGCGTTAAGCCATGGTTCATACCAATTCCGTAATACAAATTAACAACATCTCTTTCTTTCTCAGTTAAAGTAGCCAATGACCGCTGGATTTCTCTTGCAAGAGATTCGCGCATCAGTCCTGCATCTGTTACAGGGGTATCTTCATCCACAAACACATCAATGAACTTCATATCCTCATCTTCGGTCAATGGGGCGTCCATTGAGATATATCTGGTCGATATCTTGAGTGCAGCATCAATCTTATATTCAGGTATTTCCAGTGATTCAGCTATTTCGTCAGGTGAAGGCGGTCTCTCAAACTTTTGCTCCAGTCTTGACGATTCCTTTTTAATTTTATTCAGAGATCCCACCTGGTTAAGAGGCAATCTCACTATTCTTGATTGTTCGGCTAAGGCTTGAAGAATGCTTTGTCTAATCCACCAAACGGCATAAGAAATAAATTTAAAGCCTCTGGTTTCATCAAAACGCTGTGCTGCCTTAATCAACCCCAGATTTCCTTCATTAATCAGATCGGGCAGACTAAGTCCCTGATTTTGGTATTGCTTAGCAACCGAAACCACAAAACGAAGGTTCGCTTTGCAAAGTTTATCGAGAGCCTTCTGGTCGCCCTGTTTAATTCGCTGGGCCAGAACAACTTCCTCTTCGGCACTAATCAACTCTTCCTTCCCGATATCCTGAAGGTATTTATCGAGAGACGCAGTTTCACGGTTGGTTATTGATTTTATTATTTTTAATTGTCTCATAAATGTTGTCTTTAAAGAGTATTTCACAATACCCTGTAGTTGTTGAATAACAGTTTAGCGCCGTTTAAAGTTCAATTAAACGGCCTCATAAAAGGCAGCCGGCATTCAATCTGCCAGTAACCTGCGTAAAAGCACTACAAGCCAAATCCGTAGTATGCCCTTGTGCGGTTAGGATAAATTCCTTCAACCAAAACTCCACCTTCTTTATTGGAGATAGCAGTCACAAGGTCTTGTTCGGTTCTGATGGGTTTTCCATCCACTTTTGTGATGATGAAACCTTCTTTGATTCCCGCATCTCTTAATTTACCTGCCCTTAGTCCTGACACTTGCAGGCCGTACTCAATACCAAGGCTTTTCATTGAACTTTCGGGAACCGACTTAAAGGATGCTCCCAGCATAGAACCCGCGTTGATATCTTCTCTTTTTGCCAGGTCGGTGCTTCCGTCACGATTCTTCAGAACAACATTGATATTCATGTCCTTGTTGTTCCTTCTTACGGTTAGATTCACCCTGTCGCCGGGATTATGCTGTCCAATCACTTCAAGTAATTCCGAAGGGGAATTTACGTCAAAATTTTCAACTTTCAAAATAACATCGCCAGATTTTATACCTGCTTCTTTGGCAGCTCCGTTTTCAGTCACATCGGCCACATACACACCCGAGAGTTCCTCAATCCCTGCTTCATTTGCCAGTTGATTGTCCAGTTCCCTGATGCTAACTCCAATATAGGCTCTCTGAACTGTTCCGTAATCTCTTAAATCGGCTGCCACTTTTCTAACAATATTTGATGGTATTGCAAATGAATAGCCGGCATAATAACCTGTACCTGATGCTATTGCCGCATTAATACCCACCAATTCGCCCTGAGTATTCACAAGTGCACCACCACTATTACCTCTGTTCACTGCCGCGTCAGTCTGGATAAACGACTCAATGGCTGAGCCATCGGGCGATCCGAGAATATTGATATTACGTGCTTTTGCACTCACAATACCGGCTGTTACTGTTGAGGTGAGGTTGAATGGATTTCCCACTGCAAGCACCCACTCTCCTATTTTAAGGTTGTCGGAATTTCCAAACATCATGAAGGGTAACTCTTTAGCTTCTATTTTGATCACAGCCAGGTCGGTTGAAGGATCTGTACCTATAACTTTGGCATCAAAAGTCCTCTTGTTGTTTAATGTAACGGTAATCTTGTCCGATTCAGCCACTACGTGATTGTTGGTTACGATATATCCGTCAGGACTGATGATAACGCCCGATCCCGAAGCTATGGCCGGTTGAGGTGTACCACCCCTCCTGTCTCCGAAAAAGTCATGAAAATCAAAAAAGTAATCATATACGCTGCTGCGTCTGCTTTGATATTCGGTTTTTATATGCACCACCGAATGGATGGTGTTGTCAGCCGCAACAGTAAAATCGGGTAATGTCATTGGCGAAGGAATCGGATTACTGGTAAGGTATGCCGGTATTTGTTCATTATACGAACTGCTCATGGTTTGCCTGTCTTCAGTCAACCTGTCAGCTCCTAAAGCAATCAGTCCCCCGGTTATTGCAATCATTAAACCGGTCCCAATCTTTTTAAGTACAGTCTTCATAAAATTATTCTCCTCTAGTTTGCTTAATTATAGGCTTAGTTTGCTATTTATATGCTTCAGCCAGATACAACGCAATTTACATACCGTTCTTTTATTACCGCTGTTAAAAATTGTTAAGCCAGTCATGGCATATTAATCCTATCTGCAAACCGCATAAAACTCTGCTTATTTTTGTAAAATGTTGGGCATTTGCGGATGTCTGTTATTTTGTCTTATATTTACAATAACAGTTTTCATGCCATTTTGTCAATAACCCGCAAAACTGAATATGATGATATGCTGTTTGACAAGAAACTGAACTATTATGACACCATTCTATATTGAACTATTATGACACCATTCTATAAATTTCACGGAACAGGGAATGATTTTATCCTCATAGACGGGTTTCGCAATCCAATCATCCCCACCCCTGCTAAAATTAAAGAAGCCTGCGACCGCCATTTCGGCATTGGTGCCGACGGACTGATAATATTAAGACCTTCTTTGGATGCTGATTTTCAAATGCACTATTTCAACAGCGACGGTAGCAGGGCCACCATGTGCGGCAATGGAGCACGCTGTGCAGTTGCCTTGTGTAAAATGCTCGAAATTGCCGTACAGGGGATATCCTTTACTGCCGATGATGGATTTCACTCTGCCAAAGCCGAACTGGTCTCCGAAAGATTGTGGGAAGTCGAAATTTCAATGAATGACACAGAGCATCCAACGAAAGTTGACGGACTATGGTATGTCAATACAGGCACCCCGCATGTCGTAAAACTGGTCGAAAATATCGATGTTGTTGAACCTGCCCTTGAAGGACCCGTCATCAGGAGTGATTACCGGTTTCAGCCTGCAGGCGTTAATGTCAACTGGATGACCATGCAACCCGGATTTATCTCGGTAAGAACTTTTGAGAAAGGAGTTGAAAATGAAACGCTTTCATGCGGAACAGGAGTAACCGCCTCAGCCATTGTTGCAGGTTTACTTACCAATGAGCGGCAATGGAAGGTGGAGACTAAAGGAGGGCAATTAACCGTTACTTATGATATTTCTCCCGATACTTTTACTAATATTCATTTGAAAGGACCTGCAACACTGGTCTTTGCAGGAGAAACCACTATCCTATGATCTGGTCAGAAACTTCCGTTATACGGAAAGGAAATATCAACCAACCTAACATCACCTCTAATGATTGGAAAGAACATAAGCCTGAGAGCCCTGGAACCTGATGACGCCCAACTACTTTACCTTTGGGAGAACGACCGGGAGGTATGGCAGGTCAGCAACACCATAACCCCATACTCAAGGTTCGACATTGAACAGTATATAATAAATGCAGGTGACATCTTTGCATCCAGGCAACTGCGTCTCATCATTATCCGTAACGACGAAACCAACACGCCAGTGGGAGCCATTGATCTGTTCGACTTCGACCCTTTGCACCGGAGGGCTGAAATTGGCATCTTAATATCAGGGAATTACCGCAACCAGGGATATGCAGGCGAATCCATCGAATTGATGAAAGATTATGCATTTAATACGCTCAATTTGCATCAGATATACTGCCATGTTCCTGTGGATAAAGAAATTAACTTACATTTGTTCGTCAAACACGGCTTTCAGAACACTGGTATGCGCCGTGAATGGCATCTGTTCAAAGGGAAATGGATAGATGAAGTTTTATTGCAATGTTTAAATGTTAAAGAAAATAAGGATGAGCAGACAAACTTATCACCCGGGTTATAGCCACAGAAAACCAAAGAAACGAGGTCGCACTTCCAGGTGGATATTATTGCTGTTGCTGATCATCGGGGGCGGATTGTATTATGCATATACCCTGCTTTACGCATCAAATGTTTACGTGCTCAATGAACAGACATCAAGCATCCGGATCCCAACCGGAAGCACTTTCGATGATGTTAAAAAAACACTCTATTCGGGCGGATATATCATCCATCGTAACAATTTTGAGCTGGTGGCACGTTTAAAAAAATACGAAGGGATCGTAAAACCCGGACAATACAACCTGCAAAACGGGATGAGCAACCTCGATCTGGTCAATAAATTAAGGAGCGGCGACCAGGACCCCGTTAAAGTCGTTTTTCATAACGTCAGATACCCCGATCAACTGGCAGGTCGTATTGCCCAACAAATTGAAGCTGATTCGCTTACGCTGATATCTCTTATGCAGAACAGCCAGTATCTCGACTCACTGGGCGTAACACCGGCCAGTATCTTCACCATTATGATTCCAAATACTTATGAGGTTTACTGGAACACTACCGCACGCGATTTCCTCGAACGGATGAAAAAGGAATCCAACAGATTCTGGAACGACAACAGGACCGCCAAAATGAAAGAACTTGGCATGGATGCCCATCAGGTGATTACCCTGGCCTCTATCGTTGAAAAGGAAACCAACATGAATGACGAAAAGGCACGTGTTGCCGGCGTTTACCTCAACAGATTAAATAAAGGCTGGCTGCTCGAAGCCGACCCCACGCTGGTATTTGCACACGGAAACTTCAATATCCGCCGGGTGCTCAATATCTACAAGGAAATAGATTCACCCTATAACACCTACAAATACACCGGTCTTCCTCCCGGACCCATCTGCCTGCCTTCAGTTTCGTCGATTGATGCAGTGCTCGATCATGAGGAACATTCATACATGTTCTTCTGTGCACGCGAGGACTTTTCGGGGTATCACAACTTCGCGGTTACCCTCGAACAGCACAATGTCAACGCCTGGAAATATCAGCAGGCTCTCAACAAGCGCAAAATTATGAACTAACGCAACCGGGAAACCTAACCACTAACGAAGCATATTTTATTCTATGAAAAAGGCATTCAAAGCTTACGATATAAGAGGCATTTACGATAAGGACTTTAACGCATCTGATGTTTATAAAATCGGATATTTCCTTCCGGGATTACTTGACGCCGATAAAATACTGATTGGAATGGATGCAAGGGTATCTTCAAAGGAAATATTCTGGCACCTGTCACGTGGCATTACTGATGCCGGTGCTGATGTCCATTACAGTGGATTATCAACCACCCCCATGATCTATTGGGCAACCGCCAAATTCAACTATCCCGGGTCGGTGATGATCACTGCTTCGCACAACCCCGCTTCATATAATGGCCTGAAAATTTCGCGTAAAGATGCTTTGCCTGTCGGGTTTGATACAGGACTGAAAGAACTGCTACACAAAGCCGAAATCCTTGAAGTAAAGCCGGCAGATCACAAAGGAGAGATTACAGAATTCAGCTTTAAGAAGGAATACCTGGAGTTCCTTCAACCATATACAACCGACCTCAGCGGATTAAAGATTGCCATCGACTGCTCAAATGGCATGTCGTCGCTCCTTGTTAAAGAACTGTTCGGCGAATCGCCCGTTTATCTGTTTGACGAAATCGACGGCACCTTCCCCAATCACGAACCAAACCCACTCGAAGCAAAAAATATTGTTGATCTGTCAAAGGCAGTCATCCAGAACAAATGCGATATAGGGATGATCTTCGATGGGGATGCCGACAGAGTGATGTTCGTTGACGAAAACGGTACATTCATTCAACCCGATATGATGATTGCCGTGGTCGGGAGATATTTTGCATCGCAGGGCATGACAGGAAAATGCCTACAGGACATCAGGACTTCAAAGTCGGTCACCGAAAGCATTGAATCCATGGGCTTTGAAATGCATACATGGAGAGTCGGCAGGGCTTATGCCGCACTTAAACTCAGAGAGATTGACGGATTGTTCGGAGGAGAACTGGCAGGGCATTATTACTTCCGCGACTTCTACTATTCCGATTCTGCCTATCTGGCAGCACTGATAATCCTGGGTGAGATCAAAAAAGCACACGATAAAGGGATTACCCTTTCAAAGCTTATAAAAGAGTTATCAGTTTATCATGGCTCAGGGGAATTAAACTTCCATATCGAGGACAAAGAGACCGCCATGGAAGAACTGGTCAGCACCATGCAAATGACCGGGAAGCCGGTTAAGGTGATGGACTTCGATGGCTATCGGATTGAATTCGAACAGTGGTGGTTCAACATAAGACCCTCAAACACCGAGCCCTATCTGCGTTTGCTTATCGAGGCCAGAACGCCGGAACTTCTGCACGAAAAAACAACACTCGCCAATTCTGTATTACAGCCATATATTGTGCCCTATGCACACGGCCATTAAAATACCGGCAATAATACTGTTACTGTTATTCCCCTGTATTGGGGGAATTGCTTCACCCAACTTAGCAATTGTCTTACCCGACTCAGGAATTGCTTCACCCAACTCAGGGATTACCTCACCCAACTTACATGGCAATTTACTCATTTCAAACAATCCTCAGCACTCACCGATTCCCGTTTGTCTGAACGACACAACGAATAGCGATTCAATAGAACCTAACAGATCAATCAGCCTTCGAGACCTCAGCAAGGTCAATGATTCCGTCAATCGTTCCGATTCAATAGACAAACACCTGCTCATCAACATTTCTGTTGCCGTCGGCACAATTTACATTTCAACCCAAGCAGCACTATATTTTGCCTGGTATGCCGATTATCCCCAAAGCAGCTTCCATTTTATCAACGATAACAACGAATGGCTTTTCATGGACAAAATGGGCCATTTCACCTCATCCTACTACATCACAAACATCGGCAGCGAGCTTTATGCACAAACAGGAATGAACAGGAATAAATCGGCCCTCATAGGAGGACTGCTGAGCCTCACGTACCTCACCACAGTCGAAATCTTCGATGGCTTTTCTGCAGGATGGGGCGCATCGCCCGGGGATGTGGTAGCCAATGCCGCAGGAGTGGGACTCTTCTTGTCGCAACAGTTCCTCTGGCAAGAACAGCGAATCGGCTTAAAATGGTCGTACCACCCCACCGATTTCGCCCAATACCGCCCCGACCTGTTAGGCAAGAACGGATTACACAGCGCTTTAAAAGATTACAACGGACAAACCTACTGGATAACCGGCAACGTTAAGTCATTCCTGCATGATGACTCAAAAATACCCGACTGGCTGAGCATAGCCGTAGGATATAGTGCAACCGGAATGACCGGTGCAGTATCCAATCCCTTGTATTTCAATGGAATCCCTATACCGCCTTACGAAAGATACTCCCAATTTTATCTCTCACCCGACATCGACCTTACAAAACTCAACATTCGTAACAAATACTTAAAGATCCTCCTCAAGGCAGTCAGTTTCATAAAAATCCCCATGCCCGCAGTCGAATTCAGTAAAAAGGGATTGAAATTTTATCCGGTATATTTCTGAGAATTAGCATTCAGCGGTCAGCGGTCAGCAGTCAGCGGTTGGCATTCAGCAGTCATATCAAGAATCCTACACATTAAACCTGATGTGCATAATATCGCCATCATCCACAATATAATTCTTACCCTCCACATAGAGCTTTCCGGCTTCACGGCAGGCATGTTCTGTCTTGTAGTGGATAAAATCATCGTACTTCATTACCTCGGCTCTGATAAAGCCTCTTTCGAGGTCACTGTGAATGACACCAGCTGCTTGTGGAGCTGTCATTCCCTTTTTGATGGTCCAGGCTCTCACTTCTTTCGGTCCGGCTGTAAAGAATGACATCAGATTCAGAATATTATAGGCCGATCTTACCAATTTATTCACACCGGGTTCTTTCAATCCGGCATCTTCAAGAAATGCCTGCCGGTCTTCTTCGCTCTCCAGTTCGGCTATCTCAGCCTCCAGTGCACCGGCAATGATCAGCACTTCAGCATTTTCTTCTTTAACGGCATCTTTCACCTGCTCCACGTACTTGTTGCCGCTCACCGCTGAATCAGCATCCACGTTGCACACATAAATAACCGGTTTTGCAGTCAATAAGAACATATCATCGAGCACCCTGGCGGAATTTTCATCCAGATCGAGGGAACGGACCGATTTAAAGTTTTCCAGATGAGCCTTCACTGATTCAAGCACTTCAATATTCTTTTTGGCTTCTTTGTCGCCACTCTTGGCAATCTTCTCCATTCTTACAATCTTACGCTCCACCAGGTCGAGATCGCGGATCTGTAATTCAAGGTCAACGATTTCCTTATCGCGGGCAGGATAGACCGACCCTTCCACATGAGGCAGGTTGTCGTCATCAAAACATCTCAGCACATGAATGATCGCATCTGTCTGCTGGATATCAGCAAGGAACTTGTTACCGACACCCTCACCCTGGCTGGCACCTTTCGCCAGCCCCGGAATATCAACGATCTCTACGGTCACCGGCACTACCCTGGCCGACTTTATCAACTTGTCGATTTCATACAACCTCTTATCGGGAACGATAATCTGGCCGATATTCGACTTGTTGGTGCTGTAAGCGAAGTTGGATGTTTGCCCTTTTGTGTTGGAGATGCAGTTAAATAATGTCGTTTTGCCAATGTTGGTCAGTCCGACGATTCCACATTTTAATGCCATTGTTTTGGAAAATTCGTTGATAATTCAGCTGCAAAGATAGTGAAAAGCAGTCAGCATTCAGCCCTATATTACCGTAACAACAATGCCAATCGTTGAAGTCTGGCCCCTGTCATCAGAGCAGGTGATTGAATATCTCCCCTTTGTGGCCTCAAAATACACCGTTTCCGTCGGGTCACTCTTTTCAAGGAATTTTCCGTCGATGTACCAGTAAACGGTCCTCACACCATTTTCCGGCTGACACTTCAATGCCAGTTTCTGCTTCCTGCCGGCAAAAATCAGGTACTCAGCCCCATTTGTCAGTGAAGTGATCCTTGGTCCCTCTTCCGTCCTGATTGCCGTGCAGTTTGCGTTGTGCCCGGGTATCCTTTTAAAAGGAATATGCCGCTCCTCCAGGTAATTGATCATTTCGGGCTTATAATTGGGATATAGGGTGGTCTTATAACCGCTCTCAGGCATACACTCAGAACAATATGCCACGGTCTCCGCAGCATTCGTAAAGACCGGCTTCAGATGGTTGCACCGGATAGAAGGCGAAATCCCCGGAAGGTAAGTCTCCATGACCAGGTTGTGACAAAAGGTGTCAGCCACCATTCCCGTTTCCTGGCAAACCAACCTGAAATCCGTATCCTCTGTCGGGAAGAACCAGTCTGACTCCCTCGAACCCAACTGATTGAATATAGAGAACAGAATTGGTACCGCGCAGTCAGTCCCGTTTAATTCAGCCACACCCCTACCGTTGAAATTACCCGTCCACACGCCCACCGTGTATTCCGCATTATATCCCACCGCCCAGGCATCACGTCTCCCATATGAAGTGCCTGTCTTCCATGCAATCATCGGCAACTGCGCACTTTCCACATAATCAAAAGGCAAATCGGGCCGCTTAAGCCCTGTCAGGATCTGCGTTATCATATAAGCACTTCCAGGAGATGAGATCTTAATTCCCACGTTTTTCACCCCTGAGCCCCCATCCATATGAACTTTACCTGCCTGATCTCTAAAACCCTCATTTTTGCTCTTTATACCCAACCTATCCATGCCCTTGTTTGTAGTAAATTTCAGCGGGTTCCATACACCTTTATTACTGAACGCTGCATAAAGTCCCGCCAGTTCCTCCAGTGTAGTGCCACATCCGCCAAGTATAAGCGACAAACCCGTCTTTTTCTTGTTTTTGGCGATCCATTTAAACCCGGCTCTTTCGAGAAGCGACTGCATCTCCGCGACACCCAGTTCATCGAGCAGTTCCACGGCAGGCACATTCAGCGACAGCGCAAGAGCCTCTTCGATGCTTACCTTGCCGCGATAGCTCTCATCGTAATTCTCAGGACGATAGCCACTGAAATTGACCGGCACATCTGAAACTGCTGTCTTTGGCGAAACCAATCCCTTGTCGAATGCCAGTAGATACAAGGCAGGCTTGAGTGTCGAGCCCGGCGACCTTAATGCACGCACCCCGTCCACCTGACCGCTGTATTCCGTCTCATTAAACCCCGCAGATCCTACATACGAAACCACTTCCATCGTGCGGTTATCAATGATGATCACTGCCCCGTTGGTCACTCCTATCGTTCGCAGTGACCTGATATAATTGCTCAAAGTCGTCTCTGCCAGCACCTGAACTTTCTGGTCAATTGTAGTATAAATCCGGTCTGAGAAACCTTGCCCGCCATTTACCTGATCACTACCGGAATTGCCGGCACTTGAATTACCCGCAGAATTTCCAGCTGAGTACCCTCCTAAGTTCCTACTTGAAAATCCACCCGTTAAATTCCCTTTCACCAATCTTCTCGCCAGATGTGGAACTTCCCGTGGTATCGGCACCCTGTCGAGCACAACCTCCTCATTCTTAGCGTCCTCAAATTCCTCTTCAGTAAAAATTCCCATCCTGTAAAACCTCTGCAGCCACTTATCCCTTTCCCTCAGCAAGTTGCCCGAATTGACGGGATTCAAGTAATTGGGATTGTTGGGAATGACCGTAAGCGTGACAATTTGGGCAGGACTCAATTCATCAGGCTCCTGGTTAAAGTAAATGAGTGAGGCCGACTTAACCCCCTCAATATTACCGCCATATGGCAGAATATTCAGATACATCGCCAGAATTTCCTTCTTCGAATAATGCAGTTCAAACTGAAGCGCCCTGAAACTCTCCCTTATTTTATTCACCAAAGTGCGCGGTGCAGGTTCCGTCAATCGCGCCAGCTGCATTGTAATGGTCGATGCGCCTGAGGTCCTTCTGCCCTTAATCATGTTATTCCAGCCTGCGCGTACCACCGACAGTGGATTTATGCCCGGATGGTAAAAGAAATACCTGTCCTCCTTCAAGACGATGGCATCCCTCAGGTCCTCCGAAATATCCTCATAATCAGCCCTTATTCTCCATTTATCATCCTCATTTAAAAATCCATGCAACAGTTCCCCGTTTCTCGAGTAAACCACGGTAGAATAATCACTTACCATCGCCGGAAGCGGGAATATAAGGTCGAGCACAAGCAACAGCAACACCGGCACGATCAAAATGCCGGCCACCGCCACCACCCAGGTCCTTCTCCTCACACGCGGCATCTTCATGAAAAACAAAACTTAAGGTAACCGGTTCCCCGGGATGACATCTCCCCTATGATCCTAGCATCCATATTCTTATCCTGCAACGCCCTGACCATTGGCGCAGCCATTTCAGCAGGCAGACTCAACAACAGCCCTCCCGAAGTCTGTGCATCACATACAATGGCTTTCTGGTTCATCGTCAAAGCGGATAAATCGGCCCAGTCACCTGCAAATGAAATATTTGCCTCTGTACTTCCGGGCACCATTCCAAGCATACTCATTTTCTCCGCCATTGGCAAAACCGGCAGCTTATCGTAATAGATCACCGCATCCACCTCCGAAGCAGCCGCCATTTCATGCAGGTGGCCCGCCAGACCGAACCCTGTAATATCGGTGCAGGCATTCACGCCAAACTCCTTCATAAGCGAGGCTGCATGCTTATTAAGCGACTCCATCTGCCTGACAGCCAACGTGTAAGCTTCCTGCAGATCCATGCCTTCTCTATAAGCTTTCGACAGAATGCCATTACCAAGCGGCTTTGTAAGAATCAGCAGATCGCCCACTTTTGCTCCGGCATTTGTCACCAGGTCATCCGGTTTCACACGACCGGTCACTACCATTCCGAACTTAACCCCCGAATCCTCAATGGAATGTCCCCCTAAAACAGGTATCCCGGCCTCCGAAGCCTTATCGGAAGCCCCTCTCATAATTTCCCTCAGCACATCCAGCGGCAGACGGTCAACCGGGAAAGCCACGAGGTTCAAGGCAAACGCAGGCTCTGCACCCATGGCATAAATATCGCTGATAGCATTGGCCGCCGCAATAGCACCAAAACTGTACGCATCATCCACCATCGGGGTGAAAAAATCCACCGTCTCCACAATCGCCTCATTATCACTTATCTTATACACAGCTGCGTCATCACGGCTCTCCGCGTTCACCAGAATGTCGGCACTTATTTCATTCGTCATATCCTTCAGGATAAACTCCAGATCAGCAGGGCGCATCTTGCAACCACACCCCATTCCATAGGCATAAGATGTTAAGGAGTAGGTTAGCTGACTGTCCGGTTCCTTTTCTTCATTATCATCCCAGTGGCCTGATACTATGGCTAAACCTTGCTTCGGATGACTGCTTACCGCTTCAATTTCCGGTTCGGCAATCCTTACAACCTGCCGGGCGGACTTTCCATTACCGGTTTCCCGGATGGCTTTAACCAGTCTCTGCAACGCCTCTTCCACTTCCTCTTGCGTAGTATGTCTCCCGGTGGAAATTCTCAAAGCGCCCAGCGCATACTCCGGCGGGAGATTCAAAGCCTGTAAAGTCCCCGACTTTCCCGAACCTGCATGACAAGCAGCACCTGCCGACACAGCCACACCTTCCAGATTTCGCATAATAGCTCCTGCACCGAGGTTCCTGAAACAAACATTGAGTGTATTGGGCAGCCTGTTATCGCGGTGCCCGTTGATCCTTAAATCAGGGAATTCCTTCAACAATCCCACCTCCAGGTTATCACGCGAGCACTTCATCGCGGCAGCATACCCTTCCAGATTCATAGTCACCAGTTCAGCAGCCATTCCAAGCGCCACAAGATAAGGCACATTTTCAGTCCCCGGCCTTCTGTCCTGCTCATGGTTAGCGCCATACATCAGCTTCTGCAGCTTCACGCCATTCCTCACATACAGCGCCCCCACCCCTTTTGGCGCGTACAGCTTATGGCCTGCAATACTCAGCATATCAACCCCCAGATCCTTCACATTGATGGAGGTCTTGCCAACCGACTGCGCCGCATCGGTATGAAACAGAATCCCGTGTTCATGTGCAATAGCCGCCAGTTCCTTAATCGGCTGAATGGTACCGATCTCATTATTCGAATGCATCACGGAAACCAGCACCGTATCAGGCCTTATGAGCGACCTGAGGCTATCCGGGTTCACCGTCCCGGAACCATCCACGGGGATAATGCTTATATCCATCCCAAAACCCCTGAGATAATCAGCCACTTCCGTCACCGCGGGATGTTCTATAGCCGAAATTATGATATGTCCCTGTTTAGCGAAAGAAGCACCCCTGATAGCCATATTATTGGCTTCCGTTCCACCACCGGTGAACACGATTTCCGACGGACTACATCCGATCATTTTAGCCACCTGCTCTCTCGCCTGCTCAACAGCCATTCTGGTTTTCAGCCCATAATCATGACTGCTCGAAGGGTTTCC
>JAEYSM010000078.1 GCA_023434665.1 Bacteroidota bacterium | reverse complement strand
AAAAGATAATCTTAAGTGACCAGGAGAGATTAGAGCAAGAATACAACTTCGCGACGGCCTCTATTGACTATGCGAACGTTAAAAACATTTATGAAAGGCTTACAGACGGAGGCAGTACAGAAAATACCTTGTATGATGTGAGTTCAGCTACTACTTCAAATATGCTTGAGGTAAAAAGAGACCTGCTGTCCTCATCTCCTCATTTGTCAGAAGAAGTTCTCAGACTCTTAGCTCAGAGGACAGATGTATTTCCTGATATTGCCGTATTTGATGTCTTAGCGGCTAATCCTGATGAATTGAAGAAAACGGAACTTATCAGGTTCCTGGAAGAGAAAGTTGATCCCTTGCCTGAGTATATGATTGGAATCTTAAGACAAGTGGCAGAAGGCTCTAGCTACAAGACCTTGTTGCAATTGGAAATGAATAAATTCAGTCGACTTAGGACTAATTCGGCAAACACGATAATAAGGTCGATACTGAACAGCGAAGCAATTGATTATACAGACTTGAGGAACTGGTTTGAGAATCTCGGTGGCATTGAGGCTGATAAGCAAATAATAAGCTCGCACATGGATGAAATGAATTATGCAGCAGCCTCCAATTTGGCTCAGACTCTCGCAACTAAGTACAATTTACAGGGAGAAGAATTGGTTGATATTAATGCATTTAACGAATGTCTTAATATATGGATTGCTGTTAAAACTTCCGACAGGGAGTTTAATGAATTAACAGAGGAAGAAACAGCTACTTTAGATAATATCATAGCAAATGACTCATTAAGCAGTGCCGGTTCCTTCGCTCAATCAATGATCACGGCTTACGATTCAAGGTTTGATTATGAGTGTCCTGAATTTGAAACACCGGAATTAAAGCATCACGAAATTGATTTCCGGAAACTTGCTGAAGATCAGGGATTCCTTGTAGCTGCAAATCCAAATCCTGCAAAAGATTGGGTAGCATTTGATTATACTTTCCCTGAAAATCTGTCCTCAGGTATAATTGAAATCAGGGACTTGAAAGGTAATTTGATTGACAAATTGATAATAAACGGTACCGAAGGACAGATAATCTGGAATGCTGCTGCATTCCCGGCTGGTAGTTATTTTTACACTGCAAAAGCAGGGAAATTGGCCCTATCAGGAAAAATAGTTATAGTAAAATAAGTAACTTTGAAGGGAGAGAACAAATTTCTCGCCCTTCTTTTAAAAAAAATACCATGAAAAAGATATTAACATTTACAATTCTTCTTGTAGTTGCTTTCTTATTTACAATCACCAAGGGTATAGCCCAGCCTAATAAGATAAAATGGCAAACCTGCTTTGATAAACCGGGTGACGACAGAATTTATGAAATTTTACAAATAGATGATGGATATATATTAACTAGATTGTATGAGGATGGTGATTATGACCAACTATTAATTACTAAAGTGTCAGAAAGCGGAGATCTAATTTGGGAAAAAGAATACGGCGGATCATCAGACGATGAAGGAGTAAGGATGTTCCTGACACATGATGGAAATATGATGGTAATTGGTGCCACCTCATCAGGTGACGGAGATTTAATAGAGAATCCCTATCCCGGTACATTAAATTCCTGGCTGCTTAAACTAGACACCGAGGGTAATATTATTTGGAGCAAGATATTTGGAAATAATAACTCTAACGTTATTGAGGATGGATGCATTACATCAGACGACGGAGCATTAATGTTTGGATGGGTTACCGGTCCGGGTGGGGATGTTTCACAATACTATGGTGATTATGATATGTGGGTGGTAAAGGCCGATAAAGATGGTAATAAGCTGTGGGATTTCACCATTGGGACACCATATCTTGATTATGGACACTGTGTAATAGAAACCAGCGACAAAGGAGTATTGCTTGGTGGAAGTTCCTTACTAAATTCTGGAGGTAATATTGAATGTGAACCATCATGGGGGAGTCTTGAACTTATTTTATTTAAACTTGACTCAGTAGGAAATTACCAGTGGCAGAAATGCTATGGCAGTTCAAGTTATGAAATGATTGAAACCATGGCTGAATTATCTGATGGTTATCTGCTAGGTTGTCAAGCTCATGGCGATGATGGAGATTTGACAGGCTCAGGGTATCATATTGGTTATCATCACACTGGAGAGCCAACCTCAGATATGTGGTTAGTCAAAATTGATTACGACGGAAATATCATCTGGCAAAAATGTTACGGTGGTACGGGGTCTGAAATTCCTACATCCATACATCCCCTTAGTAACGGTAATATTGTAATCGTGGGAGGTACAGATTCCAATGATGGTGATGTCGTGGGCAATCACTCAGAAGGAAACAGTGATATATGGATGTTTGAAATAAACTCAGTGGGGGAAGTGCTCTGGCAAAAATGCCTTGGGGGCGAGTATCACGATGGCGTCTTTATTGCCAGTATGTGCAAAAGTGATTATGAATTTATAATAGGAGGTGGTACCGAACGACATAATGGTGGTGACATCGAATGTGATGTCACTGGGGAAGATATACGCATTTGGCTATTTGAATTAGCTGACAGCACTTTATCGGTTGCTGAAAAAGTTAACAAACTTGATTTTCAAGTTTATCCGAATCCTTCAAATGAAGCATTTGTAGTTGAATTGCCGGTTTCATCCGGACAGATAGAGGTGTTCAACACTATGGGCGTTTTGCTTCATTCACAAAGTGTGAGTGAGAATAAAACAGTTATAGACAGCCGCTTATACCCTGACGGTATATACA
>JAEYSM010000072.1 GCA_023434665.1 Bacteroidota bacterium | reverse complement strand
AGTAGATGTTACCGTTCTTAAAGTTGAAGAATATAAGGGAAAATTCAGCGATCAGGCATCAAAACTTCTGGGTATTTCGGATGTGATAAACAGGGATAAGACCTCTTACAGGATTAAGAATGTAGAGTTGAGCACCGAAACGATGATAGATACCATGCATATTTATTATGCTAAACTGCCTGCTAAATGGAATGAAAAGTATTCGCTTGAACTCAGCCTTTCAGAAAGCGGACTAATTTCTGCATATAAACAAGAGGAAAAAAGTGTAGTCGCGAATTACAATGATGTTAGTAAAGCAAGAGCTTTCCGCGATTTGATGAAGCCTGTTCTTATAGAAAAAGTGGATACTATTATCCGTAAAGTCAGCATTGATACTACCACATTTGAGGAAAAGATTCTTAAACGTAGTATTTCTGAAAAGTCAATTGAACAACAAGCCCGCGAGATTGCTGATTTGATTTATCGCATTGAAGACAATATATTCAGCTTAATTACAGGATACCAGGAAGTTAACTATTCAAAAGAAAGCCTCAAGTTCATGATTGACAACCTTAATAAAATGGAGCAGGAATACCTGGCATATTTTAAGGGAAGCAAGGTGACTACGGAAGAAGTGTTTACTTTTTACTATACTCCAAATGTTAACGATAGGGAGATTTTCAGGACACTGTTCCGTTTCTCTGAACAGGAAGGCATAACCGGAAGGGATAACAGATCAGGAGATCCGGTCAGTATTTCAAGTGTAACCTCTTCAGGGTTAACAAAAATAAAAAGCGTTGAGAACAAGCGTCTTCAGTTAAAGAAAAAAGCTAAGGGTATCATATACCGCATTCCGGAAGAAGTTAACTATACCATCCATATCGGTAATAAGGAATTAGCATCACAAAATCTGTTTATCAGTCAATTGGGAGTGCTGACATTCCTACCTTCATTAAATCTGGGTCATGCAGAATTTCATGAGAATGGTGCTTTAAAAACAATCATCCTGAGATAAGGCTGTGTCAGGTTTCAATAAATTAAGATGAGTAATTTCGTACTTGAAAGAATAAAAAGCATTATCTTCTATCCGGGCTATGAATGGAGAATAATAGCAGCAGAAAAGCGTAGCTTAAAGGATGATTTTGTAGGTTACGGGTTGACACTTATTATAGCTGGTGCAGCTACGCAGGCTTTAGGAAGTTTCTTTTTTGTAAGAAATGTCCTGGATATTGATGCTTACAGATTTTCGTTCCCACTTGTTAAGGCATTATTTTACATTATCAGACAAATACTGGTAATCTTCCTGCTCACATTCTTTATTCATGGGACAGCCAGAAAATTTGCGTCTGAAAAGGATTTTGTAAAGAGTGGTAAGCTAGCAATATATGGACTAACACCTTATTTTTTATGTTATGTCCTGTATAATCTTGATCAGCGGCTTATACTCGCCTTGATTCCTGCTTTTTATATCCTTTTTGTTTTTGCCAAGGGATTACCGGCAATGTTAAAAACAGCTCCACTAAAAATTGCTTCGTTTGTTTTTATGATTGCTCTGATGGTATTGGGATCCACGTATATTTTAGATATAGGATTACAGTGGATTACTTCTTTATTGTTCCCTGATATCGTTGTTAAATAGTCTTTAAATACGCCTGCCTGATTATTACAAGGTCATTTAATAGTTTTTCCAACCTATCTAGTGGCAACATATTCTCAGCATCAGATTTAGCTTTTGCTGGTTCAGGATGTGTTTCGAGAAATATTCCATCAGCACCTGCAGCAATACCTGCTTTTGCAATTGTAGCGATCATTTCAGGCATTCCCCCACTGATACCTGTGGACTGATTTGGTTTTTGAAGTGAATGGGTTACATCAAGTACAACAGGGACATCAAATTGTTGCATTATCGGAATTGCCCGGTAATCAACAATAAGGTCCTGATATCCGAACATGGTGCCACGATCGGTCAGTATGATCTTGTTATTTCCTGTCTCTAATATTTTCTCAACGGCAAACTTCATTGATTCTGCCGATAAAAACTGACCTTTCTTGATATTTATCCATTTGCCTGTCTTACCGGCTGATTCCAATAAATCGGTTTGTCTGCATAAGAAAGCGGGGATCTGAAGAATATCCACATATTCAGCTGCCATATCAGCTTCTTCGGCAGTATGAATATCTGTAACGACCGGAATATTTAAAGTATTACGAACATCCAGCAGAATCTTAAGTGCTTTTTCATCACCAATTCCCTTAAACGAAGATGATTTTGAGCGATTAGCTTTTCTGTATGATGCTTTAAAAATGAAAGGAATATCCAGGTCGGTAGTATACTTCAAAATCTGTGAAGCTATCTGTAGGGGCATTTCGGGATTTTCAACAACGCATGGCCCTGCCATAAGAAAGAAATTGTCCGAATGTTTTAGATTATGAATTTCCGGTGTACGAAAAATGTCTCTCATCTTGTACTTTATTTTCTGTTATAAAACTTCAATCTTTGATTTTAGGATTGAAGTATAGGTTTTAGTATTTATACTTTGACTGCCACAAATTCTTCAATCTTTGTCTGAACTCATTCTCACGTGGATTATTGCCAGGCTCATATAATTTCTTTCCCCTTATTTTATCAGGTAGAAACTCCATTTCTGTGAAATTGCCGGCAAAACTATGGGCGTACTTATAGTCAGTTCCATATCCAATGTTTTTCATCAGATTGGTCGGGGCATTTCTCAAAGCGAGCGGTACAGGAAGATCACCGGTACGTCTAACCATTTCAGCAGCATCTTCAATTGCCATATAGGAAGCATTACTCTTTGCGGAACATGCCAGATAGACAGCACATTGCGAAAGGATTATTCTGCATTCGGGGTAACCTGTCTTATGCACAGCATCAAAACAAGTATTTGCCAGAAGGAGAGCATTTGGATTCGCGTTTCCGATATCTTCTGAAGCAAGAATAAGCATTCTTCTTGCAATGAATAGCGGATCTTCACCTGCCTCAATCATTCTGGCAAGATAGTACACTGCAGCATTTGGGTCACTTCCCCTCATCGACTTTATGAAAGCAGAGATAATGTCATAATGCATTTCACCTTTTTTGTCATAGGCCGACAAGTTCTGCTGGATAATTTTGACTGCAGACTTATTATCAACTATTATTACCTCACTCTTTTCCTTCTGAGTAGCAGTAATTAGTTCCAGGGCATTAATGAGCTTCCGGGCATCACCTCCCGATATCCGCATTAAAGCATCAGTTTCCTTAATTTCAATCTTAATATGATACTCCTCGTTTATTTTTAGAATTGACTTCTCTATTATTTTAAGAAGTTCATTCTCATTAAGTGATTTTAAGATATAGACCTGACATCTTGAAAGGAGAGGAGATATAACTTCAAAAGAAGGATTCTCGGTTGTGGCACCAATTAAAGTAATGATTCCTTTTTCAACTGCTCCCAACAGAGAATCTTGCTGAGATTTGCTGAACCGGTGTATTTCATCTATAAATAAAATTGTACCTGCTCCACTTTCTTTGGCTTTATCAATAACCTCCCTGATATCTTTAACACCTGAATTAATTGCACTCAGAGTATAGAAGGGTCTGCTGAGTTCTTTTGAAATCAAAAAAGCCAGGGTTGTTTTCCCAACGCCCGGGGGACCCCAGAAGATCATTGAAGGAATGTTGCCACTGTCAATTGACCTGCGTAATACAGCATCCTCACCTATAAGATGTGACTGTCCAACATAATCTTCGAAACGTTCGGGCCGCATTAATTCAGCCAAAGGCTTAAAACTCATGTCAAAAAAAGATTAAAAGACAAAGATAAGAGTTTTTAAAGGGGTATTTTTTTGCAGAATTAGGTAGAAATTAAAAAATGAGCTCTTTTTTTAAGCCTATTTTAAGGCCGTGACTTAAAATATTTTAATGCCAAAATGCAAGTCACAGTAAATCAGATGGCTACATCATTAAAAAAAAATTAAAAAAATTTGCTTTTGCCTTAAAACATTTTTTATCTTTGCCATGTTTTTAAACTAAACACATTAAAACATGAAAACATTAGCTCAGATTTTAGTTATCGCAGGTTTAGCTTCTTTCGTAGCTTGCGGACCAAGTGCAGAACAAAAAGCAGAACAAGCTCGTTTAGATTCTATCAGAATTGCTGATTCTATCGCATTAGTACAGCAAGCTGAACAAGCTCGTATGGACTCTATCAACGCTGCTATGGCTGACACTACTGCAGTTGAATTAGAACAGCCTGCTCAATAAGACTAAGAGACTGTTAAATCACATAAAAAGAGGTGTTATCACCTCTTTTTTTTATTTTTGTCCGGGAGGTTTTTATGAAAAAAGTACTGATACCTTTTTGTTTAATAGTTGTTATTGCATGCAGTTGTAATAGCCGGGAGAATGCAAATGCCGAAAAACAAAGGCTTGATTCAATAAGGCATGCCGATTCATTGAATTCTCTACAAGAATCAAGAATTATAGATTCAATAAACCGTGTAAATAAGGAACAACAGATTATTGCCGATTCAATAGAAGCTCTTGTTAATAATTAAAAATACCGTTATGAATGAACTACCTGTGCCATTTAATGTCCAAACATTCAAAGAATTTAATTTAAATGAGGGCATTATGGAGGGTTTGGAATCAATGGGTTACGAGGTGCCGACACCCATTCAATCACAGGTAATACCACATATCCTTCATGGAAATGATATAATTGGATGTGCACAGACAGGTACCGGCAAAACAGCAGCCTACTTGTTACCAATTCTTCATAAGATTGTGATTAATCCGGTTAAAGGAATTAATGCGCTTATTATAGCACCAACCCGGGAGCTGGCGCTACAGATTGCAATGCAGATAGAAGGGCTGGGATATTTTTTAAATATAAGTTCTCTTGCGGTTTATGGCGGAACCTCCGGAGCAGAGTGGGAGGTTCAGAAAAAAGCTCTTCAACAGGGTGTCGATATTGTGGTCGCAACCCCCGGGAAGCTAATTTCTTTTCTTAACATGGACCTTGTCCCGGTAAATCAGTTACAACATCTGATATTAGATGAGGCCGACCGCATGCTTGATATGGGGTTTGTAGATGATATAATGAAGATAATCAGTTATCTTCCTCAAAACAGACATACCTATCTCTTCTCAGCGACTATGCCCCCCAAAATAAGGGAGTTAAGCAAGAAGATACTTAAAAATGCAGTGGAGATTAATATAGCTCTTTCCCGACCTGCAGAGGGAATACTTCAGGTTGCCTATATGACCTACGACAATCAAAAAACTGCTTTGCTGAAACTTCTTTTAAAAGACAGGGATTTAAAGAGTATAATAATTTTCACATCAACAAAAGTCAAAGCTAAGAGTATTGCCCGTGATATGTTGAAAATGGGATTCAATGTAGCAGATATTCATTCAGATCTTGAGCAGTCAGAGAGGGAAAGGTTGCTATTGCAATTCAGCAATAAACAACTTCAGATTGTTGTTGCAACTGATGTTCTTTCACGCGGCATTGATGTTGAAAATATTGATCTTGTTATAAATTATGATGTGCCTAAAGAAGCTGAGGATTATGTGCACCGGGTGGGAAGAACAGCAAGAGCAGAGAGAACGGGCATTGCCATCACTTTAGTAAATGAAGAAGAACAATCGATGTTTTTACGAATAGAGAAGTTGATTGGAATGGAAATCAGAAAGTTGCCGCCTCCGGCAGAATTAGGTACAGGACCTTTATTCTCTGGAGACAATAAATCACCTAAAAAGAAAAGCTTCTTCAATAGAAAGAAGAAAAAATAAAAGAGGGACTTTTAACGAGTTATTAAACATCCAGTGCAGGATCAATATCAGCAGCATACTGATAAGCTCCTCCTTCAAGAATGAAAAGGTCCTTAATTTTTAGTTTATCCTTCAGAAAAATGTAAACCATTTCACTCTTTATGCCATACAAGCAATAAACTACCACAGTTTTATCACCCTCCACTTCGTTTAACCTTGAAGGCAATTCTATTTGTGGGATAGATATAGCCCCGGGTATATGAGCAAGAGCATATTTCTCAGGCTCTCTGGTATCAATGATCTGCAAAGAATTACCTTTGTCAATCATTTCTTTTAACTGCTTGGGCGATAAGAATTTCATCTTAAAAATTTTAAATTCTACCTAACTTTTCCAATTCATCCGATTCAACAATAAAGCACCCTTTAGGCCTGTTTGCCAGATTTATCATTGCTTTAGCGACAGTAGATGAATGTATGGGTTTATACTTTCTCAGGCCACCAATCATTAACGGAGAAACGATCTTACCAACCAGCTTTCCAATGTTTTCCATTGCCCGTCTTTCACTGCGCATACCCATCAACATGCTTGGGCGCACTATACTAAGGTTTTGAAATGTAAAGGTTTTGATTGACTCCTCCATTTTCCCCTTGGTGTTAAGATAAAAGTTACGAGAATGATCATTTGCACCAATAGAAGAGACAACGACAAAGCTTTTTACTTTGTTAGCTGCTGCTATTTTCGCAATCTTTTCTACGAGGTTGTGATCAATGTTAAAAAAAACTTCTTTACTTCCGGCTTTCTTTATTGTAGTACCGAGACAACAAAATAAATGGTCACCAGAAACTTGTTCCTGAATTTCCTGCAAATTATCGGTTGAAAAAAGAATTTGTCGGATTTTTCCTGATGGGATTTTCAATTCCTTCCTAACAAACAATTTTATTTCATCATATCTTGAATCATTTATGAGGTGCTCTGTGACAAATCTTCCGGTCAATCCTGAGGCACCAAATACAATAGCTGAATTTTTTATTTCATTCATAAAGGTCTTATTTAAGATTATACAGCTTTATCAAGTTTTCCCCTTTTCATAGATAGGAAGATACCGATAAAACACAAAACAGCAAAAGTCAAAAATGTATAATGAATACTTGTCAGAAGCCCATTAATATTTGCGAGGTCTCTTTCTCCTTTGCCCATAAAAATAGCAAAAATCATTAAGGTAATGCCCATGCTCATAGTCTGACCCACCAGACGCATTGTACCCAGCGTCGCTGAAGCTGTCCCGTATTCAACAGGTTTTACTGAACTCATTACAGCATTTGTATTAGGAGAGGAGAATAATGCAAAACCCAAACCCAGTAAAACAAGAATACCAATAATGAAAATTATGGAACTATCAGCATTCAGGAAAATGAATGCAATAAGTCCGGCAGTGGTTACAGCCATTCCTATTGAGGACACAATAGCAGGCTCTATTTTATCGCTAAGTCTGCCTGCCAGGGGTGAAAGTAAGGTCATAATAATGGGTTGAGCCATCAGGATCAGTCCCGATTCTCTGGGTGATAAGAGTTTTACCTGCTGAAGATAAAAGCTCAACAGGAACACAAGGGCAAAAGTGGCGCTATAATTGATAAAAGCCGCAATATTGGAAAAGATGAAGACCTTGTTATGTTTAAATTTTCTCATATTAAGTAAGGGATCCTCCACCTTATCTTCCAACAGAAGAAAGGCGTATGTGCCGGCAAGTCCTAATCCCAGTAAAACGAAACCAATGAGATTAGGTATAAGAGGGAATCCATAAATAATCATAGCCAGACTTAATCCATAAATTAAAGTTCCTTTGTAGTCAAAAGGAACATCGGGACGTTTTCTGTTGTCATTTGGCAATTTCGACATAGCAACCGGAATTATGATTGCTGCCAGAACAGCATTCAGATAGAAAATACTTCTCCATCCAAAATACATCGTGAAGAATCCACCGATACTTGGACCCAGTGATAAACCGAGATAAACAGCTGCCACATTAATACCTAAGACCCTTCCTCTCACGCTTTTATCATAAGAGCTGGTTAAAATGGCTAATGCGGTTGCAAAAATCATTGCTGAACCGAAGCCATTCAAAAAACGTAAAGCAATGAGCATCCATGCGTTGTATGAAAGTCCGGTAACAAAAGAGGTTATCGCAAATATCCATATTCCGGCTAAAAATAACCTTTTACGACCATTTCTATCTGCAATCTTCCCAAAAGGTAACAGAAAGAGAGCGGCGGCCAGAAGATAAGCGGTGGCGACCCATCCCAAAGTAATGGTATTCATGGATAACTCTTTACCCATAGAGGGAAGGGCAATATTAATTGCAGAACCCATGAAGGGAGTTAAGAATGAGCTGAGCGTAGTAACAAAGAGTATTGACTTATTTTTTAGCATGCAGATAATTCAATTTGTCCGCAAATAGTTAAAAATACGGTAATGAACAAAGAAATATTGAACTTGTTTGAGTGCTTGAAAACAATCAAATGATCAAGTTGCAAAGGTATTAAAACTAAGATTATTGGTAAAAAAGGGGCCGTAAAAACAAATTAACACATAAGTCTATGGAATATTTTTTCGAGAAACAAGTCAACTATACTGTTGATGAAGCAGTAGAGAAGATTGGAGAGTTTTTAAAAACTCATGGATTCGGTATCCTCACACAAATAGATGTGCAAAAAACTTTAAAGGATAAGGTAGGTGCTGAAATAAAGCAATACCGTATTCTTGGCGCCTGCAATCCTTACTTTGCCCATGAGGCAGTTGGAAAAGAGGATAATGTTGGCCTGATGCTACCGTGCAATATCGTGGTTCGTGAAGATTCTGAAGGTCAGGTTGTTGTTGCAGCAATCAATCCCGAACGTACCATTAAAACCATTGGCAATGAAGAGTTAAATTTCCTTGCAACAAGGGTTAGGGATGTGATGCAGTCAATGATTACCAATATCTGATTGGAACCACAAAGATCATTCAATAAAAATAGTGCAATCAACTGAACTTAGAAAGCTATCTTCAGGCTAAAGTTGAATGTTCTGCCGGGAGACCAAAATCCTGTAAATGTGTCCAATTCATGTGTGGCCCCATCTTCACCACGCATAACTGATTCCTTATTTGTCAGATTGTACACACTGATTCCTAAAGTTGAGTTAAGTGTACTAATTGGAAAATCATATAACAAGTGCAGATCGAGTGTGTTATACGATGGAATTCTATAAGGCTGTTCTCTGTCTTCAGGATTATTTCTACCGGCCGGATCAAAATTTGCATAAATGCGGTCAAAATACAGCCAGGTTGCATTGAACGAAAATCCCATAGGAAGTTTCAGATCAGCATACATTCCCAGTTGAACCTGAGGTGCATCACCAACCCATAACCCATCGGAATAAACTGTGGTTGAATCTATCAATACCTGATTGTTATCGTAGAGTTCAGCTTCCACATCATTAATCCACTTCCAGTCACCGAACGATGCTGTTAGTCCCAGGTCCAGGTTATGCAACAAAGCAACACTACCATCCAACTCTATTCCTTTGTGTAAAGCATCCAAACCTCTGATTAAGGCTCTGGTCTGATGGTTTTCATCCAGCTGAATATTTTCTCTGGAAAGAAGTGATTTATCTTCCCAAAGCGTATAGTATAAGTTCAGATTAAAGCTACTCATCTGTTTCCTGAATCCATATCCCAACTCAACAGCACTTATCTTCTCGTTAGCCAAATTCTCAACCACAGCATTACTAAAGTTGGCAAATACAAATTTGAAATAGGGAGCTTTTGAATAATATCCGGCGTTGAAGTAGAGATTGTTGTATGGATTGATATTATAATTACTACCAACTTTTACATCAAAACCTCCTTTAGTAACTAATTCACTCCCAGTATTGCCTACATAGTTAATCCTGTCGTATCTCTTATACCAATGTGCTGAAACAGTTGATGCGGCAAAAAGTGAAAGTTTCTCCCATTGATATTCCAGTTGAGCGAAGTAGCTGCCAATATCAACTCTTGAGTCGTTGTCGACATTGATAATATCTCCAACGCCTTTTATTTGCTCCCTTCCGGCGACACCGGCCAACGACCAGTAATAGTTGTCAATCCAGAAATCACCACCCATCAGGTCGCTTATTTCTTCACGCAAATTTGATTTAAAATATCTGAAGTGAATACCGGTAATAAGCTTTAAGTTGTTGGTAATATTATAGTTTAGGTTCGACATAGCACCCACCCAAAAATGGCTGGCAAGGTAGTTAGTCCTTACAATTTTAGAAAAACCCTTAACGTAATTTCCATCAGCCAATTGAGCGGAATCCTGATGAGTTGCATTCTGTAAATAGATAGCATCCCAGTCTATCTGATTATTTTTTCTGAAAGATAGGGCAGGGGCACTCATAAAGGCTTCGGAAAAATGTCCACCTCCATCACCCATGGAATAATACAAAGAAGTCGATAACAGTCCCTTATTGAGTGATAAATAATGGTTTAATGACAATTGCGGCTTATGATAGAAGTTCTCTGCCAGGCTTAATATCTTCCCATTATACATCCCCCAGTTAGGGTTGTATTTATTTCCATATAGATTGTACTCTTCGTTGGTCAGGCCATAGGTACGTTGTCCATGCCTTTCGGGAGCTCCCAGAGCAGTAAAAACAAGTGACTGTCTGCTATTAATCTGTTTACTAATGTTAAGGAAGTATGCATAAGCTTTAACATGAGTAGCATCCACATATCCGGGGCCATTTGTATAAGAGCCGAGAAAATTAAGTGCAAAGCCATTATCAGTCTGACCGGTTGATAATGAGATGATCGTTTTCTGATTACCAAAATCACTCATTGAATACTTTATACTGCCACCTTTACGACTCCCGGAACCTTTTGTGATGATATTTATCGTTCCACCAACCGAATTCAACGCTACTCTTGAAGCCCCAAGACCACGCTGAACCTGAATCGTTTGTGTTGCATCACCCAGACCAGCCCAGTTTGACCAATATACCAATCCATTTTCGACACTACCAAC
>JAEYSM010000055.1 GCA_023434665.1 Bacteroidota bacterium | reverse complement strand
TCGGACTGGTGATTTATTTTTCATACGGGGTTAGGAAAAGTAAATTAAAAGGTTGATGGCAGTCGGCAGGCAGAATCGGACAATCGGCCGTCAGCAATCAGCAATCAGCAGTCAGCAGTCAGCAGTCAGCATTCGGCAATCAGCAGTCAGCACTCATCACTCAGCAGTCGGCAGGATAGGTAAAATGTTGAGTAGATTGCTGAACTTAATATCCCTTTATGCGTCTAATTTAAAAAGGCATTTTATGAAGGGTAAAAACATTAAGCTCAGGATGGGACAGGTTGATCTTCACTATCTAACGGGTGGATCGGGAAATCTTAATCTTATTTTTCTGCACGGTTGGTGCATCAACAGTTCATACTGGGAAACGCAGTTTGAGCTCCTTGAAGATAAATTTACTATTTATGCACCCGACCTTCCGGGTTTTGGGAAGTCGAAAGCCCCCACTCGCAAAGAATGGACGATTGAAGAGTATGCACTCGATATCCAGGATTTTATAAGGACACTCAACCTTGATAATGTGATACTTGTGGGCCATTCTATGGCGGGAGATATTATGGTTGAAGTGGCTATCGGTTCAACCAACGAAGAGATTATCGCTCTGGTGGGCATCGACAACCTGCAATCGGTGGGTGATGCCTTAACCCCTGAAGAAATTGCGCAAATCCTCAAATTTTTTGATGAGATGAAAGCCAATTACAGTGGTACTGTCCTGGAATATGCCGACAATTTTCTGTTTAATGCATCTACTTCAAACGAGGTGCGCGAGAGGGTAAGACAGGATTTGGTGAATGCCGATGAAAATGTCAGTATCAATGCACTGAGCAATTTTATGGAACACTATAACCACCTTGATTCGCGACTTCCGTTAATTGGACAGAAGCTATATCTGATAGTGAGCGACGCCAATCCTGTTAATATCATAAATCTGGAAAAGCTGGTAAAAAATGGTGTTCACGTTGAGTTTATTGAATCAACAGGCCATTACCCTATGATTGAAAAACCCGATAGGTTCAACGATATTCTGGAGGAAGTGCTTTGTAAGATTCATACTGATTTCGACAATAAAATGACCGCCAGGACTGAAATCAGTATCGATGCTTCGGTAAGAAGGGTGTGGGACACGATAACGGATCCTGAACTTATAAACCGTCATGCACCGGGATTGAAGGTGGATGCCAACTGGAGAGAAGGTGCCGAGATTATCTGGTCGGGATACTGGAACGGAAAAATAAGGGAAGATAAGGGCAGAATTACCGAAATTACCGAGCCGCTTACCATACGTCATACCTATTACAGCACCTCCTCGGGGAAAGAGGATGATCCGGCCAATTACCATAATGTAGTGTGGCAACTTGCCGAAGAAAGCAATAATACGAATGTGCTGATTACACAAGACAATAACCTTTCGGTGAACGAACGGAACAAGGCTGAAGATATGTGGAAATCACTGCTTAAAATGCTTAAGAGGCTGGTTGAATCGGAAAAAGGGTACTAATACTTCTTCCATAAACAATAACCTGATTCCTATAAAGTGGTACGTGATAACCGCCAACTGGCCGAAGGTAAGGTTGTGCTTTAAAGTTTATTTCTCCTTTTATCAGTGCCTCCCAGTCCAAACACAGGGATTAAGTCGCTGCGGCCAATTTTACGCAAGGTACTCTGTAACCATTGCTTGTTCTCAGGCTTGTACCAGAAGAAAAACCGCTGTTGTTCCAGCTTTTCTTCTTTTGTCCTTGCCGTGTAAACCGGTTTTCCGGTGTAAGGGTCAATGCCGGTATAGTACATGGTGGTGGATAAAGTCATGGGGGTGGGTGTAAAGTCCTGCACCTGTTCGGGCCTGAATCCCTGTTTTTTGGTCTCGCTAGCCAGCTCAGCCATATCGGCCGGTTTACTACCCGGGTGACTTGAAATATAATAAGGAATCAGCTGTTGCCGCATACCATGGCTTGCATTAATCTGATTAAACTTTGCCAGTAGCTGCTGATATGTACGGTAATGTGGTTTGCGCATAAGTTTCAGCACTTCGGAGGAACTGTGTTCGGGTGCTACTTTAAGACGCCCCGATACATGTCGTGTAACTACCTGCCGGAGGTACTCACTTAGCGAATAAGCTTTATCTTCAGCTTCGGTATGACCCACAATCATATCGTACCTTATGCCGCTGCCTATGGTTATTCGTTTCACGTTTTTAACTGCTTCGGCCTGTTTGTAAAGATCGATCATTGGCCTGTGGTTGATGTTCAGGTTGCGGCATACAGAGGGATAGATACATGAGGGCCTGCGACATTTCATGCAACGCGACTGGTCGATACCCGACATAAGGTACATATTGGCTGATGGTCCGCCAAGATCAGTTATATGTCCCTTGAATTCGGGCTCTTCAGCCACCTGATTGATCTCTTTAAGAATACTTGCAACTGAGCGGCTGGCGACAAACTTGCCCTGGTGGGCCGAGATGGCGCAGAAGGAACATCCACCAAAGCATCCCCGGTGAAGGTTGATTGAATTGCGTATCATTTCGAAAGCAGGAATTGCACCACGCTTTTTGTAACGGGGATGGGGTTCACGGGTATAAGGCAAATCGAACGCCTGGTCAAGTTCTCCGGGTTTCATCGGAGGATAGGGAGGATTAACAACGGTACTGAATCCCTTTTCCCTTTCGATGAGGCGCGCCCCCTGCCAGCGGTTGGATTCCTCCTCAAATATTTTGAAATGCAGGGCAAATTTCTTTTTATCCGACAGGCACTCTTCATGTGAAGGCAGGATGATAGTATTCCATTCACTTTTTCCTGCAGGCACATCTTCACCATCGCAGCGCCAGACTGTCTGTTCCAGGTCATTCAGTTCCGACAGGGGTTTTCCTGCAGACAGGTGCCCGAGAATCCTTTCAAGACTCCTTTCTGCCATTCCGTAAACCAGCATATCGGCTCCGCTCCATGAAAGGATACCTTTTTTAACCGAGTCGCTCCAGTAGTCGTAATGTGTAAGGCGGCGCATGGAGGCTTCTATCCCGCCAAGGATGACAGGAACATCAGGATAAAGCTGTTTAACGATGCGGGTATATTCAACGGTGGCATAATCGGGCCTGAAACCTGCAGCACCTCCGGCTGTATAAGCATCATCAGAACGCAGCCTTTTGTTGGCGGTGTAATGGTTGACCATCGAGTCCATGTTCCCGGCTGTAATGCCGAAGAATAATCGGGGCTTACCGAGTTTTTTGAAGTCACGCAAATCATCGCGCCAATTTGGCTGTGGCAGTATGGCCACTCTGAAACCGTAAGATTCAATGATCCTGCCGATAACTGCAGCTCCGAAAGAAGGGTGGTCAACATAAGCATCACCCGAAATCAGAATTACATCTGCCTGATCCCAGCCTCTTTTATCCAGTTCTTCGCGGGAGACAGGAAGCCAGTCAGTTAACGGACGTTTATCATTAATCATTGAGCGAACCTTTCGACTTCATTATCAATTATTTGATTTGCAAAGATATAGATTATCCGGCAAAAAAAAGACCGCCTGTTGAGGCAGTCTTTTCATATAATATTCTATTAACTACAGTTTAGAGTTTTAACGCCACACCGATAGTGAGGTAAGTAATACCATAGCCTAATTCAGCCATTACTGCAAAATTATCGGTAAAATAATAACGACCGCCGGCATACCATGACCAGATAACACCACCTGAAGTAACATCATAGTTGAAGTTAGGATCGATGGTCCCGATTTCTTTAGATGAAACTACTTCATATCCAAGCATTATACCGGTGTATGTGTCGAGTTTCTCAACCAGTGGGTAGTGTAGAGTACCTCTTGCACCAATAATAAAGTCAGTATATTTCCAACCCCAGTTAGAACCAAAGCCGGCATATTCCCATTTGTAAGCAGAATATCCTAGATATCCGCCAACTCCGATAGATCCAACATCCAGCACGTCATCTTTAACACCTACCTCGAATGATGCTGAAACAGGAGGAATTGATGAAGTATACCCCGAACCTGTGTAAAGGGTTGACCCAAAACCTATACCTAGGTTGAGAACTCTTTCACCTTTAGTCAGGAGGTTATCCTGTGCTGAAAGCTGTAAAGCAATAACAGCAACAAAGAGAGTAATAAGGACTTTTTTCATTTGCATTGTGATTTTTGGTTAAACATGTGTGATTTGTCAATATAAAATCTCATATGAAGTATTTATTTGATACCTAAATCCTTCAGTGGTTGAGTTGGCAAATATATGAAATAAATTACCGATATTTTATTACGTAGAATATTTTAATCATTGTCACTCTAATGAAATTCACACTTTATTTGATTACCTGAGTTTGCTTTTCTGATTTTTCCCATGAGGAATTTCTGCTTTCAGGATTTAATTATCGATTTTACATTCACCGCACTTTTACCTTTTGGGCTGTTAACTATTTCGTAAGTTACCTGGTCGCCTTCATTGATTTTACCTTCCACCGAGTTAATGTGAACAAACAAACTGTCGCCTGAAAGAGCATCCCTGATAAAGCCATAGCCTTTAGAGTCATTGAAAAAACTAACAATTCCGGTGGTTGGAGCATCCGGTTCCCTTAATGTATTACTGTTTCGGATGGTAATGTCAATATCCTCAGCTTTGATTTTCTCACGCTTATCGGGATCGGGGGGAGTTGATGTTATACGTCCATATTCATCTACGTATGCTATCATATCGTCGATACTGCCGTCTCTTGCTTCGGCCTGGCGGTCGAGTTTCTTCTGTGCCTTATCCTTTTTCTTTTTCTGCTTTTGTTTCTCTTTTTCCTGTTTAATACGGGTTTGTTGTGATTTTACCATGTTTTTGTTTTCCTGTTCTTATCTCCGTCGAGATCTTTTAAATTATTTTTTGTAAAGATACTCCAAAGAAAGCTTGCTGTTCAAAAAATAAGTAACCATTATAAACCTCTTTTGTTTCAGGTCTATATTACCTTTGCACGTCATGAATAAAGGAATCAGCATATATCTTGCCCCTTTTCAGGGAATTACCCTTCACACTTACCGTCGGATTTATGCGAAGCACTTCAAAGGAGTGACCCGTTATTTTACTCCTTTTTTCGCAAAAATTGACACCGATGTTAAGATTTCTGACCGTAAAGAAAAGGAACTTCAACACATAGAAATACCCGGGACCCAAGTGGTGCCTCAGATATTAAGTAAAGATGCCGCAGAAATTCTGCGGTTTGCACACATATGTCAATTACGGGGATTTAAAGAACTTAACTGGAATCTGGGATGCCCTCATCCTCAGGTAGCTGATAAACGGAGAGGCTCGGGGATGCTGCCTTTTCCCGATATGATCGATACAATCTTAAATGATGTCTTTAGCAGGATTGAGATTAAGTTCTCTGTAAAATGCCGCCTCGGCTATATGAATCCCGATGAGATTCTGGCATTGGTGCCGGTTTTTAACAGGTATCCAATAACTGAAATCACAATCCATGGCAGAATTGGCAAACAATTGTACGGGGGATTTGCCGATCAGGTGAAGGTTGCTGAGCTTGCTGCATTGCTGGATGTCCCTGTAGTACATAACGGTGATATTATGAATGTTACCGACTATGCAGAAGCGAAAACCTTAATGCCTGATATTGACAAATGGATGATTGGACGTGGAATACTGTGCGATCCTTTTCTTCCCGAAAGGTTATTGAAATTCACAGCTCAGCCATCAGAGTTGAGAGACATTACTACTGGTCAGTGTGATGTCATTGAGAGGCGGCCGGCCGGAATGTCAGAGTTAAAGAGCACAGCTGAATACCGTGACCGTCTGCAACGGTTTCTCGATGATCTGTACTTTGGTTATCGCCGGGATATGAACGACAGATTATCGATTCTTAATATCCTCAAGGAATACTGGGATTACCTGGCCGACTGGTTTCCCCACCCGGATGCTGTATTGCGCCACAT
>JAEYSM010000042.1 GCA_023434665.1 Bacteroidota bacterium | reverse complement strand
GCTAAACAGCAAGAGGTTGTACCACTTACCATTACAATTTTTTCTAATTTTGCGCTTTATTTCTTGTAAACCATGAATATTGCGGCATTGGTATCCGGAGGAGTCGATAGCTCTGTGATGCTCCATTTACTTAAAGAACAAGGTCACAACCCTGTTATTTTCTATATCCTTATCGGAATGAAGGATAAGGAAGGTTTTCTTGATTGTCCCTCGGAGGAGGACATAGAGATTACCAGATGGCTTGCCCGAAAATATGGTTTAAAGATGGAGATCATCACTCTACAGGAAGAGTACTGGGACACAGTAGTTGCCTATACTCTCGATGCTGTGAAAAAAGGACTGACACCGAACCCGGATGTTATGTGCAACCGGCTCATAAAGTTTGGCAGTTTTAATGATAAGGCAGGTAAAGATTTTGATCTGATAACAACAGGACATTATGCCCGCACTACCACACATGATGGGATTAAATACCTGGCCACCGCATACGACAAACATAAAGACCAGACGGATTTTCTTGCACAGATAACTTATGATCAGCTGAAGAAAATAGATTTCCCAATTGGTCATCTGGCAAAACCTGCGGTAAGAAAGATTGCATTGGAGGCCGGACTTCCAAGTGCAGCCCGTAAGGATAGTCAGGGGATTTGTTTTCTGGGTAAGGTAAACTATAATGATTTTATCCGGCGATATGTAGGTGAGAAAGAGGGTAAAATAGTTGAGCTTGAAACCGGTAAAATACTCGGAACTCATAAAGGTTATTGGTTTCATACTATAGGGCAGCGAAAAGGACTTGGACTTTCGCAAGGTCCCTGGTTCGTGGTCAAAAAGGACACCGATGAAAATGTCGTCTATGTCTCGAATGGCTATGATCCGTTGACGCAGTATAATGACAGGATTAAACTGAATGGATTCCATTTCATTTCGGGAAATCCATGGAATGAAATGGAGGCTCCCAAAGAGGTTATGTTTAAAATAAGGCATACACCTGATTTCACAAGAGGTAGAATTTATAAGGAAGGTGAGCATTATCTTCTCCAATCCGAAAGTCCAATTTCGGGTATTGCAGCAGGCCAGTTTGGGGTTATATATGACCTCGAATGCAATCTTTGCTACGGTAGTGGCGAAATTGACTGGCTTTAGTAGTTAAAAGTTCCTTAATCAGTAAGTTGTCTCATTGATAAAAACTTTCAGGATAGCTTTTTTAATGAAATTTTAATCTGGCAAAATACTGTTTCATAATTATCGTATAATCAATCAATTGCAATCCTTTGCTGTTATAGGTGTAAAAGAGCAGTTTTTCTAAATATCTATAATAGTGTGTGTTAGATAAAAATGAATGGTGATAAAGCCATCAAACTATAGTTTGGTATTTGAAAAATTTGTTTCTTTGCACTTCAAAACCAAAAAAAGCAAAGAACATGTCAGACATTGCAACAAGAGTAAAAGCTATCATCGTTGATAAGCTTGGCGTTGAAGAGAAAGAAGTTACTCCGGAAGCTAGTTTCACAAATGATCTGGGAGCAGATTCTCTCGATACAGTAGAACTGATCATGGAGTTCGAAAAAGAATTCAATATCGCAATTCCAGATGACCAAGCTGAGAAAATCGGTACAGTTGGTGATGCTATTGCTTACATCGAAAACAATACTAAATAAGGGATTCCCTGAATGAAGTTGAAAAGAGTTGTAGTAACCGGATTAGGTGCACTTACTCCGTTAGGAAACAATGTCCAGGACACCTGGAATGGGTTAATTAACGGAGTAAGCGGCGCTGATCAGATCACAAAGTTTGACGCAAGCAAATTTAAAACACAGTTTGCTTGTGAAGTTAAGGGATTCAATCCGTTGGATTTCTTCGATCGTAAAGAGGTGCGTAAATACGATCCATATGCACAATATGGTATGGTTAGCGCCGATCAGGCTATTGTAGATTCTGGTCTTGACCTTGAGAGTACTGATCTCGAGCGCGTGGGTGTTATATGGGCTTCCGGTATCGGAGGCTTGCTTACCTTTCAGGAAGAAGTTTCTGATTATGCAAAAGGTGACGGAACACCGAGGTTCAATCCATTCTTCATTCCAAAGATGATTGCGGATATTACTGCCGGGCATATCTCAATTAAGTATGGTTTTAAAGGACCAAATTTTGCTACTGTTTCAGCATGTGCTTCCTCAGCAAATGCCATAGTTGATGCATTCAATTATATAAGAATGGGGAAAGCCGACGTGTTTGTTGCCGGTGGTTCAGAAGCAGCTGTTAATGCTGCCGGTATCGGCGGTTTTAATGCAATGCACGCCATTTCAACCCGCAATGATGATCCCAAAACAGCCTCTCGTCCTTTTGATAAAGACAGAGACGGGTTTGTACTTGGTGAAGGTGCAGGTGCTGTGATACTTGAAGATCTGGAACATGCTCTTGCCAGAGGTGCCCGTATCTATTGTGAGCTTGTTGGAACAGGCTTAACAGCTGATGCCTATCACATGACCGGACCGCATCCTGAAGGTGATGGCGCGCGCAGGGCAATGAAAATAGCTTTAGCTGAGGCAGGTATGCAGCCAAGTGATATTGATCATATCAATACTCATGGTACTTCAACTCCTCTTGGTGATGTAGCTGAAACTAATGCAATCAGGAACTTGTTCGGTGAACATGCTCCGAAAATTAATATCAATAGTACAAAATCAATGACCGGTCACCTTCTCGGTGCCGCTGGTTCAGTTGAAGCAATTGCATCAATTCTTGCTGTTCATAATGATATCGTTCCCCCTACCATCAATCATTTTACTGATGATCCGGAGATTGATAACTCATTGAACTTTACGTTTAATAAAGCTGTACATCGTACTGTGAACGCCGCCCTGAGTAATACTTTTGGTTTTGGTGGTCATAATGCGACAATTATATTTAAGAAATATTCAGTGTAACAGTGCTTCGTCCGAGTTTAAAGCCAATAAGGTTTTATTTATCTAAAGAAAAGCAGTTGTACAGAGCCATTAGAAATATTTTCGGGTTCTATCCCGAAAATATTTTTTTATATAAGTTGGCATTTACTCATAAATCCCAGGCTGAAACTTATAATGGCGTAAAAATCAGCAACGAGCGACTTGAATTCCTCGGCGATACAGTTATCAGTACCGTAGTGGCCGATTATCTCTTTAGAATTTTCCCTCTCAAAGATGAGGGATTCCTTACAGAAATGAGATCTAAAATTGTCAGTAGAGTACAGCTTAACAAGTTGTCACTTAAACTGGGTCTCGATAAATTGATATTACACGCAGCAGGCACCGGATCAGTTTTTCGTTCTATTAAAGGTGATACCTTCGAAGCCATTATTGGTGCAATTTATCTGGATAAGGGTTTTGAATTTACCAAAAGCGTTCTCATTAACAGAATTATCAAACACCACTTCGACCTTGCTGAACTGGCCAATACTGATTCAAATTACAAAAGTCGTTTAATTGCCTGGACCCAAAAAGAGAAGAAAACGATTGATTTTGTTGTTGTCGATGAGATTGGTAATGGTTATAACAAGCAGTATGTAGTAGAAGTTAGAATCGACAATGAACCATATGGCCGTGGTCAGGATTACTCTATCAAAGGCGCCGAACAACACGCTTCCATGAAAGTGGTAGAAAAGCTTGGGATTAATGGAAATGGCGTTGGAAGCCACTGACCTTGTGTTGAAAAATTAGTTCATAACTTTCATTCTGAGGCCTTTACTATGGCATGAGATGACCATATCTTTGCCTGTAAAGTGGTCCTTTATGCCGGTAAATAAATTGAAACATACACCTGAAGACTTCCCGGAGATTACTCTGGTTGGCATAACGACTACTTTAGAGGATTATCGGATGGCTTATTTTATAAATAAGGAAACACCGATAAAACTCGAAAGACTTGATGATTTGCCAGTGTTTGATGAAAAGCTTAAAGATACTGTTGGGTTTACCTTGTATTCATGGCATGATGAAGACCAGAGACTGGGGTATTATCTAATAAGCAATGAACATGAACAGGGAAAATTAATTAGTCTTTATCCTCATGCTAATTATTTTCTGCTGATTAAGGGCCGAAGGAATGATGTGAAAAGTAAAAATTTACTTACGTCACTTCGTAAACTTCCACTGGTAAGTTTTGTGTTCATGGCCGACATTGCCAAGATCAAAGAATTGAACGGAATTCTTTATGATCTTGAACTTCACGAACTGGCACAATTCCCTAAAAAAGCCTCTTTTTAGCAGTCAGCAGTCAGCAGTCAGCACAGAATATAATTTACAATATTGAAAACTTCCTGGTAGCTTTTCTTTGGCCGTCTATGATCAGGGTGCAGAGGTATATACCGGGAGCCAGCTCTTCTTTCCTGACAACCACTTCTTTCTCTGATGTAATATTGCCAGCTTGAATCAATGTGCGTCCCTGCAGGTCAGTGATAATAACTTCTGAATTCTTTGCATTTCCGGTATTCACCCTGAAAGTTATTTTATCTGTTGCCGGATTAGGGTATCCCTCAGATAAGAATCCATCACTATTACTGAGGTTGGTAGTAGCAACGGTTCTATCGATTATGGTTATACTAAGATCATCAAAATAGTAACCATCCCCAACTTCACCATTATCGCTGCGGATGGTAAACTTGAGTTTTATATTTTCATCTGCATAATCGCTGATGTTTATTTCCTCTTTCACCCAAAAAGATGTACCATCGTAAACCGGTTGACCGAAAGCCTGATAGGTAGTACCGGGCTTTGTGTGTTTGCCTGAAAGTGGAGTCCAGGTTGCTCCGTTGTTGGTTGAAATAAACAGTTGCACATAATCATATCCCTGTTCAATATCCCATCTTGCAAAAAAGGAAAGAAGTGCCAATCCCGCTTTATTCAGGCTGACTTCTTCACGCAGGGTTGTGCTTTTATTGGTACCGTTGCTGTAATTACCGATTGGAGAGTCGGCCATACTTGTTGGATCGGAATATGGGAATAAATTCGAAAGTCCCCATTGTCCCTGCCAGTTTTCATCAGTAGTAAGATCATCTTCGAAAACAATCACAGGTGTTCCAAAATATCTTTCAATCGTATCTCTTTTGATAGTATATCCGTCATCCATTATAAGGACGTATCTGATAGTATCACCACTTTTCACATTTTCGCTTAAGGTGAAAGGAATTGATCCATTTATTTGTTCCAGAATTTCAAGATCAGAGATTGTCGTTGGCATTCCAAATGATGTAAATTCATCGCCTAATGGTTCAATTGCAACAATATATTCTGCGGGAGTTTGTCCGTATCGCTTTAGTTGATAATCTATCACGCCTGAATATTCAGGAATAATAAGAGAGGAGATATCATTAATTGTAGCGTAAGTTCCTGAGAATTTAGCTGCCAAAAGACTCTGAATCATGTTTTCCTGGCAGAGTGGAATAATTCTGGAAACCGATGGCCAAAAGCCATCATTGTAACTACCGCACTCAGGAGTATAAGCCAGAATCTTTTCCTTGGTTGTTTGTTCACCGTACATCCAGTCATCACTTCCACCATTACTGGGATAAATCGTAGAATATCCTGGTCCGTATGTGTATCTGTTATCTGTAGTCATCTGGCGGGCATACTCATTGAAAACCGCTTCATCTGGCGTAAGATCTCCTGACCATCCCCAGGCATATAACAGTAAGTTACTATATGAGTGATAATTGAGGGCCACTTTGAATTCGTGAGCTTCACAGAATTCTTTAGTCATTTGATTTTCTTTTTCTGAAAATGCTGCAGGACCACGATAAGTTTCATCCCAGGTGTAAGGAGAGGAACCCTCGTCGTCGAATCCCCATGCATATCCATAGTTTCTGTTCAAGTCAACGCCAAAAGTACCGTCACCGTTCACTTTTCTGTTTTTGCGCCACATTCCGCCACCCGAAGGGTTAGTCTGGATATTCCGGGCATAGCCGTCCACATTTACAATTGGGATGAAGTACATTTCAGTAGCATTGACAAGGTCTCTTATTTCTTCATTTGTATCATAGTTTTCCAGCAAATAATACATGTAATAGAGGAGATGCTGCATTCCAATGGGCTCACGCGCATGATGCATTCCTGTATAGAGAACCTGTGGCTCATCTTCTGCATCATTCGGATTATCAGAAATCTTAACATAATACATGGTCCTTCCTTCATCAGTAGTTAGACTGGATACGGCCTGTTTGACTGTTATAAGGTCAGGCCAGAGAGTTGCCATATTGTCGAGGTGTGCATAACACTCTTCCATAGTAGAGAAACCACCACAACTGCCTAGAGTAAAGTTTTCGGGTACAGGATAATCTGAACCATCAAGTCGTGCCTGGCGAGTTATCTCACCTGACTTTAAATTTTTATTTCTTTGGACATAGTACTCAGATACATTGTCAATCAATATTTCCGGTACAATATTCAGTTCCTTCAATTTATTGATTTCATCAGAGGATAATTCCGCAATGAAGAATCCTGCTTTATGATCATAGTATCCTTCATCAACAGCAATGCCATTGGAGGCAAGGATATTTATCTGGTTAAAGGGTACTTGAATTTTCACCCTGCTGTATTTCCCGGTCTGTGAAAATGCTGCAAATGCAATATACAGCATGCAAATAGAAAGCAATAACTTCTTCATTTGACAATAATTAAGGGTTGAAATAATTTTTAAAAACCGTAGAACTTACACAAACTTATATCATTTTGTGTTTCATGTAATGATTTCATAAAAAAAATTGTGACGAATTGCTAATAGCCAACCAACGGATTGCTGTGAAGACTACCAACTACAAAAAGCCCTATGAACTAAATTATTATATGGATTGTTTCAAAGGCAATTCATGAATCTGATTAATAAATAGATATATGCAGGAGACCGACGCATACAAACCAAAAAATCATATAAGGATAGCCACAGCTGCTTCTTTATTTGATGGACATGACGCTACAATTAATGTGATGAGGCGAATTTTGCAATCTTCGGGTGCAGAAGTTATTCATTTGGGGCATGACAGGTCGGTTACTGAAATAGTGAATACTGCAATTCAGGAGGATGTTCAGGCAGTTGCCATTACTTCTTATCAGGGTGGCCATATGGAATATTTTAAGTACATGCGCGATCTTCTGAATGAGGCAGGATGCAGGCATATTAAGATTTTCGGTGGTGGTGGAGGTGTAATTCTTCCGCAGGAAATTGAGGAGTTACAGGCTTACGGGATAGAAAAGATTTACTCGCCTGATGATGGAAGAAGAATGGGATTGCAGGGCATGATAAATGATGTTCTTCGAAAGAGCGATTTCGCAACAGGCGATATTAATAATATTAGACCGGCAGATATCTTAAACGGAGAACAAAGAGCGCTGGCAGCTCTAGTGACCGCTGTTGAGAATAATGATCCAAAGGCGAGAGAACTGGTTAAGTCACTTCAGTCTAAATGCGAAGATCTCGTTGTTCCGGTTATAGGCTTAACCGGTACTGGTGGGTCAGGGAAATCTTCAATTATTGATGAGTTAATAAGGAGGTTTAAGCTATATAATCCTGAAATGAGGATAGCGATCATTTCAGTGGATCCAACAAAGAGAAAGACCGGTGGAGCACTACTTGGTGACAGAATAAGGATGAATGCGATTAATCAGCCCGGTATTTTCATGAGAAGTATGGCTACCAGACAGGCGAATCTTTCTTTATCCAAATTCATAAAAGAAACTGTATGTGTGGTAAAGAAGGCAGGTTATGATTTAATTCTTCTCGAGAGTAGCGGAATAGGCCAGAGTGATACAGAGATAATTGATTACAGTGATCTTTCGATGTATATAATGACACCGGAATTTGGTGCAGCTACTCAACTAGAGAAGATTGGAATGCTCGATTACGCTGACATTATTGCCATCAATAAATTTGATAAGCGTGGTGCTCAGGATGCCAGAAGGGATGTGAAGAAGCAATTTATACGCAATCACGGATTATGGGATGCGGTTATGGAAGAATTGCCTGTTTTCGGAACAATGGCTTCGCAGTTTAACGACACCGGAGTAAATGAACTTTTCTCTCATTTGGTTGAAAAGATTAACACACGTTTTGGTTTAAACTGGCATGGGTTACCATCAGGGATTCCCGAACAGGAAAGACAACTTATTATACCACCTAAGCGTGTAAGATATTTATCGGAGATAGCAGAGACTGTAAGAGAATACAATCAAAGAGCTGAAAGAGTAGCTGAAATTGCATCCCGTCTGCAGTCATATACTGTAACTGCAACAAAACTTGGCGAATCAGGAGATCATGTAAATAGTCTTGACGGCCTGATTAAAAATGCAAAGGAAGAATTGGGGAAGGAAAATCTCAGACATATTGAACACTGGGAAGAATTACGGAAAAAGTACAAAGACTCTGAATATATCTTCAAAGTAAGGGGCAAAGAGATAAGAATTAACACACATACTAAATCTCTCTCGCACACGCCTATTCCTAAAGTTACCCTCCCTTCATACAAAGACTGGGGCGACATTCTGAAATGGAAACTAAAAGAGAATGTGCCTGGTAGTTTTCCTTATGCCGCAGGTGTTTATCCGTTTAAGCGTGAAAATGAGGATCCTACGCGGATGTTTGCCGGTGAGGGAAGTCCCGAAAGGACAAATAAGAGATTCCATTACCTCTCAAAGGGAATGCCAGCCAGGAGACTTTCTACCGCATTTGATTCCGTAACACTTTATGGTGCTGATCCTGATGTAAGACCTGATATTTACGGGAAAGTGGGCAATGCCGGAGTATCCGTGTCATGCCTTGATGATGCTAAGAAGCTTTACTCAGGTTTTGATTTGCTTGATCCGGCAACATCTGTTTCAATGACAATAAACGGACCTGCACCTGCATTGGTCGGTTATTTTTTGAATGCTGCAATTGACCAGCAATGCGAGATCTATATAAAAGCCAATGGTTTAGAGGAAGCGACTGAAAAGAAAATTGCTGATATATATACCGAACGCGGCACTATCAGACCAGTATATAATGGCCAGCTACCCGAAGGAAACGACGGATTGGGCTTAATGCTACTGGGAGTTACCGGCGATATGGTCCTCGACAGAGAAATTTATGAGAATATAAAGGCCAGCACTATTGCGAAAGTCAGAGGTACTGTACAGGCCGACATATTGAAAGAAGACCAGGCTCAGAATACCTGCATATTCTCAACGGATTTTTCCCTGAGGGTAATGGGTGACATGCAAGAGTACTTTATTAATAACAAGGTTAATAATTTCTACTCTGTTTCTATTTCAGGGTATCATATAGCTGAAGCAGGCGCTAATCCGATTACTCAGCTTGCTTTTACCCTTGCAAACGGATTCACTTATGTTGAGTACTATCTGAGCAGGGGATTAAAGATTGATGATTTTGCTCCCAATTTCTCCTTTTTCTTTTCGAATGGAATTGATCCCGAGTATGCAGTTATGGGTAGAGTTGCACGACTCATCTGGGCTAAGGCAATGAAACATAAGTATGGAGCCAATGAAAGGTCGCAGATGCTTAAATACCACATCCAGACATCGGGTCGCTCTCTTCATGCACAGGAAATTGCATTTAATGATATCAGGACGACTCTTCAGGCTCTGTATGCCATATACGATAACTGTAACTCGCTGCATACCAATGCCTATGATGAAGCTATAACAACCCCGACTGAAGAATCGGTCAGAAGGGCCATGGCTATTCAGATGATTATCAATCATGAATTAGGCCTGGCTAAAAACCAGAATCCTTTGCAGGGATCATTTATTATTGAAGAGTTGACTGATCTTGTGGAAGAAGCTGTACTTAAAGAATTTGAGCAGATTTCAGATAGGGGTGGAGTGCTTGGAGCAATGGAAACCATGTATCAAAGAAGCCGTATTCAAGAGGAATCCCTTTATTATGAGAGACTGAAACATGAGGGAAAGCTTCCGATAATGGGCGTGAATACTTTCCTTTCTTCTGAAGGATCTCCCACCATCATACCTGCAACAGTAATAAGATCCACTACTGAGGAGAAAGACCGGCAGGTAGAAATGGTTAAGAATGTTAAAAATACCTGGAGTAAAGAAGCTGATTCAGCACTTGCTGAGCTGGCTTACACCGCAGCATCAGGGGGTAATGTATTTGATTCCCTGATGATTGCTACCAAGTACTGTACATTAGGTAGCATCACCGGCCGTCTTTTCAGTGTAGGAGGCCAATACCGCCGGAATATGTAAATAGCTGGTTGTATTAAGACAACAACCAGTTTAGTCAGGCTTATTTATATTTTCAGCAACCTCCACTTGCCGCTGGTTTTGAGGCTTTTCGTGGAGTTATTTTAGGAGAAATGACAGGTTTCGAATCTCCAGGTGCAACAACATTACCTACTTTCTTTATGAGTGAAGTATCTATCTGAGGCACTTCATTTTCAAGAGTAATGGATGCTGTTTGTCCTTTCATAAGTTGCTCAAAAGTACCATTGAATACTTTGATGTTCTCAATCCCCACTTGTTTGAGCTGAGTCCAATAACCAGCTGCCTGACGAGGTGTTGCACCATACAGCACAATCATTTTACCTTCCTTTTCAATATCCCTGAGGACTTTCTGGTTTTCCACAGCCATCACTTTTTCAGCCGGAATATTGACGGCCATTTCATGATGATTGAATTCGAAATCCAGAGGATTTCTCAGATCAACAAAAACAACATTCTGAATCTTACCTAGTGAAGCTGCATCCAGGTAGTTATCAGCAGAAGTGATCTCAGCCAACATACTGACAGGTGATAATGTATATACCCCCTCCTTGTTACCGCAGGAAAAGCCAAATAAGACCAGCATTATAATTGTTGCTGTATTCCATAAATATCTGTTGAACCTTTTCATTTTGTAAGCTCCCTTTCAATTAATATAAAAATTTAACATCCACCACTGCTTCCGGGTTTTGGAGTCTTTTTTACCGGAACTATCCGAGGTTGTGAGGCAACGGTTGCTGAGGAAATTTCACCGGTGCCAAAAAAATGTTTATTTGCAGCGGCCCTGAATGAATGAAGATCAATTACTTCCTGGGGAGCTGTTAGTGGAACATCCTGCAATTTGGCAATGGTATTAAACCAGTTATTTATTCCTCCCTCCATTACAAATACGTCAGAAATTCCAAGGCGAGTGCAGAGTAACCATGCCTGATCTGACCATAAATCTGAATTCGATATCAGCACTTTATCCATATTCTGAACGTTCAGCATATCGATCGAGGCTTCATTCAGAAGTGAATCAAGCGGAATGTTTAAAGAACCAGGAATTGAGAAGTTCGTGTACTGATCAGATGGTCGTACATCAATAAGCAACAGAGAGGGATCACCTTTTATGAGTCTGTCAGTTATTTCATCTGAGCTCAGGAACCTGGAAGGATCATTATAATTGACTGAAAGTGATTGAGGTCTTGTTTCTTTATTAGTTTTTCGTTCTCCTATGATCAGAATTCCAAGAGCAAGACTCAGGGCTATCACCGTTAATATTATATAGGTTCTGTTCATTTTTATCGTCGTTTAATACTCTACTTTTTTAACTCTCTTTTCAACCCATGTAGCACCGGCAAACATTCCAACTGCTACCACGATAAGTAGTGCGGCAAAAACTGATTCTTTCACACCAACCATATCATAGATCATCGAATTGCCCATGAAATGACCATAGTAGATTGTTTCGAAATAAGGGAAGAGCTCAGCAAAAAGGAAAACTCCTGCAAACAGGCCCAGGGCGAACAATATTGCATCAAGTTTACCTATGGCAGCACCGCAAAAACTGGTTCCGGGACAATAACCACCAAGTGAAAAACCAAATCCCATGATAAGTCCACCTAAAATGGCTGAATAAACATAATAAGGATTAATAAAAAGAACTGAGGCATCAAGCCAACCGAGATAATCGAAATAGAAAATGCCGGCCATGGCTGTGATAGCAGCAGTGAAGAAAACTTTAAGAACTACGAAATCATAGCCAAAAAAAGTTCCCATGATCTTACGGGCTGATGAAAAACCCGATGATTCGAGTGTGAAGCCGAAAGCCATACCCAAAACGAGGGCTATTACATTGTTCCAGGCTTCAGGAATTTGTTCGTAAGGTATAATAGGTGCTAACATGATTACTAAGTATTAAATCCATAATTTTCTGAAAAGCCAGGAGAATAAATATGCCGAGCCAAATATTGCCATCATTGTGATAAAGCCCGACGAGGCCAGAACAGCCATACCACTAAGAGCGGCTCCCGAAGTACAACCCCGGGAAAGTTGAGAGCCAAAGGCGAAAAGCACTCCTCCAATGAATGCTGCAAGGAGTCGTGTCCTGCTTGAGATTTTTGGTGAGTGTTCAGTTTTTATCTTTAATCTTCCCCATAAGGCGCCCGAAAAAAAGGCACCGGCAAGAACGCCCAACACTTCAAAAACCAGCCAGTTGTTCATTGGTTTTTGCCCTTCACTGACATATGGCTTATAGAAAGGAGCAGTATTTGTGTGTTCAGGTGCCACTGCATTTACTGCAGTAATGACCGTGCTCTTTACTGCACCTGAAGCTCCAAGTCCCCTGCCTGTTATGTAATAGGTAGCAAACAAGGTTAACCCTAGCAAAATTCCTCCGAGGTAAGGGTTAATATAAAATGTGCCGTCTCTTTTCATTTTTTTTATCTCTCCTTGTCTTAATTAATAAAGGTATCGTGTTAATTGTCCGGCTTCAACCATAATAAACCTAAAGATTAATCCTCCGATAAGGATTAAAGAAACCGGTATAATAACGGGCATGTGTACTCCCATCCTTTCTAAAACCTCCAGGATGGCAGGGAATACTAATCCGAGGATTACTACAAATACCCAGAATGTGACAGTAAATGGGCCTCCCAAAAACAGTGACGCTGCTGCTATCTGTGTTTCAGATCCTGCCTGAAATCCCATAATCATATGGGTAATGAAGAAAAGTTCTATAGTTATCAGCAGAAGATCGACTCCACTCATTAACCTTCGCTCTTCGGCTGATTTGCTCATTAAGATTATCATGGCAGCCCCTGTCGACATTCCCGAAACAAGAAACAGAGGGCCTAAAATACTTGTGTTCCAAAGAGGTCGGGCGTTAAATGCAGAAAGCAAAATGCCTGTATAGATACCCAGTATAACTGAAAGTACTATAATTACCCATGCTAGTGCTTTACGATTTTTAATCACGTAAGTTTCAAAAGAATCAAGAAAAGTATATTTCCAATTCCATCCGGGTCTCAATTCCTTTGCATAAGAAGCCACCCAGATTATAGATAGGGGTGTAATTGCCATAAGTACCCAGGCTCCCCACGACATAGGCGATTCAATTCTGAATGTTGTGTAGAGTTGCCAGAAATACATCTTGTGTTTAAGATCAAGAAATAGGGCTAATAGGCCGAGTATTAGCGCGATAGGGGCAATAATAGGAGCCTTTTTAACGGCAGCTTCCATTTTATCGGCCTTTCCGGTGATGGTAAAAAGGGCAGCAAAGAAAAGGATACCCGCAGCAAGACCTCCCAGGAAAAGATAAATGGGAATCTGCCAATGCCAAATATTAAGGAAAGGATCGATATTAGGTATGTTACGTCCACTTATAAATATTTCTTCGTTCATGATTGATTGGTCTTAAAGAACTATATTAAGTAAAAGATCTGTGGATTGGTACCTGCTTCAGGTGCAAGGGATTTGAATTTTCTGGTCGCCAGTACCTTCGATATATCAGAATAAGCATCATCAAGGTCACCAAAGTACATACATCTGGTAGGACATACCGAAACGCATGCAGGCTCCTGGCCTTCAATGATTCTGTGATGGCAAAATGTACATTTATCAACATAACCATCGGGATGGGAATATCGGGCATCGTAAGGACACGACTGGATGCATGCACCGCAGCCAATGCATTTATGGGGTGTAACAAGCACCAGTCCACCTTCTACGATGTGACTTGCACCCGTTGGGCAACATCTCACACAGGGAGCATTTTCACAATGGTTGCATCTTTCAGAGCGCAGTTCCAAACCAACCTGTGGGTATGTGCCATGGACACTCTCAACTACCCAGTCGCGGCAATAGCCAATAGGTACATTATTTTCCATCTGGCACGAAATAACACAATCACTACACCCAACACATTTCAGGGTGTCAATCGCCATGGCATATCTCATACAATTGCCTCCTTATCCTTATTAGTCCCTTCCAGGACAAACGTTACGAAATTCCCTCTCATTCCGGTTCCTCCCATTAATGGATCGACCATTACATTAGTTATTAGTTGGGTATCGTTGGCCCCTCTTCCGAAAGCCCTCGATAATTCTTTGCGGTTATGTCCAAAACCATGAACCATGTATACTGAATCCCAACGAATCCTTTCAGTTATCCTGACTTTTATCGGGAAATCGGATGTCACACCATCCTGGTTTTTAAGATAGGTATATGAATCTTCCTTCAAATCCCATAAGGAAGCAACTTTTGGATGAACCCAAATAGTGTTTTCATCCATCAGATCGGTGAGATTGGCATTATTAGCTGTACGGCTGAAAGTATGCATAGGTGCACGACCATAATTTAACCGGTAGAATCCTTCTTGAGGTTCGGGATGTGGTGTATAGACAGGCATTGGATCAAAACCAGATTCTTCAAGTAAGGAAGAATAGAATTCTACTTTTCCTGACGGTGTATTGAAAGTATAATCGTTTTCGGGATCAATATAGAGATCGGACTGGGTGCGGTCAAACACAACCAATCCTTTACTCTTCATCTCTTCGATACTCAAACCCATTTGTTCAAGCTGCCATTTTATTACTTCCTCATAATTATCGTATGCGAAGTAGTCGTGCAAACCAAGTTTTTCACCCAGTTGCTTGGTTATCCACCATGCAGGTTTAGAATTCCACATGGGTTCGATAGCAGGCATTCTTACTGCTACTGAAGGCACACGGAATCCTGAATCCCTGAGGTCATCATGTCGTTCCAGATAAGTGCACTCAGGCAATACAACGTCGGCTATCCCGGTGACTTCTGTAGGCATGGTATCAACCACAACTACCAGTTCGAGATCCTGAAGTGCTTTATCCATTAAATCTTTCATCGGAATAGCTACAGGAAGATTGGTACCAGCAATAAACCATGCTTTTATTGGTGCTTCTTTGTCTTCATTATTAATACTGGCTTCAATGAAAGTATTGGTAACTGATGAGCTGGCCATTGGAAACCTTCCGTTCAGCAAAGCAGGCCATGACCATTTTGGTGCAGGATATGGGGGGTGAGGATATGCAGGTATCCCTGCACTTTCTTTCATGAAAAATCCACCTCTTGCTCCCCAGCTACCAAGCAAACCGTTCAAAATGGCAATAGCACGTGACCTTTGGGCATCGTCACCATACCATGTAACATGACGGCCTGGATGAATGATCACCGAAGGTGCGGCATTTGCCATCTCTCTGGCAGTCTTTCTGATAATTGAAGGCTCAATTGTAGTTATACCATATGCCCATTCAGGGGTAAACGATTTAACATGCTCTTTTAATCTTTCTATCCCGGTTGTATGCCTGGCAACATATTCCTTGTTGTAAAGATTATCATAGATGAGAACGTGAATCCATGAAAGCAATAAGGCAATATCAGTTGCAGGTTTAATTGGAAGCCAGTATTTGGATTTATTAGCCGCTATAGAAAAACGCGGATCAACAGTGATTATGACAGCTCCTTTATCGATAGCATCAGAAAATTCCTGAACCTGTGAATTGTGCATATTTTCACCCAGATGTGATCCAATAAGAACCATACAACGGGTGTCCCTGATATCAGTAGCCTCTGGGCTTCCAAGGGAAACGCCAAATGTAGTTTCAAATCCTGTTTCTCTGGGACCGCGGCACTGTGCATAGGATGGTGCTGTTATATTGGACGATCCCATAGCTCTAAGTAAGTGAGTAAAATGGTTTCCTGCAGAACCATGGTTGAACAGAGCTATACTTTCAGGACCATGTTTTGAAGAGATATCTTTAAGTTTATTTGCTATAAAGTCAAGAGCCTCATCCCATGAGGCTTCCCTGTATGTTTGTTTGCCATTTTCTTCAACTCTGATAAGTGGTGTTTTTAGCCTGTCATTATCATAAGTCATACCCACTCCTCCTGTACCACGGGGACATAAACGTCCGGTACACAAGGGGTCTTTAGCATTACCTGTAACTTTAAGGATTTTACCGGTGTCATCAACATGTGCCCATCCCGCACATTTCCAGAAGCAAATTTCGCAATAGGTAGGTATTTGCTTTATGTTTCCACCAACTTTCGCTTTTTTATCATTGGCAAACAATGGTGAGATAAACCATTTGTCGGCTTGCATCGCTATTGCTGTTGCGCCAATTCCTAAAGCTGATATTTTAATAAACTCACGCCTGGTTTTCATTTATTTATCGTATAAGTTGTGTGTGATTTTCACTACTAATTTACAAAACACAATAAGATATATATATATCTCTGTGCAGAAAACATACAAATTTAGCATATTGGATTTAAGATGTTGTCATACAGAACAATATGTTAAAAATTTAGAGAGAATTTAAATAGGTGGTAAAATTTTCATTATTAGTATTTTTGCGGGCAATGAAGATAGGTAATACAGATTTAGGGAAATTGCCTGTTATACTAGCCCCTATGGAGGATATAACTGATCCTCCATTCAGGCTGATATGCAGGGAGATGGGCGCATCGGCCGTAATCACGGAATTCATTGCTGCTGATGGCCTAATAAGGGATGTTGGCAAAAGTATCCGGAAACTTGAATTTAATGAAGCTGAAAGACCTTTGGGGATTCAGCTCTTTGGTTCTGCTACCGACTCGATGTTAAATGCCGCTTATTTAGCCGAAGAAGCAAATCCTGATTTTATAGATCTCAACTTTGGATGCCCTGTAAGGAAAATTGTCAATAAGGGAGGTGGTGCCGCTCTTTTACAAGATATAACATTGCTGCTGGATATCACAAGTACAATTGTCAAATCTGTCAATAAACCGGTTACGGTTAAAACCAGGCTGGGTTGGGACGATAATTCTAAAATTATCGTCGATCTTGCCGAAAGACTTCAAGATCTGGGGATAGCGGCACTGACAATACATGGTCGTACCAGGGCACAAATGTATTCAGGACAGGCTGACTGGACTTTGATAGGGGAAGTAAAGAACAACCCCAGGATGCATATTCCTATTATAGGTAATGGTGATATAACAAGCGTGGAAACTGCCATTAATGCAAGTGATAAGTATGGAGTTGACGGAATAATGATTGGTAGGGCAGCTGTCGGAAATCCCTGGTTATTCAGAGATATCAGGGACTTTCTCCTAACAGGCACTATACCAAGTCCACCTGATTTAAATGAAAAGCTGGCAATATGCCGACGTCATCTTGCTGATTCTATAGCATGGAAAGGTGAGATTACAGCTCTGCTTGAAATGAGGCGCCACTATTCACATTATTTTAAGGCTCTCCCGGATTTCAAACCATATAGAATGAAACTGATGACTGCTCTGAATGCAGGGGATGTTTTCAGTATTCTTGATGAAATCGGGAACCAGTACTGTTAAAGTGACTTTTACCATTTCAGGACATTAATTTAATAAAACAGAAGGTTTCCTGTTTTAGGACACATATTTTATGTTATTTTCGTATCAAAGTTTTTATTGCTATGAGTGAAGATACATTTAAGATATTCCTGGTAGAAGATGACGTGATCTTCGCCAAGATCATTTCATATCATTTGTCCCTTAATCCGGATAATCAGGTTGAAATATTCACTGATGGGAAGACAATGATCAAGAATCTGTACAAAAATCCTTGTCTGGTTTCTCTTGATTACAATCTACCTGACATGACAGGATTAGAAGTTCTTAAGCAGGTAAGAGAATTCAATCCTGATATTCCGGTTGTAATAGTTTCGGGACAGCAGGATCTGGCTACGGCAATTGAATTGCTTAAAAAAGGAGCATACGATTACATCCTGAAAGATCAGGATACCAAGGAGCGTTTATGGAATATTACCCGAAATATCCGCGAAAACCTTAAGCTAAAGCAGAAAATTGCAGTACTTGAGGAGGAGATTGGAAAGAAATATGAATCAGGCAATCTGATCAAGGGCAATAGTCCTGCTATCAATAAAGTTTTTACAATGATTGAAAAGGCTGCCAAGACCAATATCGTTGTTTCAATTTACGGAGAAACAGGAACCGGAAAGGAATTGGTTGCAAAATCAATACATTTTGCTTCAGCAAGAAGTAAGAAACCTTTTGTGGCAGTAAATGTCACTGCAATACCCAGAGAGCTTATTGAAAGTGAGATGTTTGGGCATGAGAAGGGGGCATTTACAGGGGCAGCCAACCGCAGGATAGGTAAATTTGAAGAGGCCAATAAGGGAACCCTGTTTCTGGATGAAATTGGCGATATGGACCTGAATATGCAGGCCAAACTTTTGCGTGTACTTCAGGAAGAAGAAGTCATCAGGGTGGGGGGCAATGAAACAGTCAAACTCGATGTAAGAGTAATTGTAGCGACGCACAAAAATCTCCAGGAACAGGTAAAACAGGGGAAATTCCGCGAGGATTTATATTACAGACTTTTAGGTTTACCAGTTAATTTACCACCACTTCGTGAGAGAGGCAATGATATTGCATTGCTTGCCCGGTTTTTTGTTGACGAGTTTTGCGCAAAGAACAAGCTTAAAAAGCTCTCAATTTCTCCTAAGGCAGTGCAGAAGCTTCAAAAATATCCTTTCCCTGGTAACGTTCGTGAATTAAAAGCGATCATGGAATTGGCAGCTGTAATGACTAATACCGCCACCATCGAAGACACTGATATTTCTTTCAGCACATCAAGCATAACACAGGATTTCCTCTATGAAGAAACAACGCTTGAAGAATACAACAGGCGTATTATCAATCACTTTCTGCAGAAGTACGACAATAAGGTCAGACTGGTGGCTAAGAAGCTTGATATAGGTAAAACTACCATTTACCGGTTAATAAATGACAATAAGGTCGGCACATCCTAAGAGTGAATTCGTTATTTTTCTTCCTGGCCTTTGCCTTTATTATCAGGTGATTGTTTAAGACGGCCGGTTTCTTTTAACGCCTTACTAATTATCCACTCAAGTTGACCGTTGGTACTGCGAAATTCGTCTGCAGCCCACTTTTCAACCGCTTCGAGAGTTTGCTCGTCAAGGCGAAGTACAAATGGTTTTTTTTGACCCATAAAATGTTAGATGCCGGGGTTTGTTTTACTGATGTAAAGTGCCTGCGTTTATAACCGGTGCTGCATCTTTATCTGAACAAAGAACTACCATAAGGTTGCTTACCATTGCGGCTTTTTTGTCCTCATCAAGGTCAACAAGTTTTTTACTCGAAAGTTGATCAAGTGCCATTTCAACCATACTTACAGCACCTTCCACAATCTTTATTCTTGCAGCAATTATAGCAGCAGCCTGTTGTCTGCGAAGCATAGCACCTGCAATTTCGGCTGAGTATGCAAGGTAACTTATGCGTGCTTCCAAGACATCAATACCTGCTCTTTCAAGTCGCTCTACGAGTTCATGCTCCAGCATATGATTTACTTCTTCACCACCAGCTCTTAGTGTAATCTCAGCTTGTTCATCATCAAAATTGTCGTATGAATAATGACCTGCAAGTTTTCTGATGGCTGCCTCACTTTGGATTTCAACATAGTGAACATAATCATCTACTTCAAAAGCTGCTTTAAAAGTGTCATCCACCTTCCAAACCAGCACAATGCCAATCATGATGGGATTACCAATCTTATCGTTCACCTTAATCGGATCACTGTTGAGATTGCGGGCCCTTAACGAGATTTTACGGCGTTTATAAAACGGGTTTACCCAAAAGAATCCGTTTTTCTTAACGGTGCCCTTATAATCACCAAACAAAACAAGTACACTCGACTCGTTTGGATTGATTACCATTAAGCCAACCATTAAAACAATGGTTATTAACATTATAAACCCTGAAGCAATCATTAGCCAGTTCAGGTGACTGTAGTTAGTAAAGTTGTAGATTGATAAAGCCAATAATACCAATATTACTGCTGACATAACATAACCCGACGATGGGGTTATCATTTTTTCTTGTTCATTTGCTTTCATTGTGATATCATTTTGATAGCACAATAATATAAAATATTATAATACCTTGTCAAGAAAAATTGAAGAAAAATTGAAAAAAAATACCCCCACCATAAAAGTGGAGGTATTTTAGAAGATAAGTAAAATTCAATGGATCCTTAAATAAGTCCTTTAGCGTATTTTTCGCCAATAACTTTCAGCATGTCTTCGGTCATTCGTGACAGATTCCATTCAGGATTCCAGCCCCATTCATTACGGGCACAACTATCATCCATGCTGTTAGGCCATGAATTGGCGATAGCTTGTTTAACAGGTTCAACCTCATACTTCATTTCAAAGGCAGGCAAATGCTTTTTAATTTCCGCAGCAATAATTTCCGGATCAAAACTCATGGCAGTAACGTTAAAAGAATTGCGATGTACGAGTTTTGAAGGATCAGCTTCCATCAGATCAATGGCAGCATTTATTGCATCAGGCATATACATCATATCGAGGAAAGTGCCTGCACCTAATGGGCATGTGAATTTACCATGTTTAATTGCCTCGTAATAAATTTCAACTGCATAATCTGTTGTACCACCTCCTGGTAAAGTCACATTTGAGATGATACCCGGGTAACGTACTGAACGGGTGTCAACTCCAAATCTTTTGTAGTAATAGTCACTTAGTAATTCGCCGGTTACTTTGGTAACGCCATACATAGTCTGGGGTCTCTGAATAGTGTCTTGCGGAGTGTTATCCAATGGAGTTCCTCCTCCAAATGCACCAATTGAACTTGGGGTAAAGAGAGCACAATTAAATTCACGTGCAGCTTCGAGACAATTCATTAAACCACCTATACCAACATTCCAGGCAGCAAGAGGCTTACTTTCACCAACAGCCGAAAGTATAGCAGCCAGGTTATAAATGGTATCGATTTTATACTTCCTGATTGTTTCGGTAATTTGCTCCATGTTAGTAGCATCAACTACTTCTGAAGGACCAGATTCTAGCAGTTCCCCGGTTGGTTTTGTTGAGCGATATCCGGCAACAACATTTGCATTGCCATATCTTTTACGAAGCTCTAAAGTAAGTTCCGATCCAATTTGGCCAACGGAACCAATAACTAAAATGTTTTTCATGCAGGTTATAGGTTTTATCTATTTGTTAATCGTTTAACAGCAAGTGGCCGCAAATTTACAATAATTTAAACAATCGCCTAAATATTTTTATGTTTTCAAATATAGCTGATTGGCAGTATAACAGATTGTAAATCAGCATACATAATTAGTGAGAAATTATTGCTTAAAAGCACTATGAAAAGAATCAAAAGTGATATCTTTGTGCGTTGTTACTAACAAAAGCAACACAAAACATAAAAAAAACAAAATAATTATGTACGATCGCGTTCAAACTCACCTGCAGAAAGAATTAGAAAGCATCAAAGAAGCCGGACTATTCAAAAACGAGCGGGTTATCGTTTCTCCCCAGGGAGCAGAGATTAAAGTTAACACTGGTGCCGAAGTATTAAACTTCTGTGCTAATAACTACCTTGGTCTTTCAAACAATCCAAAGCTTATCCAGGCTGCTAAGGATGCGCTGGATTCACATGGATATGGCCTTTCATCTGTTAGATTTATCTGTGGTACTCAGGACCTTCACAAAGAACTTGAAGCTAAAATCGCTGAATTTTTTGGAACAGAAGACACTATTCTTTATGCTGCATGCTTTGATGCAAATGGTGGTGTATTCGAACCATTATTAGGTGAAGAAGATGCTATCATCTCTGATTCCCTCAACCACGCTTCAATTATTGATGGTGTTCGTTTATGTAAAGCCGTTCGTTACAGATACAACAATTCTGACATGGCTGATCTTGAAGAACAACTTAAAGCAGCTCAGGCTCAACGCTTCCGCTTAATAGTTACCGACGGTGTATTCTCAATGGACGGTAATGTTGCAAAGATGGACCAGATTCACACTCTTGCTCAAAAGTATGATGCAATGATCATGGTTGATGAATGCCATTCGGCTGGCGTTGTTGGACAAACCGGAAGAGGTGTTACTGAATTATTTAATCTTCGCGGAAAAGTTGAAATCATTACCGGAACTCTGGGAAAAGCATTTGGTGGTGCTATCGGTGGTTTTACAACCGGTAAAAAAGAAATTATTACTATGCTCCGTCAAAGATCCCGTCCTTATTTATTCTCCAATTCTATTCCTCCATTGGTTGCTGCAGCCGGTATCAAGATGTTTGATATGATGAGTGAGACCAATGAGTTACAGGACAGACTACATGAAAATACCGCCTACTTTAGTGCAAAAATGATGGAAGCAGGATTTGATTGCAAACCTACACAAAGCGCTATTGTAGCCGTTATGCTTTATGATGCAAAATTATCACAGGATATGGCAGCTAAATTACTTGATGAAGGTATTTATGTTACCGGATTCTATTATCCTGTTGTGCCAAAAGGACAAGCACGTATCCGTGTTCAGGTTTCAGCAGCTCATACCCGTGAGCATCTGGATAAATGTATCGCAGCCTTTACCAAAATAGGAAAAGAACTGGGAGTTCTTAAACCTGTTAGTGCTTGTGGATGCGGATGCAACTGCAACTAATAAGTTTACGGTTATTATAAATGTCTGAACTGACATTGTTATATAACGACCATTAATACTTCGATAAGATTAAAAGCCCGGTTGGATTTTCAACCGGGCTTGCTTTTTATATTCCACTTATCTCCATAATCTTGTTAACTTTGATAGTTAATTAGAATGTATAACTGATATCATCAAGCAACACTGTCAAATTTGCGTTATAATATATCAGGCTTAGCTTGAAAAAGTTTTGAAATACTTACATCACTATCATCATGAAGATAAAATTTTTAGGTGCAGCCAGAGAAGTTACCGGAAGTAAACATCTGATAACCACTGCAGGAGGGAAAAAAATACTTTTAGATTGTGGTATGTTTCAGGGAAAAGGCCTTGAAACACAAGGAATGAACCTTGCTTTAGGATTTGAACCTGAAGAAATTGACCACATTATTCTAACCCATGCACACATCGACCACTCAGGGGTGATACCCTACGTGTACAAGCTCGGTTTCAGGGGCTCAGTAATATGCACTCACGCAACAAGAGATCTGTGTACCATTATGCTTCCCGATAGTGGGTTTATACAGGAAGTGGATACTGAAAGATTTAATCGTAAGAGAGCACGTCAGAGTCTTCCACCTGTAGAACCATTATATAGTAGAGATGATGCCGAAAGGTGCATGGAACTCTTCATTAGCGTTCCATATAATCGAAAGTTTCATATCGACTCAAACATAAAAGTTAAGTTTACCAATACAGGCCATATGCTCGGAAGTGCAGTGGCTAGTCTCGACATACTCGAAAATGGCAAGCTTACTCGTGTTGCTTATACCGGCGATATCGGCAGGCCAGAAAACAGAATACTGAGGCCTCCCGATCCGTTCCCGCAATGCGATTACCTGATAACTGAATCGACTTATGGCGACCGTTTGCATCCGGAGTTGCAAATTGCCGAAGATGAACTGTTGAGAGTTGTGCAAGAAACATGTGTTGAGAAACAAGGAAAACTGATCATACCTTCTTTTGCTATTGGTAGAGCTCAGGAACTTGTTCACACACTCAATAATTACTATAATGAAGGAAAACTACCAAGAATCCGCATATATCTTGATAGTCCCCTGGCCATTGATGCGACAGATATCTTCAGAGTGCACCCTGAGTGTTTCAATCAGAATGTGCTTGACGTAATGGCAAAAGACCCTGATCCTTTTGGATTCAAAAC
>JAEYSM010000016.1 GCA_023434665.1 Bacteroidota bacterium | reverse complement strand
CTCTAACGACTCACGACTCACGACTCACGACTGCCGAAGGCACTACTATTCCTCCTAGAACGGTTTCTTTGCTGTTTCCACAAACTCCTGCCAAACTTCCTTTACCACTTCTGCAGCGGGTTTGATCTCGCTGATAATGGCGCTCACCTGTCCAATCTCCAATTCGCCTTCGTTCAGATCGCCCTCGAACATGCCTTTCTTGGCGCGAGCCCTTCCCAGCAGTTCCGTCAGTTCTTCTTTGGATAGACACTGGTCTTCGGCCTGTTGTACTTGTTGGTAAAAACTATTGCGTATTAACCGGACCGGAGTAAGCTTTTTCAGGGTCAGGACCGTATCGCCCTCATTAGCCTGCAGGACAGCTTCCTTGAATGCGGGATGGCTGGAGGCCTCGGGGGTGCAGACAAAACGACTACCCATTTGAACACCGTCAGCTCCGAGCGCCATTGCAGCGAACATTCCCTTTCCCGTAGCGATTCCGCCGGCTGCAATCAATGGGATGCTAACTGCGGCTCGCACTGCAGGAATCAGGCAGAGCGTGGTCGTTTCTTCCCGCCCGTTATGACCTCCGGCTTCAAAACCTTCTGCCACCACAGCATCAACACCGGCATCTTCGCTCTTCTTTGCGAATTTGGCGCTGGATACCACGTGTACAACTTTGATGCCCTGCTCTTTAAAAGTGGCGGTCCAGGTTTTGGGATTTCCCGCAGAGGTGAATACAATCGGGACTTTTTCCTCGAGGATGATGGCCACATGGTTCTCAATATCCGGATAGAGCAGGGGGAGGTTTACCGCAAAGGGTTTGTCGGTAGCGTCTTTACATTTCCGGATATGCTCCCTCAGGATTTCAGGATACATGCTTCCTGCCCCGATGATACCCAGTCCACCCGCATTGCTTACCGCTGCTGCGAGTCGCCATCCTGAAGCCCAGATCATCCCTGCCTGAATAATCGGATACTCAATCCCAAATAAACCGGTAATCCGGTTCTCGAAGTGTGTGTAGTCTGTGTTGAAGGACATTTTAAGTAGTCAGTGGTCAGTAGTCAGTGGTCAGTAGTCAGTGGTCAGTGGTCAGTGGTCAGGTCAGTGGTCAGTGTTCAGTTTTGCCAACTTTTGCACAGTCTGCTCACCTCTGTCTACTGATTTTCTCTTTTTAATTGGCACGTTTTACACTGTTTACTGGCCGCTGTCTACTGACTACTTTTATCCAAGATCAATCTCCGTATTATCACCAATATTCAAAGACTGGCTCAATCCTCTGACGAACGCATCGCTGCCGATGATCGAGGAGTGGAGGACTACTTCATTCAGCTCTGCAAAAGAGCCGATGATCGAGTCTTTGACGATAGATGACTGGATGGTCGTGTTTTCACCGATAGTGACATTCGGCCCAATGATCGAGTTGGTGATATTGCAGCCATCAGCGATACTGACCGGAGGAATGATCACGCTGTTATTGTACCGGTCAGCCAGGACCTTCCCCTCCTGACCCGTATGGCTTTTCAGCAGGGTGGCGTTGGTTGAAAGCAGGGTCTCTTTCTTACCACAGTCGAACCAGTTATTGACCCTGAAGGCTTTGAACTGGTGGCCGCTCTCGATCATATATTGCAACCCATTGGTAAGATGGTATTCTCCTTCCTCTTCGATCCTGTTGCTCAGGTGCTGGTCGAGCGCCTCGAACATGGCCTTTGTTTCTTTGATATAGTAGATGCCCACCATGGCCATATTGGACTTAGGGATCAGGGGTTTTTCGACCACCTTCAGTACCTCGTCCTGCTCATTTAGTTCGGCGACACCAAAACTGCGGGGGTCGTCGACTTTACGGACACCGATCATAGATACCCCGCTTTTGAGGATCTCCGCCACATTATAATCGCAGATGGTATCGCCCAGTACGATGAATACTTCATCATCCTTCACCGCATCGCGTGTGAGCCAGATGGCATGTCCCGTACCCCTGCGGTCGTTCTGGGTGACCAATGTATAACTCAGGTCCGGGTACGTTTTGGCGATATAACGCTGTATCTTCTCACCGAGATAGCCGATAACAAAAATGAATTCTTTGACGCCCGCTTCCAGAAGCTGATCTACAATCACGCTAAGGATTGTTTTACCAGCGATGGGGATGAGTGCTTTAGGTTGCGTATAGGTGAGTGGCCGGAGTTTAGTACCTGCACCTGCAACGGGAATGATGGCTTTCACTAACAATGATTTACTGGTGATGTAAAGCTTTGCAAAGCGGATAGCTAATTGCGCCGTGAAATTACTAATAAAGTGATTAGCGGCAGGAACTGCTGAAAGGAAGTGCCGGGAAACAATCCGCAGATGGAAAGTTTAAGTCGTAGGGCAGTCTGACCAGGGGAATAGAAAAAGACCGGTGATCAGCTCAGCTGATCACCGGTCCTGTACAATTAAATTGCCTTATCGAAGGATTGGTCTGGACGGGAACAGTTCCGGACCTCTTTTAATGTACCGTTTCTATGAACTCCCTGAGCGCGTTGATCAGCTCAGTTTTGTTTTTCATCATGTCTGCAGAAAGCTTCTTGGTCTCGCTATAGAGTCTGTTCTGGACGCTGGCGATCTCAGTCAGTCTTGCTTTCTGGTCCGCTCCTGCATTCTGCAATTGTTGGTTGGTCTGTTTCATGACGTCGTGCATCTTGACACTGAGCTCCTGAAACACTTTATGAGCCCCATCTTTATTCTCGCGGGTGATTACTGCTTCGAGCTCATTGATTTGTGATGCAAAAGCCCTTTTCTGATCGGTCTGCATTTCTGTAGCAGATGCCTTTTTGCTCTCCTGCGCCTGAGCAGCCGGTAAAGCTAATGTCAGTACAGTAAGGGCCAGTAAAATCTTCTTCATGCTGGTAATTTTTATAAAGATACAAGTTTTGATTATTCGAATCCAAAATGCAGACTTGTAAATTTGCCCCATGCGTTGGGTCTTGATACCGGTTTTCCTCTTGCTTGCTGTCGCGGCTACCTGGGCCTGGACCCGACTGGCCCCGGCAAATGAGCCGGGGACTGATCAGGTTCTTCGCAGTAAGTTGGCTTTGGAAAAAATCGGTGTTGCTACGAAAATGCTACAGTCAGGCGATCTGGTGCTGCGGATGGGATCTGATGCCACCAGTTATATTTTTTCCCGATTCAACAGCGTTGATCCCACTTATTCCCATTGTGGCATCGCCTGGATAGAGGACGGCCGCCCGGTGATCTATCACAGCATAGGCGGCGAAGACAATCCGGATGAAAAGCTGAGACGGGAAGAAGTAACACAATGGTTTTCACCTGAAAACAATCTGCGCTTTGCTATTGTCCGCTACCCCCTGGATAGCAGTCAACTGGCTGACCTGCATCGGTTCCTAAGAAAGAAATTTGAGGACAGTTGCCGTTTTGACATGGACTTCGATCTCTCCACAGATGAACGGATGTACTGCGCTGAACTTGTGTACAAAGCCTATAATCAGGTCTTTAAACCGGAAAAGACTTTGCAACCGGTACAACGGTATGGTTTTACCTACGTTGCAATAGATAACCTCTACCGGCACCCTGATGCCAGCTTCATTTGCCGGACAAAGTTTTAATAATACCTTTGCGCCTCATTATTCTTATATGAACAAAATCATACTTTCCTTTCTGATGTTCGTCCTGATGGGACTTGGATTTAGTAGCTGCAAGCAGACTTCACCTGAGGCTTCGGCCGAGCAGTTCCTGAACGGACTTTACCACTATGATTATGAAGCCGCCAAGGCGGTCTCTACCGAGGAAACAAAAAGGATGATCGATCTGATGGCTCAGTTCTCAGCGATGATGCCGGATTCTGTCAGGGAAGAAGCGCAGAATATCAAGGTGGATGTAAAGGATGTAAAAGTGGATGGCGAGAGAGCTACTGCGACTTATTCCACCTCAGACGAACCGGCGGAAAAGAAGCTGAACCTTGTAAAGGTGGAAGATCAATGGCTGGTGGAATACAGCAAGATGGATGAAGAACTGAACACGGCAGATGATGTCGATATGCCTGCTGAAGGTCCTGCCGACATGCCTTCGGACGTGGCACCTGCCGACGGAACAGCAGTTGATACCTCTATTCAGTAAGCTAAAATTTTTTGAAGACAGATCGGCTGCTGCCGGTCTGTCTTCTTGTTCTGACAACTGTATATACACACGCGAACCGCTCCCCTTATTTTATCATTTTTCAACGAGGCTTCAGACCATCAGACGGGCTGAATCATTGTTAATCTGCGGCATACTCGTTTGAAAAAATTATTGTCTTATTTTTATAATTCAAGCGAGTTAGTATTGGATACAAAGAACCCTGCTCAGTTATTCGAAGCATTATTTAATAATGCCGCGATTGGGATCATCACCGTAGATGAAGGCGGAGCCATCATCATGGCCAACAAATTCGCATTGAACCAATTTGGGTACGGCGAGGCCGGGGAATTACTGGGGCAGAAAATAGAAATACTGATACCGGGGCGGTATCGCAACCGTCATATCGGTCACAGAGATAATTACCATGGCCAGAACGCACATAGCCGCCCGATGGGACTGGGTATGGACCTTTTTGGCGTGAAGCGCGACGGCACAGAGTTTCCCGTTGAAGTAAGTCTGAGTATATACAAGGATGGCGGAAAGACCTTTGTCATCTCCTTTATCAACGACATCACCGTCAGGAAGAAGGCGGAAGAAGACCTGATCCGGCTCAATGAAGAACTGGAAGAGAAGGTGCGTGAGCGGACACATTCACTGGAAACTGCCCTGGAGAAAGAGCGGGAGCTGAATGAACTGAAGTCGCGATTTGTATCCATGGCTTCACATGAATTCAGGACTCCCCTGAGCACTATTCTTTCTTCTGCCTACCTGATTACCAAGTATGAGTCTGCAGAGGATCAGCCCAAGCGGGAGAAACATATTCAGAGAATCGTCTCTTCCGTGAATATGCTCACGGATATTCTGAATGATTTCCTTTCTGTCGGAAAGATCGAGGAGGGTAAGATACTGGTGCGCTACTCACAGTTCGATGTGAAGGATCTGATACAAAGCGTTATCAACGAAATGCAGATCATTCAGAAGCCTCACCAGGCTGTTCATTTCTCCCATCAGGGCGAAGTGCTGGTCAGTCTGGATGCCACATTGCTGAAGCATATCGTCATGAACCTGTTCAGTAACGCCATCAAATTTACCCCCGAAGGAGGTGTCATCGAAGTGCGGTCGGAAAACCAGGAGGGAGGCAGTTATTTACTCACAGTGAGGGATAACGGAATGGGTATTTCCCAGGAAGACCAGCAGCACCTGTTCAGCAGATTTTTCAGAGGCGGAAACGTTACCAATATACAAGGCACGGGCCTGGGCCTCCACATTGTCAGCAAATATGCGGAGTTGATGGGCGGCGCTATCACCTGTTCCAGTGACCTGGGTAAGGGTACTGAATTTAAAGTAGAACTTAAGAAATCAAAGACATCATGAAGTCCATTCTGCTCATAGAGGATAATGCAGAAATCCGTGAGAATACCCAGGAAATACTGGAGCTATCCAACTACAAGATTTATACTGCTCCCGACGGAAAGGTGGGTGTAGAGCTGGCAGTAAAACACCTGCCCGATCTGATCATCTGCGACATCATGATGCCCGTACTCGATGGTTATGGGGTGATTCACATGCTCCAGCGAAACGAAAAGACGAAGAATATTCCTTTTATCTTCCTCTCGGCCAAGGCGGAGCGGGCAGAGGTAAGAAAGGGCATGGAGCTGGGCGCGGATGACTACATTACCAAACCATTCAACGGGACGGAGTTATTGAACGCTGTAGAGAGCAGGCTGAAGAAGTCTGAGTTAATGAACCAGCAATTGCCCCCCAGCATGGAAGGGCTGAACACGCTGATCCGCACAGTAAGCGGAGAGGAGATACTGCAGAAGATCAAGGATCACCGTTCGACCAATAAGTACCGCAAAAAACAAGTGATCTATCAGGAGAACAACCATCCCCTCCGGCTTTACTATGTCATCAAAGGGAAAGTGAAAACCTACAAGACAAACGATGACGGAAAAGAACTGGTGATCGGTCTTTATAATGAGGGAGACTTCCTGGGATATATTGCCTTACTGGAAGGTACTACCTATAAAGAGACCGCCGAGGCGCTGGAGGAAACGGAGCTGGCGCTGATACCCAGAGATGAGTTTGAGGAACTGGTGAATAATAACCGGGAGGTGATGCACAAGTTTATTCAGTTGCTGGCCCGCAATATCACGGAGCGGGAGTCGCAACTGCTCGGTCTGGCGTATAATTCACTTCGTAAGAAAGTGGCAGATACGCTGCTTTCGCTGGATCGCAAATTCAATCCGGATCGCGACCCCGGCTTCCGTATCGACCTGAGTCGTGAAAACCTCGCTACTATCGCCGGCACCGCTAAAGAATCCCTGATCCGAACACTCAGCGATTTCAAGGACGAAGGCCTTATCGAAATCTCAGGAGGTGATATTACGATATTGAACTACAAGAAGATCGAGCAAATGGTTAATTAGTAGTCACTAGTCAGTGGTGTAGAAACCAACATCCTACAGGAAACGATTAGAGGGTCCGGCAAGCGAGTGATCACCGGCCAGTAAGTGGTCAGGGTAGAAACCGACACCTTAGAGAACAAGACCAGAAAGCATAGCAAGCAAGTGATCAGGAGTCACTAATCAGCCATTGAAGGTCAGGGCCCCGCAGAAAATCATGTTGAACGAAGCTTTATCCAAAAAGTTGCCTACAACTGATGCTTTTGCAAACACAAAGTGATCAATTAGATCTAAAGACCTTAACTTTCGTACAGACCAATCCGGCAGCACTAGATTTTTTTGGAATAGAAAGTGTCCAGGCTCCTAAACGGGCTAATAAATCCTTGAGGTAGGATCGGTTTGAATTCACTTCTAATCACGGGTCTTTTCTGACACTAATCGAATTAGCCGCTCTAAGTTAGCTGTTGACGTTAATGCTAGTCTACAGACTGCTGACTACTAACAACTGGCCACTTTTCGTTCACCAATCCTTATTCGTTTTCACCTGAATCGCGCGCCCCTTCTCCTTCTTGTCATGCAGCTTTTTCTCTTCCTGGGACAGAGCGTTTAGCAACTGCTCGGCCTGCTGCTCTGAGAGTTTGCTGGGTTGTTGCTGCTGCTCCTGTTGTTGCTGCTGCTCCTGATTCTGCTGTTCCTGGTTCTGCTGCTCTTGTTGCTGGCTATCCTGTTGCTGATCCTGCTGCTGCTGTTGTTGTTGGTCCTGCTGGTCCTCATTCTCCTTCTGGTCGTTGTTTTGACCGCCGCCTCCCTGGTCTTTCTTTAGCATCTGTAAGGCGTAAGACAGGTTGTACTTTGCCTGCTCGTCCTGAGGGTTGAGGCGAAGGGATTGCTTGTAGGCATCCAGGGCCTGTTGCCATTGTTGCTCTTCCATAAAGCTGTTGCCAATGTTATACCAGGCTTCAGCTTTTACCATGCGGTCTCTCGACTGGTTCGCTGTGGTTTCCAGTGTCTGACGGGCACCCGTGTAATTCTTTTGTTTGTATAGTGCGTTCCCGAGGTTGAACAGTCCCTGCTCATGTTTAGGATCTTTAGAGAGCGCCTGCTTATAGGCTTCCGTAGCCTCTCCATACTGTTGCTCTTTGTAAAGCTTATTCCCCTTGCGTACCTGCTGGTTTTGTGCAGAAAGTTGCAGGGAAGAGAACCAGAAACAAATAAACAGCAATACGATCCTCATGACTTTTTCTTTTTAAAGGAAGCTCCTGGTATCAGTCGCTCCACAACCAGCAGGATCAAAGCAAATCCCAGGAAGTACTGAAAGTAGCTTTCATAGCTGCTGTATACGACGGCACCCAGGCTTTTCTGTTCCATACCACTGATCTCGTTCACCAGCTTCTCTGCTACCGCATCCGTGTTGCGCAGCAGGTTATATGTTCCACGACCGGCGCTGGCGATCTCCCTGAGCTCGTTTTCATTCAGCTTACTGACAACGGGTGCTCCTTCTTCATTCAGCTTTACCGCACGTGTTTCCGGGTCGATAATAGTTGTTCCCTCTGGTGAGCCGATACCCACGGTGTGAATAATAATGCCACGCTCAGCAATGTCACGCGCTTTAGGAATCGCATTCTCGTCATGGTCCTCACCATCGGAAATGACGATCAAAGCTTTGTATTTCTTTTCCCTTTGAGAAAATGAGTTCACAGAAAGCTCCAGCGCCTGACTGATGACGGTGCCCTGCGTGGGGACAAGGTTAGGACTGGCATTCTGCAGCATCATGCGCATGGCGCTATAGTCAATGGTGAGCGGCACCTGCAGGTAGGCTCTGCCCGCGAAAACAATAAGACCTACCCGGTCATTCTGCAGCTTGTCCAGCATACTAAGTACCAGCTGCTTCGCCCTCGTAAGCCTGTCGGGCTGAATGTCAGAAGCCAGCATGCTCTTACTGACATCTAAGGCAATGATGACATCCACTCCCTTTCGCTGCACCTGTTCTGTGCCACTGGCCCTTTGGAGATTGGCCCAGCCGATGATGGCACTGCTTACGGCGAGGAGCAGAAGAATGAACCTGGTCAGGGGTCGTCCCGGAATAATGCCTAAAAGTTGTTCATTGACAAGGCGCTCTTCTCCCAGCTTGCGGAGTCGGTTCCTCCTCCAGATGATAACACCGATGAACAGTAGTATCAGCAGGGGAATGATACCGAGCAGGTAAAGGTGTGAAATATGTTGAAAGCGGAACATGACAAGTACAAAAATAAACCTGCAAACCAGTTCTCACAGACAGGGGTGCTGATTTTTAAAATCTTTAACAGCGTCATTCCTACGGGTAATTTTATGATCCAAACCGTAATTTCGCGGACTATGCAAGATTACCTGAAGGGATTGAATGAAAAGCAACTGGAGGCTGTGACCCATTTAGAGGGTCCACTGATGATTGTAGCCGGTGCGGGAAGCGGAAAGACGAAGGTTCTGACGACGAGAATTGCCCATCTGATGGCGCAGGGAGTCGATGCATTCAACATCCTTGCCCTGACATTTACCAATAAGGCAGCCGCTGAAATGAAAGAGCGGATCGAACACATTCTGGGTTCGACTGAGGCCAGAAATCTGTATATCGGCACGTTTCACTCCGTGTTCGCCCGTATCCTGAGAGCGGAGGCGCACCGCCTGGGATATCCCAACAACTTTACCATCTATGATTCCGATGACGCCCGCTCAGTCATCAAAGGGATCATCAATGATATGAAGCTGGATGATAAGCACTATAAGCCTTCTTACGTGGCCAACCGGATATCGGCTGCGAAGAACGGGCTGATCAACTACTTCATGTATAAGGAGGATCATCATATACAGCAGGAGGATGCCCGTAGTAACCGCCCGGTAATCGGCGATATCTATGAGGCCTATGTGAAGCGTTGTTTCCGTAATGGCGCTATGGACTTCGATGATCTGCTATTCAATATGTATGTTTTGCTGACACAGTTTCCCGAGGTCCTGGCTAAATATCAGCACCGGTTCCGCTATATACTGATCGATGAGTATCAGGATACGAACCAGGCACAGTACATGATCATTAAATTGCTGGGTGCAGTACACGAAAATATCTGTGTGGTGGGTGATGATGCGCAAAGCATCTACTCCTTCCGCGGGGCGACCGTGCAGAACATCCTTCAGTTTCAGGATGATTATGAGGAGGTGAAGATCGTGAAGCTGGAACAGAATTACCGGAGCACCCAAACGATCCTGAACGTCGCTAACAATATCATCTCGAATAATAAGAACCAGATTCCCAAAGAGCTTTGGACCAGTAATACGGAAGGGGAAAAGATCAAGCTGGTACGAACCATGACGGATAATGATGAAGGACGCTTTGTGGCTGATACCATCATGGAAATGAAGCTCAGGAATCATTTCAACAACAAGGACTTTGCAATTCTCTACCGTACCAATGCGCAATCCCGTTCCTTTGAGGAGAGCCTGCGCAGGATGAATATACCTTACAAACTCTATGGAGGCATCTCGTTTTACCAGAGAAAGGAGATCAAGGATTACCTGGCCTACCTGCGGGTGCTGGTCAATCCTCGCGACGAAGAAAATATCAAACGCATTATTAACTATCCGGCTAGGAGCATTGGCAAAACCACTATCGACAGGATAATGGTAGCTGCGAACCAGTATGGCCGGACATTCTGGGAGATGCTGGAGACCCCGGAAGCTGCAGGCGTTAAAGGGGCGTCCGCTACGGCGATCAGCAATTTTGTGGTGATGATCAGAGGTTTTCAGACCATGCTGGAGAGCCACAACGCTTATGATGTTGCGTTTGCCGTAGGCAAGCGAACAGGACTGGTCCAGGAACTTTACAATGATAAATCTGTTGAAGGCCTGGCGCGCTACGAGAACGTTCAGGAGCTCCTCAACTCCGTCAAGGAGTTTACAGAGACACCAGACGAAGAAGGTGAGCTCCAGGATAAAAGCCTGGGCAGCTATCTGCAGCAGATATCCCTGCTGACTGATGCTGACGCCAATAACGATGAGGATGCGGATACGGTAAAGCTGATGACGATTCACGCAGCTAAAGGGCTGGAGTTTCCCTGTGTTTTCAATGTCGGATTGGAGGAAAACCTCTTTCCGAGCTCAATGAGCCTGTATGACAGGTCTGCACTTGAGGAAGAACGGCGTCTTTTCTATGTAGCGATCACACGAGCTAAAGAGCGTCTCTGGATCAGTTATGCCACCAGCAGGTATCGTTTTGGAAGTCTTGTTCAGAATGATCCCAGCCGGTTCATCGAAGAAGTGCCGGACCATTACCTCGACCGGACCTTTACAGGTATGGGTCAGCAGGCAAGGGGATCGCTGAATGCATTCGGGAATATGATGAACCAGTCGTTTGACCGGGTTCCCTCTTTAAAGAAACTGGCTGACAAACTGCAACAGCAGAAGCAGCCGGCTGCAACGCATACACCCTCTGCTAATTTTCAGGCTGATGATCCGGCTGAGCTAGCACCAGGAATGAAAGTGGAACATCAGAAATTCGGTTTCGGTCAGATACTGACCGTGGAAGGCGGAGCGTTGAATAAGATTGCTACCATTGACTTTGGCGGCAGTCATGGGCAGAAGAAGATCATGCTGAACTACGCGAGACTCCGGATCGTAAGATAGCCAGCTCAGGAGCCCTTATGGCCAATGGTTATGGTCTACGAATAAACAAATAAATAAATAAGCTTCAGTTATTACTTTTGGGCCCATGCCGGAACAACTAAAGACGCTGCCCAGGTGGGCTATCTTCCTGCTGGACATGTGTTTTGTTGCAGGTTCGCTGGTCATTGCAAGAGTTCTCAGGTACAATTTCAGTCTGTTTGCTGCTTTTGAGAACATCGTCTTCAATCTGACTATTGTTTTGATCACTTATGGCGTGCTCTTCTATGTCTTCAAGAGTTACTCAGGTATCGTACGCTATACCAATATGCGTGACATGTTCCGGTTGGTGGGCCTCAATGCAGTGGCTTCAGCATTTTTCTTTGCCAGTTCGCTGATTTTGAATACACAGGACATCCATTTCCTGTCCAACGCTACCATACTGATCAATTTCTTTATCACCTGCTTTTCACTGGTAAGCTACCGGATGCTGGTCAGGTACTTCTACCGGGTCTATTTCTTCAACCCTACCGTTGGTAAGCGAAATAAAGTGGTCATATTCGACACCAGCCATCAGGGCCTGTTGGCGAAAAGACTGCTCAATGAACATCCACAGAGTAATCTGGAAGCTATCGCATTCATAGACGACAATACAAGAAAGTCCTATAAAAAGCTGGAGGGGCTGAGGATTTATCCCCTCGCTGATCATGTGATGGAGCGTTTACAGCAGGAAGAAGTGCAGTTAATGCTCATTGCAGCGCCTGAAGTTAGTGCAGAGCGTCTTAACCTGATGGTTGAAAAAGCCAATCAATATGGTATCCGCGTGCAGCGGATGCCGGCAGTCGAACAATGGTTGGATGATAAGCCGGTCTCTGAACAGCTCAAGGATATTCCGATCGCAGATTTGCTGGAAAGGGATGTGATCACGATCCATAATGAGCAGATAGCCGGAGCTATACAGGGGAAGAAAGTGCTGGTGACCGGTGCTGCCGGCTCCATCGGTTCTGAACTAGTCAGACAGCTTACGAGATTCAATCCTTCCCTCATCCTGATTTGTGACCGCGCGGAGTCTGCGCTTCATGAACTTTCGCTGGAGCTGAAGGAGGCTTACCCTTATGCCAGAATACACAGCTTTATTGGCAATATCTGTGATGAAGGCAGGATGAAGCAGTTGTTTGAGGTTTACAGGCCGGAGCTCGTGTTTCATGCTGCGGCCTATAAGCACGTGCCATTAATGGAGGAGCATCCTTCAATGGCCGTGTTAAACAACGTGATGGGTACCAGGATTTTGGCCGAGCTGGCTGTGAAATCCGAGGTGGAGAAATTTGTGATGGTATCCACGGACAAGGCGGTGAATCCCACAAATGTGATGGGTGCATCAAAAAGAATTGCTGAGATCTATACGCAAAGTCTGTTTCACCATATTCATCAGGGACTGTTCGCCGGTAGCAAAACTGTTCACCAACCCACAAAATTCATCACCACCCGTTTTGGGAATGTACTCGGGTCGAATGGGTCTGTAATCCCGCGCTTCCAGCAGCAGCTGGCTAAGGGAGGACCGCTGACGGTTACCCACCCGGACATCACCCGCTATTTTATGACCATTCCTGAGGCCTGCCAGCTCGTTATTGAAGCTGGGGTGATGGGCGAAGGCGGTGAGATCTTCGTGTTCGACATGGGTCAGCCCGTTCGTATTGCAGACCTGGCACATAAAATGATCCGCCTGGCAGGGAAAAAGCCGGGAGTGGATATCGAAATTAAATACACGGGGCTGCGTCCTGGGGAAAAACTATATGAGGAACTACTGAGCAATTCTGAGAACACCATGCCTACCTATCATGAGAAGATCATGATCGCCAAGGTGAGGGAATACGATTTTGAAACAGTGGCGTCCAGGATAGAGCTGCTGGTAAAATCCGCCTGTATGCATTATACAGAGGAAACCGTGATCCTGATGAAAGAACTGGTGCCTGAGTTTATTTCGAAGAACTCAGCCTATGAAAAGCTGGATGCACAGTAGAAGGTATGTTCGGAATATTCTCAGGAGTTCCTAAATTTGCTGCCACGGACGGTTAGCTCAGTTGGTTAGAGCGCTACGTTGACATCGTAGAGGCCACCAGTTCGAATCTGGTACCATCCACATCAGGAGCCTGCGAAAGCAGGCTCTTTTCGTAAATACCATGCCTCCGCCTCCTGTTCTGGTATAGTCCCCTCCGTAAATGGTTATTTCTCATTGCCCGGTATTTTGCTAAAATTTTTTCAACCTGCCGCCCAGCGTTGGACTGGTTTTTATCCGGTTTGTTACAAATGTTATTGTACACTTAGGTCATCATTAAGGCGGTGCCGGATCTCAGCGGGTCCGGCTAAACAGTGATGGCCGGTTAAAAACCTATACATTATGCTCGCTATGAATTACCGCGGCCCATTCAGGGTTCGCGCAGACAGAAACAAGCCTTACCCCGAAATCCATCATCCCGGTGATGCCATCGTACGCGTGACCCGCTCTTGTATTTGTGGATCTGACCTTCATCTGTACCATGGTCTGGTTCCGGATACACGGGTCGGTTCAACCTTTGGCCATGAGTTTACAGGTGTGGTAGTGGAGGTGGGTTCTGACGTAAAGAATGTGAAGGTGGGAGATCATATTCTCGTTCCCTTTAACATCGCCTGCGGGCAGTGCGCTTTCTGTAATCAGGAACTCTTTGGCAACTGTCATGAGTCGAACCCCGAAGCCACCGCAGTGGGAGGCATATTTGGCTACTCCCATACCGCCGGAGGGTATGATGGCGGACAAGCGGAGTATGTTCGCGTACCCTATGCAGATGTAGGTCCAATGGTAATCCCGTCTGATATCGAGCCTGATGATGCCGTTATCCTGACCGATGTGATGCCCACCGGTTACCAGGCAGCGGAAATGGCTGGTATTCAGAAGGGCGATACGGTAGTGGTGTTTGGTGCAGGCCCGGTTGGGATTATGGCAGCCCGCTGTGCCTGGTTGTTCGGCGCCGGACGCGTAATCATTATCGATCATTTGGAGTATCGTCTCGAATTTGCCCGGCAGTGGGCGCATTGTGAGGCCTATAACTTCCGCTCCCTCGAAGATCCTGTAGTGTTCCTGAAGAAAACGACAGGCTGGATGGGCGCTGACGTATGTATTGATGCGGTCGGTGGAGACGCTTCAGGAAGCGCGATGCAGACGATTACAGGCAAGAAACTGTTGCTGCAGGCGGGTGCCGCTACAGCGTTGCATTGGGCGATCAATTCTGTGAAAAAGGGTGGGATTGTTTCGATCGTGGGTGTATATGGACCGACAGCCAACCTGGTGCCTATCGGAAATGTGGTGAATAAAGGCCTGACGATCCGTGCAAACCAGGCGTCTGTGAAAAGACTGTTGCCGAAGCTGATCAAGCACGTGCAGAATGGCATCATCAAGCCTAGCGAGATTATTTCCCACAGAATACCCCTGGAAGAAGTAGCGGAAGCCTATCATATATTTTCCGCCAAGCGTGACAATTGTATTAAACCAGTGCTGATCCCTTCCGCAGCCTGATCACTATAAAAAACGAATGAATATGCAACAGCATGATGATGTAATGAACCTGGAAAGGAAAGTAAATCCGGAGGATTATAAGCATATCAAAGGATGGGGTATCGATGCAGATCCTGAAAACGATCCTGTGTATCCCATTAAGAACCGGACTAATGAAGAACACAAGGGCTATAGCTGGCCCCGGCCACCTCAGCAGCCGGCAACCGTAGAAGTGCTTCATTCTAACGAAAGGCCCAATCTGACTGCGGTATTTGGAACCACTTGTCCTCCGAAAGGTCTTAGTGGCCGGATCAGACGATGGGCATTTCAATACGGTGAAGGCAGCTTTGCCCATTGGATCCCATTGATCGTGGCAGACAGGGTAGATATGATCGAAGGCGTTATCGACGATCTGAAGCAGGGCCATGTACCCAATATTATTAAAGAACGTGGCTGGACGGCAGAGTGGAAGTACAACAGGGAAGAGTTTGTGAAGAAACTCGCAATCGGCGCAGTGATCACCGTGGGGTTAATTGCATTGCTTTCCCGGAAAAGCTCGAGGAGCTAATACTTTAGGTTGCCGTCACCGAAAGCGGTGATATCACAATCGGAAATAGCCAGAAGTCATCCCAGAGGATGACTTCTCCTTTCAGGGCCCTGTCTGTTACACACATCCGGAGTCGCTCGCCGGCAAAATCTTATCTTCGCGGCGATTTGAAAATTACAGATATGACCAGACAGATTCAATCCGCATTGATTTCCGTATTCTATAAAGACGGTCTGGAACCCATCGTCCGTAAGCTTGACGAGCTGGGAGTAAAGATCTATTCTACCGGGGGCACCCAGACTTTCATAGAAGGGTTGGGGATCAGTTGTATTCCTGTTGAGTCTGTTACATCCTACCCTTCCATTCTCGGCGGAAGAGTGAAAACATTGCACCCAAAAGTATTCGGAGGAATATTGGCTCGCCGGGAACATCAGGACGACCAGCAGCATGTACAGGAGTTTGAGATACCGCTTTTCGACCTCGTGATCGTAGATCTGTATCCTTTCGAAGAGACAGTGAAAAATACGTCTGAAGAAAAGGCCATCATCGAGAAGATCGATATCGGGGGGCCATCCATGATCCGCGCTGCTGCCAAAAATCACGCTGATGTCCTGGTAGTCGCAGCAAGAGCTGATTATGAATCACTGCTTCAGTTGCTGAATGAAGGGAATGGTACGACGTCTCTGGAGCAACGCAGAGGATACGCTGCAAGAGCTTTCGAGGTCGTGGCGCATTACGATGTGGCCATCGTGGATTATTTTCTGAAGGAAGAGAATCCGTCTTTCCAGTATTCTGTAGGAAACCGGCAGTCCCTGAGATATGGAGAGAACCCCCATCAGAAAGCGGCATTTTTCGGAGATCTGAATGTCTTATTTGATAAGCTTAACGGTAAGGAACTATCCTATAACAACCTGGTTGATGTAGATGCGGCCTGTCAGATCATTGCAGAGCTGGAAGGCCCGGCTTTCGCCATCATCAAGCATACGAATGTTTGCGGGGTGGCCCTGGGCACAGATGTAGGCAATGCCTGGGATAAAGCCCTGGCTGGTGATCCCGAAAGTGCCTTTGGTGGAGTTTTGGTTACCAACCAGACAATTGATGCCGGAGTGGCGGCGAAGATCAATGAGTTGTTTTTTGAAATACTCATAGCGCCGGATTACGAGGCCCCTGCCCTGAATACCTTAAAGAGTAAAAAGAACAGAATAGTTCTGAAACAGAAGTCGGCTTTTTATCCGGATCGGGAATTTAAACGTGTGCTAAACGGTGTGTTGGTCCAGCAGTCAGATAAAGGCAGTTTCGAGGGCTGGAATGAGGCTGGTGCAAGACCTTGTACTGAAGAAGAGAAGAAAAACCTGGCTTTTGCAAACACGGTTTGTAAGCATCTGAAATCCAATGCGATTGCCCTTGTGCAGAATATGCAGCTGGTGGGGAAGGGTTGTGGCCAGACTTCCCGGATCGATGCCCTGCGCCAGGCTATCGACAAGTCTAAACAATTTGGTTTCTCCCTTGAGAATGCAGTGCTGGCCTCCGATGCATTCTTCCCCTTTGACGACTGTGCGCGAATGGCGCATGAGGCAGGTATCCGCGCCATAATCCAGCCCGGTGGTTCCGTCAGGGATAATGATACCATCAGCTTTTGTAAAGAGAATGATATCGCTTTGGTGATGACTGGTATGCGTCATTTCAAACACTGATATCTTGATACAGATAACGGTTCAACAAGACTTGCTGCTACGTTCCTTCCGTCCGGAAGACGTAGCAGTTTTGTTTGAGCTGGTCCATAAGAACCGGCAGCATCTGAGGCCCTGGCTTAATTGGGTGGATGCCACAACAAAGCCGGAGCATTGCCTGCAGTTTATCGAGGATGCGCAGCTGCGCCAGTATGCACAGGAAGGCGTCGACCTGGGTTTGTGGTGGAAGGAGGAACTGGTAGGAGCAGTGGGAATGTACGGGTGGGACCATGGACTCCGGAAAGCCACCGTAGGATACTGGATTGCAGAGAACTGTGCGGGGAAGGGTCTGGTGAAGGCGGCTGTTTCCAGATTTCTGGATTTTCTCTTTCAAAAGCTTAACCTGAATAAAGTCGAGATACTGTTTGTTTCTCACAATCGCAGGAGTGCAGCACTGGCAGAAAAGCTCGGTGCCAGGGTGGAGGGGGTATTAAGAGACAGTTATCTGCTCAACGGACAGCTATGTGATCTGGTGATAACAGGGATCCTTTCACGGGAGTGGTCGCAAACGAATCGCCCGTCAGCCGGTATCTGATCCCGGCCTTACTTTCGTCCGCTTTTCCTGAATTCCTTATAACCCTGTTTCTTTGGCTTTTTACGCTCCGGTAGGGCAAAGTCTTCTGCCGCAGGCTCTTCCGGTGTCGTTTGCTCCTGGGCAGTTGGTTTAGGTGATGCCTTTGGACGATTCTGTCTGCGCGACGCTTCTTCTGTTTTGCTGCTTTCAGCGACCATCTTGCTGATCATCGTAATTTCTTCCTGAGTAAGGTATCGCCAATGTCCTACAGGCAGATGGCCGAGCCGTACATTCATGATCCGTACTCTGATCAGCTTTTTTACCTTGTAGCCCAATACATCGCACATCCGGCGGATCTGCCGGTTGAGGCCCTGGGTCAATGTAATCCGGAACACGTATTTCCCCTCCTGACTGACCTTACAAGGTTTTGTTTTCGTGCGCAGAATACGGACACCCTCGGACATCTGTTTCAAAAACTCCGGCGTTAAAGGCTGATCAACAGTGACGATGTATTCTTTTTCATGGTTGTTGCCCGCCCGGAGAATCTTGTTGACAATATTTCCGTCGTTCGTAAGAAAGATCAGACCTTCCGAATCCTTATCCAGCCGGCCGATGGGAAATATCCGTTCTTTATGTCGGATGAAGTCTATGATATTCGTTTTGTCTTTCCTGTCGGTAGTGCTCGTTACACCCACAGGCTTGTTAAAGGCGAGGTACAGCGTCTTTGTTTTCTTCCTGACCGGCTCCCCATCGAGTTCAACGACATCGCCATCAAACACCCTGTTCCCTGCAGCAGCCGGCACATCATTGATCGTTACCCTTCCCTGGGCAATGTAATCGTCCGCTTCACGACGGGAGCAGAATCCGGTATCACTGATGTATTTGTTCAGGCTGATGCTGTCATCATGAACCTGTTTCGTTCTCTTTTTCATGCTATTGTTGTCTGCCCGAAAATTTATAAATCCTGTACCCGCCGAGGGTATCTATGAGGTCAAATCGCGTACTGTCAAACTGAATGAACGGAATGTATTCATACTGTTCGTTGATGCCTGGTTTTTCTGTGTCAGTAATAATATAGCTCACCAGGCCGAGATTCATACTGTCTGTGAACCGGCTGAAGTCATAAACCCCAGGGTTGTATTCCTCCACGATATTGATGAGGTCCTTGTTAGGGAAAAGGGTACGATCAAAAAATACATTATCCAGAAAATGTCTTCTTGAAAAATAGATCCATTCTCCTTCCTGCGGTATGCCTTTTTGTTCCAGTTTGTTTTTCAATTCTGTTGCAGATTGGTAGAGGTGTTGCTCTTCTTTAAACCAGCGTTCGATGAATACTGAGGAAAAGAGACCGACGGTTTTGGAAGCCAGCAGCACCACGAGGCAGAAAATAGCATATCCTTTTAACGTCACCTGCTTCCTGCCAATCCTGAATAGCTGATGTTGTGACAGAGGATGCGAAAGCAGGTAGGGAAGAAAGAGTATCATCAATACCAGAAACTCCGTGAAATAGTTATTCGCGCTCCCGATCTTGAGTCCGGTGATTACGGCAAAAAAGAAAGAAGCGATCGCGCTGAACAATATGAAATGCTGCGCTACAGGCAATTCAGGCCGGCGAATGAACTTCGCCACAGCTATGAAGCAAAGGAAATACCAGGGAATCAGATCGAAGAAGAACTGACTGGTGAAGATGGTAACTGGAAATAGATAGTCGAAGCCATTCTTCAGACCCAGGTAGGCGTTTTGATAGAACGACATCCAGTCACCGCCAATTATCCAGTGGAGTATGCCTCCGAAGAACGCCAGGGAGGCCAGGCCGAAGCCAATGGCAGCACCCCATTTTCCTTTCACAAGAGCGAGATAGCCTGAGATCAGGAGTGGTAACAGGACACCATTCTGCTTGCTGAGTATACACAGTGCAGTGATGAGCGCTGCGATCATCAGCCAAAGCGCATTGGTGGAGCGGAGGTAACGCAGTGTAGCGTAAATGCCTGCCGCAAACAGGAGTAATTGAAGACTATCCACCCTGAGGTAGTAGTGCACTGTAAGGATCATGAACGCCGGAAGTGAGAATAACAGTGCGTCGCTGCGTTTCCGTAGAAATAGTTTCAGGGTGAGTGCTACAATCAATACCGTCAAAAGGTTGCAAACCAGGGCGGCAGTTTTGGAGAGCATATACACCTGATGAACATCCTCTGCTCCGATACCAGCCAGAGATCCAGCCCAGGCCGTAAGATGGTAGAACAGCGGGGTATACTGCATAATGGCGAAGGGAGGCGCCTCCGGATTCTGATAAAGGGGCTGTCCTTCCAGAATCCGCTGAAGGCCATAGATAATATTCTGATCTACACCGCCGGAGTTAGATTTATAGAAATCGATCAGGTAGATTCTTACAAAGAGCGTGATCAGGGAGAAGATAATGATCGTCAGGCGCAGCTTATTGTTCCGCAGCGGGGAATCATTCATCATAAATTAGTTTGTTTTTCTGCCTACTACGATCACGGAACGCCCGAAACTAAACCCGGTTATGCGGTCGAAGGTTCTGGAGATCGGAACGATTTTCTTATCCCAGAGATTGATCTGTGCCTCTGTAGGGTAGTCCTGTTTCAGAAACCATTTATTAGCGAGACTGGTCAGCACACCCAGGCCATCGAGATATTTCTTTTCGACAAGCTGCAGCCCGGGCGGAAAGACCGTCGAAAGCGATTTCAGCGAATACCTCCTGAAATGACCAATAGCCTTGTCGAACTTAGAATACAGATACTGATATGCGGGTGAAAGCACAATCAGATGTCCGCCGGGGCGCAGGTGTTTCGCGGCCTGCTCCAGTTGCTCGCGGTCGTGCTCTATATGTTCCAGCACATCGATATATAGAATCGCGTCAAAAAGCGCATCGTTCCCGATGTTTTCAATACTGCCGGTGACGATATGGCATTTGCCGGCGATGCCATGTTCCTGCAGTACCCGCTGCATTTCTGCCACCAGAGAGGGGTCTGGTTCCAGGCAGGTCCAGCTGCTGCAACGCTCGTTGAACAAATGAATGGTGGTGCCACCGAGTCCGGCGCCCACCTCCAGTACAGTGCCGGAGATATACGGCGCTAATGTTTTCCGGAAGTAGTTTTTCCAGTTGGTAGCAGCTTTGAACAGCGACAGCTCGTCACCTTCATACTCGAACCCAGCGTCCATCAGTTTTCCTGTTTGATATAATAAGTGTATTCGTGATCCGGTAAGATACTCTTGGCGTTCCGGTTTGAAAGAATGACAAAAGTAAGTAAAAGGGAACCTGTGACAGCCTGCGCAATCATGATCAGAAAGCCCATGGTTGCTGTTGTAGCCCAGCCTGGTATGGCAAAGGCAGTAAAGAAGCGCAGGAATACCACTACCGCAATGCCCAAAAGCGAGAAGAGCATAAGCGAAATGAAAAAAACGATCAGACGCACGGCCACTACTTCGATATAAACCGAAACTGCCGACAACCCATGCATCACGAGAGAGATGAAATTCATTTTCGACTCCCCTTTGTACCGGTGTCCCCGGTGGCAGCGGACGGATACAAACGGCAGGCGCGATTTGATAACAGCCGCAGGATAGTTGTTCCAGGTTTCAGAAACATACACGATGCGCTGAAGCAGGGAAGATGGAATGAGGCTGTAGTTGCCAAAGTTGATGACCTGCCCGGTAAGCGATTTGAAGATAGCCTTGTAGATTAAATAGAACAGCCGGAAGGCAGGCCCCTCAGAACGTTTTTGTCTGCGGGCAAACACGATCACATCACGTTTGTTCTGCTCCCAGGCTTCCAGCAGTTTCGGGATGTCCTCTGGTCGATCCTCACCGTCACCATCCATTGAGATCACCACGGTAGTTTCAGGCTTCTGGTTTTTGATATAGGACATGCCCACAGAAAGGGCTCTTTGGTGGCCAAGGTTGCGTACAAGGCAGACGATCTTCACATCGGAGGCTGCCTTTAGTTCCTCCGGTACGGGCTCCAGCGAACAGTCATCCACAACAAGAAAGCTCAGGTTGTAGACCTTGTGTTCCTGCATGACAGCTTTTACCTCCTTGTAAAGTATAAGGTAGCTCTCCCAGTCATTATAGATGGGTGTGAGGATCGTTAGATTTTTTGGCGCATCATTCATGAGGAACTGGTCTTTATTCGAGCGTGTAGGCTTTGATATATTTCATTTCCGTGGTGTGACGGGTGGCGCGGATGAGGAAATAGTCGTGAAAGCTGGTGTCGCCATCGTAGTAGAAACCGATTATATAATCATGTTCCGAAGCCTTTCTTATGGCGGGCCGCAACTTAGGATCTCCATTGCCCGGAAAGGTCAGTGAACCAATGGCATCATTCCAGCCGTAGGATACAAGAACATTATAAGTGCCCTTGTGTACACTGTCTCCGGCAGTCAGTTCCACCTTGAAGTACTGCTCGTTCAAGTCATCGGGAAGCCTCGAGCTGTCTGACAGGATCAGGGTGCCCGGAGACGGCCCTGTATAAGCCGGGTTGGGGTCAGGTTCTGGTTCTCCGGCAGAATTGCAGGCGGCCAGCAGGATCAGTAATGAGTAAATCGGTTTGCTCATGTCCTGCAAAAATAGTCGCCTTCCCTCCAAATGCGTGATTTTAACATCGTCGCCTTCACATTACAGCATCAATACCATACTTTTAAGCTTCTTAAAAAATGTCTGCTCAATGAAAAAATGGACAATCCCGGTGCTAGCGCTGCTGGGAGCTCAAACATTTATGACCTCGTGTAATGAAGACGGCATTAACAGTGCAACAGCCAGCACTGCCGCACCATCCGGCTCTGATACTACCTTCAATGTGGAGGCAGAAGCATTTGCCGATATCCAGGTACTCCGCTACCAGATCCCCGGCTGGAATGAACTGACGCTTCAGCAGAAGAAGCTGGCCTATTATCTGTACGAGGCTGCGCAGTCTGGCAGAGACATCATTTATGATCAAAAGAGTAAGGAAGGGCTTGCGCTGAGGAAACTCATTGAAACTGTATATGGTAGCTATAGTGGCTCGAAGGAAGGAGAAGATTGGGCTGCTTTTCAGGAATATGCAGGAAGGGTATGGTTCAGCAGTGGCAACTATCATCACTACAGCAATGAGAAGTTTGTCCCGGATATGCAGTTTGAGGCGTTTTCCGCTATGGTAAAACAGAGTGATACTGCAGCCCTGCCTAAGGAAGCGGGTGAGTCCGTTGACGCTTTTCTGGCGAGGATGAAGCCGACCATCTTCGATCAGAAATACAAACCGAAGCTGGTCGACCTGCGTCCTGGTATCGATAATGTTACTGCGTCTGCGGTGAACTTCTACGAAAACGTTACGCAGAAGGAAGTCGATGATTTCTATGCCCGGTTTGATACAAAAGGTGAGGCTCCTTCCTGGGGGCTGAATTCCAAAACCATGAAGGATTCGTCCGGTAAGGTTGTGGAGCGGGTTTGGAAAGTAGGGGGTATGTATAGCCCCGCTATCGAAAAGATCGTTTACTGGCTGGAAAAAGCAGCCACTGTGGCTGAAAACGAGCAGCAGAAGAAGACTTTTGATCTGTTGGTGAAATACTACCGCAGTGGAGACCTGAAAGACTTCGACGAATACAGCATTGCCTGGGTGCATGATACAACATCGAGGATCGATGTGATCAACGGTTTCATTGAGGTGTATCTCGATCCCATTGGAAAGAAGGGCAGCTTTGAAAGTGTGGTTTCTATGAAAGACATGGAAGCTACCAAAAGAATTGCCGCTATTGCCCGCGAAGCTCAATGGTTTGAAGACAACTCACCCTTGATGCCGGAGCATAAGAAGAAGGAAGTAAAGGGTATCACAGCAAAAGTCATCACTGCCATCACCGAAAGTGGTGATGCAGCGCCCAGTACACCCATCGGAATTAACCTGCCCAATGCCGACTGGATTCGTAAGAACCATGGCTCAAAATCGGTATCTATCGGCAATATCATCCATTCCTATAATGTTGCCAGTGCAAAAGGGGGTATGATCGACGAATTTGGTGTGAATGATACTGTCATATCCCGTGCAAAGCAGTGGGGCAACCTGGCCTCCGATCTGCACACGGATATGCACGAGTGTATCGGCCACGCCTCCGGTCAGATCAATCCTGGTGTGGAGACCACAGATAAGACCCTGAAGAATTACGCTTCAACGCTGGAAGAAGCTCGTGCGGACCTTGTAGCACTTTACTACGCTATTGATCCTAAGCTGGTGGAAATCGGTGTGGCGCCCACCATTGATGTCGGTAAGGCGGAATACGACAGCTATATGATGAACGGTCTGATGACCCAGCTTACAAGACTGAAGCCGGGAGAGCAACTGGAAGAGGCGCATATGCGTAACCGTCAGCTCGTGGCTAAATGGGCTTATGAGAAAGGCAAAAAAGATAACGTAGTAGAATTCGTAAAGCGCGACGGTAAGACATATGTACGTGTGAATGATTATGAAAAGCTACGCACCCTGTTTGGTGATTTGCTGCGTGAGATCCAGCGCATTAAATCCGAAGGGGATTTCACCGCCGGTAAAAACCTTGTTGAGAATTACGGCGTGAAAGTGGATCCAGCCCTGCATAAAGAAGTGCTGGAGCGCTTTGCGAAGTTGAACATCAAGCCGTACAAAGGGTTCATTCAACCTAAGCTCGTGCCAGTAATGAACGGCGAGGAAATCACAGATGTTCGCGTGGAATATCCCGCCAGCTTCTATGAGCAGATGATGGAATACGGCAAGAATTATTCTTTCCTGCCGACGAAGAATTAGTTTTTCATTCGCAATAAATAGCTAAAGCACATGATCCGCGATCATGTGCTTTTTTGCTTCGTACACCTTTCTGTTATTTTTACCGGATGGGAGCGCGCTCAATCGGAATCGTCTGTACCTCCACCGGCTATGGCGGACTTGAAATGAATACGGTCAAACTGGCTCAGCACCTGGAGCGATCAGGATGGCAGGTTCGCTGGCTGACCAATAACCTTAGCCCGCTGTCTGGGGTCGTTCAGGAACATTTTCAGGATGCAACGACCCTTCAGCATCTGCAATCTTCGGCAGGAAAGGTCAGCTCAAAATTATTGCATCGCTGGTTGGCCGCGCAGCCGGTTGCGCTGCTTTTTACGCCCTATAACAAGGATATCAAATCGCTCTCCATGTACAAGCGGCTCCGGAACAGGAGCGTGAAGCTGGTCTACCAGCAGCACATGAAAGTGGGGGTCAGGAAGAAGGATATCATACACCGGTTGCGGTATAACATGCTGGATCTCTGGATCAGCCCACTGCCATATCTTAAAGAGGAGACGCTGGAGAAAACAACGGTTCCTGCTCACCGGGTTGAGATAGTGCCCCTCGGAATAGACCCTGATATCCTTCAGACAAATGGCCTGACAAGAGACGAAGCGCTCAGGAAGCTGGATCTGGAACCCGGTCATCGCTGGATAGGCGTTTTAGGTCGAATTGATCCCAAGAAGGGTCAGGATTTCCTGATCCGTTCCATGGCACAACTTCGCGACCAATTCCAGCAATCCTACTGTCTCCTGATCATGGGAAATATAACCCCTAACGAAGGCGATGAGTATCTGAATCACCTGCATGATCTGGTGAAACGACATCAACTGGAACAACACGTTTTTTTCAGGCCTTATCAAAAAGAAGTTAGCACGTTTTATACAGCAATCGATGTTTTTGCAATGCCGTCGCATGGCGAAACCTACGGCATGGTGACCCTCGAAGCGATGGCCTCCGGGAAGCCTGTCATAGGCGTCAATACCGATGGTACCGCCGCTTTGTTGCAGAATGGTCAATTGGGTTGGCTTTTCGAACTGGAGGATATGCAGGGGTTTTGCCGCCAGTTGACAGAGGCTGAGAAAGAGCCAGGGCGGAGTCTGAAAATAGAGGCAGCAAAAAGGGAAGTGCTTACCCGTTTTCTGGAAGCTGACGCCATGCGGCAGACAGAAAGGGTGCTGAGGGATTTGCTGACTGGTATCAGGAGTTAAAAAAGCCGTTCCGGTGCGGAACGGCTTCTGAGGATTATTTTTTCAAGAGTGCGAAGTCCAGTACTTCCGTCATGGTATTCACATAATGGAACCGGAGTCCCTTGACATAGTCTTTATGGATCTCATCGACATCCTTTTCGTTCTGCTGGCAGAGTATGATGTCTTTAATACCGGCGCGTTTAGCAGCCAGCACTTTTTCCTTAATACCACCCACAGGTAATACCTGCCCACGAAGCGTGATTTCGCCGGTCATGGCGAGGTAGGGGCGTACTTTTCGTCCGGTGTAAGCAGAAGCCAGAGATGTCAGCATCGTCACACCCGCACTAGGGCCATCCTTCGGAATCGCTCCCTCGGGAACGTGAATGTGTACATTCGTCTCCTCAAATTTTTCAACCGGTATTTTAAAGTCTGCAGCGTGTGCCTTGAGATACGAAAGTGCTGTGGTGGCGCTTTCCTTCATCACGTTGCCAAGGTTTCCGGTAAGTGTGAGCTGTCCCTTGCCTTTCGAAAGTCCCGTTTCGATAAATAGGATGTCTCCTCCTGCGTAGGTATAAGCCAGTCCGACGGTGACGCCTGCTGGTTGACCTTTAGTATAACTGTCGTTGTTAAAACGAGGCTTGCCGAGGATCTTTTCTACCTGCGCGGTGGATAGCTGAGGGGCTACAACTTCTTCCATGGCCACCTGCTTGGCGAGGGATCGCATGACACCAGCAATAAGCCGGTCCAGCTCACGGACCCCTGATTCCCTGGTATATTCCTGAACTACCTTGGTGATCACCTTATCAGGAATACGCAGCTTAGTATTCTGCAAACCATGCATGTCCTTTTGTTTGGGGATCAGATGGCGCCTGGCGATTTCCACCTTTTCCTCGGTCGAGTATCCTGTTAGCTGGATAATTTCCAACCGGTCCCTGAGTGCAGGCTGGATATCGCTGAGGGAATTGGCTGTAGCGATGAATAGCACCTTGGAGAGATCAAACTCAAGCTCCAGGTAGTTGTCGTAGAAGGTGCTGTTCTGCTCCGGATCGAGTATTTCCAGCAACGCGGAGCTGGGGTCTCCTCTGAAATCCTTCCCGATCTTGTCAATCTCATCGAGAATGAACACAGGGTTGGCAGATTTCACTTTTCTGAGCGACTGGACAATCCGCCCCGGCATAGCGCCGATATAGGTTTTGCGGTGGCCTCTGAGTTCGCTTTCATCGTGCAGCCCACCGAGACTTAAACGAACATATTTTCTCTGGATAGCATGTGCAATGCTCTTGCCTAATGAGGTTTTCCCGATACCCGGAGGACCAACGAAACAAAGGATAGGCGACTTGAGGTCTCCCTTTAGCTTTAGCACAGCCAGATACTCCAGAATCCGGTCCTTGATCTTGTCCATGCCATAATGGTCGTGGTCGAGGACTTTCTGCGCCCGTTTCAGATCATAGCTGTCCTCAGTATAGGTGCCCCAGGGGAGGTCCAGGATCAGATCAAGGTGATTATATACTACAGAGTAGTCCGGGGTGCTGGGGTGCATACGCTCCAGCTTCTGGATGTTCTTGTTGAAAAGTTCACGGGCGGCCTCTGTGAGTTTCGTTTCCTCGGCCCGTTTCTGCAGGTCGCGGAGCTCCCTTTCGTTAGGGTCGCCACCCAACTCGTCTTTGATGCTTTTCAACTGTTGCTGGAGGAAGTACTCCCGCTGTTGTTTATCTATTTCGCCCCTGGTTTTATTGGTGATCTCGTTCTTGAGTTCCACCATCTGTAGCTCGTTCTGCAGATAATGTAGCAAGCGCTCAGCACGAACACGAATGTCGTTTTCTTCCAGCAGGCTTTGTTTTTCCGGAATCTTCACATTGAGATTCGAAGCAATGAAATGCAGCAGGAAAGATTGCTGCTCGATATTGCGGAGGATAATGCTGGCCTCATTAGGAATATTGTGCGACTGCTGTGCGATTCTTTCCGAGTGGTCCTTGATGGAGGACATCATCGCTTCAAATACGGTATCACCCTTGGGGAACTCATCCTCCAGATATTTCACCTCAGCGGTAAAATATGGATCCACCTGGTTGAAGGCCTCAATTCGGAAACGCATTCTTCCCATGATAAAGACGGTAGTGTTACCATCAGGAAGTTTGATGTATTTTACCACTTTTGCCAGCGTGCCCACCTGGTAAATATCTTCCGGCATGGGGTCTTCGTTGTTCATGTCTTTCTGAGCGACAACTCCGATCCATTTTCCGGATTTCTGAGCTTCGGCGATGGCCTTGACGGATTTTTCGCGTGCTACCGTGATGGGCAAAACAACATTTGGAAACAAAACAGTGTTCCTCAGCGCGATTATAGGGATCTCTGCAGGGAGGCTTCCTTTCTCCTGTTCGTTCATTTCGTCTTCGCCGAGCGGTACAATGGGCATGAACTCCATCTCGTGCTCAGGCTGACCAAATAACATATCTATCATTGATTTCATTACGGGTGTTGTGACAATTAGTCCTCTGATTTGGTTAGAAAGAGGCACTTCTGAAAGTCAACATTGGTGCCAAGTCAATTTTAACTGCAATTTTTGCAGGAGTAAACTTATCCTATTTTTACACAAATCCTGCTGAATGAGATTATTCTATATACTGGTACTTCTTTTTTTCTGTACCGGAGCAAAAGCACAACGTTTATCTGAAAAAGAGTTTACCAGGCCGCCTCTTGTCAAAAGGATCTATCTCAGCAATGATTTAAATTTTTTACTGCTTTCCAGCTCGTTGTTTGCCAGTCCCGGTCGTGCAACAGAACTTACCACTCCACGTTTTTCTGCCTGGATTAATGCCGGACTAAATTTAAATTTCGAACAGAATCGGAGATTGAGCTTTTTCACCGGACTCAATGTCAAAAACATTGGCTTTATCGATAAAACTGACGTGGTGACAACCAAGCACAGGGTGTATTCGCTGGGAATACCCGTGGGTGTCAAGTTTGGCGATCTGGAACATCGGAACCATGTTTTTCTGGGGGGAGGTATCGATCTTCCCTTCCATTACAAGGTGAAGAGCTTTGGAGCAAGACGGGGGGATAAAGAAAAATCGACTGAATGGTTTGGCGATCAGACACCCCGGGTCCTTCCCTTCCTTTTCCTGGGAAAATCCTGGCACCCAGGAATCACCCTGAAACTGCAATACTATCCCGGAAATTTCCTGAATACAGAGTATTTCGACGAGAAGGCTGGATTGAAGCCCTTTGAGGGACACAAAGTGAACCTGTTGCTATTGGCACTGGGTTTCGATCTGCACTTTGATGCTTACCGGATACAGAACAGGGAATCAGCAAAGTGGCGCAGGAACCGTCCTTCAGTCAGGGAACTTTAGAAGATCGTACACAAATAAGATTCGGAACATCACGGGGCGGCAACCTCTTCCTGTCCCAGCATTTGAGCCAGCGTCTGGTCAAGTGCTGCACCCCGAAGGTCCTTCGCTACGATCCTCCCTTGTGGGTCAACAAGGAAATTGGCAGGGATAGACTGGATTTCATAGGTGCGGGCAGCGACTGATTCCCATCCACGAAGATCACTGACATGAGTCCAGGTAAGTTTGTCTTTTTTGATCGCATCCATCCAGCGATCCTTTTTCTCATCCAGTGATACACCCAGAATGGTGAAATTCCTGTCCTTGTATTTATTGAAAGCCGCAACGACATTAGGGTTTTCACCACGGCAGGGGCCGCACCAGGATGCCCAGAAGTCAACGAGCACATACTTGCCTTTGTACGAGCTGAGTGAAACGGTATTTCCCTCTGGTGTCTGGAGCTCAATCTCGGGAGCTGTAGTCCCAATCCGGGGACCCGGACCTTCAGGAGTATTCTGCTGAACAGCAAAGAGCTGTTCGTTGATCATTCTGGAAAATTCAGTAGCCAGGGTGCTGTTAGGAAAACGTCTGGGAAGTGATTGAGTAAACACCTGCAGGTACTCCTTCTCGGCAGCCGGATTGAGCATCTGCACCGCAAAAAGTGCATTGGGCAGTGATTGGGTGGTATCGGAATACTCTTCAATAAATCGGGTGAAATCTTCCTTCATTCGGTTAAAATCGCCCATTGCTTTCTTGAGCAGGCTGTCATTTCCGCGGGCTTGCAGGGTGTCCATCACCATACTCATTGTATTAAAGTCATGGACATGCTCCCTTACAGTACGTATGAAGCTTCTGAGGCTGCTTGAAGAAGGAGATCCCGTAACTACATAATTTTCCGGAAGGTTAATCCATTCGCCGGAGATCTTAAGTGTTCCTTTCTCTACAGAGAGAAGAATGAACTGGTTTTGCTGAAAACGCAGCCGGAACAGGTTGGGTTCAGTGGTGGCGCCCTTCAGTTCGAATTTGCCATCCTTGCTGCTGACAGAGTCGATCACAGTTACATGATCGCTGATGTTCAGTTCTTCAAGGTAAACAGTTTGAGAGGGCATATTCCTGATTTCGCCGACAACAATGAACTTTTTGTCGTTGTTGCTACAGGAGGCGAAGCCCAGCACCGCAACACACAGGAATAAAAAGAGACGTAAACTCATGCAGACTCAAAATTTCGTTGCAAACCTAATTAATAATTCGGGTACAATTGTTTGTGTAAAAGTTAAGGTTGTTACTGCGGAAAGGGTTGTTAAGTAATCCGAAAGTCCTGCTGGTACTTTAGCAGGAGCAGATATGCCACCCGGAAAGCGGGATTTTGTGGCATTGACGAGGATCATTGGTCTCTATGACAATTGTCTGACACTTGCTTGATTTTACTGATAGATATTTGCGGTTCATGAGGTTAGGTAGGAAGATATTGTTATTGCTTTTGTGCGTATCGATGGGGCTGTTTTCCTGTGAAATTGCGGAGAAGCCTATAGATTTACCACCGCAGGGTCCGGCAACCATGGTCAGTGTCAGCGTCGGTGATAGCTATGAAGATCAGCTCTTCTTCGATCTGGAAAAGGGTGAAATCGTGAAGACAAGTAAAGTCGCATCCTGGGACCTTGCTTTTGAAACTTCGGCGGACGGATTTCATGTTTTTATTAATGGTGGTAAAAACCTTTTTGCATATAATACCCGGTCTGCTAACCTGAGTCAGCTAGTGAACGCACAATCTGTTCCCTTCAGCGAGTGGGGCTTCGATGCACCCTCCGGCTCAAAAGATTCAACTGCAGTCGGGGACTGGCGTCAGGCAGATGGCAGTTCTAAAATGGAAGTATATTACCTCAAGTTTCATGACGGCACGTTCAAAAAATTTATGATCGGATCAGCAAATGAGGACGAATATCTGCTGTATTATGGCGATGAGACCGACCCAACACTTCAGTCTATCGTAATACCAAAGAATCCCGATTACACCTATTCCTACTTCAGTTTTAATAATGGCGGCCAGCTCGTATACCCCGATCCACCCAAGGCAAGCTGGGATATCGTGTTTTCCCAATACCGTCACATCTACTACGAATTGAATAACTTCCCTTATCTGGTTCAGGGTATTCTTTTGAATCCCTACCAAACGAAGGCGCTCGTAGACAGCACAACATCTTTCGACGCAATTAATGCACAGACCTACCCCGAGTCTGCATTCACGACAACGCGTGATATCATCGGCTTTGCCTGGAAACGCTACGATCTCGACGCAGGGAAATATACCACCAATCCTGCCGTAGTCTATGTCATCCGCAATCGCAACGGGCAGATCTGGAAAATGCGTTTTCTTGATTTTTATGGACCTAATGGGGAGAAGGGTCACCCGACATTTGAGATCGAAAGGATTTATTAGTCTTCAACGGTCACGGTCAAATACCCTCGGCCTGATTGGTATAGTGTTACTTAATGCCTCCACCCTTCGTGATACCTTCTGGGTTCCTTGTAACTTCCAGCCAGGTTGCATAAGGCAAGGGAACGCTTTCGATCACACATCGTACTGGTTTCCTACTGGTTTCGGTCTGACTCCGGATGGGCCTTAATTTTGACAACAGTAATTAGGTGAACTTTAGCCGCTCTTATCGTTTTTCATTCTCTTTTGTTGAATCAAAAATGCCGATGGTCACTGACGGATGGACTGAAGCTAAGGCGAGGTCTGTCTCCCGTCATCTGCCATCTCTCGATCATCAGCCATGAACCAACAACTAGCAACCATCAACCATCAACTAAATATCGCCTTTAGAAACCAGAACAGGATGACGAAACACCAGCCCAACTGAATCCCGGTGCTCAGCAAAAAACCGACGAAGGAATTCCAGGCGGCTTTCTGGGCCTTTCCCATGTCCCTGCTATCATGAATGAGCTCTCCGGCAAACGCACCTATCAGCGGTCCGATAATGATGCCTAACGGTCCTGCCAAAATACCGAGGATCATGCCTGCCAGAGCGCCGCGTTGTCCCCATTTCGTGCCTCCGGACCTTTTTGCATACCAGATCGGAAGCAGATAGTCTAATAGCGCTATGGCTGCCGTGATCAGTGCAGTAATGACGAGGAAGCTGGTCGAATACTCAATCCGGTCAGTGAATTGCAGCAGGAGCAGACCGATCCAGGCCAGAGGCGCTCCCGGCAGAAAGGGAAGTACACTCCCGATGATCCCAAGAAGAATTGCGAGTGCTCCAAATAGAATGAGTACGAGGTCCATCCTGTTTCATAGTTTGCAACAAATTTCCGCCAGTTTCGCCGAAAAAAATGGTAGCAGTGGTAGCGCTACCTGAGTCTGAATCAAGCCAGGAGCGGAAAGAAAATCTCTGGCACAGAAAATGCGGGGGCATTTTTTTGAACCATATTCAGATAATTTATTGATTGTTAAGCCGAACGACAAGGGGGGATGACTCCGTGATGACTCCTTGGTGACTCCGTGATGACTTGCTGATGATACCGTGGTGGGAGGTGGTCGATCAGTGGCTCAGAGACAGGGATTGGTACAAATAACTAATTATTGCTGTCCGGTAAAAATCAGAAGTTGAGTTCTACTGATTCGTACAGATATTTTTAAAAGTAACACCTACCCATCAAGAAGGGAGATTGGTTTCTGGTGTTTTGTACTGTACTTGACCCTCCACAGGCATTCCGTTTGCATTTTGCTATGGGTTTTGGCTCGTTTTTTACCGGTACGCGACGAAAATCCAACCGAATAAGGTTTTCGTACATAGGGTTTACATGACACCAATAGGACACCAGTAAGACGTATGTACGACACCGTCCCCTGGTATTATGCCAGTTAGTTGGAACCTTCAAGGAAGGTACAAGGAACCTACAAGGAAGGTAGCTGGTACCTCGAAGGGCTTTGGCTCGTTCTGGGGTGTGATTTGGCTGGTTTTCTCAGATCCGTAACTAAACCCCCGGCTGTAACCGTAACTTTGGGAGAATCATAGAGGCTGAGTCTGCGTTTCAGAGATATGGCGGGTTTCCCCGGACAACAGTGATTATGAATGATGAAAACCCTTCTGATCCCGACGTTTTTCATGCTGTCCCTCCTTATCAGTTGTACTAAGGACAATGACGAGCCTGCAGTATCCGGGCCACCGCAAACGAACCAGGAATTGTTCGCAAAGATCAGCGGCACCTGGGGAAATGGTGTCCGGTATTGCGCGCAACGTGATGTGCCTACTGGCGTGATCACCAATGATACCACCTATCTGACGACAGAACCCACTATTGTTCAAAACTCAGACACCACGATACTTTTTGGGAATTCGCTCTTTTATTTTTCAGGAGATCTCGCTGTCAAAAAGCATACATTTCGCGGAGAAACCACACCAGGCTATCATGGCATGCATTATATGACGATAGATTCCAACTTCTCTTCAATGAGAGTGGATGTGTCCCAACATGCTCTGGGCAGCACCCGGACGTGTTATTATACCTACAGTAAATTTTAAAGTCTCTTCTACTCAAAAATGGTAGCATATCGGGACAGGTGAGCTTCCAGCCCGGCTTTTGATTTTCTGAGTTCGCTCAGTTCATCCTGATCCAGTTGTTTTATGAGATCTCTCAGGGGAACGATATAACTATGCAACTGGTCGTGAGCTTTACCTTTCATGCTACAGTTTTCAAAAATGTACTGCAGTTCCTTTTGAAGCTTTCCTTTCAATGCCCTGTAGCTTTCGATATTTTCTCCTGAATGAGATTGAACGAGCTGCATCATATTCCGGATCGCAGTTGTTGTTTCCTGATTCGCTTTCCATTTCCGGCCGTTATTCAACTCTGGCTGTGGTGATGAAGTCGACGTGCCGGATTGGGCAAACATGACTGAAGGTGCCAGGACACAAAGTGATAGTACAGCAAAAATGCTGAGGAGAAACGTTTTCATATGCGATTTTCGCCAAAGATCCATCTATCAGATACGCTAATCTATGATCAGGGTCATAAAACAGCCAGACAACTGGCCATTTTAGGGACGAACAATGACTTCATCCAATATAATGGGTTGATGAGCGGAACCGGATATTTCCTCGGCGGGAGGTGTGTTTACTGAATGGTCTCTTCCACTTGCCGCGAGTCTGTAGGAAAGTAACAGGATCATGACGCTTAATACGGTCATTACAATATAAAGCACGCTTTTGGCGGTGGTCAGACGGTACATCGATTCGCTTACCCTTAGTGAATGTGACATATGATTGTGATTTTGATTGACAGGTCAAAACTACCGCTGCCAGGGCTGGTTCACGACAGGTGAATAGGTAGAGCTAACAAGCTGGTCGGTGAATGCCGTAGAGCGATCGGTAAACACTGAACGCTAAAGGGCTTAAGTGAGGGGTCAGTGGCCCCAAAAATCTCCTACCTTTGCGTTTTCTTTTTCATATGGACGTTACGATGCATACTCCGCAGGAAGCTACACTGGAGCAGGCTCAGAAGCTGGGGCTGACTGCAGAGGAATTTGAACAGATCAAACAGATACTTGGGCGCACGCCGAATTTTAATGAAACCGCGATGTACTCGGTGATGTGGAGCGAGCATTGTAGTTACAAGAATTCTATAACCTGGCTAAAGACCCTTCCAAGGGAAGGCGAGCGACTTCTCGTGAAAGCAGGAGAGGAAAATGCCGGCCTGGTGGACATTGGCGATGGCTGGGGTTGTGTTTTCAAGATCGAATCGCACAACCACCCCTCTGCAATTGAACCCTTTCAGGGAGCAGCGACCGGTGTCGGAGGGATTCACCGCGATATATTTACGATGGGTGCGAGGCCGATTGCGGCGCTGAACTCCCTGCGCTTCGGAAAGCTTGATCATCCTAAGACAAAATGGTTGTTAAAAGGTGTAGTGAAAGGTATCGGACACTATGGCAACTGCTTCGGTGTTCCAACGGTAGGCGGAGAAATCTATTTTGAAAACTGTTACCAAACCAATCCACTTGTGAATGCGATGAGTGTTGGTGTGATCAAAGCTGGCCATATGGTGAGCGCGACCAGCCATGGCGCGGGAAATCCCGTGTTCATAGTGGGTGCGGCAACCGGAAAGGACGGCATTGGAGGAGCATCCTTCGCGTCTGCAGATATTACAGAAGACAGCGTCGAGCAACTGCCTGCCGTACAGGTCGGTGATCCCTTTGAGGAGAAGAAACTATTGGAGGCCTGCCTGGAAGCAGTAGAAACAGGCGCTTTGGTAGGGATGCAGGATATGGGCGCAGCCGGTATTACCTGTTCCACCAGTGAAATGAGCGCCAAGGGCGAACATGGGATGATCATTCATCTTGACAAAGTTCCTACTCGTCAGGAAAACATGAAGCCCTGGGAGATGCTGCTGAGTGAAAGTCAGGAGCGGATGCTGATCGTTGTTAAGAAGGGTCGCGAATCTGAGATCCAGCAGCTGTTTGATAAATGGGATATACACTGCGTGCAGATCGGTGAGGTCACAGAGGATAAATCCCTGAAGTATTTCATGGGAGACACCCTGATAGCTGAAGTGCCTGCAGAAAGTCTGGTATTAGGTGGTGGTGCACCGATCTATAAGCGCGAGTATAAGGAACCTGCGTACTTCGAAGAGATCAAAAATTTCGACCCGGCAACGGTTGCTGTACCGGCTGATCTAACAGAAGTTGCTTTCCAGATGATCCAGCTTCCGAACATCGCGAGCAAAAGATGGGTATATGAGCAGTACGATTCCATGGTAGGCACTGGTAATACACACACGAATCTGCCGAGCGACGCGGCTGTGGTGCGGGTGCATGATACCACCAAGGCACTGGCCTGTACAACCGACTGTAACAGTCGGTATGTCTTTGCTGATCCTTTCAAAGGAGGGATGATCGCAGTTAGTGAGGCTGCAAGGAATATCGTATGTAGCGGAGGCATCCCCGTAGCCATTACGAACTGCCTGAACTTTGGTAATCCTTACAACCCTGAGGTTTACTACCAGTTTGTTCATGCCATCAAGGGCATGGGTGAGGCTTGTAAGAAACTGGGAACTCCCGTTACCGGGGGTAATGTTAGTTTTTACAACCAATCGCAGGATGGACCCGTTTATCCGACGCCTACGATAGGGATGGTGGGTGTTCTGGAGCAAATTGATGAGAAGCTAACGATGTTCTTCAGGAATGATGGTGACCTGATCTATCTGTTGGGAACACAGCGGGACGATATTAACTGTTCGGAGTATCTGCACCATATACAGGGTGTGGACTACAGCCCGGTTCCATACTTCGATCTGGAGGAAGAATACCAGTTACAGGAAACCATTATCAGACTGAACAAAGGCAAGCAGCTACTTTCCGCACACGATATTTCCGAAGGTGGGCTTTTTGTTGCCCTTGTAGAAAGCTGTATGCATAGCAACCTTGGATTCGAAGTGAACACGCAGGAGGGTATCAGGAAAGATGCCTGGCTATTTGGCGAATCACAAAGCCGCGTGGTGGTCAGCGTTCGTCCACAGGATCAGGCCAAGTTTGAAGCTGCTTTGGGCGATCAGGCCTTTACGCTGCTTGGAAAAGTATCTGGAGATGGTCATCTGCGGATCGATGGCGGCGACTGGGGACATATACGCGACTGGAAGCAGGCTTATGATACCGCAATAGAAAAGCTGATGTCTTAATTCATTGATGATCATATCTTTAAATCCCCTCATACCGAGGGGATTTTTTATGGTAAATACCCCTTTGGGGTTATTGGCACACCTGTAAACGAGTCGGAAATTTGCAGCAGAAGTAACTGTTTCCAAAAGAACCAACAAAGGTCAACCACTATTTACCCCGAAAGCAAGGCCCTCTATCGATGGGGGTCTTTTTTTATCCCGGGTCAATAGAGGCAAATTCACCCTTCTCGAAATGATGGCATGCTATTTAACTACAATACATGAGATCCGCTACCATCGGCCAGATGATACTTAGTACTTCCAGACACTACTCCAGCGGCCAGGATCCTGATCAGTCGGGCGATATAATGATTGTCGGGCTTGTTTTTATCACCTATCCCTAGTAATTTTTCATCCTTTAAGGAGAGAATAATGGCAACACCTTTATCATTGATACAGGCAAAGAAAATTTGCCAGCACTACCACCATCTCAGGGGGCGACCTTTACTCGCTCGGGCCGACCTGCGGGAGCCGATTGTATATATCGTTATATCCCCACATGATGAACTGAATAAGTGGATTTTCTTACAGAATTTTTCAGAGACGCAGGATAATGACCGTGCACTGGAGTTTTATCAGCCACCTTACTACGATGTTCTTTTGCTCGCAAAATTCCGGGACAAGAATGCGTTTTATTACCAGGACCTGAGGAGTTATTGCGCAGACACCGGAATCGATTTCAACATCAACAAGTTCACTACCTGCATTGATCCGGCAATGAAAGAGTATGATGGTTGATGGTTGATAGTTGAGGGTTGGGGGTTGCGAGTGCGGGGCAACCATTATAAAGGAGTCATCGACCATTCTCGTTAGTCAAACCAATTGACATGATAATTTCATATGAAGTGAAAAAAATTGGTTCTTCATATTTGATGCCAGAGATTTTCCGCGCCAGGCGCGGCGTTGCTGTGTATTGCGCAACAACAGCAATGGGCTTTTAGTGGTTAGTGGTTAGTCGTTAGTGTATTGACCAACAATCCTATGTCAGATGACTGATGTCAGATGTCAGATGTCAGAGTAGAACCGGCGAAGGCCAAAACCAAAGGCTAACGGCCTGGCCTTTGCAGAGTTTTCGTGGTGCTTTGGCCTTGGCGTTGCCCTTTGCCTTGGCCGTACTCAACCCGCACCTAACCCGTACTTACCCCGTACATACCCCGTACTTACCCCGTACTTACCCCGCACCTAACCCGAGGAAGAGGGAGTGCCCCTGAAACATTACTGAGGATGAATATGAAAAATGCCGAAGACAAACATACCTGCCTTCCTGCGGTTAAAGCCTCGCTAACAGCCGCGATCTATTCCAGAAAATGACCCGGAATCTGGAAAAAATCATCAGCTGACCCTATAACCCTCATATGGACAAGTCCTTAATGACTCTTTATTGACTCTTTGGTGATACTTTGGTGATACTCCGGCAAACGCTTCCGTTTTCAATGAGATTTCGATAAAAACGGACTTCCGCATTTTGCATGCCACAAATTTTCTTTCCGCGCCAGCAGCGGGTTTGACACGGGTCGCGCGACCTTAGCGACCCATATTTCTACCCTTTCCAACCCATTTTTGCACCATGAATCACATCCAGATCATTATTTGCCGTAGAGACGTTGCATGCAACGTCTCCACATGCGGAATTCGCTCTCAACCCACAACCCCCAACCCTCAACTCACAACCCCCAACTCACTATCGGTGCGAAGCGCAGCGTAGCTCTGACATCTGAAATGATACCAACCATGGATCTCTCGGTTATCACTCTAACGACTCACGACTCACGACTCACGACTAATATCCCCTACCCCAATGTCTTTTACAAGCCAATTGAGAAAAATCAACTAATTTCATGATACATACCCACCGTAGATCCTTATCTGAGATAGATCACTGTTACCAATGACCTTCATCAATTTCAACGTAAGAGATCGTTCATAAGATTGCAATAGAAACCAGTCAGATAAAACGAGCTAGACTATGCACATCGAAATAAACAGCAAAACGATAATCAAGGATATTCAGAAAACATTTTCTGATTTTTATCCATTCCTGAAACTTGAATTCTACGGGAAGCCACATGATAAATATGAGCTCTCAGATGCCAATGATATTATTCCATCTGAGATGAGCCTGGGTGAATTGAATGCAGTAAACCTTCCTGCGGTAATTCATGTCCGGCCGCTGGAGAAAGTGAGAGAATTTGAAGCAGAGCTACTGCAGCAATATGGTCTGAGTGTTCAGATTCTAAAAAAAGAAGGGGACGGCTGGGAACAGACCACCGGAATGGATGACTTTACATTTAAGGAGGTCAATGAATTCGGGCGCAGTTCTTCAGACGAATACATCATGTCGGATGAAGAGGACGATCTTGAAGAAACTACCTGAGTTATATAAAACTGGCCTCCACTGCAAGGTTGGAACCAACAGAATTTCCTTACGCACACAAACTGAAAAAGGGGTTTAGAATGCTATCTAAACCCCTTTTAGTGACTCCGTCAGGATTCAAACCTGAAACCTTCTGATCCGTAGTCAGATGCTCTATTCAGTTGAGCCACGGAGCCTTTTTGAGGGTGCAAATATAAACATTTTTGAGTAATTCCAAACCAAAAGCATTAATTTTGACAACCAATTTATTTAAATTATCAATAATGGATATCCCTTGGCTTAATTCACTTCCCATTGCTATTACAGTAACAGATATAACTGGAAAAATAATTGAAATGAATGACCAATCTGCTATGGTCTTCTCAAAATATGGCGGCTATGATTTGATTGGAAAAGACCTTAATAATTGTCATAATCAAAGATCAGTCGATATAATTCAAAGCTTACTTCGGGATAAACGAACAAATGCTTACACAATTGAAAAGGAAGGTAAAAAGAAACTAATATTTCAAAGTCCTTGGTTTAAAAACGAAAAACCGGCCGGACTAATTGAGTTTTCAATTAACCTGCCGGATTCGTTGCCCCACTATATTAGATAAGTAACAATAAACTCGGGTTAAGGTATTTCTTTGATCAAGTTATTTCTTTGCCACTTTAATTGTACATCCAATTGCTTTAGTAAAGTTCACTTCTGGTTGTTTGTCATTTTGTAATGCAGTAATTGCATTCTCAACATATTTTTCTGTGGCAGAAGTAGCATCCTCATAATTATTATCTATTGCACCGATATAGACTACTCTATTGCCCTCAGAGACCTTTTCAAGTAGATAAACATGCGGAGTTCTGGTTGCACCATAAATCGGGAAAATCGTCTGCTTTTCATCAAATAGATATGGAAATGAAAAATTCTTTTCCTTAGCCCTTACTTTCATTTTTTCAAAGCTATCTTCTGGTGAAATGGAAGGATCATTCGGGTTAATTGCAATAACAGGATATCCTAAGGGTTTATATTTTTGATCCAACTCATTTATTCTATCTTCGTAAGCTATTGAATACGGACAGTGGTTGCAGGTAAATATTACAATAAATCCTTTCGCGTCCTTATAATCTGACAAAGAAACCAATTTATTATCCACGTTTTTTAATTTGAAATCTGTAGCAATATCCCCGACTTTATAGCCCTGCGCGTAAAGAGCTCCGGAAAATGAAATTAAAATAAAAGAGAGCAAAAATATTCGTTTCATACTGAATGATTTTGTTAAGTTTATATTTGTCTTTATTGATCTAAAAAGTTTTTTACGATTTCTTCTAGTTCCTGTTTATTGAATTCTTTCTCAAAGAATAACTTTTTATTGCCTTTACGAAATATAGTAGCTGGAATTGATCCCGACCAAGAGGTATCTACCTGGTTTATCCACTTATTTGAATCAGGGTCACTCAGCAAGATTACCTGTGCGGTGATGTTATTTTTTTCAACAAAAGGAATTACACGACTCTCCAATTGTCTCTTAAAGTCGAGACTTACTAACAGAACCTTCACCTTATAAGTAGTATCATAGGTACTGTGAATATTCTGAAAATAAGGTAATTCTTTGATACATGGAGCACACCATGTTGCCCAGAAATTGATAATGTACAAAGTATCATTACTCTTTTCAAGATAGGGCCTTAAACCTTCAAAATTTACAACTTCTATCTTATTATCTGATATCTCCTTTGTATCTCTTTCTGTAGATTCCTGTCCAATTGTGGATAATCGCAATATCAAAAGAGTGAGTATAAGTATTGTGTATTTCATTTATTATCTTCAGAATTCAAAATAACGCTGAAGAAAAACAAATGTTCAACTAAGATACAATGGAAGGATGAGAAAAAGCATCTGAATTAGCAGATCAAATTATCTATCAAGGAAATTAATTATGCTAATACATCTCCAAACATTCAGCAAGGAATGTCATTATAAAGAATATACTATCTTACCGTCAATGTATGTTCTTATAATTTTAGCATTAAGGATTTCACTTGCTTTTACTTGCATTATATCCCTGTCGAGAATAACAAAATCAGCATTCTTACCAGGTTCGAGGCTTCCTCTGCGATCTTCTTCAAAACATGCTTTGGCTGCCCAGATTGTAATGCTTCGCAATGCTTCCTGGCGCGTGAGTGCATTTTCTCGTTGAAATCCTTTTGGAGGTTGCCCGTCTAAATTTTTACGATCCACAGCAGCATAAAATGAATACAATGGATTTATATTTTCAATAGGAAAATCAGTTCCATTTGGTAGCCAACCGTTCTCTCTCATCAAAGAACGGTATATGTAAGCGTTTCTAATTCTATTCCCAAGTCTGTTCTTGGCCCATTGCATGTCTGATGTTGCATGGGTAGCTTGAATTGATGGTATTATATTAAATTCACCGAATTTCTTTAAATCTGCGGGATGGATTATCTGAGCATGCTCGATCCTCCATCTCAAGTCGTTACCCGGTAGAAGGTAATTACTATATACATTAAGAACCATTCTATTTGCTGAATCACCAATAGCATGAGTATTAATCTGATAGCCATTGTCATAAGCGACAATACACCATTTTCCCAGTTCTTCAGGAGTTATAGTCATCACACCATAATTTCCCGGATTATCACTATATGGTTTAATTAAACAAGCTCCTCTTGAGCCCAAAGCACCATCTGCATATAGTTTGATTGAACAAATATTTAATTTGTCACCTCTTTGGGGTCCATTTTTAATAAACTGATTCAGATTATCATCGGTTGGATTAAGCATTACATAAATAGCTAGCTTAAAATCATCTTCTGACTGTAAACTGTCATAGAAATCAATTAGCGGAGGATCTGCACCAGCTTCTGAAACCATTGTAAGTCCAACCTTATGGCACTCATTGGCAGAAATTACCATCAAGTCAGCTAATAAGGATCCTGAGGGAGCTGGAACCAAATTTCTAAAAAAATCAGCAAGAGATTCGCGGAATATTCCAGTAAACTTACCTTTGATGATTTCAGCCTCAGCGGGATTCGGAAGACTGTCAATTGTAAGGCTAGAACGGTCAATTGCCGCTTGATTTACAAGGACTGCATGCCCATCCACTCGTATTAAAACAACAGGATTATCTGGAAATAATTTATTGAGTAAAGTGTTATTAGGAAATTGTTGCCCTGGCCAGTTGTTTTGATCCCATCCTCTTCCAATAATCCACTCTGATGGATTCGATTTGTAATGATCTTCCACAATCTTGAGCATTTCTTCTTCAGATTTAGCATTCTGAAGATTGGCATATTGATGATTTAAAGCGTACCCATAAAAATGACTATGAGGATCAATAAAACCAGGATAAATTGCCTTTCCACCTGCATCATAAACTGAGTCAGACTGATAATTATCATTAATATTAATATCATCACCTACTGCTACTATTATGCCATTATTAACGGCCATGGTAGTATGTAGCGTAAAGCTACTGTCAGCCGTATAAATAACAGCATTTCTGATTATCAGATCAACTGTCATTTTCCCACTTTTACAAGCTGTGAAAATCATACTTATGAGTATTATAACACACAGTCGAGGAATCATACCGAGTGTTTTTCTATAGGTTTTAGACATATACAAACTCATATGTGCAAGAAAATCAATAAAGTATCACAACAGTAAATCTTCATTACTATCAGGCACCATTTCATTGCGAAAATAGTAAAATTTAGTATTCATTTTTCTTAAAACTATAGTTAGATTTCTTGCACTATAAAGATTAATCATTCAAATTTGCAAGGCAAATAAAACTATGAAATTTGATAAAAAAGATAGCCTTTACACCACCGATACAAATAAGAATGATTGTTTTTGTTCTTTTCATTGGTTTAATTGCTTTTGGATCTTTATCGCCTCCAAAACATTTCCCAACAATCCTGAGAATTCCTCATATAGATAAACTGATTCATTTTATGATGTATTTTGTTTTTTGTCTTCTGGGAATTTGGGCTAAAGATAAAAGGAGCTACAATAAGTCAGTAACATCGAAATTAAATGGGAAAGCACCTTCGATAACAGATTTTATATTGATACTTGCAACAGCAATATTATGGGGTATTATAATGGAGGTTACTCAATACTTAATGGGATTTGGGCGTTCTTACTCAATGTTAGATTTGATTGCTAATATTTTAGGCGCATTGATAGGAAGTTGTCTCTACTATTTATTATTCATTAAATACGAATAATATCCTATTAATTGAGTCAAAGTAAAATAAAAAGCACCCGACTCTAAAAAGAACCGAGTGCGCTATCTCTTAAAGATTTTTCCTAAGATATTAATCCCCAAATGAGATACCAATACCTCTAGCAGTCCTCATTAAAGCAGTTTCAGAATCAACAAGGTTAGGTTTCTGAATAGCTTCTTCAAGGGTCACTGAAGTTATGTAAGGATGGCGATATGATACCATTCTGCCAAATTCACGACTTAAAACTAATTCCATGGCTTTAACTCCATATTGTGTAGCCAATACTCTATCGTATGCAATAGGTACACCCCCTCTTTGTAAATGACCCAAGACGGTTGTTCTAATACTATGCTCGCAACCAGCAGTTTTTAATTCTTCTTCAAGTCGGAAGCCAACACCTCCAAGGCGAACGTTTTCATATCCAACTTCTTTGCTGCTGGTTGAGACTACATCACCTTTAATGTTTCGAGCCCCTTCTGCAACAACGATATTTATAAAGCCTCTACCTTTTTGAAATCTACTCTCCACTTTTTCAAGTACTTTGGTGATATCATAGGGAAATTCAGGAAGTAAGCATAATTCAGCACCACCAGCAACCGCCGCATTGAGAGCAATCCATCCAGCATTTCTTCCCATTACTTCAAGTATCTGGACTCTATTATGACTTGCAGCCGTAGTAACTAATTTATCTACTGCTTCAGTTGCAATCTGAATGGCAGTCTGGAATCCAAATGTAGCATCTGTCGCTGATAAATCATTATCAATGGTTTTAGGAACTCCAATGATATTAAGGCCTTGTTCAAATAGTCGCTGTGAGATTCTTTGTGAACCATCACCTCCAATATTTATAACTGCATCAATACCTAAATACTGGATTTTCCTTATCATCTCATCAGACCTATCAACAGCTATATAAGTCCCATCTTTTTGTCTTACAGGCCAGGCGAATGGGCCACCTCTATTTGTGGTTTGAAGAATTGTGCCTCCTTGATAATGAATTCCGGATACTGCCTTTTCATCAAGAACAACAATTTCGGTTGGTTCCCGTAAAATACCATTAAATGCTTCAATGCTTCCTACTACTTCCCAATCCTTTTCCTTAGCAGCTCTTTTGACAATTGCTCTTATAACTGCATTTAATCCCGGGCAATCACCACCACCTGTTAATACTAATACCCTATTCATTGAATGATTTTAAGTGATTTATAATTCTTTTTCTCTTTTTCAAAAATCGGTGCAAAATTAGTCAATAATACAATTCCAGATACAACAAGGAAATATTCCTCCTTTCAATATATGGCCTAACATTTTAATCGTTACTTTTGTTACTTTAATATGTGAAATGGATAGAAAGAAAACCATCGCCATTGTTGCTCATGATAACCGAAAGCTTGATCTGATTGAATGGGTTGAATTCAATGCCATGAGCCTTAGTAAACATAAGATTGTATGTACAGGAACTACTGGCCGATTGCTCGAAGAGAAGCTTAAAATGGTCTTGGATGAGGAGTTACTAGAAGATTTTCAGATTGTCAAACTCAAATCAGGACCTTTAGGCGGAGATCAGCAATTAGGAAGTCTGATAGTAAATGGTAAAATTGATTTGATGATTTTTTTCTGGGATCCAATGATGCCACAGGCACATGATGTGGATGTGAAAGCATTGCTCAGAATTACTGTCTTATATAATATCCCAACTGCTTGCAACAGATCTACAGCTGATTTTATGATTTCTTCAACTTTATTTGATAGTGAATACACTCGGAGACTCGACGATTACTCAGATTACATTAATCGTGATCTTAACCAGTAAAACGAATAAACTAACTTGTTGGTCCACTATAATCAAACAAACCCAACTGATCAAATAACCTTTTTACAAACTTAATTAAAGCATTTAATACAAAATTTTATGAAGCTAAAAATTGGTATTGTTCTGTTTTTTTGCATAGCTTTTTTCCCGGTGCAAACAATCTATACACAGAACAAGATTGAATTCAAAGAGTATGATCTTTCAAACGGTCTACACGTAATTCTACACCGGGATAAATCAACCCCTATTGTAGCAGTTACAATTTCTTACCATGTAGGATCTAAGAACGAAGACCCCCAAAGAACTGGATTTGCTCACTTTTTTGAGCACCTTATGTTTGAAGGAAGTGCGCATATTGGACGTGGCGAATTTGATATAATTGCAATGAATGCCGGGGCGCAATTAAATGCCAATACATCTTTTGACCGTACATTCTATTACCTCCTTCTTCCTTCAAATCAACTCGAATTGGGATTGTGGATGGAATCTGAAAGAATGCTACATCTTAAGATTGATAGTATTGGAGTTGAAACACAACGAAGTGTTGTGAAGGAGGAACGAAAACAATCTTACGAAAACCAACCTTATGGTACCTTGATGGAGAAAATTTTTGCAAACGCATATTCAATTCACCCTTACAAATGGACACCCATTGGGACAGCTGAATCCATCAATAATGCAACCCTCGAAGAATTCATGGAATTTCATTCTGTTTTCTATGTACCAAACAATGCAACTCTTTCAATAGCTGGCGATATAGATTACGAACAGACAATAGCCCTCGTTGAGAAATACTTTTCGGGAATACCAAAAGGGACGAAAGAAATTAGGAGACCTGACATTGTTGAACCGAAAATACCTTCGGAAATAAGGGATACCGTTTTCGACAATATTCAACTTCCAATGGTAGCTCAGGCTTACCACATTCCGGCAATGGGGACTAAAGATCATTATGCAATTAGTATGCTAACGACATTATTGTCAGATGGAGAGAGTTCGCGATTCAATAAGGCCATAGTAGATAAGCAACAAAAAGCCCTCTTTGTCGGTGCTTATCCAATGTCTTTGGAAGATCCCGGTTTATTTTTGGCATTTGGTATTACAAATATAGGAGTTGAACCTAAAGATCTTGAAAATGCAATTGATACTGAAATCGAGAGAGTTCAGAATGAACTTCTGACTGACAGGGAATTTGAGAAGCTCCGTAATCAGATAGAAGTAACCTTTATAACACAACATTCTACTATGGCAGGGATAGCAGAGAGTTTGTCAGATTATCATATTTACTATAACGATGCCAACCTTATTAACACTGAATTACAGAGGTATCTTAGCGTTACAAAGGAAGATATTCAGAGAGTAGCAAATCAATATCTGACTAAAGAAAATCGGGTCGTTCTCTATTACTTACCAAAACAGAGCATGTAAAAACAACCACCATGAAAAAGTACATTATAACCATATTATTTTTGATAATTACATTTCTGCCAGCAATTGTCTTTGCTCAAACTCAAACCTTACAAAAAACAGATTCCAAGGATCTGGATAGAAGTATAAGACCTAAACCAGGTCCTGCCCCTGTAATTAATATTGGGAATTATGAATCCTTTACTTTGGATAATGGTTTGAAGGTCTATGTTGTTGAGAACCATAAAATTCCTCGCATAACATATTCATTGTCTTTTGATTACACTCCCGTAATTGAAGGAGAACTTGCAGGATTAGGTAGTTTAACAGGAGAAATGTTAAGAACGGGTACAAAAAATCTTTCAAAAGATGAACTCGATGAAGAAATAGATTTTATTGGAGCAAACTTGTACACCAGTTCAAGTGGCATCTATGCTTCTGGATTAAAAAAACATAATGACAAACTACTTCAGTTAATGTCTGATATACTTCTTAATCCTTCTTTCAATTCTGAAGAACTTGAAAAAATAAGAACCAGAACACTTTCTGCTCTCGAAACAGAGAAAACTGAACCAGACGCTATAAGCAGAAAAGTAGGTCAAAAATTAGTATACGGGAGCGAACACCCTTATGGTGAGTCGATTAGCAAAGAATCTGTCAGGAAAATAACTATTGATGCATGCAAAAACTTCTATTCTGATTATTTTCAACCACAGGTCTCCTATTTAGCAATAGTCGGAGATATCACTTTGGAAGAAGCAAAAGAGTTGATAGATAAATATTTTAGTGCTTGGACAAAAGCCACTGTCCCAGCCAGTAAGTTTTCATTCCCTGCCCTTCCTTCCGGAAATGTAATTGCCATTGTTGACAGACCTGAAGCTGTACAAACAAACCTCAGCATTAGTTATCCCGTTGATTTGAAGCCTGGAACACAGGATGCTATAAGAGCAAGTGTAACTAATACAATCCTTGGCGGTGGAACATTCAGACTTTTTAACAATCTGCGAGAAGACAAAGGTTATACCTATGGTGCATATTCAAGATTAACTGCCGACAGGTACGTCGGTATTTTCAGAGCTAATACTGAGATCCGGAATTCAGTCACCGATAGTGCTGTTAGAGAGATTTTATTTGAAATGAATAGACTTCGTGAAGAGCCGGTTCCTGCTGACGAATTATCTTTAGTGAAGAACTATATTGCAGGTAATTTTGCTTTGAGTCTTGAGAATCCTCAAACAATAGCCAATTTTGCTATCAATACTGCTAAATATAATTTACCTGAAGACTATTATAAAAATTATCTGAAAAACCTTTCTTTGGTCTCAAATGAAGATGTGACTTCAACTGCAGCAAAATACATACTACCAGAAAATAATTATATACTGGCAGTTGGCAATGCTGCTGAAATTGGTCCCATTTTGCAGAGATTATCTAATCAACCAATTAGATATTACGATTTTGAAGGAAAGGAATATGATCCAACAAAGAAATTGAAACCGGCTCCAATAGGAATCACTGCTGAAGGAATTAATAAGGCTTACGTTGAGTCCATCGGTGGAGAAAAAGCACTTGGCAAGATTAAGGACATTACCATCAATGCAACTACTAATATGCAAGGAATGACAATAGGATTTGATATCTTCAGAAAGGCTCCGAATAAGTATATTATGAAATTGGGGACCGGAGAAATGGTGTTCCAGCAGGTCATTTTCGATGGTTCAGAAGCAGTAGTAAAATCTCCAATGGGCGGCGGTAATCAAAAAATTGAAGGTGAAGAACTTGAAAATCTTAAATACGAATCTATTCTCAATCCAGAACTTAAGTATCCTGAAATTGGAGTTAAACTTCATCTCGATGGTATTGAAACATTGAATGGAGTAGAAGCTTATAAAATGACACTTACAAAACCGAATGGCAAAACGGCTGTTCGTTACTTTGATACATCTTCCAATTTGCTGATTAAAGAAAGTACTGATCAGGGATTTATTGAGTACGATGATTATCGGATGGTTAATAAAGTTAAGTTTCCTTTTAAAATCAAACAAACTATTGGACCACAATTAATAGAGCTAAATGTCCTGTCAATAAAAGTAAATAGTGGTTTAAAGGATGAGATGTTTTCTGTTAAATAGATGACATCAAGGACGCGATTTGAATAGCCTAACAGTTAAGTTTAAGCTTAAAACTATCTTAAAAAAGGATGCCTCACTGGCATCCTTTTTTATTGAGAATCAAAATTTTATATACAGTAAGTACATAGTTTTAGAAACAACTTAAAAAGATAACTGTTATTTTGATTACAGGAGATGAGGCTTCAAAGTTCATTTATTAACCCATAAATACAACTAGAAATGAAAGATAAATCATGTTGTGGATTGAAGAACAATGTAGGGCCTACAGACCGTATAATTTCAATAACCGCCGGTTCAGTGTTGCTTGTCAGTGCGCTCACGTCAAAAAGGTTGAACAAGTTACAATTATTAGCTTCAGGTTACTTATTCTGGCGAGGTTTTAGTGGATATTGTCTTACTTATGATCTCCTGCAAACTGACACTCTGGAAGAACCAACTGAACATCTTACAGTAAGTGCAACAGTAACAATCAACAGAACACCATCAGAAGTTTATTCTTTCTGGCGAAGGTTAGAAAATTTACCTTTATTCATGGAACATTTAGAAAACGTTAATCAGATTGATAACAAACTTTCAGAATGGACAGCAAAGGTTCCGGGAAACATTGCAACTATCAGCTGGAGAGCTAATATTTTGAAAGAAATTCCTGACAGGCACTTAAGTTGGCATTCACTACCGAATTCAGATATTGAAAATTACGGTACAGTGAATTTTAGAGAAACAGGCATTAACATGACACAAGTTGATGCAGAAATTTCCTACAGGGCACCAGGTGGCATCATTGGTGAAAATGTTGGCAAACTATTAACACCCATCTTTAAAAGAATGGTAAAAAATGATGTGATGAATTTGAAACACTATTTGGAAACTGGTGAAAATATCGCGACTTGATAAGATAGTAATCTGTAATATTTAATTAAAACCACCTTCTGTTTAGGGTGGTTTTATTCTTAATATGATCCCCCTCCAGATCGAATTATTCATAAATTTGCTATCAATAGTCTTTTGAAACACTTCACTAAATTTAATTATATGAACATGCAAAAACAACTTCTTTACCTAGTACTTATTTTATTTACCCTCAGCAACTATTCATGTAAGCGAGAGGTCCCCTCAAATCAAGCTAGTATTGAGGTTAAACAAGTAAAACATCCCGATTGGTCTAAAGATGTTAGTATCTATGAAGTAAACGTCAGACAGTTTACTCCTGAAGGAACTTTCTCTGCACTTGAAGGCCATCTTCCCAGGATCAAAGAATTGGGAACTGATATTATTTGGTTAATGCCAATCCATCCAATAGGAGAAAAGAATAGAAAAGGCAGTTTAGGAAGCTATTATTCTGTCAAAGATTATTATGGCATTAATCCAGAATTTGGAGATTCAGTAAGTTTCAGGAGTTTTATCACAAGAGCCCATCAGGAAGGATTAAAAGTCATTATTGACTGGGTAGCTAATCATTCAGCATGGGATAATGCCCTTGTTACCGAGCATCCTGAATTCTATGCTAAAGATTCTACAGGTCAAATGTTTGCTCCCTTTGATTGGACAGATGTTGTAAAATTTGATTTTAATGTTCCTGAGATGCGAAAATATATGCTTGAAGCTATGAAGTATTGGGTTCGTGAATTCGATATTGATGGCTTCAGATGTGACGTAGCAGGAGAAGTACCAATGGATTTTTGGGATAATGCTCGGGTTGAGTTAGATAAAATTAAACCAGTATTTTTGTTGGCTGAAGCTGAAGGTCCACAATTTCATACAGCCTTCGATATGACTTATGGATGGGAATTTCATCACATAATGAATAAAATCTATAAAGGAGAAGCAACTCCTAATGACGTAGAGAACTACCTTAAAAAGAATGATTCATTGTATCCTGAAGATGCTTACAGAATGTATTTTATAACAAATCATGATGAGAATTCATGGGCAGGTACTGAATTTGAGCGCCTTGGAGATGCTGTTGAATCTTTTTTCGCTCTCAGTACATTAATTCCCGGAATGCCTTTAGTTTATTCAGGACAGGAAGCAGCAATGCAAAAACGTCTTGAGTTTTTTGAGAAAGATCCTATTGAGTGGGGCAATTATCAGAAGGCTCCGTTTTACAAGACAATGCTAGGCTTTAAATCTTTTCATCCTGCTCTTTATAATGGTAATGAAGGTGGATCCTGGGAAAGGATATCAACAGATAATGACGAAAAAGTTTTTGCTATTCTTCGTAAAAAGGGTACTCAGCAAGTTGTAGGAATTTTTAACCTCAGTAACGAAGAAGTGACAATTGCGCTGAAAGATAATGATTTACGAGAAACATTCAAAGTATTGTTCAGTACTGAAGAAATTGTATTAGATGAATTTACACGAGTGAAACTTCCTGCCTGGTCCTATAAAATTCTCTATAAATAAAAATAAAAAAAACCGGCAAGAGCCGGTTTTTTTTTGTTACTGCACTCTTGATTTGCTTAAATAACTGCCCCATTTTATTAGCATCGACTGCAGTGTATTAATATTTATAGGTTTCGACATATAATCTACCATCCCACATCTGAAACAATGTTCTTTATCCTCAATCATTGCGTTTGCTGTCAAAGCAATAATAAGTGGTTGTTGATCTGATGGTATTTCTTCCCTTATTTTTATCGTTGCTTCAATACCAGTCATCTCAGGCATCTGAATATCCATTAGCACAAGATCAAAACGCTCATTTCTTACTTGTTCTACAGCTTCTTTGCCATTTACAACAGCCCTGACCTTAAATCCCATCTTTGATAGTAGTGAGATTACTAACTTCTGGTTCACCAGATTATCTTCTGCAACTAATATCTTTAGTGGAAATTTCTCATTCAGTTTTTCATCAATTTGATGAGCATAACTTGCTTTCTTTTCACAATGTGTGTGTTCTGTTCTTAACTTGACAACTTCTTTAAACATTTCTTTGTGTCTTACTGGTTTAGATAGCTGGGATTCGAATAAGTTAGAATATGATGGTTTAGTTTGTCCTGAAGATGACAGCAGCATCAAAGGGAATGTATGTTCTTTCTTTATTTCAAATGCTAGTTGTTCTCCATCCATTTCAGGCATCTGAAGGTCAATAACTCCTAAAGAAAAATCTGTTTTATGCTTTAATACTTTCAGAGCGTGATGAGCCGACTCACAGATAGTAGGAATCATGCCCCATGTTTCAAACTGAACTTTTAATATTAATCGGTTAATTTCATTGTCATCAACTATTAAAACTTTATGTCCTTTAAGTTGTGGCAAATGACCTTTTATATGTACTTTGGGTTGTCCGGATTTGGTATTCTTTAATTTTAAAGTAAAATAGAATGTTGAGCCATGATCAATTTCACTAATAACCCATAGGTCCCCTCCCATCAGTTCAACCAATTTCTTAGATATAGGCAATCCCAATCCAGTTCCTCCGTATTTCCGGGTTGTTGAAGTATCAGCCTGCGCAAAAGCTTCGAAAATATAATTGGTCTTATCAGAAGGTATTCCAATTCCAGAATCTTTTATTGCAAATTTTAATTCAATCTCCTCTTGCTCCGGTATTGATAGTAGTTCAACTGAGGTGAAAATCTCTCCTCTCTCAGTAAATTTAATTGCATTACTAACTAGGTTGGATAAAACTTGCTTTAGCCTTGTCACATCACCCATCAGATAAGAGGGTACATTATTGTCGATTAAATAAAGCAAATCAAGTCCTTTGCCAATGGCCTGAAGGGCGAAAAGATCATAAACATCTTCAATGCAGGTTCTTAATTCAAAAACAGTCTCTTCTAATTGCAGACGCTGAGATTCAATTTTGGTAAAATCAAGTATATCATTAATAATTTTAATCAAACTTTCACCAGATATCTGGATTGTTTCAGCATAATCTCTTTGTTCTGATGAAAGTGGTGTATTTAACAATAAACTTGTCATACCGATTACCCCATTCATCGGAGTCCGGATTTCATGGCTCATCATGGCAAGAAAGTCAGACTTAATCTTATTAGCAGACTCAGCTTCCAATTTGGCTTTTGTTAGCTGACTTAAAGCATGCTCTTTTTCAGTTATATCATGAATGACTGCCAGAACACAGGGTATACCCTTATGCTTAATGAGTTTAACTTTATTATCACAAAGTCTTTTCTCTCCAGTCTTCGTCAAAATATACGACCTGAAAGTGTAGGTATTCAATCCATTTTCCTGAAACTTTAGTTGTAGTTCCTCAACTCTCTCTTTTTCTTCAGGAGGTACCAGATCGAATGGACTCATTGTGGATAATTCATCTGCAGAATATCCTAACTGATTTACCGCAATCTGATTAGCATAGATAATTGATCCACTTTGATATATAAGAACAATATCATTTGTATTATCTGCTACAGCCCTTAGTTTCTGATTATATTCAATTGTTGAATTAAAGTAAGAAACCAAAGGTGTTTCATCGTAAATACTCAGAAGGTAATAGACATCTGGATTTTGTATACATTTATAATAGATGATAGAATCAACGTGCATTATTCGGTTTCCATTAAGGATTATCCTGAAAGTGCACCTTTCAAATTCTTTTTTCAAAACATCTTTGAACTTCTCAATATCATCCAAATGGATAAAATTTGTAAATAATGCGTTTTCAACTGGCTCATTATCTTTAATAATCAGAGAAGACAATTCATCTGCCATTTCAATGATCCTCATATCTTCGCCAAGCAATATATTGTACTTATGCATTGAAGACCTTCTCTGACTTATTATGTGTTCCCTAACCTTTAACATCTATTTACCGAGTAGTTCTAACTAAATTCAATTCCAATATTCATTATTACCAACAGTTATTCATCAATTTTATAACCATTTCTATATAGCGTTGATATTGTGCATTATAAAACATTGCAAATGATACAAAGTGTCCTTTTATTGGACATAATTCTCATCTTTGGGACAAATTGTATAACAGAATAATACAGAGTTGGGAATAACACTTTTTAATAACTTAGCGGCCGGGTTTACAACTACTAATTAATTAAAACCAATAGAAGTGAAAAAAAATCTTATACTTTTAACAGCTTTATTATTAAGCTTTTCAGCTCATTGTCAAAATAAATTCTCTGCTGAACTCCTGTGGAAACTTGGTCGTGTAAGTGAAATGGAATTATCCCCTGACGGAAATTCTATCATTTATGGAGTTTCATGGTATGACGTTCAGGAAAATAAAGGGAACAGAGACATATATCGATTAGACATTGATGCCGAGTCACCTAGAAAATTGACAGAATTTAAAGGTAATGAAATTAATGCTGTTTGGCGACCTGATGGCTTGAAAATTGGATTTTTATCTTCTGAGTCAGGATCAATGCAAATATGGGAAATGGGACCCAATGGGGAAAATAAAAAACAGATAACAAATATTGATGGAGGAATTAATGGTTTCTCATATTCACCAGATTTAAAACATATAGCGTACATAAAAGATGTAAAAATAGAGAAAGATGCAAAGGACCTTTATCCTGATCTTCCTTCTGCAAATGCATTGATTTATGAGGACCTGATGTACCGACACTGGGACAATTGGCATGATTACAGTTATAGTCATGTATTCATTGCACCCTACAACCAGGGTATGATTTCTCCAGGAATAGATATTATGAAAGGAGAGCCTTACGACAGTCCCCTCATGCCAAACGGAGGAATGGAGCAGATTACATGGGCCCCTGATGGAATTTCATTGATATATGTATGTAAAAAACTGGTGGGTAAAGAGTATGCTGTAAGCACAAACAGTGATCTTTATTTATATAACCTGGCATCTTCCGAAACGGTCAATCTTACAATTGAAAATGAAGGGTATGATCAAGATCCGATCTTTTCTCCTGACGGAACAAAAGTCGTATATAGAAGTATGAAAACCCCTGGTTTTGAAGCTGATAAAGATCGCATTTTATTGCTTGATCTATCAGCTTTAACAAATGGCACAAGTTTAAAATCAGAAATTTTAAAAGACAAATCAGGCAGGGTATTACCAGGAACCGGGCAACCCTACACTGATCTTTCAGAACAATTTGACCAGAGTTCTGCTAATTTCAATTTCTCAAAAGATGGCAAAGAGCTATATTTTATCAGCGGAACTCAAGCTACGTATCAGGTTTATAAAATGAACCTTTCGGATAGAAAAATTACACAAATCACTAAAGGCGATCATGATATAACAGACTTTGATCTAATTGGTAAGGATTTGATAATTACAAAAATGAGAATGGACCTCCCTTCTGAAATTTTCAGAGTAAAACAAGACGGATCTGAAGAACAACTTACTTTCACAAACAGAGAAATTCTTAGAGGTGTTGAATTAGGGAAAACCACTAAGAGATGGGTCACTACAACTGATGGAAAGAAAATGCTTGTATGGGTTATCCTTCCACCTAACTTTGATCCAGGAAAGAAATATCCGGCTTTATTATACTGTCAGGGAGGACCGCAAAGTGCAGTGAGTCAATTTTTCTCCTATAGGTGGAATTTCCAAATGATGGCAGCTCATGAATACGTAATTGTTGCTCCAAACAGGCGTGGGCTACCCACTTTTGGTCAGGAATGGAATGATCAAATAAGTGGTGATTATGGTGGACAAAATATGTTAGATTATTTTACTGCAATAGACAGTGTTGCCGCAGAACCTTGGGTTGATGAGGATAAGTTAGGCGCAGTAGGTGCCAGCTATGGTGGATACTCAGTTTATTGGCTTGCAGGCAATCATAACAAGAGATTCAAAACTTTCATTGCCCACTGTGGAATATTCAATTTTGAAAGTATGTATGGCTCCACCGAAGAAATGTTTTTTGTGAACCATGATTTAAAAGGCCCTTATTGGGCTAATCCGAGACCTAAGAGTTATGATTTCTCTCCTCATCTTTTTGTAAAAAACTGGGATACTCCGATCTTAGTAATTCATGGTGGTTATGACTTCAGAATTCCTTATACCGAAGGAATGCAAGCATTTAATGTTGCCCAACTCAAGGATATTCCAAGTAGATTCTTATTTTTCCCCGAAGAGACGCATTTTGTAACTAAACCTCAGAATGCTATTCTTTGGCAAAGAGAATTCTTCAGTTGGCTGGACAAATGGTTAAAGTAGAATTTGATAAAATATAAAAATGCCTTTCGGTAAAGAAAATCCCTTCCAACCCAAGGGATTTTCTTTTTTCAGAAATCGGGATTATCTGAATCTATTTGTGACTTTATCCAAGTTATAACCGTGTTCGAATCAGGTATCATCCACTGAAATTCTTTATCTTTATTGAACCAGGTTATTTGACGACGCGCATATCGTCTGGTATTTGTTTTTATCTTTTCAATTGCATCTTCAAGACTGATATGGCCTTCGAAATGCTCAAATAATTCCTTATATCCAACTGTATTGAGCGCATTCAAATGCTTCAAATGATAAAATGACCGGGCTTCATCAATGAGTCCATCCTCAATCATTTCATCCACCCTCATATTTATTCTTTGGTGGAGGAGTTCTCTTGGAAGATTGAGCGCAATTTTAATAATATTAAAATCCCGTCGTGACTTGGGATTATTAAGATGTTCAGAATATGCAGTTCCTGTCTGCATATATACTTCTAAAGCTCTTAATATCCTAACTGGGTTAGCTGCATCAACTCTGGCAGCATATTCAGGATCATAATTAAATAACATCCTCCTTATAGCAGAAAGACCTTCATTCTGATAAATTATATTCAGCTTTTCTCTTATTTCAGGATCAGCATCAGGAAGTTCATCAATCCCATCGGTTATTGCTTTGATGTATAAACCCGAACCACCAGTCAGGATAACTACAGGATTTCTGACAAATAGTTCATTTAATAGTATTAAGGTATCCTTTTCAAATTTGGAAACATTGTATCTATCATCCAAATTCAAATGCCCAATAAAATGATGCTTAACAGTCCGTAATTGCTCATCCGTTGGAACAGCTGTTCCAATCTTCAAATCCTTATAGAATTGTCTTGAATCGGCTGAAATGATCTCAGTCCTAAAATGCTTGGCAACTTCAATTGCAATGTTTGTTTTACCAACTGCCGTAGGCCCTGTAATAATTATTAGAGTGGAATGCGTTTGGGGAATCTTGGGCATTACCATTCTTTGTCAACATCATTCGTAGGATCGATTATGATATCGTCGTCATCCTCATTTTCAGTCACTTCATCGAATTCACTAGGAAGGGTTATTTCAAGATCATCATCAGCAATAAATGGGATTGAAGAAATTGAAGTAGGGATTATTTTTCCAATGCTCTTTATACATTTAGGATATGTTTCAGATTTATCAGCTTCAATAATTTTCATTAACTCGATAAAAAAAGTTTTCGGGTTGAGAAAGTCATATTCGTACAATAGCCTCTGATGAGGGTCGTCAATCATCTCTTTAATTCTAACTTTAGCCATTTCGAAGGTTGGCATTTTAAATGATGCCGGCTTTTCATCATCATCCTGATCATTCGTTTCACCTTCATTTTGCTGCATGTCAATAAGAGTGATTTCCTTTTTTTTTCTCCAATTTTTATCACAAATAAAGAATGACGCCAGTTCGTTTCCTTTAAGCTCTACAGTTTCCATTATAAGTTGATGGAAATCAAAAAAGGTTTGTGAGGCTAATATATCATAATCACGCAGGAATTCTTCCTGATCTTCGTGCAATAATCTGAATCTGTAGAGGTGCATGCTTGATAAAGTTTAATTCGATATTTAGAGTAAAGTTAGCTGTTTTTATAGAAAAAACAAAACATAAAATTTGTTCAAAAGGCTTTCAGGTACCTATTAAATTTTAACTATTTTTCAACTGGTTTTAAGCCCATTTTAGTACCAATTCCGAGCATATATTCGAAAGCTGATTCATGGTCATTTGCTAGTTGACCTTCAAGAATTGCTTCCCTTATCGCTGTTTTAATAATACCTACTTCCTTACAAGGCTGTAATCCAAAAGTATTCATTATTTCATCACCAGAAATAGGTGGTTGCCAGTTTCTGAGATTGTCCTTCTCCTCTATTTCTTTCAATTTTTCTCTAACCAGACTGAAATTTGCAAGAAAACGTTTAACCTTCTGCTGATCTTTCGAAGTTATATCGGCTTCACATAATAACATAAGGTCTTCTATATCATTGCCCGCTTCAAAAAGCAATCTCCTGATGGCAGAATCTGTTACTTCATCCTCAGAAAGAGCAATAGGTCTGAGGTGCAGAGATACAAGCTTTTGTACATACCTCATTTTTTCATTTAGTGGCAATCTTAATTGTCTGAATATCTGAGCGACCATCCTCGATCCTTTTACCTCATGACCATGAAATGTCCAACCTGTCTCTGTATTGAATTTCTTGGTTAAGGGTTTTGCAATATCATGAAGCAATGCTGCCCATCTCAGCCACAAATAATTGGTCTTTGAAGAGAGTTTATCAAGAACTTCAAGGGTGTGGTAAAAATTATCTTTATGAGCTTTACCCTTAATGTTCTCAATACCTTTAAGTGCAGACAACTGGGGGAAAATTATCGGCAGGAGTCCAGTTTTGTCCAACAATTTAAATCCTACTGATGGCTTTTCAGCCATTATCATTTTATTGAGTTCCTCTGAAATTCTCTCAGCTGAAATAATCCTTATTCTTTCCTTGTTGGCTGATATTGACTCCAGAGTAACTGGTAATATTGAAAAGTTTAGCTGACAAGCGAATCTTATAGCCCTCATCATTCGTAAAGGATCATCCGAAAATGTAACATCAGGATTGAGTGGAGTTCTGATAACCTTGCTTTTCAGATCATCCAGGCCACCAAAAGGATCTATCAGCTCGCCAAAATTTGATTTGTTCAAACTTATTGCTAAAGCATTAATAGTAAAATCTCTTCTGTTCTGATCATCCTCAAGAGTACCCGATTCCACATTAGGTTTTCTTGAGTCAAACTGGTATGATTCTTTCCGTGCACCAACAAATTCAATCTGCAAATCATTGTAATTTATCATTGCAGTGCCAAAATTTTTAAAAATACTTACCTTGTGAGTGCCATCCATTTTTGAGGCAACTGCTTCTGCCAATTCAATCCCATTACCAATTACAACGAAATCTATATCCTTTGATTGGCGATCAAGTAAAAGGTCTCTCACGTAGCCACCAATGACATATGCTTCAATATTTGTATCCTGTACAGTCTTTGAAACTATCTTAAAAATAGCAGAGTTTAACTTATGATGAAGATTCATCAGTTCTGAATTGTGATTTGCAAAAATACAACATTTGCAGCAACGCCTGAGATACACTTATGTTTACCTTAATCATTATTACGCTGATTTTGGTAATTGCACCTGAATTAAAAGGTAATTTTGCATTTAAATGAATAAAACAACCAGATATTCTGGATACTAAAGTTTTTGTTTCTTACTTTTTATTCTAATGAAATTTTCAAACTTGTTCTTCGATCTTGATGGTACCTTAATTGATTCTAAGAGAGGTATTTTTAATTCCGTCATTTACACTATGGACCAATTAAATATTCCGGATAAAAAAAGGCCTTCCAATCTTAATCCTTTTATAGGGCCACCATTAAGAAGCTCCTTCAAACAATTGTTTCAAATGAACGATGAGCATGCCGAAAAAGCTACTGCTATTTATAGAGAATACTATAAAAAGAAGGGGCTTTATGAATTTGATATTTTTGAAGGAATTGAAGAATCCCTAAATTATCTAAAAGAAATAGGGTTTTCAATGAGTCTTGTTACTTCAAAAGCTGAACTCTATGCTCAACTAATAATTGATTCTACTCCTTTTAAACAATATTTCAAAACAATTTCAGGCTGCGAGATTGATGGGCGAAGGAGTGAAAAATATGAATTGATTAATTACACTCTAGAAAAGCTTAAAATCCCGGCATCTCGGGAAATATTAATGATAGGTGACAGGTATCATGATATAAGGGGAGCAAAGATGTGTGGGATATCTTCTGCAGCCGTCCTGTATGGATATGGAAGCAAAGATGAGCTAACCTCGGAGTTCCCCGATTTAGTTATAAAAGACCCCCTTTCATTAAAACTTTTAAGTTTTACTGATGAATGTAAATAAGAGTCGATTCTTAAAGGAGCATGACTTGGATATATTCTTAATCCATTGAATATTACATTCTTTCTGGAACGTCTATTCCCATTATGCCTAGTCCATTTTTGAGATTAGATGCAGTCATCAATGAAATTGCGAGTCGAAGATTTTTCTTACTTAAACTCTCTTCACGCAATATATGGAGCTCATGGTAGAATTGATTATACTCTTTTGCCAGTTCATAAATGAAATTAGCTATAACTGAAGGGGAGTATTCTTTCGCAGCCTGTTCAATAATCTGCGGAAATGAGCTGTTAAGTATGATAAGACTTGTTTCTTTTGGGTGCAATTCTATACTTTGATCAAAACCAATTTTTAAATCATCAGCTTTTCGTAAAATTGACTTGATTCGTGCATAGGTGTATTGAATAAAAGGTCCTGTATTTCCATTAAAGTCTATACTCTCTGCCGGATTGAAAATCATATTTTTCTTAGGGTCGACCTTTAGAATGAAATATTTTAGTGCTCCCAATCCTACTGTCCGATAAAGGTTTAAAGCTTCCTCATTTTCAAAATCTTCAATTTTGCCAAGCTCCAGTGTCATTTCGCGGGCTGTGTAAATCATTTCCTCTATTAAATCATCAGCATCAACGACCGTACCTTCTCTCGATTTCATCTTACCTTCAGGCAATTCAACCATTCCATATGAAAGATGAAATATCGACGATGCCCATTCTTTTCCAAGTTTTTTAAGTACCAATTTTAGGACATCAAAATGGTAATTCTGCTCGTTTCCTACCACATAAACCATTGCTTCAGGATTGAACTCCTTATAACGAAGTTCTGCGGTTCCAAGATCTTGGGTCATGTATACAGAAGTACCGTCTGAACGTAATAATAATTTTTCATCCAAGCCTTCCTCAGTTAGATTTATCCAGACCGAATTATCTTCCTTTCTGAATAGTATCCCTTTTTCCAGTCCTTCTTTTACAAGTTCCTTCCCAAGAAGATAAGTTTCTGATTCATAATAAATCTTATGAAATTCTATCCCTAAATTCTTATAAGTTGTATCAAATCCCTTATAAACCCAGCCATTCATTGAATTCCAAAGTTTCAAAGTTTCCGGATCCTTTTGCTCCCATTTTATGAGTAACTGACGAGCATCTGCCATAAGTTGTGATTTTGTAGCAGCTTCATCCTCATTTAATCCCTGGGATTTTAACTCCCCGAGTTCTTCTTTATACTTTTTGTCAAAAAGAACATAGAAATCGCCTACTAGCTTATCTCCTTTAATACCACTTGATTCAGGTGTAACTCCTTTTCCATAAAGTTTCCAGGCTAGCATTGATTTGCAGATATGTATTCCTCTATCATTAACCAGATTTACCTTAACTACATTTTCACCATTAGCATTGAGAATACGACTTATTGAATCGCCAAGCAAATTATTGCGTATATGGCCAAGATGAAGTGGTTTATTTGTATTTGGTGAAGAAAACTCGACCAGTATGGGCTTTTCATTTAATGTCTCTTTAATCCCGAAAAGTTTATTTCCAAAATTCTGTGATAAAAATCTGGTCCAGAATTCCGATTTAAGTTTTAGATTTAAGAAACCCTTAATAACTGAAAAAGAGTCAATTTCAGGCGTTTTCTCGGTCAATCTCTCTCCTATCAACCTTGCGGTTTCTTCAGGAGATTTCCTGGACAATTTTAAAAATGGAAAAACAACCAATGAGAAGTCCCCCTGATCTCTGAATGCAGAAACTGTTCTTTGAATAGTTATTTGCTCCTTGCGAACATCAGTACCAAATAGTATACGTATCGCTTCAATTGTGTTTATAGTAAGAGTATCAATTATCATCATAATTTTTATAGAGATTTATCAAAAGGCACCCTGTTTCTGATAGATTTACCAAGTGTAACCTCATCGGCATATTCAAGGTCATCTCCGATGGCTATACCTCTTGATATTGCTGAAATAACGGGTACTGATGGTTGAACCTTCCGGTAAATATAAAAAGCAGTAGTATCTCCTTCTGTAGTTGAAGGCAGAGCCATAATTAGTTCATTTATGCTTCCTGTTTCAGCTTTCCCGATCAAAGAACTGATATGAAGATCCTGAGGTCCTATCCCTTCCATAGGTGAAATTATTCCACCTAGAATGTGATATATTCCGCGATATTGGTTTGTGTTTTCAATAGCAATAACATCGCGAATATCTTCAACAACGCAAATTACTGAATGATCACGCTTTAAATCGGCACAAATGTTGCATAAGTTTCCATCTGAGATACTGTGGCAACTTGAGCAGAATTGCATATTTTCACGCAGGTCGATTATTGACTGACCCAATGATCGCACTTTGTTAGCTTCCTGTTTAAGGATCCATAATGCAAGTCGCAAGGCAGTTCTTCTTCCTATTCCGGGTAGTTTAACCAATTCTGCTACTGCTGCATCAAGTAGCTTTGAAGGATAGGTGTTCATAAAATTGTTGGCTATTAGAAGAATGCTTAATTTTGACGGGCAAATATACAAACAGTTTATAACATCTCTCTCTGTAAAAACTAGTAGTTCTTATCGATACCGTGAAGTAAAACATATTAACATTATGATTGTCAATATCAAAAAGATTATTTTTACTTTCTTAACAGGAATTCTCATTATTACATCTTCATACGGTCAGGTTGATGAGTCTCTTAATTTGGTTGATGGAAAGGGACTTAAGCAAGGTAAATGGGAGAAAACAGATACCCATGGCAGAATATTATACCAAGGTCAGTTTGTCGATGATATACCTTTTGGGACATTCACTTACTATGACTCAGTAGGAAAAGTCAAAGCTATAACTGAGTTTTTTAATAAAGGATCCAGGGCTTATACCAAGATATTTGACAAAGGTTTTATCGTATCTGAAGGTGAATATATCAAAGAGCAAAAGAATGGATTATGGAAATTTTACAACCAGGATTCCATTGTCATTGCTGAGGAGAATTATATAAATGGCATTCCTCATGGCACCTGGAAGATATACTACCATGATGGTAATTTACTTGACGAGGTGCAATACGTCAATGGAACAAAAGAAGGCAATTGGATCCAGTATTTTTCGGATGGAGCTGTAAAAACAAAAGCAACTTACAAGAAAGGGAAACTCGAAGGCCTTGCTACTTTTTATCATCCTAATGGAAGAGTTTTCATTTCAGGACCTTACATAAATAATCTTAAGGATGGCATATGGATGCATTTGGATGATAAGGGTGTTACTGAAAAACGTGAAGTGTGGACAGGCGGTTTCCTTAAATCTGAAGAGTATTATAACAAGGCTACTGAAAGAATGGTTAAAGAGGAAAAGTAAATGTACTTTCCATCATTCAATCTTAGAATAAAAGGTCATTCCATGCTCTTTTCCCAATATCGTGAATCCTTTACTCCTAAGATCATTTTCATCCAGAATGTATAATCCATATTTTCTCTGATATTCGTCGGTTAATATCATAGCATTAAGGTCCAAACTGTCAATAGTCTCAAAGAAAGTTTCACTGGTCAGGGTATGCGGTCTGTTCATTTCTTCAATACTCAGGTCACTCTGAATTCTTTTATAATGGTGTAGTTCATTAAAAATGAACGACATGGGTGCGAGGATTGCTGTATTATCATGACTTGGAAAATATTTTTGAGTGTACTTTTTGTGTTGTGCTGAGTCAAACTTTTCAACAGAGATCAGAACATTGTAAACCATGTGAATAGCTAAATAACATGTAATGATAATAATCATGGCTAACCATTGTTTTCTTTGTTTCGTTGGTATTTGAGTTTCATCTGTGACCTTATTATACATCAGATTGAAACTTTTTACTATTATCAGCATCATAAAAGGAAGATACAAAAGAAGGTATTTGCTGGTTGTATGTACTGATATCAGTGAGAGTAAAATTACCAGGAGAAGCAGGTAATGTAAGTAAATAGTCTCGTTTTTAAGTTGTTTAAAATTGACTATAATCGATCCTATCAACAATGCAGAAAAGACAATTTCTTTTGGGCTATGGAAGAACCTCATATGTTCACGTAAAACCTTTAAAAAGAATCCTATCGATTCCGGAATAACAGATGACTTGTGCAAAGCAGGCGAGTCCTTGATTTGGTGCAGCCAAAAGTTCATATTATAATCTGCTGTAAAGTCATAAAAATAAACTGCAAAACCCAATAGAGAAACTAACCCCAAAATGATGCTACCGGAAACTTTTTTCTTCCATAGTAACAACAAGTATCCTGCACCTATATAGATCAAACCGTTAAGATGAGCTGACGCTGCAATACCTGCTATGAATCCGCTAATTATTACGAATACTGTTCGATTCTGAGTGATATACTTCTCTAAAAAAACAAAAGAACCAAATCCTAAAGTCATAACCATGATTTCAGGACGGTAAACAAAACTGTACTGGAATATAAATGCATTGACCGCTATAAGCAAGATCCCGAACAAAGCAGTTGTAGACCCTTTCTTTTTTCGGAGATAGATATAAAATAGTATCATAAAAAGTGCAGTCCATAATAGAGTCACACTTTTTAATGTATACAATGAGAAACCAAATAACTTGATTGCAATAAGACCGTTTAAAGTAAAGAATTTATGATGAACCAGATGCCGTTCTTCCTGTAGAGTTATTCCATGCATCAATTCTGATTTCACATATCCTACTTCTGATAACCAGAATGCATGCTCACCAATCCAGGCATCGTCTATATCAGGAACTCTCTGCCATATACTGTAAATAAAGAGAAGAAGAATTATGAAAAGAGATGGTTTGAGCAATCTGCTATAGATCATTTGGAATAGCTTAGATTGCAAAAATAGGAAAATGAAATGTCATGTTAGTCCTTTTTTACTTCTGAATGTTATATTCAACGTGCTTTATTATCTTTGTCAAAAAAAAAGATTCAGTTATGATCCAAAGAGTACAATCAATCTATTTATTACTTGCTTCCATCGCACTCATTGTATTATTCTTTCTTCCTGTTGCAAGTTTTATTTCTGAAATTTCATATAGTCATTTATATGTGACTCACCTGAAACCCTTAACACCGGGTGCTGAGCCAATTGTTAATTCTAAGAAAATAATGCCTCTAGGTATCTTGGTTGGAATTACCGCCCTGATTTCCTTTTTGACTATTTTCATGTATAAAAGACGAACAGTTCAATCAAAAATTGTTAGAATACTTATCCTTTTTGTGGTAGTAATTCTGGGTCTGATTTTCTTTGCCTATGGTCCAATGATAAGTCGCCTTACCGAATCAGAAGCGGTCTACACTCATGGATACGGCTTATATTTGATTTTAACAGCCTTCATTATGCTGTTTCTGGCAAACAGAGGAATAGTACGTGATGAAAAGCTGGTCCGCTCAGCAGACAGGCTTCGCTAATTTTTTATTTCACTTACCTTTCAATTTCAAGCACCTCAAGGTCTTTGATGTTTGCGCCATCAATTACGAACTTCATAGCGGTAACAAATTTGTGAAATCCGCTCTTACCTGCTGCGCCTGGATTTAGATGCAATAGGGAGTTTTTATCATCATTTATAGCTTTAAGGATATGTGAGTGTCCGGAAATGAATAAGGTGGGTTTTAATTCTTTAATTAAGGCCTGAGCTTCTGCAGTATATTTTCCAGGATAACCGCCTATATGAATCATTAATACTTTTACTTCCTCACAATAAAAATCCTGGTATTTAGGATAAAAGCTTCTTATGTCTTGTCCATCTATATTCCCATAAACAGCCTTTAATGGTTTGATAGAAGCAATATTCTTTGCTGTTTCTAAATCTCCGATATCACCGGCATGCCATATCTCATCACATTTTTGCAGGAAATTAATCACTGATTGATGAGTAGAAGAATGAGTATCGGAAATCAATCCTATCGTTTTCATAAAATTTCTTTCTCCAGATCGAAGTCGGGATTCAAAGTATAATAAACACCTGTTTCAGAATAATTTAGTCTAATAATATCAAGAACAATAAAATTAGCAAGGATGTGTTCGCATCTTTTGACTGACAATCCAGACAATTTTTTGAAAGTACTCAAGGTAATTCGGCTATTTTGCTCTATATAAGCAATCAAGGTTCTTTCTACTGGAGAAAAACTCACTTGTACTCCATGCAGGTTCTTCTTTTTTTTCCAAACCTTTAAGAGAACACCATTTGCTACAAAATTTTGGTCCCCTACCCTTACAAATATTTTATAATTCCCATCTTTATCAGGGGCTGAATGAATATCCTTGCTTTTCTGGACAATAACCTCCAATACATTTTTACCACTTTCATCCCACTCCTGTATATCAAATTCAACAGGAGGTTTACAATAAAGATGAGCACCAGCCTCCATCATGTAGTATTCTTCATCAGATCTAACTCCTGCAATAGCACCATTATCTTTGATCCCTAATAAAAGCCGGCCCCCATCAGTGTTTGCAAACGCAGCAAGGGTACGGGCAATCTTTTTCGAATCATTAACACCAAATTTAAAATCCAGTTGTTGATGTTCACCTTCTTCTATTAAAGTCTTGATATGAGATGGCATAAAAAGCGGCCTTTTAGGGAATATTCAGTAAGCCTGTTAGGATAACAAGCTTTCTGCAACAAATATTATGTACTGATTAAAGAATCTCTATGTTGTTCTTTCCAGTAATCTTCTCACAATAATGACATTGAAGTTTAAGTTCATTTTTGTCAATGACATTAAACTTTGTCATTATTTGCTGATGATTTGTAATACAATTCGGATTTACGCATTTAACAAATTGCTCAATATAATCTGGCACCTCCACTTTTCTCTTGCTAACCACCTGAAAATCTTTTATAGTAATCAGTGTTGCAGATGGTGCTACAAGTGAAATTTTATTAGCATCCCTGTCTTTAAAATAATGGTCACTGACCTTTATAATACCCTTTCTTACATACTTTTTACTTTCCAGATTGTATCCTATAGTAACTTTCTCATCAAACTGCTCAAGGTTTAGCATTCTAACAACCCTGAAAACACTTTTAGAAGGAATATGATCTATTACAGTACCGTTTTCAATAGCTGATACAATCAGCTCTTTTCTTACATTAGTATCCATCGTAGTTTTCTTGTCTTAATTATTTAACACCTAAAATAGTAGCTAAAAGTGCCTGCCTTACAAAGACTCCATTCAAAGCTTGAGTAAAATAATATGCCTGAGCTGTATAATCAACGTCTTCTGTAATTTCATTAACTCGGGGTAGTGGATGTAAAACTCTCATATTCTTCTTGCAGTTTGCCAGCATTTCTGCATTGAGAATATAAGCATTTTTTACCTTTTCATATTCTATAGGATCAGAAAACCTTTCTCGCTGAATTCTCGTCATATATATTATATCAGCGGTTTCGATAACGTCAGCCAGATCTGTATATTGAAAATAATTAAGATTATTATTCTTAATATGCATCTTCACATAGCTGGGTAGTTTGAGCTCCAATGGGGAAACAAGATGAAAAGTTGTTTCAAAATTGCACAAAGCCATAACCAGAGAATGGACTGTTCGGCCGTATTTAAGATCCCCTACAAAAGCAATGTTTAATTTATCAAGTGTACCTTGGGTTTTTCGAATAGAATATAAATCAAGCAAACATTGTGTTGGATGTTGATTTCCTCCATCGCCTGCATTGATTATTGGAACTTTTGAAACTTCACTTGCGAAACGGGCACTTCCTTCTTTTGGATGACGCATTACGATTATATCGCTGTAATTCGCAACGGTCATGATTGTATCCTTAAGAGACTCACCTTTAGATACACTTGAGCTGGAAGCATCTGAGAATCCAATCACTTTTGCTCCTAATTGTGAAGCAGCACTCTCAAAGCTTAACCTCGTGCGGGTTGAAGGTTCAAAAAACAGAGTTGCAACAACATACTTTTCAAGAAGTGTTTGTTTTGGTTGTTTTTCAAACTCTTCTGCGAGGTCGAGTATTTTCAGATATTCTTCCTTTGTATAATCATTAATAGAGACCAGACTGCGGTTTTTCATTGTCTTTCTTTTATTAGGTGTAGTTTTTTACAAAAGTAACCAAAAAAAAAGCTGCCATTTAAGGCAGCTTTCTTTCTTATTATTTTAAATTGTGCTTTTTAACAAAGTCCTTTAGAACTGATGTTAAATTTGGACTACCAATCTCCTGTAGATCGTAGCCGACTTTAACAGTTGGCTTGTTAATTTTTACAACTCTTGATAAGTCAATTGGAGTGGCAATTATTACGGCATCGCATTCCACATTTGCGATGGTAGTTTCGAGGTCTTTTACCTGTTCATCACCATATCCCATTGCAGGAAGTAAGGTTCCAATATTTGGATAAATGCGGAATGTTTCTTCAAGTTTTCCTACAACAAACGGACGTGGGTCAACAAGCTCTGCAGCACCATATTTCAGTGCAGCAACTACACCCGCTCCTATTTTCATCTCGCCATGAGTAAGGGTTGGGCCATCTTCAACAACTAAAACCTTCTTATTAAGTATAAGTTCTGGCTTATCAACTGATAATGGTGAAGCTCCATCAATAATAATAGCATGTGGATTAATCTTATGAAGATTGTCTCTTACTGTATTGATACAGTCAAGTGAAGCACTATCTATTTTATTGATCACGATTACATCAGACATACGAGCGACCACTTCTCCTGGATAGTAACTAACTTCTGCGCCTGCGCGTAAAGGATCTGCCACACCTATCATTAAATCAGGTTTGTAGAACGGAAAGTCGTTATTTCCGCCATCCCAAAGAATTATATCACAACCATTTGGATCGTTTTCTGCAGCCCTTACAATTGCTTCATAATCAACTCCGGCATAAATAACATCACCTCTAACTACATGAGGTTCATATTCTTCCATTTCTTCGATAGTACATTTGTGTTTATGCAAATCTTCAATGGTTTCAAAACGCTGTACTTTCTGTGCATTCAAATCACCATAAGGCATTGGATGACGGATTGCAACAACTTTTAGCCCCATCTCCATCAGAATTTCAATGATTCTGCGGCTTGTTTGACTTTTACCACATCCGGTACGTGTAGCACCTACAGCAATTACCGGCTTAGTGCTTTTGATCATTGTGTCGCGGGGACCTAATAAAATGAAATTTGCACCTGAAGCGTTGACCAATGCACTGATATTCATAACCCTTGGATAAGGAACGTCACTGTACGAAAAAACACAGTCGTCAACCTTCAAGTCATGAATCAGTTGGGGTAGTTCATCCTGGGCATAGATTGGTATACCATCAGGATAAAGGTCCTCTCCTGCCAATTCTTTAGGGTACTTACGGCCGTCAATGTCAGGTATCTGAGCTGCTGTGAATGCAACAACATTGTAATTAGCGTTACCTCGAAAATAGGTGTTGAAGTTGTGGAAATCTCTTCCCGCAGCTCCGATGATAAGTACGTTTTTTTTCATTGGTTTTTGAGAATTGTTAATAAATTAGTGAAATAGAACTTTTTAAGCTCTTTCACGGGCCCGGGCAGGTGGGGAACCTGCATTGAACCTTGACCGGCAATCTGCCGCAAAAAAACCATATGCAAATATAAAAAGATAGATTTCTTATACACGCTCTTGAATAATTTTTTTTGCAATTCATCGGTTCTGAAGAAGCCATCATATATTTATTCATTTTAAAGTCCTGTATTTCTTTTAGTTGCATCGTTTCAATCAATTATCAAGAAATAATTAATTTCTCCAGTCATTGTCATAATAGTTCATCAAAAAGCTACTTCACTTCATCTCCAAACATTATTTCAACTAAATTTATAAACTCAATCTAAGTACCATTTATACTTGTAAAGTGTCAATTCTTATTCATAGAGCAGAAATGAGGGGAATATCTGATTTTGGTTGGCTCAGATCTTCTTATAGTTTTAGTTTCGCTGAATACTTTAATCCTTTGAGAGAAAAATTCTTTACACTCAGGGTACTTAATGATGAAATATTGAGAGCAGGTAGCGGATTCAGTAAAACTCCATACGCAAATATTGAAATGATTTATTTTCCTTTAAAAGGAGAATTACTGATTAATGCAGATAATAATATTCAGCATACAATAGGAACTGGGGAAATTCTGGCTATTTCAGCAGGCAAAGGTGTAGAAATTTCATTATCAAACCCTTCAGGAGACAGTTCTTTACATTTAATTCAGTTATGGATATACCCTGAAGAAAAAAACAAAATCCCACATTTCCAAAAGCAATCGTTTAATCCGGTTGATAGAAAAAATAAACTACAATTGGTTGCTTCCCCTGATTTTAATAATAACAGATTATCGATCGGACAGAACTCTTATATATCTCTACTCGATTTGCAAAAGGATAATACCTATGAGTATTCGTGGTTCGTAAATGATAATAAATTGCTCATTCTTGTTGTGGAAGGTCAACTACAAATTAATTCCTCATATTTTGCATTGCGGAGAGATACAATTGAAATTTCTGACAGGTTAGATAGGTTGATTCTAAAAGGCATGACAGATTGCCAGTTATTGATTGTTGAAACACCTGAAGATTAAGTAACTCTCACAGATTAAGTACACGTAGTAGTCTTATTCTATGTGATAGTAACTTCACGTATACTTTTTTCGCTTGGATAGTCAGTTTCCGAAATAATATCAAATATTGAAAGTTGATTGCTAGGAGGATCAGCTTCAAAGAGGTACTTATCCCCATAGCCATTATTACTCAGGTACAGCATAATGGCTTTCTTATACATTCTTATAGGAGTTGTGCTGTGCTTTCGACAATATGCATCAACCTTTTTCTTTTGTTGCACCGTGAATTTAAAAGAAATACTCTTGAACCGTCTAACCCTCCTTCTTTTAATCATAATAGTACCGATTAGAAATTATTACATTGTTCTGATAATCTCTTTTATATCTTCAATTATTTTATGTGATATAGCCTGTGCTTTATTTTCTGAATCACTTTCAGAATATATTCTTACAATCGGTTCAGTATTAGATTTTCTAAGTTGTACCCATTCATTATCAAAATCAATCTTTACGCCGTCTTCTCTATTGACCGGATAGTTTTTATATTTATCAGCTATGGCTTTTAAAATTGCATCAACATCCATTTCATCAGTCAACTGGATCTTGTTCTTTGAGATAAAGTAATTGGGGTATGAAGCTCTCAAAGCAGAACAGCTTTTTCTTGAATGAGCTAATTGAGTTAAGAATAATGCAATTCCAACCAGTGCATCTCTTCCATAATGCAGTTCGGGCAGAATAACTCCTCCATTACCTTCTCCACCTATAACTGCATTTACTTCCTTCATTTTTGCCACTACATTTACTTCTCCAACGGCTGAGGTTGAATGTTTCATACCATATCTCTCCGTTATATCACGTAAAGCCCTGGTTGATGACATGTTTGAAACGGTGTTTCCTGGATTTCGTGAAAGAACAAAATCGGCCACAGCCACTAATGTATATTCTTCACCAAACATTTCACCATTCTCGCATATAATAGCCAGTCGATCGACATCAGGATCAACAACAAAACCAACATGAGCATTAGACTTTTCGACTAATCTTGAAATTTCTTCAAGATTTTCAGGTAGTGGTTCAGGATTATGCGGAAATCTTCCTGTCGGATCACAATAAATAAGTTCTATTCTTTCAACTCCCAGAGCTTTCAACAAAAGTGGGATTACTATACCTCCGGTAGAATTTACTGCATCTATTGCAACTTTGAACTGTGCTGACCTGATGGCAAATGTATCAACATAAGGCAGTTTAAGTATCTTTTCAATATGCTTTTTTATCTGAGTATCGTCATATGTTATTTTACCGATTGACTCTATACCAGCATAAGTGACATCACTTGTTTCAGCTATTTGAAGTAACTCGTTTCCTTTGGAAGCGTCAATAAATTCACCTTTATTATTTAAAAGTTTAAGGGCATTCCATTGCCAGGGATTGTGACTTGCGGTTATTATCACACCTCCATCACATTGCAAATCAATCACTGCCATTTCGACAGTTGGAGTTGTTGAAAGACCAATATCGATAACATCTACCCCCATTCCTGAAAGGGATCCACAAACAAGATTATTCACCAACTCACCTGATACCCTCGCATCCCTACCAACAACAACTTTTAATCTCTTTGATGTTTCTCTCTGTAAAAGTGATGCAAATGCACTGGTAAACTTTACTATATCAATCGGACTTAAGCTTTCTCCTGGCTTTCCCCCTATGGTCCCTCTTATTCCAGAAATACTTTTTATTAACGTCATAATTGCAAAAATATCAGAATCTTTATTATGATATTAAAAGTTAAGAGAAATTTATTAACACAAAAATGGTCATAACTTATTCAAAGTTAATCTTAGATTGATCAATTACAGCTTTATCTTTAAACAAATTTAAGTTCAGATAATAAACGACCTCGTTGTTATAAAAAAGCTTATTTTTGCATTGATATAGGAGGATTTTGAACGATGGACGATTTCTTTGAAGACGATAATGATGGTTTGTCAAACATAAAGGACTTAATTAAGCGGTTTCACGAAATGCTTGATGAGGATAAGCATGTTTTTTTTGATAGTGCTGAATATTGTGATATCGTTGATTATTATTTTGATGAAAATGATCTGAAATTAGCTGGACAGGCAATTTCGATGGGATTAGCACAATTTCCTGGCAATACCGAATTGATGCTAAAAAAAGCTCTGTTACTAATCAATTCTGATCAGGTTGAAACTGCATTATATGTCCTTGCTGAAGTCGAAAAATATGATCCTACAAACAGTGAACTTTACTTCACAAAAGGTGCAGTTTACAGTAAGCTTCACAGATATGATGATGCAATAAAAGAGTACAATAAGGCAATCGATGGACATGATGATCTGGCTCAGATTTATACAAGTATAGCTTTTGAGTATGAAAATTTGAACCAGTACGATAAAGCCATCGAATATTTAAAGGAGGCAATAGAGATAGAACCACAAAATGATCCAATTTTTAACGAACTGGCGTTTTGTTTTGAAATGGCCCAAAGGTTGGATGATGCCATTATTTATATAAATTTATTTCTCGAAAAATTCCCATATTCTCACAATGCCTGGTTTAACCTTGGAATTATCTACAATGAACTTGAATTATTTGAAAAGGCAGTAGATGCATATGAATATTGCATTGCAATCCACCCTCAAATAACATGGCCTTATTTCAATAAGGCTACTTCTTTAACGAATATGGGCTTATACAAAGCCGCCATTAATACATACAAAGAAACCTTTGTTTACGAAAATCCTGAATCAACTACTTATTATTTTATTGGTGAGTGCTACGAAAAACTGGAAGACTATTCAAAAGCCCTTGAATTTTTCAAAAAAGCTGTTCAGGTCGATAAGACTCTCGCTGACGCATGGGTAGGAATGGGTGTTGCTTATGAAGAACTCGGCGATATTAAATCAGCTCTCAGATCTATAAGAAAAGGAGTATCTCTCGACCCTGAAAACGTTGAATTTTTAGCAACACAAGCAATAATCGAACAACAAGCAGGATTGATTGATGATGCTATCGATTCTTTTTCGAAAGCTGCTGAATTAAACCCTCTGGACCTAAATATTTGGTTAGATTATTCAGATCTCTATGCTTCTATAGATGAATATGAACACGCACTTGAAATTATTGAAATTGGCATTCAATCCCAACCTGATAATAATCAGTTAGTTTTGAGAAAAGTCGCTTACCTATACCGAGCCGGTAAACCAAAGGAAGCCATTTCGATTTTGCAGCAAGTTCTTGTGCTTGATAAGGTTGAACTGGAAAATTTGTGGGAATACGCTCCTTCCCTTAGATTCGACAATGCTATTGCTGAAATAATTCACGATCTTAGATAAGTATTTCATCCATTGTTATGACAAGTCGGTATGGACTTATCGGTTTTCCATTAGGTCACTCCTTCTCTAAAGCCTTTTTCACAGAAAAATTTCAGAGAGAAAACATAGATGCTAAATATGATCTTTTCCCCATCCCTGACCTGAATGGGCTCATAGATCTTGTGAAAGGACTTCCTGGCTTAAAAGGTCTTAATGTCACTATTCCCTATAAACAAAAAATCATCGCTCTATTAAATGATGTTTCACCTCAAGCGTCCGAAATTGATGCTGTGAACACTATTAAAATTTCCCGTAAAAATGATAGCCTGTATTTGAGAGGATATAACACTGATGCGCCGGCTTTTAAAAGTGAACTGACTGATTTTTGCAAATTGAAGTATGGAAAAGCATTAGTCCTTGGATCAGGAGGTGCTTGTTCAGCTGTGATACATATCTTAAATTCCCTTGACTGGGATTATAAAGTAGTCAGTCGAAATATTGTAGGCACAAACAACATAAGATATCAGGATATTGATGAGAAGATTATTCAGGAAACTAACCTTATAGTCAATACAACTCCTTTGGGTATGTTCCCTGATATTCAAGCTGCCCCACCACTTCCCTATAATTATCTGAATAGCAAGCACTATCTTTTTGATCTGATTTATAATCCTCAAATTACGGAATTTATGAAGCAAGGTATATTAAAAGGATCAAAAGTAAGGAATGGTATGGGCATGTTATTTAAACAAGCAGAATTATCATGGAACATTTGGCAAGATATCGATCTTAAATAAATTGCTATCTTAGTCGTTCTTAATTCTACTTGCTATGGGTAATAATTCTTTTAATTCTGAGCATTCCGACACCAGCATAACTGATCTTAATAGTAAAAACATTAAAATCAAGGAAGAATCCGGCAATTGGACAATCTCAATTCCTGCAACCGGATATATGGGGAAAGGTTTATTAACCATTATTGTTATCTCAGTCTGGATGTTAACAATTCTTATATGGACTGTCCTTTTAATTTTTATGAAACCAATTTATGCACTATATTCAATCCCCTTCTGGCTGATTGGGATAGTGACTTTACTTAAATCTGCAAAAATGCTTAATCTCGACCAGGTTATAGAAATAAAACAAGATACTTTATGGTTGAAAATGAAAAAGGGGGGGAAATATGATGAAAAAGAATTTAAAATCAGTGAGGTGATGGTCAACTTGGTGGAAGGATCTTATTATACTTATAGTGGATTGAGTAAACGAGGGCAATACCCTGCTATCATCATGAAAAATGAAGCATTTGGATTTGCTGAGCGTTTACCGATTCATGAAAAACAATGGCTTGTTGGTTTTATTAATACCAGATTACTTTCAAGAAAAAAAGCAGAGTACTAAATTGTTATGAAAGAGCTTGATCATAATAAAATAAAGGAAATCCTTGCAAAACACGACAATCGGGTAATATTCGAGAAAACAAATGTAGTTCCGGATGAACTCAGTATGTTAAGAGATTTGAATCAACTTCTCGATCCTTCTGAGGTTACAAGGAAATCAGTGCTTGGTTTAGATATATTTCAATATAGTTCGTATGGAGAGTTCGAGCAAATGCTGATTCCCTTCCTGTTCAGAACTATGTTCGATACAACAATCGATTTATGTTTGGAAAACCATCCTTTCATATTTCAAAATTATACACGCGAGTCAATTATAAAATCTTTTATCAGTACTGGCGACGGCGGTTTCCTGATTTTTGATACTCCGTTGCACTCTTTACTGTTTGCGTGTAATTATGCAATTGTTTTAAGAATCTACAATGCTTTCCACTTTTTTCCAAGGCTGCGGAAAATCATTGGAGGTTTAAGTACAAGGTATGCAATAACTTACGATAAGGTCTATACATACAACCGGAATTTCTACGGTAGAGCCATTATAAATAACAGCCGCATGCTCTCAAGTGATAGCCTTAATCGTTGTCTGTTGGATGAACATGCACACAGATGGTTTACTGTCAATATTGACGGGATTGAGAATTTGCAGGTTCTGACAATAGAAGATGTGTCCCATATCTACGAATTCAGCTCCGGATATGATGCAACACTTATTTCAACCAAAAAGGACCATATATTTGGTCATACCGCATCCAGAAATGAAGGAATTATAAATTCTGATATTTTGAAAATTGGCAAAATAAGAGCAAAGGAAACTGATATCAACATATACAACCTCCATCTTCAGGTAAGTATGAGTCTTGTAAATGATGATGATAACAGACAAAAGAAAACTGTTACAGTAAGTCTTGGCAATCTGAATACTTCTGGCATCTAGATTTTTAAAGCAGACTTAATACTTTACTTACAAGGATAATTTCTTAAATGATCGTGATATGAGTCCATACAAGATCCTTCCTATTGATAAGGTTAGAGAACTAGATGAGTTCACAATTTCAAATGAACCCATTCAATCAATTGATCTGATGGAAAGGGCTGCCCGGAAGTGCTATGAGTGGATATCAAAGAACACTAACCAGGATTCTAATTATAAAGTAATCTGTGGTATGGGCAATAATGGTGGAGATGGACTTGCTATTGCCCGGATGTTATACAGAGATGGCAAGGATGTTGAAATTTATTATATCCGGCATTCAGATAAATCAAGCAGTGACAATGCACTGAATTTTAAAAAGATTGCCAATATCCCAGGGCTTGTTATTACGGAGATTTTTGAGGATGATTCAGAAATAGAAATTCAAAAAGGTGATATCGTAATAGATGCTATCTTAGGCTCAGGAATAAATAAGCCAGCTACTGGATTCCTAGCCGATATAATCAGGCAAATTAATGAAACAGATGCATATATTATTTCCATTGATATCCCCTCAGGACTTTTTGCAGACAAGCCTGGTTACAAGAAGCCTGGTAGTGAAATTATTAAAGCTGATTATACGCTGACTTTCCAATTGCCTAAATTAGCATTTATCATACCTGAGAACGATCAATACATCGGCGAATGGATAATCTTGGGAATCGGACTTGATAAAGGATTTATTGAGGATGCTGAATCAATTTTTTTTCTAACTAGAAAAAGAGATATTCGCAAACTTTATAAACCCAGATTTAAATACGCTCATAAAGGAGTTTTTGGTCATGGTTTAATTATTGGAGGTAGTCTTGGAAAGCTTGGAGCAGTTATACTCTCGGCAAAATCAGCATTGAGAGCCGGCGCTGGACTTGTTACATCACATATCCCATTATATGGAATGACTTCAATGCATGCTTCAGTACCTGAAGTTATGATTAGTTTCGATGAATCGGAAACACATTTTACTGTCATACCTGGTTTGGATCCATATGATGCTATTGCAATTGGACCAGGAATTGGAATGCATGAAGAAACACAAAAAGCTATGAAGCTTTTGATTCAGGAAATCCATGTACCGTTGATTATAGATGCTGATGCACTTAATATTCTTTCTGAGAATAAGACTTGGCTTTCGTTCCTACCCGAAAATTCCATCTTAACCCCTCACTTTAAAGAATTTGAGAGACTTACAAGTAAAGTTGATAATCACTTTGACCGGCTTGAAGTACTAAGAGCTTTTACTGAGAGGTATCGTGTTTATGTAATTCTTAAAGGAGCATACACAGCTATTGGTTGCCCGGATGGAAAAGTTTATTTTAATCCTACCGGAAATCCCGGAATGGCTACAGGAGGTTCAGGCGACGTTCTGACAGGGATTTTACTAGGATTAATGGCTTCGAATTATACGCCTAAAGAGGCATGCCTTGTTGGTGTATGGTTACATGGCAAAGCAGGTGATCTGTCAGCTAAAAGCATTGCACAACCAGCCATGATTGCCTCTGATATTACTGAAAACCTTGGAAAGGCTTTTAAACTTCTTGAATAGACAACTCTATTTTTTCTTCAGACTTATTCTGCTCTATCAGGTCTTCCTCTAGACGAAGATTTTCAATAATAAATCCTTGTCTTTCAGGGGTGTTTCTTCCCATGTAAAAAGAGAGAACTTCATTAATTTCTGAGGTCTTTCTCAAAATTACAGGATCTAAACGCATTGATGTTCCAATGAAATTCCTGAATTCATCAGGAGAAATTTCACCTAACCCTTTAAATCGGGTTATTTCAGGATTAGGCCCTAATTCTCTGATAGCATTTATTCTCTCTTCATCAGTATAACAATAAGAGGTCTTTTTTTTGTTTCTGACTCTAAAGAGTGGCGTTTGAAGAATGTAAAGATGACCTGTTTTTACAACATCCGGATAGAACTGTAAAAAGAAAGTGAGCAACAATAGTCTGATGTGCATTCCATCGACATCTGCATCAGTCGCAATGACAATATAATTGTACCTTAGATTCTCAACGCCTTCTTCAACATTTAAAGCAGACTGCAGAAGGTTAAATTCTTCATTCTCATAAACTACCTTCTTGCTTAGACCGTAGCAATTAAGAGGTTTGCCCTTGAGACTAAATACTGCTTGGGTATTAACATCACGCGATTTGGTGATCGAACCACTTGCTGAATCTCCTTCAGTAATAAATAATGTTGTCTCCAATCGCCTCAGGTCATTACTGTTATAATGGACCCTGCAGTCTCTGAGTTTCTTATTATGTAAGCTTACTTTTTTGACACTTTCTTTGGCCAGCTTCTTAATATTAGCATAGTCTTTCCTATCTTTCTCATTCTGCATTATTTTGCGGAGTAATGATTCAGCTACTTCTGCATTCATATGCAGGAAATTGTCAAGTTGCTTTTTTAAAATATCTCCAATATAATTTCTTATACCTGAACCATCCGGTTCCATGACAGTTGATCCCAGTTTGGTTTTAGTCTGAGATTCAAATAATGGTTCAGTAACTTTGATACTGATGGCTGCAACAATACCCTGACGAATATCACTTGGATCAAAATCCTTCTTATAAAAGTCTCTGATTGTTTTGACTATTGATTCTCTGAAAGCAGCCTGGTGTGTACCTCCCTGAGAGGTATGCTGCCCATTTACGAATGAATAATACTCCTCACCATATTGATTACCACTATGAGTGAAGGCACATTCAAAGTCCTCATCTTTAATCTGGATTATGGGATAGGTAATGGAGTTTCCATTTATATTTCTTTGCAGGAGGTCAACTAATCCATTTTTTGCCTGCATTCGCACACCATTGAACCATATTGTAAGACCATTATTTAGGAATACGTAATTCCAAAGCATCTGTTCAATATACTCGACGATGAAATGGTACTTGCCAAAAATGTTTTCGTCAGGGATAAAACTAATTAAAGTACCACTGCGTAAAGTATTTTGTTCTTCCGGATGATCATTAATAATCTCACCTCTTTCAAATTCAACAATTTTTGTTCTCCCCTCTCTGATACTTTGTACCATGAAATAAGAAGAAAGTGCATTGACAGCTTTGGAACCAACACCATTTAGTCCAACTGCTTTTTTAAACACTTTTGAATCGTACTTTGCTCCCGTATTGATTTTCGAAACGCAATCAATTACTTTACCCAGAGGCATTCCCCTGCCATAATCTCTTATAGTAACTTTCTGATCCTTAATGGCAACTTCAATAGTCCGTCCGTTGCCCATCACAAATTCATCGATTGAATTATCGATGATTTCTTTAATCAGAACATAAATACCATCATCCTGAGAGGAACCATCTCCCAATTTACCTATATACATTCCAGGACGGTGCCTGATATGCTCTTTCCAATCAAGAGTTCTTATTGAGTCATCCGAATATTGTCCAGAGTTGACAGAGGTATAATCTAATTCATCCATAGGTGGCAAAGATACTGCAAAGTATTTTTATGAGAGGTCTCGATTTGTAATTGAATTGTTAATTATTCAAGTTAGTTGGTTTAAGTAGCCACGCATCGGGATATTTCTTTTTCACCTCAGCCAGTGCACGATATGCAACCGATTCTTCCATGTATTTATTGATTGCAATTCTGAAGAAGGTTCTGGTAGGTAAATACTTTGCATTAATATTTCCTTGTCCTTTTAACTTATTCACTTCTTCTATAGCTTGTTCAGCGGTAGTGGTTGAAGCCACTATAATAAAATATAGCAAACTGTCATCCAAAGGCTTGCTAGTCAACTCCGGTAATTTCTGCTTAATAGTATCTGATCGATTTGCTGAATTTTCTTCAATACTACCAAGTTCCTCCTTAACTTTAGTTGTTGTTGAGCCATCCTTTGTTTCGGTCGATTGCATAGCAAAACTATCACTAACAACATTATTAATTTGCTGCTCTCTTGTAATAAGATTTTCAGATGAATCCATTGTACTGAGAGAACAGTCCTTTACACTTCCTTCTTGGTCTATCCCTTCGCCAAACCATACACAAATGTATTCGGAATAAATGCCCACGCCTAGCGCTTGCCATGGCTTTTCCCATTTTCCTGTGTTTAGCAAATAATCATTCATCAGTGTAATACCTTTCCAGAATTCAAATGCATCCTCACTGCTTGTTCCTTCAGTAGAAGAATAAACTACTTCGTACGCTTTATATCTGTATGATGTTATTTCTCTGGGCTTTTGAGTCATACATGTTAGTCTCTTTTCATCTTTTGCATAACAACATGGTGTCCATTTTCCTTTATCTGACCAACTATGTAAATTACATCCTCCAAAATCAGGACGGTGTTTCTTAAGATCCATAGCATGAGTTCTTGCCACGTATGAGAGACATATAGAAAACTCTAAAGGTTCTATTTGATGATTTACGCGGTACTCATTAATCAAAGAATGAAGTTTCTTTTCATCGTCTGTTGCACAATGTTCTTTGTAAGATAATTGTGAATCTTGACCAAAAGAAAGTTCACTTATTAGGATAAAAATAAAAATAAGCCTTGAAAGCATGCCTCTAAATTGTTCTTTCTCAGTGTAAAAATAAGAATTTTGAACTATATTTCATCTCTTCAAATCGATTAAAGTTTTCAACAATCGTTCATTAAACTCTTATGGGCAAATTCATTATAAAGAAGAATACTTGCATTTAGTACAAAAATACATGCACCTTATAAAATTCCTGAATCACTTGAATAAATCAAACTTTCTTAAAAGTCGTCCTAATTTCAGCAATTACCCTGCCATAATCAGATGAAACTGGTATAAAGGCAAACCATTTGATTCTTGTCTTTCTTTTAAATACAAATAGTTGGTACAACATGCTACTTATGTAGGAAAGAGATGATGTTATTCCGGCTCCGATGACACCATATAAAGGTATTAATATAAGCCCAAGACAAATTGTCAGGATGAGTCCTATTCCGGAGGAGATTGTATTGTAATGTGGAGTCCCATTGCCTGAAAAATAATGACTGAACATCAAAGAAATAGAGATTGCGATAATACCTGGGGCTAAGCTTGAAAAGACTTTTACTATTCCTTCAAATTCGCTTTGAAACACTATAACAAAGAAATCAGACGGTAATAATACTACAATCCCTATTAGAAGGGTTGTAGCAATGGCAGCTACTTTAATAAAATTGACAGTCAAATTGATAGAAAAATTTTGGTCCCTCACATTAGATAATCTACTGTATAAGAGAACAGCCATGCTTCTTGAAATTATCCAGATACTTTCGGCCAACTGAACTCCTAATGAAAAAACGCCAAGCGTTGCCCTATCAAAAAATTTCTCAATCAGATAATAACTTAAACGGTAATTGAATAACTGCATAATATTAGCAGTTTGAAGGAATCCACCGTATCTGAATGCTTCCAAAATCACTTTCTTCTGAGGGATTTTAAATGTTTTCAAAGGAGGTAGATTCATAATAGTCCCTATTAAAGCAATGATTGACATGCTGATAAATTGGGAAATCACGTATGCACTTGGTTTGTACCATTTATACAACAGGACTAAGATTATCAATGCAAACAGTAAGATGATTGACTGTACTACTGCCATTAAATTATAGTTCCTTATTTGCTCCTTTCCTAGAAATAAATTTTGATTAATAGTGATAATTGAACTAATTAAAGCCAGTCCTAATACCTCATTAGAAAACTCAGGAGGAATTAGTGAGAAGGCTTTTAATATAAACCACACAGGAATTCCTCCTATTATTGTCCATAGCCATGCAATGGTTAACAGGTCAGCTAAACGATAGCGCGAAGCTTGATATACTAATGAACTTCCAGCCATAATAGCGGTTACCAATTGTATAATGCTTATCCCCAGAATAATCAGAGAAATTGTGCCTAATGCTTCAGCACCGAGGTATCTGGCACAAATCCATATTACTCCCAGGTTTATTACACCAATTACAATTCGCGAAACTGTAGTTGAAAATAGATTCCGTATCATTTAACTAACTTCTAATCAATCCAACCCGACGCTTAATCTGATAAAAGAAATTTGCAGGCGAAAATCCCATTCTTTTCACATCAAAGTACATAAAGTCACTTGCAAAAGAAATATTGTGCAAGCCCTTAAATCCGGAAGGTGGGTCTAATACACTGACTGCCATTTCCAGAAATGAATCCTCTGAAAGAAGTTTTACTTCATGTATGATTACTCTTCCTCCATATGATCTGGAACAATCCTGTGATGGACGATATAAATTACCATCCAGATAAAATAATGGTCCAGCCGGACGTGAATTACTGACGTTTGATTTTACAGGATTTAAGACATGTGGCACAAACTCTTGATCTAAATCTTCGGAATGCCATATATGCAATTCAGTATTCGGAGCATTATCAGATGTAAAAAACAGAAACCAGTGGTTTTGATGATGAATTAATGTGGGATCAATGGCTCCAACACCTTTAATCAATACTCTATCATGTACAAGCTTCATCGAAGAAATATCTAAGCGATAGAGATCTATACTTTTTTTATCACTGCATGAGGGTATGCAATAAATTGTATTATTGTGTTTAAATACAAATGGATAAGATAAGTGCCACTGCTCATCAAGTAAAGTTATAGGATCACTGAATGTAAAATCGCGTTCATCAAACCATACAGCTGAAATTTTTCCTAATCTACTTTTATATGAGTAATCTTCATAAAGCAATAACAATCTGTCTGACACCCTTAACGCGAAGGAGTCAGCATAATAATCATTCTTTCCATGAGCTGTGTGCCAGTCGACTTCTACAGGTTCGATTGTGTAAGATAATTCTCCCAAGATATCGGCAGTGCGGGCCTTTATAATTCCAGTTTGCCATATTTCAACAGAAAATAACTCATTAAAGAAATGCTGCAATTTATTCTTTAGCAATTTTAAAAGAAAGAAGGTGAAGGTTGTATTGCCCGGTAGATTATAAATTGGTGCAATCGTTTCAACACCTCTTATGGTGTCGGGAAAAGTGTTTTGGTTAATTATTTCACGACAAACATCTGCAGGCCAACGTTTTGTTAGTTCTAGTGTTTGCCTTAAATTTTGTGACCATGAATGTTCAATCGTTTTAAACAATCCTTTCCGTAGAATAACTCCTCCGTCAATTTCTTCAGTTAACCGTTGTAAAGTAGCTCCGGTTTTGTGATCTCCTGTATAAATCTCCCAAAATGCAGGTGGATGTCCTCTGAACTTTTGTTCATCTGCGTAATGGTAATCCCATACTCCTAAAGGAGTGGAAGTTAATATTTCTCCTTTTAATTCTCCAAATCCTAACTTCAATATAAAATCAGGCTTGTGGTCCTGAATACTGGATATATCTTCCTGACTAAAGTATTCATATTGATCCTCCAAACGTGTACAGGATTTAATTACCGACAGGTTTCCAACCAAACTTTTTAAGTCTTTTTTATTCCTTGTTAACGGATGAAAAAAATAACTCGTATAAATTCGATAGAACAAACTATTCCATTTTTCCCTCTGCTTTCGTTGATGCTTCTTTCGACAATGAGGGTCCTTAATAATGACGACAATCGGGCGAACACCCGGTTCTCTCACTAGTGCTTCAACGGCATCATACTGCCATTCAAACACCTCAAAAGAGTCAGTTAAAATGGCAAAATTCAAACCTTCTGAAAATTCTTTCACAGCCATAAACTGTCATTAAATAACACCTTGATATAATTCACTCAAACTGTTAGAAACTGAAGCAATACTACATGTTTCAACTTTTTTTCTGATCTTTAATGGATCATAGGAATTATAATTTTCAATCACTTTCTTCATAGCTTTCACCATAGATTCAACATCTTTCACTGGAATTACAAATCCAGAATCTTCATCAATTACTTTCTTCAGATCAGCAACATCCGTAGTTATAACGGGAAGACCACATGCTAATGCTTCATAAGCAACAATTCCAAAAGTTTCGTAATTACTACTCAGAACAAGACAATGTGATCGTTTTAGTATTTCAGCAGTTTCTTCTTGAGGCAGGGTACCCATGAATTTGGCAGGGCATCCATTAATAACGGCATACTTTTCGACTTTCTTTCTATCAACACCATCACCTATTAATAAAAGATCTATCGGAAATTCACTGCTTTGACTTATCTGAGTGATAGAATCAATCAGCATAATCAGATTTTTTGACTTTTCTTCAAAGCATGAAATGCTTATAAAGGAGAATGTTGGATATTTTTGAGTTTGTATGTGAAATTTTGCAGTATCCACTACATTATTTAATAATTCCGGATTGAATTTAAGTCCCCTCTTTTTCATTGCCGTTGCCAGTCTCTCAGAGACAACAGTTACGCTTCTTGCGTTATTAATAACTACTTGGGTTAATTTCTTTCTGATAAAACCCTTAAAGCTGAGATTTTCATCAAAGTACCGAGACCAGTGTTCTGTTATAATGTAAGGCACATCTAGATATTTTGACAATATCAGGGCTAAAATACCGGCTCTTGTCAGAATGTGTGCATGAATGAGTGCGGGTCTCCCATTTGTTTCAATACTTTGTCTGATTAATTTAATCCATGAAATAAAGAGTGATAATGAAGATAGAAATGAGCTTTTGCGATAATAAAGAATAATTTCAGTTATTCCTTTTTCATGGTTTGTTGAGAAGCCTGTATTTATTTTAGTTCCATTTATGGGAGCAGGATAGATAACTATTACTTTAAACCCTGCCTGTGCTGCTGCCAGAGCATGATTTTTGACAAATAATCCAAGCATTGAGTCAACCTCACTAGGATACCATCGGCTTATATAGAGAATATACTTATCCCGGTCCATTGAAAATGTTCAGAAAATTCAAAGATAATGAATACGATGGTATTCTCCTTTAAATCTTGGATATTCTCGGTTAAAATTAGAGTTTAACGGTTGAATCCATTAACACTTAAAAGTTGAATAGCATTGAGAAGCCTTTCAACATCAATTCCCTCAACAACCGCAAAAGGGAAATTTCGTACAGAAAGTTCATTATAAAACACTTTGAATAAATACTCCCGATTCAATGGATTTTCTCTTAGAGGATCAAATTCCCAAGGAATATCAATGTTACAAAGAAGTGTGAAATCATAAGGGCATTTCTCTATCATCGTTTCAATCCACTTATGCGACTTTCCATATTTGACCATTGCCCAAATGTGTGAAACAAGGAAATCAGTATCACAAAAAAGGAACTTGTCTGCATTCATAAGGGCAGTTTGCTCCCTTTCGTACTGGCCCTGTGCAATGTCAAGAATATCCTCAAAACTATATTTTCCTCCTGACCCGGCTAGGAAAATTCTTGAATATTCACAAACATACGGCTCGTTGAAATAGAGTGCCAGCTGCTTGCAGAGTGCAGATTTACCAGTCGATTCAGGACCTGTTATTGCGATACGGAGTGGGTTCTTTCTAACCATCGCTTTCTCCATTCAATGTATCCCATTATAGCTATTATCAGAAAAACCAGGTATTGAAAACTGGAAAACACCAATCCTTTAGAATAATACAAAGGAATAGAAACAACATCACCAACTATCCAGTAAAGCCAGTTCTCCAATCTTTTAAGAGCCATTTGCCACATGCCTATTAAAAAGACAGCTGTAGTAAAGGAATCAACATAAGGAATATAAGAATCGAGGTATTGCTGATTTGATCCGTTAAAGTATCTTACTAAGTATAGAACTCCAATAAAAGAGGCTATAGAAAGCAGTATCCCAATTATCTGTTCCTTGGTTGTATTTATGGATATTTCACGTATTTCTGGCTTCCCATGCTTATGTGTCCATTTATACCATCCATATATACTAACTACAAAATAGAAAAAATTTATGCCTGCATCTCCGAAAAGTTGAGCGTTATAACAAATGAAAATGTAAATCACAACGCTAATGATTCCAATTGGATAAACTAAAATACTTTCTTTTCTGGCATACCAAACACTCGCAATCCCTGTGATTACAGCCAGGAATTCCCATATTCCGGTATTTAGAACATTTTCCCAGAATTGCTGCAAGAAACTCATAATCCTTAATCTCTCAGATCAGAGTTAATAACCTTCATAACAAATACTGAATGAGGCAATTGGAAAGCATTCTTTATGCATTTTGTTATAGTACTCATAACTTCATCAAAGTCTCCAAAAACCTGAGTTGCCATGGTGTTGGTTCTTACAACTAAATTACTGTTTTGCTTCACTTCATCAATGAACTTAAGTATAGGTTGCTTATACTCTTCATTTAATGGATAGTAAGAAATCTCAATTGAAATACGCATAATGAAACTTTTCTTTTAAATGATTTGCAAATATACCAATTGCAATCTAACGTGTTTTCAAATCAGGTCTGGATGACTCAATTATTCTTAATATTGCAAAGGCCATCTAAAACATCTGATCATGAAATTAACATTAGACGCAATAAGAAAACAACATTTTTTCATTCTTTTTGTCATAATCTCCTTGTCAGGAGTGCTTACTTCCTGCTTAACTGTTGAAAAAAAGCAGTATACTTACATGATTGAGGATGATAATTCAGGCACATTGACTATAAAATATATAAATATATTTTCAATGATGGATAATGGGGTAAATGTTTCAGAGGCAGACTTCAAGGAATTACTTGAAACATATATACAAGGTGATCAGATTTACCAGGATTACCCTGGTGCAGAAAATATAAAAACTAACTTATTTGAGGAAAATGGACAACTATGCGGAGAAGTCACATTACACTTCAATGACCTTAACTCTGCAAGACTCTATCAGTTTGATCGTTCTTGTCCTATAATGATGAATATCAGCACAAATTTCGATTCTGAAACCTTTCAAAGTAGCAATGGTGAATATGGAAATGAGCATATGCCTGTTGTTTTCTGGAGGCAAGGAAGTAAAAAGCTGATTGTTACAACGTCTGTCACTATTCCTGACGAAAGCAGTGTAAGCCTAGTAAATGAATTCAGAAAATGGCAGAATAATAAGTGAATAAAAAAGGCAGTCCCGGTTTGAGACCACCTTTTAAACTCCTTCTTCCTTTAAAGATTAATCAACTTTTGCATTAATTGTAACTTTTAATCCAATTTCGTCACTTATATAATTATCTCTCAGGTTATCAAAGAATTTTCTTGAACCATATCTTACATCCCAAACTGAACGATCTATAACAAATTGTGGTGTATTAACATTCAATTCTTCATCGGTCAATTGAACTGTTGCAGGGAATTTAACACTTGCTGTCTTTTCTTTCATAGTCAGGTTTCCAGTAACCTCATAATTCTCAGTTGAATTATCTATTAATTTCGCATCCGTTATTTCAAATTTGGCAGTTGGATATTTCTCCACATCAAAGAAATCAGCTGATTTCAGGTGACCAACTAACTTTGCATTACTTTCTGAATCCTCTAAATCTAAATCCTTAATTGACTTCATATCTATTGTAAAGTTCCCCCCGACTAATTTTCCATCCGTGAGAAATACTTTGCCTTCTATAACATTAATTGTTCCATGGTGTTTTCCGGTTGGTTTTGAACCTTCCCATTCGACAGTTGAATTTGTTGAATCGATGTCTAAACTCTTTTCACCTTCTGTAATTTTTACTTCTTGCGCCTCACCTGTTTCTGCCAGATTGCTATTGCGCGTATTACACGAAATAATCACTAAGGAAAGAATCACTGCAGTTGTAATAAATTTTATGCGTTTCATTATTTATAAATTTTTAGTTTGTTTGCCCCACATAAACTAATGTTTATGCTTTTTGTTCAATTTGTTAAACAATTACCTATTTAACAATAATTAACCGGCATCATAATGTTGTTTAAGTGTATATTTGTTTGATATTTTCCCCATATGCCTATAAGAATCCTTTTTGCAGCAGTATTCTTCTTAATATCTTTTGGATCAAAAGCACAACATTATATCATGATAAAGGGTCAGGTCTGGGATTTATCGGGACAAGAACTGGTAGGTGCTCATGCATATAACAAAACCCGTCACTACGGAACCTTTACAGACAAAAATGGAATATTCTTTCTTGTTACAAATCCCGGCGACTCACTACAAGTGACAATGGTTGGTTATAAGCCTTATAAGATGCGAATTCCGGACAGGCTTAGTGCTGATACTTACAAACTGGATGTAACACTTATTGGCGACACACTTTTATTACGAACAGCTGAAATTAAACCATATCCTTTAACCTATGCTGAATTAAAAGAAGAATTTATAAGACTTAAAGTCCCCGAGGAAAAGATTCTTGAGAGAATTCAGATGCCCAGTGAAGTATATAGAAGTAAATATTCAAATCCAGATGGAGGCTTAATGATTCCTGGACCTTTTACTGCGCTTTACATGGCATTCAGTCGGGAAGGCAAAGAACTTAAGAAAATGAATGCTATTCTGACAAAAGACCGGTTACGCGAAAAATTAATCGACATTGTTTCTCGCGAAATATTGGATAGAAAATTTAATTTGAAAACTGATTCTCAAATTGATGAAATGATTCAAAGGTGCGGACTGACTGAAGAGTTCCTTATGAGAAATTCAGGCTATGAAGTTATTCGCCACATAATCAGGTGTACTCATCGGCAATAAATAGTAAAACAATTGTAAATATTCTGGCTGATCAGGCTGCACATAACCTGAAAGCAGATGAACCAACAGTTTGGTAAATTGTTAACAAGTTTCAATAAAGAAAAGATTATGAATACTAAGGAGGCACACAACATAGCTAAAATCAATAAATCGGGTTTATCATCAGAAGAAATATTAGGTGATTACAGGATTGCCTTCGAAAGCAGACAAGCCAGCTTAATAGGACGTAAAGAAGTACTGACAGGGAAAGGCAAGTTTGGAATATTTGGCGATGGAAAAGAAATACCACAACTAGCTATGGCAAGGGCTTTTCGTGAAGGTGATTGGCGTGCCGGGTATTATAGAGATCAAACGTTTATGTTAGCAACCGGATTGATGACTTTAGAAGAGTTTTTCTCACAAATTTATGGGGATACTGATCAGTCAATTAATCCAGGTACTGCTGGACGAGTGATGAATAACCATTTCGCTTCAAGGAGTCTTGACAATAAAGGTAAATGGAAAGATTTAACATTACAAAAAAACTCCTCTGCTGATATATCCCCAACTGCAGGACAAATGCCAAGGTTACTGGGTTTAGCATTAGCCTCTAAATTATTCAGAGACACAGACAGTAGAGAAATTCAGAAGGGTTTTTCAATTTCAGGCAACGAAGTTGCTTTTGGAACGATAGGTGATGCATCAACTTCTGAAGGACATTTCTTCGAAACTATAAATGCAGCCTGTGTACTACAAGTACCTATGGCCATTTCAGTCTGGGATGATGGTTGGGGTATCTCTGTACCAAGCAAGTTTCAAACAACCAAGCAAAGCATTTCAGAAATTCTTAAAGGCTTTGAAACAAATGAAAGTGGTAAAGGACTAACCTCGTATAAAGTTACAGGTTGGGATTATGAAAATCTTATCATCGCCTACCGTGAAGGAATAGAAAAATGCAGGAAAGAACATACTCCGGTTTTGTTTCATATTACCGAACTCACCCAACCTCAAGGACATTCAACTAGTGGGTCTCATGAAAGATATAAATCACCTGAACGCTTGAAATGGGAAAAAGATAAGGATGGATTAATTTACATGAGGAACTGGATAATTGACCAGGATATTGCAGATGAAAGTGTAATACTACAAATTGAGAAGGAAGCTACTGATAGAGTAAGGAAAGCTCGTAATAAAGCATGGGAAAATTATCAAAAGCCCATTAAAAAGCTCAGAGATGAATTTCTTCATATGGTTGATGTTTCAACATGCAATTGTGCTAAGACTAACAAGATTGAAAATATCAAGGAAGATCTCAAATTAATAGCTGAACTAATAAGAAAAGATATAGTCTCCTCAGGAAGAAAAATTTTGAGGCTTATATGTGACTCCTGCAGTAATCCTGATAATTCTCTCAAATCGAATGTAACAAGCTGGCTTAACCAAGTAGCCGAGGATAGTGCTGAAAGGTACAATTCATATTTATACAGCAATTCAGAAGATCGCGTGGGGAATATTAGGCCTGTTTCTATCATGTATGACGATAAGGCTCAATTAGTACCGGGAAGAGAAATCCTTAGAGACAATTTTGACTCACTGTTTAAAAAGTACCCAAATTTGGTGCTTTTTGGTGAGGATGTTGGAAAAATAGGTGGAGTCAACCAGTCATATGAAGGGCTTCAGGTTAAATATGGCGAAAAGCGGATTTTCGATACAGGGATCCGAGAGGCAACTATAGTTGGTCAGGGAATCGGTTTAGCTATGCGCGGATTCCGTCCAATTGCAGAAATCCAGTATTTCGACTATCTGCTTTATGGTCTCCAGGTGATTAGTGATGACCTTGCGACACTTCAATACAGAACAAAAGGAGGACAAAAAGCACCACTGATAATCAGTACAAGGGGACACCGACTCGAAGGTATCTGGCACTCAGGATCTCCTTTAAGCATGGTAATTAATTCTATACGCGGAGTTTATGTATTAGTTCCTCGTGATTTAACCAGGGCAGCAGGTTTTTATAATACAATGATGCAATCAGATGAACCTGCCTTGATTATTGAACCATTAAACGGTTACAGACTTAGGGAGAAAAAGCCGTTGAATTATGGTGAATTTACCATTCTCCCCGGCTTTCCAGAAATATTAAACGAGGGTACAGATGTGACCATAGTTACTTATGGCTCTTGCGTCAGAATAGCTCAGGATGCTGTGACTCAATTGGAGGCATTCAATATATCCTGCGAGCTCATTGATGTTCAATCACTTGAACCTTTCGATATTGATCACAAAATTGTTAAATCATTAAAGAAAACCAATAAGATTGTTTTCTTCGATGAAGATGTACCGGGTGGTGCAACAGCCTATATGATGCAAAAAGTTCTTGAAGAGCAAAACGGATATAAATATCTCGACGCAACACCGAGAACAATTACCGGTATGCCTCATAGAGCTGCATATAGTACTGACGGAGATTATTTCTCAAATCCGAATGCTGAAGATGTATTTGAAACCGTTTATAATATTATGCATGAATATGACCCTTCCAAATTTCCAAAAATATTCTAACAAAATAGCTATTTGGTATCTTTGAGTTGTTAATCTGTTTTATAAGGCTATTTCATATGAAAAACGGTAAAACAATTGATAAGGTACAAAAATCAAGTTGGAGTCAGCGATGGCAGATTCCACTATTGATCTACTTAATTGCAGCCATATTAATAATTTTTGCCGGCAAGCTTTATTTTAAAGAAAATCAAAGAATTGCTTATGAAAAAACAGAAGTCCAGCTAAATACACTCAACAAACTAAAGACACAGGAAATTCTGAACTGGTTTTCCGAAAGAAAGAAAGATTTAACTTTTTACGGAAATAATTCATTTTTCCTGAAAGAAGTAGAATCGTTTCTGAAGCAGCCCGCCAAAGGAAAAAAAAATCTTAAGGAATGGCTATATCATTCTCAAAAATCCCATAATTACGACATTTTCATAGTTGATGAAAATGGAAATCCATTTTTTATTTCCGGAAATGATTCAACTCCTTTGTTGCAACAAGTAATTGATTCTTGTATTGTTGCTGCGAAAACTGAAAGAAACATTTTTGTTGATATGTATCGAAGGCCCTATACCAATAAACTATTCCATGCAAGCCTTCAACAATTGAAACTACCAGGGGGAAATAAGGAAGTAAGTCTTGTATTCCGGACTAATATCCGTGCACACTTAATTGATGAAGTAATCTTCGATAATAAGCGTTTTCAGAATGTTTCTTTCACACTCATAAAATATGAAGGGGATTCTATTTTCTTCATCAATGAAAAGGAATTTATCAATTCAATTGATCTGTCAACCATTATTCATGATGATAGCAATGAATCTCCATTCTACCAGGCCATCACAGGGAAAGAAGGCACTTATCAAGGGATTGGCTATGATAAGAAGGAGGTTATTGCATCTATTAAAAGGATACCGGGCTCATCGTGGAACCTCGTCGTCCATATGAATGTCGATAATATTGAGAACCCACTTTCAGAGAATTGGATAACAATAATTGGATACCCACTTCTGCTCATCATCATCTTTATTCTTTGGCACTTGAGATTTGTCCAAAAGGAAAGAACAAAAAATCTTGAAATACAACTCCAGCTTAATGATGAGCTCATTAATAATCGTGAAATTTTGCAAACAATCATTCAGTCCTCTCCCCTGCCACTGATTGTTATTTCAAAAGAGAAGAAAATTTTAATCTGGAATTCTGCAGCAACAAAAGTTTTTGGGTGGAATTTTGATGAAATACGTAATTCTGAAAATCCATTATTTAATGAAGCAAATAAACATGAATGGATTAAAATTATAGAAAATCTTGAAAGAGGTAAGGATCTTTATTTATTTGAAACACTTAAATACAATAAAGAAGGTAAAATTATGGATTTGATGTGCTGGAGTAGCAATGTACTCGATCCAATTCAAAAAGAGAACAATTACCTTTTCATTTTTGATGATATAACTGAAAGAAAGCGGATTGCTGAAGAACTTGTAAAACTGAACGAAAGTCTGGAACAAAGAGTTATTGAAAGAACTAAAGAAGTTGCTGATCTTAATCAATCTTTAACAGAAAGAGCATCACAATTAGAATTGTTGAATAGTGAGCTTGAATCCTTTACATACTCCGTTTCGCATGATTTAAAAGCGCCCCTCAGGTCTATTCAGGGTTTTTCAGATATAATATTACAGGAGTATTCCAGTGAACTTAACGAAGAACTGACAAGACTCTTTCAGATTATAAGGCGTAATGCAAAAAAAATGGATCAGCTTATTAAAGACCTCCTTGATTTATCCCGGGTAACGCGCACAAACCTAAAACTAAGCAGGATTGATATGGATCAACTAGTGGATGAAATACTCCAATCAGAGTTTTCAAATTCACTCAATAACAATGTTATAATAGAAAAAAACAATTTATTGCCCGCTTCAGGAGATATTGTTTTAATTCGCCAGGTATGGGTTAATCTAATTTCAAATGCAATTAAATACTCCCAAAAAAATCAGGAAATAATTATAAAAATCGAGAGTATTTCAAAAAACGACTTCATACAGTATTCAATTACTGATAATGGCGTTGGATTTAATCCGGAATTCAAAAATAAATTATTCACTGTTTTTCAGAGACTTCATTCCGATAAAGAATTCGAAGGCACAGGTGTCGGATTAGCTATAATAAAAAGAATCATTACCCGGCATGGAGGTGAAGTATGGGCAGAAGGTGAAGAAGAGCAAGGGGCGACATTCACTTTCACGCTACCGGAATGAGCATTTTGACTGGTCCACGGCAATAAAAATTAATTACCTTTACCAGCTGTTATAACAGGCTTGTTAAATGAAGCTTTCTATAGTCATAGTCAATTACAACGTTAAATATTTTCTTGAACAATGCCTTCATTCTGTCGAGAAGGCTATGACACCCATTGAATCCGAGGTTTTTGTTGTTGACAATAACTCTGTTGATGGTTCAAATGAGATGGTCAGGTCAAAATTTCCCTGGGTTAAACTTATTGCAAATAATGAAAATGTTGGTTTTTCCTGCGCTAATAATCAAGCTATTAAAATAGCTGCAGGTGAATATATACTGCTGCTTAATCCAGATACTGTTGTTGAACATGACACTTTGATAAAGTGTGTCAACTTTATGGACAGGCAAAAGGATGCAGGGGGACTGGGAATTAAAATGGTTGATGGCAAAGGGAAGTTCCTTCCTGAATCCAAACGTGGATTGCCAACTCCGGATGTAGCATTTTACAAAATTTTTGGACTCTCTTATTTATTTCCTAAATCAAAGCTTTTTGGTAAGTATCATCTCAGCTATCTTGACAATGATAAAATACATGAAGTTGAGATTTTATCAGGGGCTTTTATGATGCTTCGTAAAGAAACTCTGGACAAAATTGGATTGCTCGATGAAACCTTCTTCATGTATGGTGAAGATATTGATTTGAGTTACAGGATCATAAAAGCAGGATATAAGAATTATTATTTTCCTGAAGCACGAATTATTCACTATAAAGGAGAAAGCACAAAAAAATCAAGCATAAATTATGTGTTCGTATTTTATAATGCGATGATCATTTTTGCACGAAAACACTTTTCTACAAAGAATGCAAGATTGTTTTCAATACTTATTCATCTGGCAATATATCTGAGAGCAGGAATTGCAATACTCACACGAGTTCTCCGAAAGCTTATAATCCCACTGATAGATGGTTTGATAATTTACCTGGGTACACTACTGATTGTTGATTATTGGGAAACTAATGTAATTTATACTATTGGTGGACACTATCCTCCTTTGTTCCTTAGTGTAATACTTCCATTGTATATTTTTGTCTGGTTGTTTGCTGTTTTTGTTACCGGGGGATACGACAAACCGGTCAAAATACGTAAGTTAATTACAGGCATTCTAACCGGCACGGTGGTAATATTGGTCTTTTATGCCCTGCTCCCAATCCAGTTTAGATTCTCAAGAGCGATTATATTGTTCTCCGGATTATGGGCCATTATCTCCATGACAAGTTTAAGGATTATCTTGCATTTTGCCGGTTTTAAAGATTTCAGATTAGGTTACAACATAAATAAAAGATTCATAATCATTGGTGAATCAGAAGAAAGCAATCGTGTAGCTGATCTATTGCACAAAACATTAATAAATCCATCCTTTATTGGATTGGTTAGCTCAGATAAGGACAAGAAAAGTACAACAGGATTTATAGGAACTATTGATCAAATTAATGAGATTATTGCCATTTATAAAATTGATGAAATTATTTTTTGTGCACATGATATTCCGGCTCACAAAATAATTGATATAATGACTGAACTTCAGGATACCCAGGTTGATTACAAAATTGCACCACCTGAAAGTCTTTCCATCATAGGTTCAAATTCAATAAATACCACCGGTGACCTTTATGTCATAGATATTAATTCAATTGGCAAATCGAGTAATTTAAGGAATAAACGACTCTTTGACCTTGGCATCTCTTTGTTATTACTTCCTTTATCACCCATATTGATGCTTTTTACAAAAAAACCGGCCGGTTTCATAATAAATATTTTTAAGGTGATTTTTGGCCTTCGTACTTGGGTTGGTTATAGTGTTTATAAAGACATTTCCCTTCCAAAGATTAAGAAAGGTATTTTAAATCCGACCGATGTTTTTTACGCAAGAGAAATTAATTCTGAAACATCTTCCCGGTTAAACATGCTTTATGCTCGTGATTATAAAATGGGCACTGATTTAAATATTATTTGGAGAGGTTTTCGCAATATGGGTCGCTTAAGTTAAATTTTTATTCTCTTTTGGCATCTGGTTGTAGGTACTGATTTTTATTATCAAAGGTCTTATCATTCGATACTTTATGGCTGAAACCAGGTATTTCACGTGCCATTTCTAAACCTTTTTTATATAAGTTTGTTAAATACGGCAATGTCTGAAAGCAGTAAAATCAGACTTAAATTAGCCTAACAATAAACGATATTATGGCAAAATTTGAAGTTATAATGCCCAAATTGGGTGAAAGCATAATTGAAGCAACAATTACTAAGTGGATAAAACAACCTGGTGATACCATTGAAGAGGATGATCCTATTGTTGAGATAGCAACAGATAAAGTAGATTCAGAAATTCCGTCCCCTGTTGAAGGAAAGCTCATTGAAGTAAAGTTTCAGGAGGGTGACGTTGTTGAAGTTGGTAAAGTAATCGCCATTATTGAAACTGAACCGGGAAGTGATGAAGAAAATGTAAAAAGCACAGAAGAAAAGAAGGATGAAACTGCATCAATCTCAAACAAACAAGAGTATGCTGAATCCGAAAGTTCGACTAAGGAAAAAATTGAGAAAGAACCTGAAACTACGGGTCAGGAAACCTTAGATTCTGATCGCTTTTATTCACCACTGGTAAAAAATATTGCTAAGACTGAAGGTATTCCACTGGCAGAACTTGAAAATCTTCAGGGATCAGGTAAAGAAGGAAGAGTAACTAAAAATGACCTCTTAGCTTATATTGAAGAACGCAAATTATCAAAAAGTGACGACAAGGCAGAGTCTAAAGCTGCAGTTACATCAAAGGAAGAAAAACATCCTGCACCTCAAGCAAAAGAACAGGTTTCATCTGGATCAAAGCCCGCACCTCAAGTCACAGCTAATCAAGGTGATGAAATAATTGAAATGGATCGTATGAGAAAGCTGATTGCTGATCATATGGTAATGTCTAAACAAGTTTCACCACATGTAACTTCCTTTATTGAGGTTGATGTGACAAATATGGTTCAATGGCGTGAAAAGGTTAAGGAGGAGTTTTTAACACGCGAAAAGGAAAAGCTTACCTTCACTCCTATTTTTGTTGAAGCAGCGGCTCAGGCTTTGAAAGAGTTACCTGGGGTAAATGCCTCTGTCGATGGATATAATGTCATCCTAAGGAAAAATGTCAATATTGGGATGGCGGCAGCTCTCCCAAATGGTAATCTTATTGTTCCGGTTATTAAAAATGCTGACCAAAAGAATTTACTTGGTTTAGCCAAAGATGTAAATTCTTTGGCTGACAAAGCTCGTAACAACAAATTGGCTCCTGATGATATTCAGGGGGGTACTTTTACAATAACTAATTTAGGCACTTTTGGAAGTATAACAGGTTCTCCTATCATCAATCAACCCCAGGTTGCAATACTTGGATTGGGTGTAATTAAGAAGAAACCCGTTGTTCTTGAAACTCCACAGGGTGATGTCATCGCCATAAGGCACATGGTAATACTCTCACTTGCTTATGATCACAGAGTTGTAGATGGAGCACTTGGTGGAATGTTCCTTCAGAAAATGCAGCAGATTCTTGAAAGTTTCGATTTAAATCGTAATATCTAAAGTGAATAATACATAATTTTACAGCATCATGAGCAATACAGTTCATGATGCTTTTTTTTTATTAATGGAACTAAATTTAATAAAACCTCTTGCTGTATTTGATCTGGAGACAACAGGGACGAATGTTGCAACTGATAGGATCGTTGAAATAAGTATTATAAAAGTAAACCCTGATAATAAGGAGCAAATTCTGACTCAGCGGATCAACCCAGGTATTCCTATTCCTATTGAATCATCATCCATACATGGAATCAGTGATGAAGATATTAAGGAAATGCCCTCTTTTGCACAAGTTGGACCTAAACTAGCTGCATTTTTAAGTAATTGCGACCTTGCAGGTTTTAATTGCAACAAATTTGACATTCCTTTATTGGTTGAGGAGTTCTTGAGAAATGACATTGCATTTGAAATCAAAGGTCGCCGCTTAATTGATGTTCAGAACATATTCCATAAAATGGAACCTAGAACATTAAAAGCAGCTTACAAGTTTTATTGTCAGAAGAACCTTGACAATGCACATTCAGCCGAAGCCGATGCTCTGGCTACATTAGAAATACTTAAAGCTCAATTAGATTGCTATAAAGATGTTGAATACATAAACCCCGACGGTAGCAAAAGCAAGCCAATTGTGAATGAAATGAAATCTTTATCTGAATTCACATTTCAACAAAAATTTGCCGATCTTGCTGGTCATCTTATTTATAACTCAAAAAACAATGAGGTCTTCAATTTCGGTAAGTATAAAGGAAAGGCAGTTGAGGATGTGTTTAGTATTGAGCCCTCCTATTACGATTGGATGATGAAAGCTGATTTTCCCATGTACACAAAGAAAATCATCACTTCAATTAAACTTAGAGGATTCAATAAGAATTCGGTAAGTGTCAACTAACCAATGTAAGCCATGAAGATTATTTGTATTGGGAGAAACTACGCTGAGCATATTAAAGAACTTAACAATGCAATCCCCGAATCACCTGTATTCTTCATGAAACCAGAATCAGCACTAATAAGAGGAAATCTTCCATTCTTCTACCCATCATTTTCTAAAGATATTCATTACGAAGTTGAATTGGTTCTTCGAATAAATAAAGTTGGAAAAAACATCCACCTCAGGCATGCACATACTTATTATAATGGTATTGGAGTAGGCATTGATTTCACTGCACGTGATCTTCAACAAGAGGTTAAAAGTAAAGGACTACCGTGGGAAATTGCTAAGGCATTCGACTCATCTGCACCAACAAGTGAATTTATTCCAATAAGTGAATTCGCTGATTTAAAAGATATTACTTTCAGCTTATATAAAAATGATCAACTAGTTCAAGAAGGGAATTCCTCACAAATGATTCACACTTTTGATGCAATTATTTCTTACGTATCAAAATTTGTAACATTAAAAATGGGTGATTTCATTTTTACCGGGACCCCCTCAGGTGTTGGTCCTGTAAGTATTGGAGATAAACTGGAAGCATATATAGGTGACAGGAAACTACTTCTTTGTAACATAAGATGATTCTATAAGAAGAATATCTCATCAATCACATTGAAATCAGCCAGATTATTAATGTTTTTCACTAATTTCTTCTTAGCGAACTCAAGTTCGTACTTCAAAGAATCAGATTTGAGTTTAACAAACATAATCCGATCTTTAATATATATTGTCTCAGTTTCTTCTTTTATTTGCTCTCCAACAATCTGCCCCCATAAAGAGATTGCTTTACCTTCATAAAAACCTCTCTTATTTTTGAGATTGTTTATCCAATCCTCTATAGCTTCATTTATCTTTTTCTCATTATTCATAATCTTATAAAATTGAAGCTGAACCACTTACTACTCTATATATTAAATGGTTCTGAGAGTTATCTCTGAAAATTAAATTTATTCTCTCCGATTGGGTGTCAGTAATAAACACTTGTCCAAAATTATTACTTCCTACTAAATTGATTATTTGTTGTACCCTGCTAAAATCGAGTTTGTCGAATATATCATCAAATAAAAGTATAGGTTTAAATCCTTTTACTTTTCTGGTATATTCGAATTGAGCAAGTTTTAAAGCGATTAAGAATGACTTCTGCTGACCTTGCGAGCCAAACTTCTTGACAGGCAAATTGTTGATCTTCAAATCCATATCATCTTTATGAACACCACCGGTTGTATATCGCATGAAAAGATCTCTATCAAGATTAACTGAAAATATTTCTTTAAGAGACTTGTTTTGAAGGTCAGAATCATAGAAAATATCTACTTCTTCCTTTCCATTACTAATAAACTTAAAATATTCCCTGAATACTGATATAAACCCTTGAAGAAATTCTACTCTTTTTCTGAAAATTCTGTTGGCAGGTTCACTCATTTGGTCTGTGTAAATATCAAGAGTTGAATTGTCGAAATAATGTTTTTCACTCATTTGTTTCAACAATGCATTTCGCTGCACGAGTGCTTTGTTGTAGAATATTAAATCATCCAAATACGATCGGTCGAACTGAGAAATGACACTATCAATATATTTCCTTCTTATATCGCTTCCTTCGTTTATAAGATCGCGATCGTATGGAGACACCATTACCAAAGGAAATTCTCCAATATGATCTGCAAGTCGATCGTAATCTTTACCATTAATCCTGAATTGCTTTTTCGAATTTCTTTTCTGGATGCAACTCACATCTTCAATCTGCCCATTATCCCGTTGAAATTTTCCGTGTATTGCAAAGAAATCTTTCTCATGCTTAATGTTCTGACTATCGAGTAAGTTGAAATAACTTTTGGTAAAAGACAAGTAATATATAGCATCAAGGACATTTGTTTTACCCTCACCATTGTCACCTATAAAGCAATTAATGTTACTTGAGAAAGTGAAAGAATTTTCCTCGTAATTCTTAAAATTAAAAAGTTGCAGGTTTTTAAGGAACATCAGTAAAGCAATTTTTATGCACCAAATCTATTTTTAATTTCATCTGCTATTACCTCTAAAAGCCAGTATGGTGAGGAATTTCCACCTGTGACTCCTATTGAATCCACATTTTCAAACCATTGAAAATTGAGTTGACCCGGTGCCGAAACTCTAAATGTTCTTATGTTTTCAGCTTTACAGATAGATGATAAATACGCTCCATTTGCACTACGTTCACCTGAAACAAAAACGATTACATCGAATTTACTGGCAAAAGACCTTAACTGAGGTACCCTGCTTTTCATTGGAGTACAGATTGTATTATAAACTTGTATCTGGTTGCTTTCCAGGCCGGCATTTCTGACCGCAGAATAAATGTTCTGAATAAAACTTTCAAACTCTGCTATATTTGAAGTTGTTTGAGCGAAAATACTAATAGGTTTATTCAAATCAATGCCCTCCAGATTTTCAGGATCACTGACTATAAGGTATTTACTTTGACAATACCCTATCAATCCCTCTACCTCAGGATGGTTCTTTTTACCAAAAATCACAACCTGGCCATCTGACATCTGCATTTGGGTACTGCTTATTTTTACTTTCTGTTGAAGTCTGTAAACAGTATTACAAGTAGCATCAATAATTTCATTGTCAGTCTTGTTAAGCCTGTGTTGAACGCTTGGCGAAATTCCATGAGCCCGAATTACAATCTTTGAATCTTGTATTTGATCGATTTCTTCTTTTGATATTATTTTAAAACCTTTTGACTCAAGTCTCTCCATCTCTTCAGGGCAGTGCACAAGTTCACCAAGGCAATATACTTCACCCTCCGCATCGAGCAATTCTTCTGCTATCGTAATAGCTTTACGAACTCCGGGGCAGAATCCTGCATGAGGGTCTATGTGGACAGTCACCATAAAGTTGCTTTTCTACAAAGATACAAAACAGAAGGGTAAAAATTCAGCCTTAATGGGTGGAATAAAATCAGAGATTGATACCCAAACTGAAAATATTTGGTGATCCTGAAACATGGTAAGCAGACCGGGCATAGCTAAAATTCAATTTACTTACTCTGAAACCAAAGCCCCATGATAATCCTACTGTTGAACGTTTGCTCTCAAGTTTCATTTCCTGGCGGCGTTGATAGTTATAACCAAACCGAACACTAAAATTCTTAGTTGGCAGGAACTCTCCTCCAATAACAATATGTCGTAAAGCTTTATCCGCAATATCACCAATTTTCGACTTCTCTTTTACCTCACCGGTGAAAGGATCAATGTTATCATCTGCCGGGTCGGTATATGTCAAATCCCACTTCTGTAAGTTAGTGATTAGAATTGAGTACCTGAAAGGTAGGTGCCTGAGTTTTTTTGACAAACCAAGCTGGACTTCTGCAGGCAACGGTTCTCTATCACCAGGGTTTATTTGTGTGATTTGCATTCCAATATTTCTGGCTACAAGAGAAAGAACAAAACCATGATTTTCATTTATATACGATCCTGCAACATCAACAGCAAGTCCAAATGAATTATAGTTTTCAAATGAGGAATAAATTCCCTTAATATTAGCACCTATACTGAACGATGAGTCAAGTCTGCGACCCCATCCGATTACGGGTGCAAACTCATTTCCCGAGAATTCGCCTAATTCCTGCCCTGTTTCATCAGTTCTCTTAAATTTACCATAATCTATGTATTGTATGGAAGCAGCAAAAGATCCTAATTTTTCAAAAGTTCTTGAGTAACTGGCAAAACCATAATTGATATCCGAATAATTATCAACAAAGTTCAATGATATATCATTGTGCATTTCATTACTTATTAATGAAGGATTATTAAGTCCGATGCTTAGATCTGCATCTGCTATTGCAACGAAATTATAACCCATTGCTGCAACTCTGGCGGAATTAGGTAAGTTTAAGAATGAATATGCTTGAGTACCACCTTTTTGAGCTAATGATATGGTTGCAATGAGCCCAAAGAATGAAATAAAGAAACTTCTGATAAAGATGTTCACAGTAGTCGTTTTAAGAAATTAGCAGATGCAAATGTAATTATATACAATTATTCTCCGCTCAAACAAACGCTATTAATAATGATATATTGTAGCGAGAGTTCAGACAGTTTCTTTAACCATATTCATTTTCTTTATCAGATTAAGGGCACTTCCGGCTTTAAACCATTCAATCTGCGATTCATTATAAGAATGATTTACATTAAAGCGTTCTTCAACACCATCTTCATGCGATAAAATGATCGTCAATGGATTTCCGGCTTTAAAATCTTTCAGACCAAGAATTGATATTTTATCTCCCTCTAAAATCTTATTATAATCCTCTTTATTAATGAAAGTTAAAGCAAGCATTCCTTGCTTTTTAAGATTTGTTTCATGAATTCTTGCAAACGATTTGACAAGAACAGCTCTAACACCAAGATATCGTGGCTCCATAGCTGCGTGTTCTCTCGAAGATCCTTCACCATAATTTTCTTCTCCGATAATTATAGAACCAAGACCATTTGCTTTGTAACTTCTGGCAACACCTGGTACTGAGTCAAAGGCTTTTGAAAGTTGATTTTTGATCAAATTAGCCTGATCATTAAAAAAGTTTGTAGCTCCTATTAATAAATTATTTGAAATATTATCCAAATGCCCTCTGAATCTAAGCCAGGGACCTGCCATTGAGATATGATCGGTAGTACATTTGCCTTTTACTTTTATAAGGAGTCTCAGATCAATAAGGTCATTTCCATCCCATTCAGCAAAAGGTTCCAGTATCTGGATTCTTTCGGAGTCAGGATTTATAATAATCGACTCGCTTTGTGAGTTATCTGACGGTTGAATAAATCCAGGGTCATCAACAGCGAAACCTTCTTTTGGAAGTTCAATCCCTTTTGGATAATCAAGTGAAACCCATTCACCATTCTTATTTTTCAACTTATCTTTCAATGGATTGAAGGTAAGATCGCCAGCTATTGAGAGTGCGGTTACGATCTCGGGCGATGCTACAAACCCATGAGTATTAGGATTACCATCATTACGCTTAGCAAAATTTCTGTTAAAGGATGTAAGGATTGAGTTCTTTCTGGTTGGATCATCTGTATGGCGCTTCCATTGCCCAATACACGGACCGCAAGCATTTGCCATGATTATTCCACCAATTCCTTTAAAATCATCAAGCAAACCATCACGTTCAGTGGTGTATCTGATCAGTTCGGATCCAGGTGTAATTATAAACTCTGACTTTACTTCAAGGTTTTTATCTTTTGCTTGCCTTGCAACAGAAGCTGCTCTGGTAAGGTCTTCATACGATGAGTTTGTACATGACCCAATAAGTCCTACTTCCAGTGTTGTCGGGAAATCCTTTTCTTTAACAACCTTCGCAAATTCTGAAATAGGGAAAGCGGCATCCGGAGTATATGGTCCATTGATATACGGCTCAAGCTCTGATAAATTAATCTCAATCAGCTGATCGTAATAATCCTGAGGCTTTTCATACACTTCTTTGTCCGACCTAAGATGATTTTTTATCTTATCTGCCAGCTTTGCAACTTCCGATCTTCCGGTAGCTTTTAAGTATTGGCTCATTTTTTCATCATACCCAAAGATGGAGGTTGTAGCTCCAATTTCAGCTCCCATGTTACATATGGTTGCCTTGCCGGTGGCAGACATAGAATCTGCACCTTCACCAAAATATTCTATAATGGCTCCAGTGCCACCTTTTACAGTTAAAAGTCCCGCAACTTTAAGTATCACATCCTTAGGTGCTGTCCAACCATTAAGTTTACCTGTTAACTTTACACCAATTAATTTTGGCATATTTAATTCCCATGCCATACCAGCCATTACATCAACTGCATCTGCTCCTCCAACGCCTATAGCAATCATCCCAAGTCCTCCGGCATTAACCGTATGTGAATCTGTCCCAATCATCATTCCTCCCGGAAATGCATAATTCTCAAGTAAGACCTGGTGGATAATTCCGGCACCTGGTTTCCAGAAACCAATTCCATATTTGTTAGAGACAGACTGTAGAAAATCAAAAACCTCCTTATTCTGTCCGAGTGCATAATCCAGATCAACCTGGGCACCTGCATTTGCCAGAATTAAATGATCGCAATGTACTGTAGTGGGTACGGCAGTTCTGGTTCTCCCCGCTGTCATAAACTGAAGAAGGGCCATCTGTGCCGTTGCATCCTGCATAGCCACTCTATCAGGCGCAAAATTAACATAGGATACTCCTCTGCTAAAATTGCTTATTGGCTGATTATGAAACAAATGGCTGTACAATATTTTTTCACTTAAAGTTAGTGAACGGCCAAGAAGTCTTTTTGCATGTTGGATTTTTGTAGGCAGGTATTCATAAATCTGCCTTATCATTTCGATATCAAATGTCATGAATGGTTACTTAAATTTGACTGCAATAACAGATATGAAAGCTGTTTGTTCGTATAGAAACCTCGATGCTGAGCCTTTTGATACCTCAGGTATCAATAAATTTATACACTTCCCTTTTCTCCGATGAAATAGTCGGACTTTTCCTTAAAAAGAACATTAAAAGTGGTAAGACTTCCATATATACGAGTTATATATTGCTGAATATTAACCTTATCTTCATCGCTTAATGAACTGGCATTAACTCTTTGCTCCATTACTCTTAACCTGTCTCTTACCATCACAATTTTATGAAAGAAATTTTCAATCGGTATTTCTTTCTCTTTCAATGACGGATCTCCAGGATAAAGAACCATGCGTCCACCAGTCCATCTGGATCCCATTGATATTGTTTCCTGCAAATCTGAATATCGTCTAAGAATCCGAATTAAACTCTTTTCTATTTTTTCGTAAGTAACCATTTCTTCCGGAGTTTCAACAGCCTCTATGATTTTTAAATCGGAAAAATTGCGTTGAATGAGGCGCGTTCCGTTTTCTATAAATGTAATCTCCCAGGCATCACTGCGAACCTGAATTATTACTCCTTTACCAAATTGTGGATGCTGTACCCTCGAACCTATTCCTAGATTAATTTCGTCCATTTTTAAAATTTTACTTTTTCAAACAACATTTTTTTTAGCTGATAGCTTAATAAACTCTTTATGAAGTTTTAAAACCTGAGGCAATGCAAGACTATGATCGTCATTTGCAATGATGTAATCAGCTTTTTTTACTTTCAGTTCCTCTGACCATTGATTTTCCATTCTTTCCTGAAATTGTTCCCTCGACATATTGTCCCTTGATTTAACTCTCTCAAATCTTTGCTCCTCAGGACAAGTTACTACGATAATCTTATCAAAAAAAGAATGAAAGCCAGTTTCAAACATTATTGCAGATTCCTGTATAATATAAGGTTCTGATAAATGAGAATTAACCCACTCCTGAAAATGGGTTCGCACGCGGGGATGTATAAGTGAATTAAGCCATCGTAAAGCATCCGGATCATTGAAAACAATAGATGCAAGGGCTTGACGGTTAATTAAGCCTTTTTCATTTAAAAGATTATTATCAAACTTTGTGGTAATGGTCTTTACAATATCAGGAAAATCAAGAATCTTTTTAGCTTCTATATCAGATACATATATGGGGGCACCTAAAGCATAAAAGACTTTTGCTATAGTGGATTTTCCACTGCCTATACTTCCAGTAAGCCCAATCTTCAACATAATTAATTAGTTCTTCCTGTAAAGATAGGAAAATTCAACAAAGCCAAAATCATCTTTTATTCGTAGAGCATCTGCTTCCTCATTCTTCTTAGAGCAATTTCTCTTTCAAGATATACCTTGAGAAAGATTTGCAATATTTTTTCTACTTTCTTCATTTTACATCTTTAATAATTGATTATTAAACTTTGACAAACAAACAGCCTATATGTTTAATTAAAATGAAAAAAAGAAGTTTTGAAGTATTATTTTAAGTCTGTTTTAACTATGACTTAAAGGTTTTTTAACTATTTTTTTTCGTTTAGAAGTCCCTTAGAATACGCTTAAAACACGCCTAGGCTATTAGTTTATCCTCAGTTTATAGTTAATCCATTTATAGATACGATTAATTTAAGAATCCGGTTAAAAGAAAATAATCGGTAATGGCCTAAGTGAATTCAAAGGCCGATGATTGAAATGGAAAGGGCAGTCAGGTTTGGAGATATCCTCTCTCAGATTTTAGAAAGGTTTATTTGAGTATAAGAAACTCTACTTTATCAGGATTTATTCTGATAACTCTGGCAAAAGAGGGTTGCCGGGTAATGACTATTTCAGCAAGATTATTCTGGGAAGCTGCTGCTTCTTTTGCATTAATGGTAACTGAAAATAAGGATGGGTCAAGACGCTCATATTCGCGCATTGCCACTCTGCATGTGAGCTTTACTTTATCAGGAAACGTCCTGAAATTGACTCCATCTTTTGAATTATTTGAAATCGGAACCTCAATTTCCGCTTCTGTGAATCGTTCAACTTTTAGCTCTGCTATTACGGTATCAGTTGATAAAGTAACAGGTGGCTTTGTTTTCGGCTTAATTATTTTTAGAGTAATCAATTTACTTTCTTTCAGATTTCTAACCGTCTGATGTTCAGTCTTTATAGAATAGGTAGTATCAAGAATCGATTTAACTCCAAAGAGTGTAATTGAATCTGGATTAAGTTTTATAGAATCATATAACTGGAACTGGTCACTAAAAGATAGCCGTAGGTCGGCAGCAACTGGCACTCTCCTTCTGTATTCCTGTTCAAAGACATATCGTAAGGTATCTGGTTCAATGCCTAGTAATGTGTTATCAAGAGGTAATTGTTCTGATATATCTTTAAGCAAACGACTTGTACGCATATATCCATAGAAGCTATTACCTTCTCTTCTTAATCGCATACCCGATAAATCAATATTAATTTTAAGACGGGAAGGATTAAACATTTGTCTATATAACTCCAATCCTCTTGCTCTGACATATAATGTTAAAGAAGTGTCAACAGCTTTAACCAACACTTTATCAGAAGGTGTATTGAGCAGGTTAAGTTCATATTTTACAGGAGCTTCATAAACTCGTGAAAGTTTTATTAATCCCCACATAAAAAATGAAAGAATGATGCAGACAAGAAATATAGAAAATCTGTTCCTATATTTCTTGCTGCTTGGCACAAAAATTCTCCGTAAAGGAAAATTCGCTTTCTTCATTCATTTTCGATTCAAAATCTGTAATCAGGTACTTATTTAGTTTCAGGAATCTGATCGTCTGAACTTGATGCTATTGCACTTTTATCAAAACGCATACGTGTACCATTTTCCACTTCAAGAGTAAAAGTTGTGTCCTGAACTTCAACTATCTTGGCATGCATACCGCCAATAGTTACTACTTTATCACCTTTCTTTAAGGATTCGCGGTATTTGCGAAGATCCTTTGCTTTTTTTGATTGTGGTCTGATAAAGAAGAAATAGAAAACTACCATGATCAATGCAAGAAAGATCAAGGAACTGTATCCGCTTCCACTACCCGGATCTCCTGCAGGAGCCCCCATTAAAAGAATATTTGTCAACATTGGTTTGAATTTATTAAAGGTTTAATTCATTTCTTCCGGTAAAACAACCTGAGCTTTAATCCTCAATGTAAAAGTGCTTGGCTGTGCATTGCTTAATACAGTAACGGTTTTATTCTGTATTCCTCTTCTGTTTTCACTGTCAAATTTTACTTCAATTTTATCAGATTCACCAGGCTTGATTGGTTTTCGTGAAAAATCACCTACAGTACAACCACATGATGAAGTTACTTTGGTTATAATCAGGTCAGATTTCCCAGTATTGGTAAACTTAAAGTTATATGAAACTTTTTCCCCCTGAATAATCCGGCCAAAATCATAAATATCCTTATCAAATTCAATAATAGGCATTTCAGAATTAACCATTCCCTGAGCCGAATTTGGATTTTTTACAATATCAGTTGGCAATAAATTATTATTGTCTGAATTCTGCTTACAGGATTGAGCACTGAATATTACAATTGAAACAAGCAATATGTAGAAAAACTTTGTGACTTTCATTTTTAAAGGAAAATTAGATTATCAAGAATACAAAGATAATAAAAAGGAGCTATTCTATAGATGGAAGCTCTCGCTTTATCAATACTTCATAATCTCCGAGATACTTAAAACCGAACTGTTGATATAAATTAATGGCAGCAATATTGTCTTTATGAACTTCAAGTTTAACTTGAAATCCATCATTATAAGCAATTTGTAATGAATAATTTAACAATTGGCGGGCGAGTCCTTGGCGGCGATATTTTTCGCGAATGCCAAAATGATGCAAATAAGTCCTTCTGTTGTCATTGGTAAGCCAGGAAGTACCGATGATTTCTTTGGTCTCGCTATTAATCATCATCAACAGGTGCCCGCCTGAATTAATTGTCCCATTGATAATTTCTGCAGTATCCCCTCTATAACTACCTCCCAGTCCTGTCTCTATCCAAAATTCATTAAGCTTTGGAAAGTACTCAGGTTTATAGTCAATGATTTCAGTTGTCATATGTTACTCAATCAATCCTCTTCCCATTTTCTTAATTACTCCTTCATTTTTAAGATCTGAGGACATCTTGTCGAGCAGACCATTTATAAATTGCTTACTTTTAGGAGTACTGTATTCTTTTGAGATTTCAATGTATTCGTTGATGGTAACTTTTACGGGTATGGATGGAAACTCTGTAAATTCTGCCAGAGCCATTTTAAAAAGTATTACATCAAGTATTGCTATTCTTTCAAGTTCCCAATTAGCTGCATATTTCGCAATTAAAGTGTCGAATTCATCACTTCTGGTAATGGTCTTCCTGAATAATTTCAGAACAAAATCCTTTATCAGATCATCACCTTCTTCGTCAGGAGTCACTAATAAAGGAGGTAATGGTTGGTATTCATTATAAGTTTTAGACCATTTTTTAATGGTCTTAAGAACCATCATGACCGCAGTATCGATATCATCAGCCCAATAGATATTCTTTTCTTCAAAAAGACTTACAAACGCCTCATTTGCCAACAAATACCTTGAAAGTAAACTTACCACAATTTCTTTGTCGTCTTTGTATCCAGAAGTGGGTGAATTCATGTACGATTTAAAGTCATCACTTTCGCGGAAACCTAAATAAATTCTTCTGAATAAATCCTTTTCATTCGACCAGTTAATCTTTAAACGATTAATATTCTTCCGAAGATCAACATTATTATCAAACTGATTTATAAGTAGATTGTCAATAAATCGTGTATTTGGATTAAGATCTTCCGGTGTTGGAAGGAACTTTAACCGGGCGTCTTCGATAAGATTCCGGGCTGTATCACTAACCTCTAGAATTGCAGACAAGAAATGGATATACAAATCATATATGCTCTCAATATTAGCTACCAGTTTTTTCTCACTCATTATTATGGCACTACCTTCCGTCTGGAAATGGGCATACAAAGATTGCATGACCTTAATCCTTAAATGTCTTCTGCTCAGCATGAAAAGTTTATGTAAATGAACTTAAGTAAACAAGGGTACAAAAGTAGTAGTTTTCAGTTTTAGAAAAAAGCTAATAAGCTGGTAATGTTAACAACTTTGAATTAATGGTTAGTCATGGACAGTAAATTAATTGTATTTTTGTGAACTAAACCAGGTCTTGGTTTACCAAAATAACCAATTGAGTTAAAGCTAGTAAGAATACATGGGTAAAGTTATAGCCGTTGCTAATCAGAAAGGTGGTGTTGGAAAAACAACCACAGCAATTAACCTGGGAGCTGCATTTGCAGTACTTGAATTCCGCACATTAATCATTGATGCCGATCCTCAAGCAAACAGTACATCAGGAGTAGGATTTGATCCAAAAAATATAAAAACAAGCATTTACGAATGTTTACTGGATGAGGTTGAACCTAAGAATATCATTCTCAACACTTCAACCCCAAATCTTGATCTTTTACCTGCTCATATTGATCTGGTTGGTGCAGAGATTGAAATAATCAATCAACCTAACCGTGAGAAATTGATGCGAAGAGTTATAGGTAAGCTAAAAGATGAATACGATTTTATAATTATCGATTGCAGTCCATCACTAGGTCTGATTACTGTTAATGCGCTGGTAGCTGCAGATTCAGTGATTGTTCCGGTTCAATGTGAATATTTTGCACTGGAGGGTTTGGGAAAACTATTGAATACTATTAAAATTGTTCAGTCAAGATTAAATCCAACATTAGATATTGAAGGCATACTACTGACCATGTATGATTCACGCCTCCGTTTGTCAAATCAGGTTGTGGATGAAGTTAAGGCCCATTTCCAAAATATGGTGTTTGATACACTAATTAATAGAAATACAAAACTTGGGGAAGCTCCGAGCTTTGGGGAAACTATTATTATGCATGACATTAATTCAACCGGTGCTATAAATTACCTGAACCTGGCAAGGGAGATTCTTCAGAAAAACGAACTTACTAATATCAAATCTTCCGAAAAACAAATTAATATAGATGATGAATTCTAAAAAGAAGGCACTTGGAAGAGGACTCAGCGCAATACTGGAGAGTCCGGATACTGACATAACCTCGAAAGATAGCACTGGAAGCTTTGTAGCCGGAGCTATTGCCTCAATTCCTATAGATCAGATTGAAACGAATCCTTTTCAGCCAAGAACTGAATTTGAACCTGAAGCCTTAAACGAATTGGCCGATTCTATTCGTGAGCAAGGTATAATTCAACCTCTCACTGTTAGAAAAATGGGCTATGATAAATATCAGCTTATTTCAGGCGAAAGGAGGTTGAGAGCTTCTCAATTGGCTGGACTGTCTGAAGTTCCTTGTTATATCAGAATTGCGAATGACCAACAGGTTTTGGAGATGGCTCTGGTTGAAAATATTCAGCGGGAAAACCTCAATTCTCTTGAAATAGCCATCAGTTATCAAAGACTTATAGAAGAGTGTGAATTAACTCAGGAAGAATTGAGCCAAAGAGTTGGAAAAAACAGGTCAACGGTTACAAATTATCTTAGACTTCTGAAACTTCCTGCTGGTGTGCAAATTGCAATTCGTGACGGCCATATTACAATGGGTCATGCCCGTGCGCTGCTTAGTCTGGAGGAGGAAGAAGCTCAGCTAAAGATTTTACATGAAATCATTGAAAATGATTTATCAGTTAGAGAAGTTGAATTAAGAGTTAAAAATTATGGGAAAATTATTCCTGTAATTAAACAACCAGTTAAAAAAATTCTGTCAGAAGAATTTGTAAATCTCAGTAAAGATTTCTCAGAAAAATTCCGCACAAAGGTGAATATCTCTCAAAACAATAAAGGGAAAGGCACTATCGTTATAAGCTTTCAAAATAAAAAGGAACTGGAACGCCTGATACAGGAACTTACAGCTTCTCAACTATAAAATGAAACGGTTACGTTTTATTCCTTCATTTAAGAGGTCTTCAATACTTTTTGTCCTGAAGATTTTATTTATATTGATCTTAGTACCTGATGTTGCTGCTCAGGATACACTTGTACCTGCAAATGAAGTCAACACCACAGTTATTGAACGTCATTCAGCACATAAGGCTACAATTTATTCACTCATACTACCGGGACTTGGCCAGGCCTATAATAAAAAATACTGGAAAATTCCTATCATCTATGCTGGGTTCGGAGCTCTTGCATATAATATAAGTATCAATAGCAAAGAGGAAAAGAAATTTACTGAAGCATATAGGTATAAAATCAATGGTGACACATTTCCTATCAATAATGAGTATGTTGTCAGATACTCTGATCCAAATGATCTTTTAAGGGGAAGAGACTTTTACAGGCGTAGAGTTGAACTTTCAGTTATCTTTACAGCAGCTTTGTATATATTGAATGTAGTTGATGCTGCTGTCGATGCTCATTTCTTTGATTACGATGTTTCAGAAGACCTGAGTCTGAATATACAGCCAATAATGATCAAAACGCCTCAACAACCATACGGTACGGGTGGAATTAGATTATGTCTTAATTTTTAACAACTTTAAAGTGAAGATCATTATCTCCGGTTACGGTAAAATGGGGCATGAAATAGAAATAGCAGCCCTGAGCAGAGGACATAAGATTGTTGCTACTTTTAATGATGATAAGGAATGGTCTGAAAAAGAAATTCCCGAATGTGATGTAGTGATTGATTTTAGCACACCACGCACTGCCCCAATAATAGTAAATAAGTGTTTTGATCTTGATTTGCCTATCGTGTCAGGAACTACAGGGTGGAATGAACAGTTAATTACGGCAAAGAACAGAGCTGCCTATGAGAGTAAATCTTTTTTTTATGCTTCAAACTTTAGCATTGGTGTTAACGTCTTCTTTTCAATAAATAGTAAACTCGCTGCATTACTCTGTCCCTTGAACTCATATGAAGGTTCTATTGAGGAAATACATCACATTCATAAACTGGATGCACCAAGTGGAACAGCTATTTCATTGGCCGAAGGAATAATTGATCAATGTAAGAAGTATGAGGCATGGTCAATGGATGAGAAGGACAAAAACAAAATAAACATAACGAGTCACAGGGTTGGTGAAGTTCCTGGAACACACCTTGTTAAATGGAATTCAGAATTTGACACTATAGAATTAAAACATATTGCCCATAATCGAAAAGGTTTCGCACTAGGGGCAATATTGGCAGCTGAATGGCTACCGGGACATAAAGGTTCTTTTAATATGGCTGACCTATTAGCATGACAGAATTAACGAAATTCAATAAATTTGCAATTTTCCTCTGAATAAAGGTAACTTAAATTTGACGATATGTCACTAACATTAATTCTCTTAATTATAATCGCTTTTTTCCCTATTCTGAATTGGAATACTTACGAAAATGCCGGGTATTCCGGTTGGAAATCAGCAATTCCTTTCCTGAATTATTATGTTTGGTTAAAAATTATCAGGAAACCTCTCTGGTGGTATATTTTTCTTCTACTGCCATTTATAAATTTCTTTGTTGTTATGCTAATGGTTGTGGAGACTGTTAAGTGCTACAATAGATTTTCACTTGGAGAACAAGCGCTGGCTGTAATTTTTCCATTTGTTTACCTTCCATGGCTGGGGATTACTAAAAAACATCAATATCTAAAACCTGAAGAAAGAAAACCTTTTAAAAAAACTATAGTACGGGAATGGGTTGATGCAATAATTTTTGCTGTTATTGCAGCCACAATTATCAGAATGTTCCTTGTTGAAGCTTATACAATCCCCACTTCCTCCATGGAGAAATCATTATTGGTCGGTGATTTCCTTTTTGTAAGCAAGTTGAGCTATGGTCCTAAAATCCCTAACACACCAATTGCATTTCCTTTTGTACACCATACGCTTCCTCTGACAAAATATTCAAAATCCTACGTTGAATGGATAAAGCTGCCATATTATCGCTTCCCAGGATTTCGTAATATTCACAATAATGATGTGGTGGTATTTAATTATCCAGATGGTGACACTGTTGCATTAAAAGTTCAGAATCAGAGTTATTATGACCTTACCAGACGATTTGGGAGACACAGGATATGGAACGATAAAATGAATTTCGGCGACATAGTAGCACGACCGGTTGATAAACGTGAAAATTACATTAAAAGATGTATCGCTATTCCCGGAGACACTCTTGAGATTATCGACCAAAACGTTTATATTAACGGTAAAGCTTCCCCATTACCTGAACAGGCACAATTCAGATACCTGGTCAGAACAGATGGCACACGAATAAATCCAAAAGCTTTGGAACGCCTTGGTGTTACCGAAAGAGTGCTGTTGGGTCAGCAGGATGAATATGAAATAACACTTACTGCAAATAGTGCGGAACAGCTTAAAAATTTCGTCAATGTTAAAGAAGTCAAGAAGATAATTCAACCTAAAGGCTTTTGGCAGATGTTAACTTTTCCATTCGATTCAGCTTATCCATGGAATCTTGATAATTATGGTCCGTTAGTAATTCCAAAAGCAGGAGTAACTGTACAACTGAATACTACCAATATTGTTCTTTATGAGAGAATAATTAAAGCTTATGAATTAAATTCGCTTGAAGTTGCAGGAGATCAAATTCTGATAAACGGAAAACCGGCAACTGAATATACTTTTAAAATGGATTATTACTGGATGATGGGAGATAACAGGCATAATTCAGCCGATTCAAGATTCTGGGGATTTGTACCTCATGACCACATTGTGGGTAAAGCTGTCTTCGTGTGGCTTTCTCTTGATTCCCAAAAAACCCTGTTCAACGGAAAGATTAGATGGAATAAATTAATGAGAACGATTAAATAGTAACTAAAATAAAAAAAATGCAAACTGCCGAAATACATACTCAAAAAGGAGTAATGAAAGTTAAGTTTTACACTGAAGATGCTCCAAATACGGTTGCAAACTTTATTAAACTATCGAAAAGTGGATTTTATGATGGATTGACCTTTCATAGGGTAATTCCAAATTTCGTTGTACAGGGGGGGTGTCCTCATGGCACCGGTTCCGGGGGACCTGGCTATACAATAAAATGTGAACTAACCGGCAATAACCAATATCACGATAAAGGAGTCCTTTCTATGGCACATGCAGGACGTGATACAGGTGGCTCACAATTCTTTATTTGTCATAATCGTCAGAATACTCAGCATCTCGATCGGAATCACACTTGTTTTGGTAAAGTTTATGAAGGTCTTGAGGTAATTGACATGATACGTCAAGGTGACAAAATTGAAAAAATCATTATAAAAGAGGAAGAATAGTCCAAGCATAGCGGTTATGGCTGGAAAGGTTAATACCCTAAAAAAGAATAAATCAAAAGAAGAAGCAGAAAAACCTCGCCGCAAAAAGAAAAGCGGTGAAAGTTCCATGCCTTTATGGATGAAGGATGGTAGGTTAGGAAAGATTTCAGGTGTCTTTTTGATCCTACTATCCATTTATCTGCTATTTGCGTTCTCATCTTATTTGTTTCAATATTTTACGTGGGACGCTGATGATATATTCTCTTATCTGACTTTTAAAGAAGTTTTATTCGACAATTCTGTTCCTGCTGAGAACTGGGCAGGAAGATTAGGGGCAGCACTTTCTCTCATCTTCGTTAAAAAGGGTTTTGGAGTTTCGGCATTTTTTATTGTTTTTATTCTGTTTGTTCTGGGATTGAAATTATCCTTAAAAGTTACTCTGTTTCCTTTATGGAGGACCATCCTTAATTCACTTGTTGCTTTAATTTGGCTTTCTGTAACTCTGGGATTTATTTTTAAGAATACTTCGCTGGCCATATTAGGAGGAATAACAGGATATCAAAGTTCCTACTACCTGGAAGGATTGCTGGGAAAAACAGGAACAATAATAATTTTGGGATTTTCCCTTATCGCAATTTTAGTTCTTGCTTTTAATATGCCTCTCAGCCTTCCAAAAGCTCCTGTCTTAGATTTGGATGGAGAAAGAGATGATTCTACCAATTCAGATGCAGAAGCCCTTGAAACTATTTCAAATGGCAAATCCAATCATAGGGTTTTTGGTAATCAACCTGAGGATAAATACAATACTGTTGAATTTGCTGTTAAAGAGGAAGACGAAAACGATGATTTTAATCGATTACGTGAGGACATTCCTGAAGAAGAGGATGAATTACCCCCATCAGTTCACGATAATAAGGAAATTGAATTTGAAATAGAGCAAAACCAGTACGATCAAGAAGAGCCGGTGGATGATGAAGGGAGTCTTCCTGTTCCTCATTACACTATTGATACAGAATTCGATCCTACATTGGAATTACCCGATTATCAAAAACCCTCCATTGACCTGCTCGATGACTACGCTCCAGCAAATATTTCTGCTGCAGCACAAAAAGAAGAATTAGAAGCAAATAAAGACAGGATCGTTGAGACCCTTGGTAACTATGGAATAAGCATTGATAAAATAAAAGCGACAATAGGTCCAACAGTTACCCTCTATGAAATTATTCCGGCAAAAGGAGTAAGAATATCAAAAATCAGAAATCTGGAAGATGATATCGCTCTTAGTCTTGCTGCAATGGGAATAAGAATTATTGCACCAATTCCGGGCAAAGGCACTATTGGTATCGAAGTACCAAATTTAAAACCTGAGATTGTACCTATGAAATCCATACTTGGTTCCGATAAATTTATCCAAACCAAGTTTGATTTACCTTTTGGAATAGGGAAAACAATTCAAAACGAACCTTATATAGTCGACCTTGCAAAATTACCTCATATTTTGATGGCTGGAGCTACAGGTCAAGGTAAATCGGTTGGACTAAATGCTTTAATTACATCACTGCTTTATTTCAAGCATCCTTCGGAAGTAAAATTTATAATGATCGACCCAAAAAAGGTTGAGCTGACACTTTTCTCAAAAATTGAGCGCCATTTTCTTGCAAAACTTCCTGATTCAGAAGAGGCAATAATAACCGATACGAGAAAAGTAGTACGCACGCTCAATTCTCTCAACATTGAGATGGAAAATAGGTACGATCTATTAAAAGATGCGCAGGTCAGAAATATTAAAGAGTATAATACCCGGTTCATTGCAAGGAAGTTAAACCCATTGCATGGCCATAGATTCCTCCCCTATCTTATTGTTATAATTGATGAATATGCTGACCTGATAATGACCGCAGGTAAGGAAATCGAAGTTCCTTTAACTCTTTTAGCACAGAAAGCACGAGCAATCGGGATTCATTTAGTTATTGCGACCCAAAGACCTTCGGTCAATATCATAACCGGAACCATTAAAGCAAACTTCCCGGCTCGTCTGGCTTTCAGGGTTATTTCAAAAGTTGACTCCAGAACAATTTTAGATCATGGAGGAGCCGACCAACTTGTTGGTCGTGGAGATTTGCTCTTATCCACTGGTAGTGATTTATTAAGATTACAATGTGCTTTTGTGGATACCCATGAGGTTGAAAGAGTGACTGAATTTATAGGATCACAGAGAGCTTATCCCGATGCTTATCACCTACCAGAATTCATCGAAGAACAGGACGAAAAAGAGACCGATTTTGATCCTCAGGAACGTGATGACCTATTCGAAGAAGCTGCAAGATTAATTGTAACAACCCAGCAAGGAAGCACCTCTTTACTGCAACGAAAACTTAAATTAGGTTACAATAGAGCCGGACGAATCATAGATCAATTGGAAGCTGCAGGTATTGTTGGTCCATTTGAAGGAAGTAAGGCCAGAGAGGTTAGAGTGGCTAATGAGTTTGCTTTGGAACAGTTTTTGAAGGACCTCAATATGGATGACAAAAACAAAAACTAATAAAATCAACTAAATTCCGAAATGAAAAATTTATTTCTTACTGCTTGTATATTGATATTTACAGTGTCTTTAAATGCTCAAACTGATGCTAAAGCACAGAAGATACTTGATGAAGTAGCTGCTTCAACCAAAGCTCACAAGACCATCAGGCTCGAATTTACATATAAAATGGAAAACAGCGCCCAAAAAATAAATGATAGTTATAAGGGTGTTTTAATTTCAAAAGGAAATAAGTACAAATTAACAGTATCAGGGCAGGATGTTATTAGTGACGGCGAAACAGTTTGGACTTATCTTAAGGATGCAAATGAAGTTCAGATAAATGATGTATCAGAATCAAATGAAGCAATTACCCCGCAAAATATTCTTTCTTCCTACGGGAAAAATTTTAAAGCAAAATTGAGTAAGGAAACCCCTCAAAACCAGATAATAGAATTAGTTCCAATTCAAAAAAAGAACTTCAATAAAGTTATCGTTACTATCAACCGGGCGAAAAAGATGATCGATACTATAGCAATCCATGACAAAAATGGTTCAATCTATAGCTATATAGTTAACAAGATGGATGTTAATCAGAACTTTTACGATACAATGTTCACTTTCAAGCCATCAGATCATCCTGGAGTTGAAGTAATAGATATGCGATAATTGTTTCACAAAACAATTCCGGGTGTTAGTGGTTATTAGTGCAAATTTGCATCATGAACCATATATACAATCTATTTTTAATCATTCACTCCTGGAACAGATGGTTAATATTAATAGCAGGAATTATCCTCTTCACCTCTTTAATAATTGCTCTGACAAAGCATAAACCAAGTGATACAACCATAAAAGTATCGTCAATTACCTTTCTTAGCTCTTTGCATTTACAATTGTTAATAGGCTTGGTACTATACCTTTTTTTAAGCCCGTTTACTCAGGCAGCTTTCAGGGACTTTGGTGCAGCTATGGGTGATTCTGGGCTAAGATTTTGGGCAATAGAGCATACATTACTTAATATATTGGGAGTAGTTCTTGTGCAAATTGGATACTCAAAAAGTAAAAGAACAATTAATGATAAGGCTTCTCAAAAAACTCTCCTGATGTGGATGGGGATTGGCTTTATTCTTATTATTCTGGCAATACCTATGGGATTGATGGGTGTCGATAGACCATGGTTCAGATTTTAATAAAATTTCTGTTTACTTAGGATAACATTACTGCAAATCTGTCGTTCTGATTATAATGGAACTCATTGATTATGCACGATATAGAACCTTTTTACGCCTGGGAAGATTTATATAATTCTTCATTTGATGAAAGGTCGCCTTTTTTTGGACGTCAATATAATGATACGCTATGCACTCATGTAATCTATAATTATTACATTCACCCAAGATGGGATGAGATTGGCTCTGCAACACTTTATACCAAAGTACTATATGCAGACTACAATGAATCATTCTGCATTATTGAATTGCTTGGTGAATGGAATGATTGTCTTTACAATGACATCATGTATCTGAAGCGAAATCTGATTGAACCTTTACTCCGGGAAGGAATTACCCGATTTATTCTTATAGGTGAAAACGTTCTGAACTTTTACTCTGATGATGATTCTTATTACCAGGAATGGTTTGATGATCTAGAAGATGGATGGATTGCTCTGATTAATTTCAGAGATCATGTGCTGGAGGAATTCAAACATGGGCATCTGGATTATTATTTATATTTTGGAGGATTGATGAAAAACATTAACTGGAGACCACTTTCACCCAAAACTCTGCTTGCAGTAATTGAGCAACTGATTGTTCACAAATTGGAAGAATGAAAACTCAAATAGCAGTGGAGTATTCTGAACAACTACTTTAATATTTTAATGCCTCTTAACATTTCATGTTTTCCCGGCGGACCTGGTAATCGCTCCGTTTTAAAACCACATTCATTCATTAGTCTTCTCACGCTACCTTTACTACAATAAGTAACGATTACGCCCTTGTCTGACATACTATCCCAAAGTTTTTCAAAAACATCTCGTGTCCATAAATTTGGCTCAGTCGCGGGTGAAAATGCGTCAAAGTAAACCAAGTCGTATGTCAGGTCTTCTTTCTTATAATCCTGGTATTCTGTAATTAGTTTTCTGAAAGTAAAACACTTGTAAATTGTTTTAAAGTAATCATTGCATGTATGGTGCATTTCGAAAAAGGATTTTTGTAAACTTTCAATTTTTAAAAATCCGGCATAATTTAAGCTTTCGACCATCTCATAATCTAAAGGAAAAGGCTCAATTCCAGTGTAACTGACTTTAACAGTTTCACAACCCAGGCTTTCACTCAGTGAATTTTTGCTAATAATTTGATCGAGTGTCAGTAGAGCATTAAGTCCCGTACCAAATCCTATTTCAAGAATGTTGATATCATTTCTATCATTCAGAATATATTTTAATCCAACCTCTATAAATACATGCCGGGATTCCTGAACTGCTCCATGAATCGAATGAAAATGTTCTTTCTTTTCATGATTATATATTGTGGCTGAACCATCCTCAGTAAGCAGCATTATAAGACTATCCTTCTTGTTCATTTCTTGTTGAATAACAAATTAATTTCATTTATAGGGTCCGTGAAATGAAAGGTTCCAATTATAGATGAATTGGGAAGTTCATATACTAATATTCTATTTTCACTTCCGACATAAATCCGGTGTTCAATTTCATCAAAATCAAACGTGCTTATTGTCTGATCGGTAATGTAAGGAACTATACTGCCAATATTAGGTTTATACCAATAAAGTGTATCGCCTGAATTCACAAATAGGTCATTGTTATTACCCTTAATCGAATTGATTGAATTAAAAACCAAGTGATGTAATAGTATAAGTTGCTTTTGTGACAAATCAAGAATCATTGAGTTTGATCCGGTTTGCGCACTCTCCAAAACTATTAAAAGTTCGTTTTCACCATATGGAAAAATTCCTCTGACATTTCCTGATATTTCTGTTGAAAAATAAATATTGCCTGATGGAAAGTTGAATACATAAATACGAGAAAGGTTGGAATTAAATGGTTTAAATGAGGCTATGACAAATTCTTTGTAATTTAACAATTGAGTAAACAGTCCAATTCCATTAACCATTCCTCTCAATTCCCTTTGCCCCTGATGATTATATGTTTCAATGAAGCCTTCAGAAGTCCCTATGGAAATTTTACCTTCAGTCGCAGAAAATTTCTGAATATAGGAGGTCCCTCCCATATTTGGAAAATTCAAACTCCAATCAATTTGATTTGTATGTAAATCAATAGCCCAAATGGCTGAAGGCTCATTACCACTGAAATAAAACTTTCTATATCGGGAATCAGCATATCCTTGTATGTATTGCTGATTGATAACATGAATTAATAAAGGATCCTCGTTCACTTTTAGTTCTGTCAATTTGAAATTATTTCCTGAACCATTAACAACCAGAAGTTTATCAATCATCCTATCCAGAGGCTGAATCTGAATTTCTTGCCAGTATTGGTAAATGTCAATATCATCTTCCACCTTTATATTCAGGTAATACTTACTGTCCTGTAAATAGCGATTGTCGATTACTAAGTAAGAACTCAAATTAAAAGACTTATCATCAACCTTAAGGGATTCACCAGCTAAAACAGGTTTTTGTGCAACATCAACTACAGAAAAGGACACTTTTGATATCAAACGATCATGATTTATTAATGCCTTGACCTTAATAGTATCTCCAATCATAAAAATTTGTCCAGGATCTGGCTGAATAATACTCACTACCGGAATATTATGTGTTGTTTCATCCTTATCACAACCGCTTAAAAAAATACTAAAAGTCAAGATAGACAGGATACAAATAAGAATGTAGCAAATTATATTCCTCAACATCATTCTGAGGTATACTTTGGTGAAAACTATCATTATTTATATCTTTAACAACAAAATTATAATTCATGCTTGATAATATTGCTCATGAGGATGTTTTATTTCTGGATATTGAAACCGTTCCTCAATATAATACATTCGACGAAGTTCCGGAAAATTTTAAAGCACATTGGGAACATAAGGTACAAGCCTTATCAAGAAATGAAGAATATAATGCAGCAGAAGCCTATGACAAGGCGGGTATTTATGCTGAATTTGGAAAAATTATTTGTATCTCCGTTGGATACCTGAGAGGGCAAAGTCTAAGAATAAAATCATTTGCGAATGATAATGAATTTGTGCTGCTCAATGAATTTGCTGATTTGCTTAATAAGAGCTATAGCAAAGTAGATTCCTATTTATGTGCCCATAATGGAAAAGAGTTTGACTATCCATTTATCGCTCGCAGACTGCTGATAAATGGCATAAAGATCCCTGCAATTCTCGACATTGCATCGTGCAAACCATGGGAAGTTAAGCACCTGGATACAATGGAGTTATGGAAATTCGGAGATAAAAAATCATATACTTCTTTATCCCTTCTTTCTGAATTGTTTGGAATAAAATCTCCAAAAGATGATATTATGGGAAAAGATGTTTCAGCAGTTTATTGGAAAGAAAAAAACCTGAACAGAATAGTAACTTATTGTCAGAAAGATGTTATAACCTTGGTTCAACTGTTTCTAAAGTATAAAAATGAACCACTTATCTCTGATGAAAATATTATTATTGTTATGAATAGTTAATGAATCATAATAATTGACTATTCTCTGTTTGTTCTGTTTTGCCATTACGTATCTTTGCCATCAAACAAAAACATGACTATGAAAACCAAGTTAAGTGTATTATTATCTATCCTAATGATTTTCTTTACTTATGAAGCTATGGCGCAAAAGAAAAATAAGGATAAGAAATCAAATACTAAGGAGCAATCTGTCGAGATGGCAACATACAATGACAGCATAAGCTATATTTTAGGGCATGACATAGGTAATAACCTAAAAATGAACGACATCCAAGTCAATCCGGAAATATTCAGTAAAGGTGTTGTGAATGGACTCTCGGGAAATGATTCTTTAATTAGTCAGGAAGAGACCGAGGCTATTATGATGAAATTTCAACAGGAAATGATGGCAAAACGGGAAAAGCAGAATTCTGAGGAACTATTGAAAAATAAAGCTGAAGGGAGTGCTTTTCTGGAAAAAAACAAAACCAAATCAGGAATAACAGAAACTGAAAGTGGTTTACAGTATGAAGTAATAACAGAAGGTAGTGGTGAAAATCCATCAGCTGAAGATGTAGTTGAAGTTCATTACACCGGGAAATTATTAGATGGCTCAGTATTTGATTCTTCTGTTGACAGAGGTGAACCTGTTAAATTTCCTTTAAATCAGGTAATTTCAGGATGGACAGAAGGTGTTCAACTTATGAAACCAGGTGCAAAGTATATTTTCTATATCCCTTCTGATCTCGGATATGGAGATCGGACTACTGGTCCAATTCCTGCCGGATCGACACTTATTTTTGAAGTTGAACTGATTTCAATCGAAAAACAATAAGATAACATAACTTGAAAAAAACAAAAGCGGAGATATCATTCTCCGCTTTTGTTTTAAGATCACATTGCAATACTTTTAACATTAATAATTTTTGTGGTTAATTATGCATGTATACACTTTCTTTTAATTGTTCAAAAATATTCTTTTCAGGTAGTCAAAATCCAAAAGTAGTTGAGTACTTTTGAAATATGGAAGACAGTAAATCAAAGTTAAAGGATAATAGTCGTCAAAAGTTGACGAAAGCTGATTTTTTCAACCATGGGAAATTACCTCCTCAGGCCGTTGATCTGGAAGAAGCAGTTCTTGGTGCAATCATGCTCGAGAAGGATGCATTAGCGACCATTATTGACATTATCAGGCCTGATGCTTTTTATAAAGAAGCCCATCAAATTATCTTTTCTGCAATTACCCGACTCTTTGCAAAGACTGAGCCCGTGGATATCCTAACTGTCACGAATGAGCTCAAATTTACAGGTGAACTTGAATTAGCCGGAGGTCCTTTTTATATAGCTCAGCTTACTAATAGAGTGGCTTCTTCAGCTAATACTGAATATCATACCCGCATTATTATTCAGAAGTTTATTCAAAGAGAGTTGATCAGGATATCTTCTGATATTATCAAGGATGCCTACGAAGATACTACCGACGTTTTCAAGTTGTTAGATAAAGCCGAGAATGAACTCTTTAGTGTAGGTGAGAATAATCTTCGCCGTAATTATGTTGACATGCAATCACTTATCAGTAATGCAGTCAAACAAATTGAAAGTGCACATAAAAACCAGAACACGTTTACAGGAGTTGCCTCAGGGTTTACACAACTTGACAGAGTAACATCTGGATGGCAACCATCTGATTTGATAGTTATTGCTGCCCGCCCTGGTATGGGAAAAACTGCATTTGTCCTCACAATTGCCAGAAATGCAGCTATTGATTTCAAGCAACCAGTTGCCATTTTCTCACTCGAAATGTCATCGATATCTTTGGTCACCCGTTTGATTTCTGCTGAAGCTGAAATTGCGGGAGATAAACTAAGAAAGGGAGACTTAGATCCGGAACAATGGTCAGCATTAGGATCAAAAATAACTAGTCTGATAAATGCTCCGCTTTACATAGATGACACCCCTTCTTTATCCGTTTTTGAATTACGTGCTAAAGCAAGAAGATTGAAAGCACAGCACAAAATTCAGATGATTATCATTGATTATATACAATTGATGACTTCTGGTGTTGAGAAAGGTCAAGGAAATAGAGAACAGGAAATTAGTAATATTTCAAGGTCACTTAAGAGCCTGGCAAAAGAACTGAATATACCGGTGATTGCCTTATCACAGTTAAACAGGTCAGTGGAAGCGAGACCTAATAAAAAACCCCTCCTATCAGACTTGCGTGAATCGGGTGCTATTGAACAGGATGCCGACATGGTATTATTCATATACAGACCTGAATATTACAAGACAGAGCCGACTGGTGATACAACTTTTCCTCCGGGGTATGCCGAAATTAGCATTGCAAAACATAGAAATGGCTCACTTGAAGATGTTGGATTAAGGTTTATCAACCAATATGCCAAATTTGTTGACATGGAAACTAATTCGTACTCCAAATCAGTGGTCACAATGCCCTCAAAGATGAATGATGAAGCAATAACAGAATCTGTTCATCGGATGAAATCAGGCCCTGATTTCTAGGAATTATTGTAACAAATAAGCTTCCGGACCGTTTATTAAAATTAAATGTATAAAGATGCGTAAACTAATCTTGACCATATGCCTTATTTTAATAGTGTCATGGATTCATGCAGCGTATATTCTCGTGCCTATGGACAGGCAACAAAAGAATCATCTAAAGGCCTATGGATTAACATACTGGGTTCTTGCTCATGAGGTTGAGGTAAGTTGGTTACTTAATTACAGAGGTGGTAGTTTCATGTTTCAACATCATCCTAATCTGGAAAACGAATGTAGGATTCGGGGTATATCATTCGAAATCATCGCTGATGTGCAAGCTGCTTCAATTTTAAATGAAATTTCAGATCCTCAATCCAATATGGATGAAATGAAGCTCCAAAAAGCTCCTAAAATTGCAGTATATACTCCAAAAAGTAAATTACCCTGGGATGATGCAGTTACACTTGCTTTAACATATGCTGAAGTGCCTTACGATGTGGTTTATGACGAAGAAGTAATTGGTGGTTCATTGCCCCTTTACGATTGGTTACATCTTCACCATGAAGATTTTACAGGGCAATTTGGTAAATTTTGGGCAGCATACCGCACCGCACAATGGTATATTGAAGATGTAAGAACAACAGAGGCTATGGCACAAAAACTCGGTTTTTCGAAAGTTTCTGACTTGAAGCTAGCTGTTGCGCAGAAGATTAGAGATTTTACAGCTGGTGGCGGATATCTATTTGCCATGTGTTCAGCACCTGATAGCTATGATGTTGCTCTTGCTTCCAGCCACATAGACATATGCGATGTCATGTTTGATGGAGATCCCTCACAGCAAGATGCAAATGATCACCTTAATTATGAAAATTGTTTTGCCTTTACTGGCTTCAGTGTAGTTCTGAATCCTTATGAATATGAAATTTCAAACATTGATGTCAGTACTACACGACGAGTATCAATATCTGATGATTTTTTTACTCTGTTTGAGTTCTCTGCTAAGTGGGATCCTGTTCCAACTATGCTGACGCAAAATCATGAGAAGGTCATCAAAGGTTTCATGGGACAAACAACTGCATTTAATAATAAATTCATTAAACCGGGTGTCATAATAATGGGTGAGAATAAAGCTGCAAATGAAGCTCGTTATATTCACAGCTCTTTTGGAAAGGGTACCTGGACGTTTTATGGTGGTCATGACCCTGAAGATTATCAACATCTTGTCGGAGATCCACCTACTGATCTCAACCTTTATCCTAACTCTCCTGGTTATCGGTTAATACTAAATAACGTACTTTTCCCAGCTGCTAAAAAGAAAAAGCAAAAAACCTGATGCTAAAGCTAACTCAACATCATTTTCTTATAACCATTTTATTTATAGGCCTATTTTTTATTTCTCTAACTACATTTTCACAAACCAGATATTCTATCAGTGGCTATGTGAGGGAGAAGGATAGTCGCGAATTACTCCCAGGTGTAAACATTTATATTCCTTCAATAAAGGCAGGTGCCATTACCAACAATTATGGTTTTTATTCTCTTACACTTCCTGTTGGTGAATATGAAGTGAGGTATTCCTATGTTGGTTTCAATCCAGTAACAATTCAGGTCCCTTTGATGAAAGATACACTGATTGACATTGATCTCAACAGTATTACACTTCAGGTGGTTACTATCACAAGCGAAAAAGTTGAAAGGATAAGTGAATCTTCAGAAATCAGTGTGATCTCTCTCCCGGTTCAGCAAATAAGACAAGTGCCTGTATTGCTGGGAGAAAAGGACGTCTTTAAGACGCTGCAGCTGATGCCAGGAGTTCAAAAAGGGTCTGAAGGTAATGGAGGTTTGTATGTCAGAGGCGGGGGACCAGATCAGAATTTAATAATACTGGACGATGCTCCGGTTTATAATGCTTTTCATCTATTTGGTTTCTTTTCAATCTTTAATGGGGATGCTATTAAAAGTGTTGAATTAATAAAAGGTGGCTTCCCCGCACGATTTGGTGGGCGCTTATCGTCAGTGGTCGAAATGACAATGAAAGATGGAAATCGAACCAAATTTTCAGGTGAAGCAGGAATTGGACTTGTATCTTCCAGAATTGTTCTTGAAGGTCCTTTCGTAAAAGATAAATCATCCTGGATAATTTCAGGAAGACGAACCTATATTGATGCTCTAGCAAGACCATTCATGAATTCTGAGGAACGCGCCGGATATTATTTCTATGACCTGAACGCTAAAGTAAACTACGATTTCGGACCGAAGAACCGGCTTTATTTAAGTGGTTATTTCGGCCGTGATAAATTTAATGTTATTACAAATTCAAACTTGCGTGAAGAAGGAGGATTATATTGGCAAAACGGAACTGGTACTCTTAGATGGAATCATATTTTCGGTCCACGCGTTTTCTCTAACACTTCATTGATTTATAGCCACTATTCCATAACTTTCTTTAGCCGTGAATCTTCTTTTAACGAATCTTACTCACTCCGGTATATATCAGGCATCAGGGATCTTACTTTTAAAAATGATCTGGAGGTGAGCTTTTCACCTTATTATAATCTAAGAACAGGCGTACATCTTATTAATCATCTATTTTCACCGAGCGCTATCGTTGTTAAGGGAAATGCTGATGTTTTACTTAATTCTGTACAACAAGATTATAATTCTTTTGAAGGGAGTGCCTATATTGAAAATCAATTTACCCTTAGCGATAGGATAAAAGCTAATGCAGGCTTACGGTTCAGCAACTTTAAAGCAGATGAGGAGTATTATCATGCTTTTGAACCACGTGTTGTAGCAAACATCAGAATAGCAAGAGGCCTTTCAGTAAAAGCTGCATATGCCGAAATGAACCAATATATTCACCTCTTAAGCAGTACCGGACTTTCACTCCCCACTGACTTGTGGGTGCCTTCAACTGATAGAATTAATCCTCAGCATTCTACTCAGGTATCTTTAGGATTTGCTAAAGACTTTGACCACAATGATGTTCAAATTACAATTGAAGGTTATCACAAGGAAAGTAAAGATATAATAGGCTATAAACCGGGAGCGAGTTTTCTGATAATAGATGATCCGACAGATGCCAGAGAATTCACGTGGGAAGATAACGTTACTTCAGGAAGTGGAAGATCATATGGAATTGAAACTTTAATTCACAAAAAAGCAGGTCGGTTGAATGGATGGATTGGTTATACCTTATCATGGACCAAATTAAAATTTGATGAGATCAACTTTGGAAAAGAATATTGGGCCAGATACGACCGGAGACATGACATTTCAATTGTTGCAATTTATAGAATAAGTGAAAAAGTAAATTTTTCAACCACTTGGGTATATGGAACCGGGAATGCTATTTCACTTCCAGTTGGTGAATTTCCAGGTATTCAGCATAACCCGTTGGAGGATGTGTTAAAAATTTCAGGTCTGCCATTTACAGGATATTATTATCAAACATTGACTGATTACGGAGAAATGAATTCATACCGAATGAAACCTTACCACAGGTTAGACTTTGCTTTCCAGTTTATTAAAGTGAGAGATAAATTTCAAAGAACATGGGAAATTGGTGCTTATAATACATACAACAGGAAAAATCCATTCTTCTATTTTATTGATGAAAGATATAATAACGGGCAATCGGTGAATGAACTCAAACAGGTTACACTCTTCCCTATCATTCCTTCTGTTACATACTCAATTAAGTTCTGAAAATGAAAATAGTACAAACGACTTTGATATTTATTAGCATTTTGTTGCTTGTTTCCTGTGAGGATTTAGTCTCAGATGTTGAAATTGAACAGCCAAAAGCAAAAATAGTAGTGATAGGTTTTATCTCGCCTGACTTGCCTGTTAATTCAATCAAAATATATGAAAGCAGACCTTTATATACTCCTGCAACGGAAAGTGATGAAACTTACCCTATAATAACCGATGCTTCAGTATATATTTTTAGCGAAGACGACACAGCAATGATGACCTTCGATTACGAATATGAAGAATACAGAATAAGCAGAGTTGATTTCCCTGTCTTAAAAGGTAAAACATATGGTATAACGGTGACCACTACCTCAGGATATATAGCTACTTCATCATGCACTGTTCCGACAGGTGATCCACCATTACTCGAATTAACCAATATCGATACAATTGCTATAATGGAAGATTGGGTACCTGAATATTCAGTTTACGAGATGAGAGCCAAAGTTCAATTCAGGGATATTGAAGGTAAGGGGCATTATTACAGAGTTGAAGCTGGCCAGATAAATTGGGTGGAGGAACAACCCATTCCATATACAAGTGAAATCGGAATAGCAGGAAAAGAAGCACTGGCTTCTGATATAAATTTTGATGGGGAAACATATCACCTTACGACTAATGAGTTTTATGCTCGCAGAGATGAAAGATTCAGATTACACTTTACATTATCAATAACCGACAGAAACTATTACAATTATCATAGAGGTATTATGAATTTCGATGATGGTAATCCTTTTAGTGAACCAACAACAATATACAGTAACATTGAAGGTGGTTTAGGTATCTTTTCAGCTTACGTTCAGAAAGACTTCGTATATGATATAAACTGGTAATAAACAGATTGACGACTATTAATTTTCTTTTCTCAAATAAGTGATATAGGAATAATCAAATCCAAGCTTACCATCATCAAAGAAGTCCTCTCTTTCTGCTTCTATCCATTCATTAAAATTTATCGGAGGGAAAAAAGTATCGGCTTCAAAATCTTTATGAACTATAGTCAATAAAAGTTTATTAGTGAAGGGTAAGAATGCTTCATATATTTGGGCCCCTCCTATTATAAAATTCTCCTTATTTCCATCTAACAATTTGAAAGCATCATCAACAGAATTTGCAACCAGACAACCATCAATTTCGATTTCTTTTCTGGTCATTACAATATTTTTTCTATCAGGAAGTGGCTTTGTGGGAAGTGACTCATAGGTTGACATTCCCATAACAATAGTATGTCCTTTTGTAATTTTTTTAAACCGTTTTAAATCATCAGGGATGTACCATAGTAAACGGTTTTCGCAGCCAATTGCATTATTCTGTGCCAGAGCAACAATGATTGTTAATGGTATCATAATGTAATTAATTACACTGCAACTGAAGCTCTTATTGCAGGGTGAGGGTCATAATTTATCAATTGAAAATCATCGTAGATGAAATCATCAATATTCTTCCGTTCATGATTGATTTCCATCTGAGGTAATGTCCTGAAATTTCTGCTTAACTGAAGTTTCACCTGCTCCATGTGATTCAGATAAATATGAGCATCACCAAAGGTATGAATGAATTCTCCGGGTTTTAATCCGGTTACTTGAGCAATCATCATGGTTAGCAATGAATATGAAGCAATATTGAAAGGGACGCCAAGAAAAATATCAGCACTTCGTTGGTAAAGCTGACAAGACAATTTACCTTGAGCTACATAAAACTGAAATAATATGTGACATGGAGGCAAAGCCATTTTATTCAGCTCTCCTGGGTTCCATGCTGAAACCAGCATTCTTCTGGAATCAGGGTTGTTTTTTATTATGTTTATAACCTCTGCAATCTGGTCAATGAAATTACCATCAGGCGATTGCCATGATCTCCATTGTTTACCATAAATTGGACCTAAGTCTCCATTATCATTTGCCCATTCGTCCCAGATGGAGACTTTGTTAGCATGCAAATAACTAACGTTAGTATCACCTTTCAGAAACCATAATAATTCATGAATAATTGATTTTAGGTGTACTTTTTTTGTTGTTAACAATGGAAATCCTTCACTAAGATCAAAACGCATTTGGTAGCCAAAAACACTAATAGTACCAGTTCCTGTCCTGTCTTCTTTAGTCACTCCATGTTCGAGAACATGTTTTAATAGCTCATGATATTGTTTCATAAAAGTAGCAAAGGTTATTATTCATTTCTCTTTTTAAAGTGTTGTGAATCACCCCAATCATTGTAACCTATTTTATTCCCTGATAATTTGATTCGTGCTTCAAGACAATTTGTGCAATCTGCTGCCTCTTCATCAGTGCATGGTTTGTTTTCATAGAGTTTATAATTGTTCCTGTACAGGCCAGGTGTAATATTAGGCATAATGATGTTAGCACCAATTTTAAGAGCCTTTTCCCTTCCCACTGGGTCTATTGCCTGTAGGGCTGTGGCTGAAGCTATATTAATGTCCTTCATCACGATTCTCAGGACTGCAATCATTTTAAGAGCAAGTGTAAATCTTTCTTCAAGTGGTAAGAGCTGATCTTTAAACATCCATAGTGGAGTATCTTTATGTTCGATATAAGGTCCCATCCCACACATATCGATATCTCTGCCTTTCATAAAAAGTATATCATCGGCAAGATCCTCAATTGTTTGGAACGGCAGTCCGATCATAACTCCTGTTCCTACCTGGTAACCCGCTGTCCTGAGATCATCGAGGGCTTTTAGTCTGCTCTCAAAATTGTGTCGTTTGGTATTTGGATGTATCTTGTAATACAATTCCTTATTAGATGATTCGATTCTTAGCAAATACCTGTGAGCTCCTGCATCATACCATCTTTTATAAGTATCCAGAGATTGTTCGCCTACTGAAAGTGTAATTCCTAAAGAATTATTAGAAATTTTTTTTATTTCCTTTACCAGCCTTTCAATACGGTTAATAAAAGCTTTGGCAAACAGTTCGCCACCCTGCAAAACTACTGAGCCGTAATTATTTTCATAAGCGAATCTCGCCGCTCCAAATATTTCTTCATCAGTTAGATTATATCTTTGGGTATTACGGTTACCACTCCGTATTCCGCAATAATAGCAGTCTTTGCTACAAATGTTCGAGAACTCAATAAGTCCTCTGAAATAAACTACATTACCTACAGATTTTTCTTTAACTGAAGCTGAATACTTAAAAAGCTGGTTAAGTTCTGGTCCCTTACTATTGAGTAAGTCCACTATATCTTCCTTCGAGAATGTATCTTTGGTGATTATCGAATCTAATAAACTCATTGTTTTAAATAACAAATATTTACAAAATTAAGCTTAAAAACAATGAGAAATACTATTTCACGCGTAGTTTGGAGCCTACACTAAGGATTTTTGTTTCTTTTATTCCATTCAGCTTACAAATCTTTGCAACACTGGTTTTATGTTTCAATGCCAAAGCATATAAGGTATCTCCCGGTTTAATTTTTACATATTGAGAATCGCTTTGACTTATATTATGAGAAGAGCTATCCACTAAAATATTAGAATTCTTGGATCCGAATCCCAAATGTGCCTTATCCATTGCGAGATAATCCTTCTTTAAAGTAAAATTATCGAAATCAATTATTTTATTTGGATTAAAGTGCTCGCCAAGTATTCTGGTTTCAAAATGAAGATGTTCAGTTGAAGCTCTGCCAGTTCTGCCTCCCAGTCCTATCAATTGCCCTGCTTTAACTTCATCATTAACTTTTACCATTATTTTGGAAAGGTGTCCGTAAGTTGTCTCCAATCCATTATTATGCCTTACTACAACAATTTTCCCATAACCACTTATAGTTCTGGCTATGCGTATTTTTCCATCAAAAGCACTGACAATAGAATCTCCCCTATCAAGCTTGATGTCAACTCCAGCATGGAACCTTCCACCTCGGGGTCCATATGGTGATATCATCTTACCTTTAAAAGGAAAAACAAATGCATCTTCATGCATATTATGTAAAAAGAGTACAGTGGAATCCGAAATTTTTGTCCAATCTGTTCTGCCAATTCTTATATTTAATGTGTCCCACATGTTTTTATAAAGCACATCGGATGGGACAAACATCATTTCGTTGGTAACCCTTTCATTCGATACTATTGAAGGTTCATCTAAATAATAGGGTTCAGGACCAATTAAGTGTTCAACAGGTCCTAAAAAGGAAGCAGTATCTAACTTGAAGGTTTGACCAGAAGCCTCTTTTAAGTGTGAAAAAACACTTAATATAAATAAGGCAATAACTATTCTGGTAATAAACTTCATGAATTCAATCTTTGAACTTGGCAAAAATAATGTTAAATGAATACAAGGACATTTGGTGAATTATAAAGGTTGTTAAAAAATGTTAAGACCGATTTAATTCTCATTTCACATAATGGGCTTATAACAACTTTACAATGACCAGTCAATAGCGGCTTGATTAGACTCTACAAGCAATCTGTTTGCTTCAGTAAAAGCATTACAACCAAAGAAACCCCGATATGCACTTAATGGCGAAGGGTGAGGAGCTTCCAGAACAAAATGCTTTGAAGTGTCAATGAGTGTTTTTTTATTCTGAGCATATCTTCCCCATAGTAAAAAAACAACATTTCTTCTCCTTTCAGAGATTTTTGATATTACAGCATCGGTAAATATTTCCCAGCCTTTCCCCTGATGAGAACCTGCTTCATTAGCCCGGACTGTTAAAGTTGCATTGAGGAGTAAAACACCCTGTTGAGCCCATTTCTTAAGATTCCCTGATGCCGGAATTTCAATTCCTTCACTACTTTTTAATTCAGTAAGAATGTTAACCAGCGAAGGAGGAAATGGCATGCCATTTTGAACGGAGAAAGATAAACCATGTGCCTGGCCATGACCATGGTACGGATCCTGTCCAAGCAGTACTACTTTTACTTTATTAAATGGTGTGCAATTAAATGCTTCAAATATTAATGAGCCAGGAGGATACAATATATGATTTTTCTTTTCTTCAATCAGGAAGTTTTTAAGTTCTCTAAAATATGGTTTATAGAATTCTTCGTGTAAAATTTCATTCCAGCTTGGTTCAATTTGGGGTTTAATATCCAACATAAAGAGTTACTTTTGAAAAAAATAATTATTAACAATAAAAAGCTACAGTTTATAGTTATACATATACTTCAAACACAACCTTTCTCGTAAAATTATGAAAAAAGCAGTTCAAATCATTATTTTCTTCTGTGCGTTGACAATTATCGCAGTTTCATGCAAATCATCACAAAAATGTGCTGCTTATGGAGAATCAAACCGATATAAGGTAGAACGCAACTTCTAAACTTATTATTAATATACAAAAGTCGCCTGTGAGAATAATCATGGGCTTTTTGTTTTTAGATTATTCGAATTGTATACATTTGTCCTGATAATTGTTATACAATCATGAGAAAAACTATTTCGGTCTTACTGTTCTTCATGATTTTTATTCAATTCAGGGCTTTTACTCAAATTGAACCTGGATTTGATTCAATTGCAGACAATGTGTTGTTTCGGAAGGAAATGAACGGAGCTGCATTCATCCACACAAATGGATGGGGAATTGAATATAGAATAGGCTCAAACAGATCGGTATTTAACAAATGGATGCTTGAGTTTGACCTAATGGAGTACAAACACTCAAAGGAAATCAGAAATATTAACCTTATTTATTCCAACACAAAAAGTTATATTTACGGAAAGCTGAACACAATATATACTGTGCGGGCAGGTTATGGTCATCAAAATCAGCTTAACCGGAAACCACGCAGTGGAGGAGTTGAATTGCGTTTAACATATACCGGAGGTATGTCTCTAGCACTTGCCAAACCTGTTTATCTGAATATTTTAAAATTTGACACAAATGAGATACGGGTGATCACAGTAACTGAAAAATATGATCCCTCCAATCACTTTCCAGATAATATTTTTGGTCGCGCTTCTTTTCTGAAAGGATTTAATGAAATAAAACCACATCCCGGAGTTTATGCTAAAGTTGGATTAGGTGTTGAATTCGGGTCAATAAATCAAAATACAAAACTTGTGGAAGTTGGCGCTGCAGTAGACTATTTTTTCAAGCCGGTTCCTATTATGGCCACTCAGAAACCTGAACAGTTTTTCTTCACATTGTATGTAAGTTTTGGTTTGGGCAAAAGATATAATTAAGTTAGAATCTTCGCATACACTTAAGCAAATCATCGATCCTTATTGTCACAATTGCTGATGTAATATCCGACATGGCGTATGGAATAACTAATCTGTCATTATGGATTAAAGCACCACAAGAATAAATTACATTGGGCACATAGCCTTCTCTTTCTTCCTCAGTAGGTGAAAGAAGTGGCTCGTCTAATCTTGCTATGACTTTTGAAGGATCATTCAGATCAAGCAATATAGCACCAATGAAATATTGTCTCATTGCTCCGACACCATGAGTTAATACTAGCCACCCTTCTGATATTTCAAGAGGTGAACCGCAATTTCCGATTTGAATAAATTCCCAAGGTTCAACTGGTTCCTGTATAATATGGGCTTCCTGCCAAAAATGAAGATGATCAGAATACATAATAAAATTGCTTTCCCCATCTTGCCTACCTAACATAACATACTTTCCATTTATCTTTCGTGGAAAAAGGGCCATACCTTTGTTCTGTACAGCTTTCCCATTCAATGTGATGACATTAAATGTTACGAAGTCAGTAGTTTCAATAAGTTGAGGCAGAATATTGAATCCATTATAGGCAGTATAAGTTGCATAATAAGTAATTTCACCATTGTCATCAAAAAATTTCACAAATCTGGCATCTTCAATTCCTCTACTTTCATTCTCGGAAACCGGGAAGATTACTCTTTCAGAAATCTTGCTCTTACTATCGAACCGTATCTTATAATTTGAATTAGCTAGCCATTTAATTTTAACTAACGTCTTTTCATCGCTGATAAATGAGTCATCCTGATGAATCTTTAATATACTTTCCATCAGATCATCAAATGTAAACACTTCGGGCAATCGTTCAATAATTTGCATACTTGTATCATCCCAAACGTCCATATCTATTAACTTTCGCTGAAACAAGTTCTTCATATAGTAAGGATCATGAATCATTTTAGGAGTCTGCACAAAATCAGAAATATTATCGAATACTACTGCTCCATCCTGCTCAATAATACCAGTTCTAAAGACTATGGAAGAAATATGACCTTCACCGGTTGCCCTTAAGCTCATAATAAAGCGAAGTTCATTTGGTTCTATACCTTGTTGATTAGGATGCGCAACAATTGAAGGGTTGAACAGTGCAGCTGATTCGATAGAGTATTCCATGGTAAAGTAGGCACCAATTAAAATCTGCTTTGTATAACTTACTTCCTGATCAGGATCAAGATAATCACAAATTTTTCGATAGTTCTCCGCTAAACTAAGTTCTATATTTTTATGTCTGTCTGAAAAACTTGCTAAAACATCCTGAAGCAAATCCGCAGCATGATCTTCTTTCAACTCCAGAACTCTGTTCGCTATTCTCTTGATCCGGCTAAAGTTTGTTGGAATATGAGTTCTTGTGATTACTCTGGATGTATCTCTATATATTCGGTTTTTCCTTCTTCTGATAAATTGCTTAACGCTCAATGACATAACCTTTATCTTTTATTATTTATCCAAAATTTGCTGATATATTTTAATGTAACTTTCAACCATCTTTTCTTTACTAAATAGGGATATTGCTCTTTTACGAATATCTTGCCGGTTGAGCATCTCTATTTTATCAATGGCTTTTACTGCTTCATTAATATTGTCTACAAGAAAGCCTGTTTTATTATCCTCAATTAATTCAGGCATAGAGCCTAATTTAAAAGCAATTACCGGTGTGCCGCATATTTGAGATTCAGCTACACTCAAACCAAATGGTTCCTCAAAACTTATAGGGTGAAGAAGTGCAAATGCCTCTCCTAACAATCTATCCCTTTCTCTAGGACCAGAATTTCCAACATATACTACATCATCTTCATTTATATATGGCTTAACTTTATTTTCAAAGTACATTTCATCCTGGATTAAGCCTGAAATTATCAACTTTTTCCCAGCCGATTTGGCAATTTTTATTGACTCATAAGTCCCTTTCTCAGGATGTATTCTGCCAAAGAATAACAAATAATCTTTTGGATGTGGATTGAAAGTGAAATTTTTAATTTCTATACCGTTGTATACTGTTGCAACATATGACAATAAGGAACTTCGATCGCTATCACTAATTGAGACATAATAATTATTCTCATTATATTTCTGGTACACCGGTATTATTCCAGGCGAGGAAAATCCATGTATTGTCGTTAGCATTGGGGTATTAATCAATCTGGTATATGTTAAGGGCAAGTAGTCGAAGTGGTTGTGGATTAAATCATACTGTGAGGCCTTCTCCATTAAATTACTAATATGTAAGCACTCCCACACTTTAGGAATAATATCCTGGTCTTCAGCATAAGCTGTTGGAGATATAAATTCCAATTTGCCCTTAGTTTGGGAATTTCCTGTTGCAAAGAGAGTAACATCAAGACCTTTATCTACCAGACCTTCCATGATATTTGAAGTTACCTGTTCCCAAGGGCCATATTTTAGTGGTGGAGTTCGCCATGCAATTGGCGCCAAAACTGCGATTTTCATTTCTATTTAACCTTTCATAGGGCTGGTCTAGAATTCTGAAGGCACATATTTATCAGATCATCAATTACTGCTGTTCCAACGCACATCACCTTATCTGCTCCACCCCAGTATAGTTTAATAGTACCATCAGGTTCTTCAACTGCTCCACATGTAAAAACTACATTATGAACATATCCTGTAATTTCATATATTTCTTCAGGTTGCAGAATCCATTCATCACCAACACCAATTATAACAGATGGATCTTTTAGATCATGTAAAGCAACCCCTAATCTATATACACTTCCATCCATTGTGGGGAAAACCCCATGATAAATGTTCAACCATCCTCTGTCAGTCTTTATTGGTGGAGCACCGGGACCTATTTTCATCTCGTCCCAATGATAGGGCACTGGTTTCATTATAAGCTTTGATTCTCCCCAAAATATTAAATCGGGTGAATAAGAAATCCAAACAGACCAAGGTGAGATTTCTGAATGAGGTCTGTCAAGTCGCGCGTATAATCCGTCAAACTTCTCTGGAAATATTACAACATTCCTATAGTCAGCTTCAGTTATCAGAGATATTCTCTCCACTGATTTAAAATCCTTAGTTTTAGCAAGTCCAATTCTTACACCATGACGTGAATAAGCACTATAGGTTATGTAATATTCGTCTTCAATAAGTATGATTCTTGGATCTTCAACTCCGAATTCTTCATAATCCTTAAATACACCGTCAATTGCCGGTACCATAAATGGTTCTGAATCCACCTTAAAGTTATATCCATTCTCACTTATCGCTTTACCTAATATGCTTCTACCATTTAGTGTGTGAGACCTGAATATCATAACATAAGTATTTCCATGCTTTACAACTCCAGCATTATGAACAGTTGCTACTTCGTAAGGGACGTCATCCTTTGTCAGGATGGGATTGTTCTCATATCTCTTTACCAACATGGCTTTTCTGTTTGATTTGGTTAAAAAAATAAAAATCAATTTCAACTATAGTACTCTTCGTAAACCTCGAGTATAGTTAAGTAAGAAACAAGATAGGCAAGTGAGCTTTCCGCTCCCTGGTTTCTATTGACACCATAACTCTCCAATCCATCGCAGCATCCACCTGTCTCATAATCATACAAACTTAATCTTAAGTCATTTTCGCCCAGGAACCACATAAAACAAGTGAACATTTTATTGAGGTACTTTTCTTCACGTGTTAATATATAAGCCTGACGAAACATAAGCACCATAGCCATTGCATCGATAGGCTGTTGAGCAAATTTTGCACGTTCTTCCTCTTTCTTATACCATCCCTGATTACCTATGATTGAAAGATAGCCTTCACTCATAGTCAGATCGGTCAGGAAATTCATTGAATCCATAGCAACTTTCAATATCTCATCATCTTTAATGAATTCAGCAGCATGTAGTAGTGCAAGAGGTAAAAGAGCATTATCATAGGTTAGTTCATTTTCAAACCAAAGCCAATCAATTGAACTATTTTCTTTGTATAGATTGACTAAAATATCTGCCTGTCTCTTTAAAATTTCGAGCATTCCATCATCAGTTGGTTTGCTTTTGAAATAATAAGAAATTCCAATAATGGTATTAGCTATTGCTCTGATCTGAACAAGTTCAATAGCTTTTGGAAGTGCTGCAAGAAAGATCTCCTTTGCAGTTTGATAGTATGAGTCGTTAGGGGCATATGCAAGCATATATCCAAGTGCCCACATTGTCCGGCCAAAAGAATCTTCAGAACCAATCTCATCCAGGTAGTTTCTATTGAAACTTAAGAAGTTTCTAAAAGTTCCATTTTTATTCTGCATATAATGAATATAACTTAAGTAAATCGGACAAAGTTCATATGCTGTCCGATCTCTTTTCTGTTTTATAGCCATTACTGCCAGTAGTACAGCTCGTGCATTATCATCAAGGCAATATCCTTCTTTGAGGTTTGGTATGCCAAACTTAGCATGTTGAATTATTCCAGTATCATCTGTAAGACGTTTAATATGATCCATAGTAAATGGCGGTAACTGCATTATGTCGAATGGAATTACTTCTTTTCTTCCAGGTATATCCTCATTGGAGGTTATTGAGCATAATTCATAGTATTTTGCACCGACTTTAGGCCAGGTAATTTCCCGTCCATATTCGTGGGCTTTTTGTCTGATTGCGTTTCGTTTCTCAGGATTAGAAAGTAAATCGAGCAGGACATTTGTCAACTGATCAGTATTCCCTATATCAAACAGGACACCTTTTCCATCATCCAAAATTTCTGTTGCATGCCAATAAGGGGTTGAAACAACGGCAGTACCTGCCCCTACAGCATAGGCAAGTGTTCCACTGGTAATTTGTGCTTCATTTTGGTATGGGGTAATATAAATATCTGAAGCGTGAAGGTATTTAAAAAGCTCCCGCTGGCTTGCAAATTTATTAATCAGTATTACATTCCTCTGAAGTCCTAATTCATTTACAAGTCTGGTTAGATAAACTCTGTATTCATCACCGGAATGCCTTAAGACGTTAGGATGGGTCTTACCTAAAACAATGTATAAAAGATTTGGAAACTTCTCGACTACTTTTGGAAGTGCTTTAATGACTGTTTCTATTCCTTTATTCCTACTTATCAGTCCAAATGTAAGAAGCACCTGCCGATTCTCCAGTCTGAATTCCCTCTTGGATTCTTCCTGGGAAAATTTAAGATCGGGTACGCCATGTTCAATATATATAATTTTTTCTTCAGGCACATTATAGATATCTTTCAGGAAGCCTATAGCTTTCTTACTCATAACAACTACCTTATTTGCCATTTTACAAACCTCCTGAAGAATCACTTTTTCGTCATAAGAAGGAGTCTTAAGAATTGTATGAAGTGTAACTACCAATGGAATCTCAAGTCTATATAACAGCGGCAGAATATAAACACCACTATCTCCTCCATAAATTCCAAATTCATGCTGAAGTACGCAACAATCAACTCCACTAAGGTTAATGTATTTGGCAGCTGCCTGATAATCCTCCTGCTCATTCTGTCGAATGGTAAAATGAACTTCTTCAGGATAATCATATCCTTCAGTAGAGTCATTAAGGGCTACAATAAAATTTCCATTTATTCCGGTTTGGGAGTAATTATTGACTGCAAAGAATAAATTTTTGGTAAAAGTTCCAATTCCACACTGTCGTGGAGGATAAGTTCCTATAAATGCCAATCTCATAAAAAATACGGGTTAAACAAGATAAAGAATACAACAGTAAAAACTCAAGTCAGTTCGATTCCCATGATGTAGAATCAGCGCAAAAAAAAACTGCCCCGGGTTTGGGGCAGTTTTTTTTAAAATTTTAAATGTATTATTTCTGGATAATCAATTTTGAAGTGTACATTTTTCCTTCAAATATGATGTTAACAATATAAATACCATTGGTCAGATTTTCGACAGACATGTCTTTAATTAACCCATTTGTAAAGTTAACTTTAGACTTGGAACGAACTGAACCAAGAAGATCGTACACTTCGATTTCACCTACACCATTATAATTACTTCTCAAGCTTATATTGACTTTACTTGAGGCTGGAGAAGGATATAGTTTAGCATTTTGTAATTTAATCTGATCATCAATACCTAATGCAACAGTCCTGAAACTCCATGTTTCACTATATTCACTGGTATCACGACTACTTATAGCTCTGACTCTCCAGTAATAATTCTTAGCACTATCAACTACATTAAGGGGAATCTTAAATTCACTAGCCCCTTCCACAGAGTATGAATAAGCAGAGTTAAAATCAGCATTATTGGCGATATCTATCTGATAGTTTAATAAACCTGATATTGTTTGCCATGTGAGCAGTGGTTGTAGTGCGACATTTGTTGCATTATTCACAGGAGCAGTAAGAGTAACTTTGTCAACAGTAGTCATACTTCTAACTTCAGAGAATAAAGTATCATAAGCATGGACTCCAGCCACCTGCCAATAGTAAGTGGTACCAAACATCAACGTATCAGGAATAAATTTTGGATTAGTCAATGTAGCAGAAACATTATAAGCTTCATAGTGCTCCATTGCGGCATCAGTTGAAATAATAAGCTGATATTTCTGTAATCCATTGATCTTATTCCAACTAAATTCAGCATTTGGAGAGATTCCGGTTGCATTGTTAGCAGGTGTTTTTAGTCCTAAGTTACTATTTACAGTAAAAACTTTAATAGTCGACCATGCTGATGTATCGTTTGCATGGCGGGCACGCATTCTTAAATTATAAGTTTTTCCAAAATACAATGCGTTGGCATTTGTGGTTTGCAAATTACCTCCAACAGAAATAATTGTCATTGCTGGACTATCGAATGTATTTACAGTATCAAATTGCAGGTCGAAATGAGTAACCCCCGAAATACGTTGCCAGATGATAACAACATTAGCATCAACGTTATTAGCATTATCGGTTGGCCTGCTGATTGTAACAACATTGACAACTGTAAAGGAGCGAGTTTCAGACCACTCTGAGGTTTGAGAATTATCAATTGCTCTAACTCTCCAGTAATAAACCCTTCCAAATTCAAGATTGGACATTTTATACTTGGTAACTTCAGTAGTGAATGTAGTAGGATTGGTGAAATCAGAAGTTGTATCAAGCTGAGCTTCATAATGCAATCCTAAATCACCTGTTACAGCATCCCAGTCAAGGTCCACATCAGGGAACATATTTACAGCGTTGTTTGCAGGGCTTACTAATTGAGGTGTGTAAATATCTGGGGCGGCACTTAAATTCAGGGCTGTAATAAAGATAAGTAATGTAAAGAATATATTTTTCATAGAGATTGATTTTTGCTGTGTTCGTATCAGGTATATAGTTACACTGATTATTTTACTACTACAAATTTAGCCTTTTGCACTTCAGAGCCAATAATAACCTGGATTAAGTAAGTGCCAATTTTAAGATCAGTTGCCTGAATCATTACACTATTATTTCCTTTACTAAGGTTTCCAAGATTATGGGTGCTCACAATATTTCCTCTTAGATCATAGATATTAGCAACAGCTGATGATGCTTTAGAAGTAAGTATATTGAGATTAATCTGATCTTGAACAGGGTTAGGATAAATGACTAGCTTGTTGTTAGAATTGGTTGTCTTATTTATAATCTCGTCCATTCCAACATACAATTTATTTTCAAAAATACCATTACCATGAGTGGCTATATATATAGCACCTTTGTTTGTGATAGTACCCATTCCATCGACGAACGGACGAGAAGCAGTCTGTTGTCTGATCGACATGATTGGAAGAGCACCCATTCCATTATTTTCAGCTGTCCAAACGGTATTCGCACCCAGTGAACGAGTTGTGTAAATTCCAAAGTCAGTTCCAATTATTACGTCTGAAGAACTCATTTCAAACAAACTTGAATAAACTGGCATTTTGGGAAGATTCCCCTGAACTGATGAAAATGCAGGAGTTTGATCTAATGCATTTGAAGAATAGTAAACAAAGTTATCGTTACCATAACCACCAAGGGTTACAAGAATATTTTTTGAATTACTTGGATCTACGGATATTGAAGTCACATTACGTCCGGCAAATGTTTGTATAAGTGATGTAGATATAATGCAGGAAGTACTGGTAACCTCAGCTCTAATAGAATCGTTGGCTAAAGCGATATTTGCTATCCTATAGACTTTACCATCCTGAGTACCTACAAACAGGTAATTTACATCTGATGAATAAGCCATACTTGAGGGATTGCCCTCAATATTAGCAATTTTAAACCATTTCGGCAATTTACTGAAATCAAGTACTTCTTTAGACATGTAAACACTATTAACAGCGCCAATAAAGAAACGAGAGGCAATGATATCTTGAATTTTTACCGAATCACCAATTGTCAATGGTTCTGTAAATGTGTACTCAAATGGGAATCCACTTGTCTTACTCTTTACTTCAATTGTTTCACCGGCAGCATGGTTTACTTTGGTAATATAGGTAATACTGTCTCTAGAAACTTGAAAATCAAAACTTTCCCACATACGGAAAGGAGTCTGGAATATACCTGCATTAGCTGTAGATATTGCATCTAAAACAAATTCGTTTGCGATTGATACACCTAAGTCAGCTGAACGTTCATAAACACCATTATTCGATGACCAGAACATTGCTTTAGGATTAATCATTGATATTTCAACAGAACCACCAACATTTCCTGGGAAAATTTGATGACCTGCTGCGGGGGTATTCCCCTGACCATCAATAAATACAACTCCGTTGCCCTGTGTTCCGCCAATAACTTTTCCATTGTCATTAAATGCAACAGTGTAAAACATAGATGTTCTGTAATTTCTATTCAGACCTGTAATCTCATTAAATAGAGTATTCGATCTGAAAACACCTTGGTCAGTTGCCAGGTAAACATTATCCTCTGGGTCGATGATTATATTATGAAAGCGGTTCACACTTCCACCTGTTTTCTGTTGCCATTGATAAAAACCAGTTTCAACTATTTTCTTTCCTTCCCATATGTTAACACCTCCTAGATAGATCATATCTGGATTTTCATCATCTACTATTAAAGAAGCAACATAATCACCATAGTGGGTTGTGTTGGCAGAATTGCCAAATACGTTAAATAATACACTTGCACCAGGACCAATTATTCTCCAGGTTTCACCTTTATCTTTTGACACAAATACACCATAGAGTTGTCCTCTGAGAAATCCTCCGGTAGTTCCATCAGCAATTAAAACAGCATAAATAGTAGCAGGGTCTGATGGGGCAAATGCAAGCTCAATTCTTGCTAAACCAGTATCAGGAAGCTCGTTATCACCAGTTTCTCCAGAAATCAGTACAAAAGTATCTGATGCTCCATTATTAGATTTGTAAACTTTATTTCCAACAGAAGCAATAACTGTTCCATCAGATGCAATGTCAACTTCGGTAGAAGGTGAACTCAGATCAACTCCATTTACTTTTGCAGTTGACCAGGTTGTTCCACCATCATTGGAAACCTTTAACCCACTGTTAGTAGCTGCATAAACTTTACCGTCAATTGCAGCTATTCTGTTAACATAAGCCCACTCTGCGTTAGGATTGTTAAAAGAACCAGGGTCTGTTGAAGCTAATTTGGTGAAGGAATTTCCATCGGTTGATTTATAGATACCCTGTCCTACAAATCCGGAGTATAAGTTAAATCGCTCACTTGAAAAACTTTCGCCTGTTCCAACATAAATTTCACCGGTACTAGATTGAGCAATACAGCTAACATTTAATACCACGTCATCTGTGATGATCTGATTCCAGGTCAATCCTCTGGTGGTTGATTTCCAAAGCCCTCCTGAAACACCTCCAGCATATAATGTATTCAATTGAGCATCTTTATTGGATAAAAGTATAGCTCTTGTTCTTCCTGAGTAATTGTCTGGACCTAATGATGTCCAGTTTAACCCTAAAGCTGACTGTCCATATGTACTGACGGTGGACGTTATGAACAATCCCGCTGTAAACATAAATGTCAGAAAGCCAATGAGTAATTTTCTACTTTTCATATAACTTTAGTTTATTAAAATTTAATGTATAGCTCGTTCTAGAGTGGCACAAGTTACGCTAATTTACAATATATTCAAGTACAGAAGAGCAAATTTTCTATACTTTTGAATATCTCTAATAAATTATTGTTTTTATACCTGCTTTTGTATGTCTCTGTTCGGGCAAAGGTATAAAAATGCATTTCATTTTAACTACAAATTAACTCATTTTTTTACTTTTTAAACGATTTTTTGAACGACTTCTATAGATTTGCAATTCTTAAAAAAAATAAATCATGAAAAATCTGGTATTCACATGTATTTCGGCTCTTCTTTTTTCTTGTACTTCTTATGCACAAGATATTAAAGATCAACATTACAAATTTTCTCCTAAGGTAGAATTAGAATATACTCCCATCAAAGATCAATACAGGAGTGGGACATGTTGGAGTTTTGCTACTATTTCTTTTCTAGAGTCTGAACTGTTACGTCTTAACAAAGGCACATTCGACCTATCTGAAATGTATTATGTGCATCAGGCTTATAATCAAAAAGCATCCAAATTTATAAGATATCATGGAAGTTATAATTTTGGGCCTGGCGGTCAGGCACATGATGTACTAGATATCATTCGTCAGAATGGAATAATAACTCAGGAACAGTATTCAGGCATTCCTTCCGGAAATAATAACAAACCCGATCATGGTGAAATGGATGAAATTCTAAGCGGTTTTCTTAAATCACTTGGCAATACTAAATCAGGAAAATTATCATCACAGTGGCCAATTGCATTTAATGCTATCCTTGAATCATACATGGGTAAACTTCCCGAATCTAATAAAATTAACTCTTATGGCCTTAACGTTGATGATTATGTTGAAATTACATCCTATACTCATCATCCTTTTTACAGTCGCTTTATACTTGAAATCCCGGATAACTGGTCAGGAGGTTCATATTACAATGTGCCCATAGACGAATTAATCCAGATTATCAATTATTCTTTAGAGAACGGATATTCTATCTGTTGGGATGGTGATGTTAGTGACAGAGGATTTTCCCACTCGAATAGCCTAGCTATTGTCCCTGCTTTTCAACCATTTTCTAATTCAGCTACTGAAATGGAAAAATGGGAAAAGATGACGGAAAAAGAAAAGGGAGAAATGGTTTACGATTTCAAGTATGTTAGAAACGAAAGAGAGATAACTCAACAAATGAGGCAAGAAGCATTCGATAATTACCAAACAACAGATGATCATTTAATGCACTTAGTTGGGAAAGTTGTAGATCAGAATGGAAAAACTTACTTTATCACAAAAAATTCATGGTCAGATAAAAGTAACCAAACCGGAGGTTTACTTAATATGTCTGAAGCTTTTGTGAAATTAAATACAGTTGCAATTATGGTGCATAAGGATGGTATTCCTGTTGATCTGAAAAATAAGTTAAATCTGTAATTAAATTCCCCTTTCTTTTTGATCCGTAAATTGTGGTAAGATTATTCATTTTAGTCTAATCTTCATATATTTCTGTTTAACAATTTTTAACAGCGGAGGCCAATTGGTTAAGATATTGTAATGGTATTTTTGCAAAAAAAATACTCTTATGGTTGAAACTGATATAAAGGAATTAAATGAGCGCATTCAGAAGGAAAGTGCTTTTATTGACCTTATTGAAATGGAAATGCACCGTGTGATAGTGGGTCAACGTCACATGGTAGAAAGACTACTTATTGGACTATTGTCTAATGGTCACATTCTTCTTGAGGGTGTACCTGGTTTGGCCAAAACACTTGCGATTAAATCACTTGCAAATATTATTGATGCACGTTTTAGTCGTATTCAATTTACACCTGATCTTTTACCTGCAGATCTTGTAGGTACAATGATATATAGTCAGAAAAGTGAGGAATTCTCTGTTAAGAAAGGTCCGATTTTCGCGAACTTCATACTTGCAGATGAAATAAACCGCTCCCCTGCTAAAGTTCAGAGTGCACTTCTGGAGGCAATGCAGGAACGGCAGGTAACTATTGGAGAAAACACATATCCACTTTCAGAACCTTTCCTTGTCCTTGCCACTCAAAACCCCATTGAACAGGAAGGTACATACCCTTTACCAGAAGCCCAGGTAGATCGATTTATGTTAAAAGTCCTTATTGACTATCCAACAAGAGAAGAAGAAAAATTTATCATGCGACAAAACATGGGAGAAAGCCTTCCGGTCACTAAAACTATTATCACACCTGAACAAATTCTGAAGGCAAGAAACCTAACTCGAGAAGTATATCTTGATGAGAAAATTGAGAATTATATAACTGATATTGTATTTTCGACCAGATATCCAGCTGCAAATCGGCTTAAGAAGTTTGAAGGTCTTATTTCATATGGAGCCTCACCCAGAGCAACAATTAACCTGGCTTTGGCAGCAAAAGCTTACGCCTTTATTAAAAGAAGAGGTTATGTTATTCCCGAAGACATCAGGGCAATTGCTCATGATGTATTGAGGCATAGAATCGGTTTGACTTACGAGGCCGAAGCAGAAAATATTACGACTAATGAAATAATAAATGAGATCTTAAACACGGTTGAAGTTCCATAATTGCTCCACTTTTGGATTTGGTAGATTAATATACTCTATGAAATCTGGCTCGGTTATCATTCATTGCTGAACAAACATGGAAACATCAGAAATATTAAAGAAAGTTAGAAAGATAGAGATCAAATCGAGAGGATTATCCAATCAGATTTTCTCTGGAGAATATCATAGTGCATTCAAAGGAAGGGGTATGGCTTTTAGTGAAGTAAGAGAATACCAGTTTGGAGATGATATCAGAAATATAGATTGGAATGTAACTGCTCGCTTTAATCATCCTTATATCAAAATCTTTGATGAGGAACGGGAACTAACCGTTATGCTTTTAGTTGATGTTAGTGGTTCAAATGAATATGGTACCAGAACACAACTTAAAGAAGACCTTATGACTGAAATTTCAGCGTTGATTGCATTTTCGGCCATACATAATAACGATAAGGTTGGCATAATCTTTTTTAGTGACCAGATTGAAAAGTTTATACCGCCTCAAAAAGGAACTTCACATATTTTAAGGATCATTCGCGAACTTATAGATTTCAAGCCTGTAAGCCAAAAAACCAATATTGCTGAAGCGCTTCGTTTTCTTACTAATGCTATGAAAAAAAGATGCACAGCATTTATACTATCTGATTTTTTAGATAATGGGTTTGAAAATGCAATGAAGATAGCAGGGAGAAAACACGATTTAGTTGCCTTACAGATTTTTGATCAGTCAGAAAGTGATTTGCCAGACATTGGGCTTGCACAGCTATATAGCAAAGAGTTAGGCAAAAGTATTTGGGTTGATACATCTGCTGTTAAATTTCGGGAAACATATCGTAAAAAAGCTTTTGAACGAAATCAGGAATTACAAAACATTTTTAGAAAAAGTGGAATTGATTTCGCAAAAATTCATACAGGTCAGGATTACGTTAAACCATTGCTTAATCTATTTAAATCAAGGGAAGCCAGAAGGTAATCATAAAATGAATATTCAATCGTACTCAAGAACAATAGTATATCTGATTCTTTATTATACGACGATTTTGACTGGAAGCCTTTATGCTCAGACTGTAAAGACTGACTCAACTCGTTTTCCGATTGGAAGTAGTCAGTCAGTTACTATTGAGCATGAATTGTTACCAGGTCAATCGGTCAAATGGCCAATTTTTCACGACACCATTACAAAATCAATCGAAATACTATCGAAATCAAATTTAGACACAATTCAAACAGATGGTGGGAAAAAGGTACTTCGGCAAGTTTTGAATATTACTTCGTTCGATACCGGATTTATTGTCTTACCTCCACTGATTTTTGTAGTGACTGATGCGTCGGGACAAAATCAACAAACCAGCACGCAGCCAACTTTATTTCAGGTCTATAAATTTAAGGTGGATGAAAGTGCTGATATAAAAGATATTAAATCGGTTTTAAAAGCACCAGTCTCATTTAGAGAAATATTGCCATGGATTATCGGGATAATCGTACTATTGATTGCTTCATGGTTGATTTACAGATATATTAAGAGACGACCAGTAAAAACGGTTGAAGATCCGGTCAGAGTTCAAAAATTACCTGCATGGGATTTAGCATTACAGAAACTTGACACTCTCAAAGCAGAACAACTATGGCAAAAAGGAGAAATTAAGGAGTATTATACCAGGCTCACTGATATTCTTAGAGAATATTTTGAAATGAAATATAATGTTGCAGCTGCAGAAATGACATCATCAGAAATCATGATGGCCATGAATAAACATATAAATGATATACAAGTATTGAATTCAATGCAGACGGTACTTTTTCTTGCTGATATGGCCAAATTTGCCAAAGCAAAACCTGGAATAAATGATAATGAACAGAGTATTCTTTATGCTTATAGTATAGTAAACCTTACAAAAAAACCAATCTCAGAAATTGTAACAAAGAAAGAGGATATATAACTATGTTTGAACACATTAGATTTGCCAACCCTGAAGCCTTTTATCTGCTGTTACTTATACCTGCAGCAGTAATCTGGTATTGGCTTAAAGGTTCAAGGAGTTATCCTGCATTTCAGATATCTGATTTTAATATATTACCATCAAGAAAAAACAGGTGGAAAGAAATTCTGTTATATGTAACCTGGGCACTTAAAATTTTTACATATGCATTACTGGTCACTGCTTTTGCCAGACCCCAATCCAGTTCTTCACTAAAGAATGTGAATATTGAAGGGATAGATATTGTGATGGCTTTAGACATATCAGGTAGTATGTTGGCTGAAGACTTTACGCCTAATCGTTTAGAAGCATCAAAAGAAGTGGCAAAAGAATTCATTCGCGGACGATCAAACGATCGCATTGGATTAGTTATTTTTAGTGGTGAAAGTTTCACTCAATGCCCTTTGACCACCGATCATGGGATTCTATTAAACTTAATGAGTGATATTAGGAGTGGCATGATTGAGGATGGAACGGCAATTGGAGATGGCCTTGGAACCGCGGTAAACAGACTAAAGAAGAGTACTGCTGTTAGTAAAGTAATCATTCTACTTACAGATGGTGAGAATAACAGGGGATTTATAGATCCTCTATCAGCAGCAGAAATTGCTAAAGTTTACAATCTCAGAGTTTATACTATTGGGGTAGGAACAACTGGGTTAGCCCCCTACCCCATTGAAACACCATTTGGAAGGCAATATCAGCAAATGGAAGTAAGAATTGATGAACCATTGATGAGGCAGATAGCTGAAATGACAGGGGGAAAGTACTTCAGAGCTACCAATAATAAGAAGTTGGAGGAAATATATCAGGAAATAGATCAACTTGAAAAATCGAAGATTGACGTTACAGAGTTTAAGCGTAAATCAGAAGAATTTTATCCTTTAGTATTTGCAGCATTATTTCTGATCTTGCTTGATTTTGTTCTTTCTTCTACTATTTTACGTCGAATCCCATAAAAACCATGGAGTAGAAATGTTTAAATTTGAGCATCCCGAATATATAAATCTGCTTTGGATTCTGCCTTTAATGTTAGTGATTCATATCATTTACTACAGGTGGAAAAATAAAAAGTATAAAATACTTGGTGATGAAAAGGTTACTAGTTTAATGATGCCTTATCGCGCACCATGGAGAAGTCACATAAAGTTCTTCCTAAATTTATTAATTACCGGATCATTGATAATTGCCATCGCAAATCCCCAAATTGGTTCTCAACTTGAAAAAGTGAAACGTCAGGGAATTGATATAATCATTGCCTTGGATGTTTCCAATAGTATGATGGCTCAGGATATAAAACCAAACAGACTTGAGAGAGCAAAGCAATCTATCAGTCGACTGATAGATGATCTGGAAAATGACAGGATAGGTCTTATAGTTTTTGCTGGTAAAGCATATACTCAGCTCCCATTAACCACCGACTATTCAGCTGCGAAACTTATGCTAGCCGCCGTTTCAACAAACCTTGTTCCTGTTCAGGGGACATCAATCGGACAAGCGATTGAGCAATCGATGACTTCCTTTAACACGGATAAATCAGGTAAAGCAATAATTATTATTACAGATGGTGAAAACCATGACGAAAACACCATGGAGATAGTGACTGAAGCAGCTGAAAAGGGAATAAGAATTTTTACAATTGGTTTGGGATTACATGAAGGTGCACCTATTCCGGAATATAAAGGTGGAGAAGTCATTGGTTTCAAAAAGGACCGATCAGGCTCAACTGTTATTACGAGGCTTGACGAAACAATGCTTCAACAAATTGCTGAAGCAGGAAAAGGCATATATGTGAGAGCAAGCAACTCTCAGATTGGATTAAACAGGATTTTTGATGAAATCAAAAGATTGGAACAAAATACTTACGATGTGACAAGTTATTCGGATTATGAAGACAGATTCCAATATTTCATAGGACTAGCTCTCGTCCTAATTTTCATCAACTTTATAATTAACGAAAGAAAAAGTCGTTTAGCTAATAAACTCAATATTTTGAACCCAAATTTAGTCGTGAAAAAATGAGGAACGTTGTAATTATATTAGCCCTTGTTCTCTCGGTATTTCATGCATTTGCGCAAGCCGACAACCGTATAATCCGGAAGGGCAACAGTTTATATGATGACGGGAAGTTTAAAGATGCTGAGATTTCATATCGGAAAGCTTTAGAATCAAATCCTCCTTCAATCAAAGGTTCATTTAACCTAGGGAACTCTCTGTATAAACAAAACAACTTTGATGAGGCAATAACAAACTACCAAAGTTCAATCGCAAAAATAAATAATAATGACAAAGCTGTTCAAGCAGCTGCTTACCATAATCTTGGAAATGCATATCTGAAAGGTGAAAAATATCATGAAGCTATTGATGCATACAAACAATCGCTCAGATTAAACCCAACCGATAACGATACTCGTTACAATCTCAGTTATGCGCTCAATAAAATGAAGATGAATCAGAATCAGAGCAGCAGCGGAGATAATAATAAGAACGACAATCAAGATAAGAATAAGGAACAGCAACAAAATTCACAGCCTAATGATAATCCGCAACAATCAGATCAACAAAGCCAACAACAAAAACCTCAAATATCCAAAAAAGATGCCGAAAGGATGTTACAAGCTTTAAACAATGATGAGAAAAAGACTCTAGATAAGGTAAATAAGCAAAAAGTAAAACAAGTACCGGTCCAACCTGAAAAGGACTGGTAAAGCCTAAATCCTAACACACATATATGAATATTAAGGTTTCACTATTCACACTAATCTTATTACTCTTGATCTTTTTAAAATCAGGAGAGGTTTTGGGTCAAAATGTTGAATTCAAAGCTACGGCACCCAGTGAAGTAGCAGTTGGAGATCAGTTTAGGTTAATATTCAGTGTAAATGCCCAGGCAAATGGATTTAAAGCTCCTGCGATAAAAGATTTTACGATACTAACAGGGCCCAATCAGAGTTCCAGTAGCAGTATGCAAATCATTAATAACCAGGTCTCCCGGACAGTAGAATACTCATATACATTCCTCCTTCAAGCAAATAAAGAAGGCAGTTTTTCAATACCTGCTGCATCTGTTACGGTTGATGGTAATGTTTATCAATCGAAGCCAGTCAGGATAAGGGTAGTAAAAGGAAGTGCACAACAGCAATCCACTCCCGGGCGACAGCAACAATCCTCTGCTGATATAAGTTCTAGTAATCTATTTGTCAGAGCATCAGTAAATAAATCAAATCCTTTTTTAGGAGAGCAGGTTGTACTCACTTATAAGATATATACGCGAGTTCCTGTATCTGAATATAGTGTGAGCAAATCTCCTTCACTTACAGGATTTTGGACTGAAAATCTGATCAAAGATAACACTCCATTAAACCAATATAAAGAAACTATTAACGGTAAGGAGTATGTTGTTGCTGAATTCAAAAAGGATGCACTTTTTGCTCAAAAAGCCGGAAAATTAGTGATTGAACCACTTCAACTTGATGTTATAGCCCAAGTTGAACGTCAAAGACGTCGTACTAATGACCCATTCGATGATTTTTTTAACGACAGTTTCTTTGGTAGTAATTATCAAAATGTTCATAAAACTTTATTTTCAAATGAAGTAGTTGTGAATGTTAAACCTCTACCCACACTAAGTAATGAAAAGGATTTTGGAGGTGCAGTAGGAAATTTCAATATTCAGGCATCAATAGATAAAACAGAGGTAAAAGCCAATGACGCACTCACTTTAAAATTAACTATTACTGGAACCGGAAACATAAAATTGATTGATAAACCAAATTTAGTTTTCCCAACTGATTTCGAAGTCTACGATCCCAGAATAAATGATAATATTAAAGTTGGAGCTTCAGGTGTTTCAGGTACCCGTACTTTTGAGTATCTCCTTGTTCCAAGAAATCATGGCAATTATACAATAAAACCAGCATCCTTTATTTTCTTCAACTTATCAACAGGCAAATTTCAAACTCTCAATACACCTGAATTTAAGGTTAGAGTTGAGAAGGCTAGTGGTAATGATGCATACGCATCAAGTACCGATAAAGAAGATTTTAAATATATTGGGACTGATATCAGATATATCAATACGAAAATTACAAAACTTAGGCCGTTTGACAGCTATTTATTCGGTAGCACCTTATTTTGGGTCCTTCTTTTCTTACCGCCGGTATTATTTGCACTTTTTTTAATACTATGGCAGAAGGAGCTTAAGAAAAGGGGAAATGTTGCATTAATGCGAAACAAAAAAGCTACTAAAGTCGCAAAAAAGAGACTTAAATCTGCAGAACATCATCTTAATAACGGAAATCAGACTGAATTTTGTAATGAGATTTCAAGTGCTCTGTGGGGCTACATCAGCGATAAGTTTAACATTCCACGAGCAACGCTCTCAATGGAGTCAGTTACAGCTGCTCTTGGTAATAAAAAGGTAAAAGAGGAATTGATTCAGAAGTTTGTAAATACTTTAAATAACTGTGAATTCGCACGATTCGCACCTGGCGATAAATCTCAGGTAATGAGCAGTCTTTATACTGAAGCTCTAGAAGTAATTTCCCAAACAGAACAAGAACTAAGATAATGAGTAAAAAAAATTCAACATTATTAATATTACTTCTTATAATTCTTTCTCCTACTTTAACGTATGCTGATTCAAGGGCAACAATCGAGAAAGCAAATAAAGCCTATCAGGCAGGTTTCTATGAAAACGCTGCAAGACTTTATGAACAAGTGCTTGAACAAGGAGTGGTTTCTTCAGAGTTATATTATAATCTTGGCAATGCTCATTACAAAACCAATGAGATCTCTAAGGCAATACTCAATTATGAAAGAGCCCTCAAACTTGATCCAAAGAATGAAGACATTCAGTACAATTTAAGAATTGCCAATAATCAAATTGTAGATAAAATTGATCAACTGCCTCTTTTATTCTATATAAAATGGTGGCAAAGCCTAAAACAGCTTTATTCACCTGATGGGTGGGTTACTATATTTTTCATTTTCTTTACTTCATTCTTCGCATTGGCAGTTTTATTTCTCTTATCAACTTCAATAAAGCTAAGGAAAACTCTATTTCCAGTAGGTATTATTTTATTATTTCTGGTTGTCTTGAGTTTTATGATTTCTCGTCAAACATATAAAGAAGCTTCTGGTCATCAAGAAGCGATAGTATTTGTTCCTTCCCTGCCTGTCAAAAGTTCTCCTGAAGAATCAGGAATAGACCTTTTTGTAATTCATGAAGGACTCAAAGTTGAGATTATTGATCATTTAAGCGGATGGAATGAAATTAAAATAGCTAATGGCAGCAAGGGATGGGTAAGATCTGAAACTATTGAAAAAATTTAAAGCTGTCACTCGTTGCTTTCAAACTGAGGGTAAAGATAGTCCTTCCTGTTAGAATTAATCTCACTTTTAATAATATTATCTTTCTCTGGAGCATTATTGGCTCCCCGGTATTGACATTGCATATAAATTGATTAAATTTACTTACTTTTTTACGAGTATGAAGAGATTTATTTTAAGTTTTATACTGTTGCCTTTATTTCTGCACTCTTACCCACAGGATTTAATAGGAGCAAAACCTGTTGGTGGAGAAAAGCTAATGCGTTCATTTATAAATCAGATCTTTGAATATCCAAATGAGCTCTATAAGCAACAATTGGAGGGAACAGTATCGTTTCTCTTTAATGTGGAAGAAAATGGTTCAGTTTCAAACATTCATAACATCACGAGTCCTCATCCACTTGCACTTGATGAAACTTTAAGGATATTCAGGTTAATAGAATGGGTTCCTGCTACCAACGGAGGAATACCTGTTAAAGACTTAAAAAAATTCAGCCTCGAATTTAATGTTAAGAAGTATAACAAGCTTTGTAAACAAAGGAAATATACATCAATCATTTTACCATATACACCTATAGACACCTGCCTGGTTGTTCATTGGTACGGACATGTTGATAAAGCACCTGCACCTCTTTTTGAGGACAAAACCATGAATCTCTCCAAATTTATTAATCAAAATTTAAAATATCCGGATGCTGCCATTAAGCAAAATGTTACTGGAGTTGTAAAGTTGAGTTTTGTAGTGGAGCCTTATGGCAAAATTTCAAATATATATTCTATTGAATCAGTTGGGGCTGGTTGTACAGAAGAAGCAATCAGAATCTTATCACTTATCGATTGGATGCCGGGAATTATTTCTGGAAAGGCTGTCAGGACTCGATCAAAACTCTCTGTTAGTTTCAATCTGGATAATAATGGAGGTCGATTTGAACCAAATATTAAATCAAGTTACGGAGAATAAACTGAAAATCTAGCAACCATAAAACCATGAAAAAAATTACAATTGTTACTTTATTTTTCCTTTTATATTTTGTCAGTTACTCTCAAAATTCTGATTCTACGTTGTTGACTCCAGATCCTGCATGGAAAACCGGAGGGAAATTTGCACTCACAATTTCGCAGGTTGCTTTCACAAACTGGGCTGCTGGAGGTGAAAATAACTTCGGCGGAAATAGTTTACTAAATCTTTTTGCAAATTACAAACAAGGTAGGCGTGCTTGGGATAACAATTTGATGATGGCATTCGGAATTCTAAAACTTAAAGATCAGGATCCTCGTAAAAGTGAAGATAAAATAGACTTTATGTCCAAATACGGTTTAGAAATTTCAAAGAAACTATACTTAAGCACGAATTTCAATTTGCTCACGCAATTTGCAGATGGTTATAAGTACCCTAACGATTCTGTGATGGTCTCCACTTTTTTTGCTCCAGCATATATTCAATTGGGAGTTGGACTTGACTATAAACCCACAAGTTATTTTTCAGTTTCATTTCTTCCGATAACAGGTAGATTAACAATTGTTCAGGATCAGGAACTAGCTAATTTTGGAGCATTTGGAGTTGAAAAAGCGGTTTATGATACTACTGGAAATCTTATTAAAGAAGGCAAGAATGTTCGGTATGAAGTGGGATGTGCCGTCATTTCGACTTTTCAGAAGGAACTATTTAAAAACATTGAATTTAAGAGCAAACTACAACTTTTTAGTAACTACCTCGAAAATCCTCAAAATATTGATATAAACTGGGATTCAATGCTTTCACTTAAGGTGAATAAATACATATCCACCTATATCGGACTTCTATTACTCTATGATGATGACATTAACATAGTTGATTCGGATGGAAATTCTGGCCCAAGGACACAATTTAAACAAACATTTGGAATTGGATTAACCATGGACTTTTAGTTAACAAGTATAAACCAAAACACAAAAATCATGAAAATTTTAAAGGATTTCAAAGCATTTGCCATGCGAGGGAACGTGCTAGATCTGGCTGTAGCTGTTATCATTGGTGCTGCATTTGGGAAGATTGTAACTTCATTTGTCAATGACATTCTCATGCCACCTTTAGGGGTTCTGCTAGGTGGATTGGATTTTAAGGATTATGTACTTGTACTAATTCAGGCACAAGGCGATCAGCCGGCTGTGACACTTAATTATGGGATGTTTATTCAAAATATTATTGACTTTCTAATCATAGCTGCCTCTATATTTCTATTAATCAGGGCATTAACACACATAAAGAGGAAACCAGATGAAATTGTCGAAGAAACTCCGGTTCCTCCGACAAAAGATCAGATTTTATTGGAAGAAATCAGAGATATTTTAAAGTCAAAAAATCTCAATTAGAGTTAATTATTTATAACCTAAATGGCTGATTCCCGGACCTTAACCAGGAACCAGCCATTTCATCATAATGTTCAGAATTCAATTGCTAATTTAATTGGAATGATTATCTTACTTTCACCTTCTAAGACACTCGATTTTGAGTCCGATCATAATATCCCCTTTGGATCTTATCCTATCTTTATCAAGGAATCAGAAAAACTTATAAAGATCTTAAGGAAACTGAGGGTTCAGGATATAGCATCTCTCATGAAAATTAGCTATAAATTGGCTTCTATAAATGTTGATCGTTACCATGAATGGAAATTTCCCTACGAGGAAAAAAAATCGAAACCTGCTGTAGCTGCTTTTAAAGGGGATGTATATCAAGGATTGAAAGTATGGGAACTCAATACGCAGCAATTACTTAAGGTTGATGATACAGTTAGAATAATCTCTGGATTATATGGAATACTAAACCCTTCAGATCAGATATTGCCTTACAGGTTAGAAATGGGAATTCAATTGAAGGGAAATAATTTCAATAACCTTTATGAGTTTTGGGGCGAAAAACTAACAAAGCATCTGCGTAAGGATCTCAAAGAAAAGGGTAAGAAAATATTAGTGAACCTGGCATCTGCTGAATACTTTAAAGCAATTGATATAAATAATCTGAAAGTTGAGACAATTACTCCTTTCTTTCAGGAATTGTCAAATGGTACTTACAAATTTATTAGTGTAAATGGGAAAAAAGCAAGAGGTCTGATGGTAAGATATATAATAGATAATGAGATTGATGACTTCAATGACTTAAAAGGGTTTAATTATGAAGGATACTCATTCAATTCTCAGAAATCAGATAAGAAAAGATGGGTTTTCACGAGGGAACATTTTGAGTACTGATTTCCACAATTTAGTTCATAAAAAAAATAAAATGTTAATAAATGCCTGATTTTCACGTTGGCGTGCATTTTGCAGTTAGTTTTGCATAAATGATAATAGAACAAAATCTAATTTTTTGTTGTTTCAGTAAAGCCTTAAAGATCCAATTATGAAATTATATGTGAAGTACGATATTCATCAGGCTGTTAATGTGATCATAAAAGAGAAACTGGCTGAATTGTCAATAGAGTATGAACAGGGCGGTCTCGGTGAAATAGATATCATAACGAATATATCGGAGGAAAAACTTAAGGAATTATCAAGTAAGCTCAATGAATACGGAATAGAGATTGTAGATAATATGAAGAGTACCCTCGTCCAAAAAACTAAGGATGTTATCAGAGAAATGATTTATAATGAGGATGGATTACCTACATCAAAAATATCTTCCTACATAGCTGAAAGAGTAAATCGTAGTTATGGGTATTTGCACAATCTATTTGCTGAAAACACATACACAAGTATAGGAAATTATATTATAATGCAAAAAATAGAGCGTGCAAAACAGCTTATAATGGAAGGTGAATTGACTTTAACGGAAATTTCGTACAAATTGAGCTACAGCAGTGTTGCACATCTTTCATATCAATTTAAAAAAACAACGGGTTTAACACCTTCAGCCTTTCAAAGAATTATAAAAAGGCGACGTGGTGAGATTGAAATCATTCCAGAGAATGAAAATACTTCAAATACTACTACTTCATCATCCTTAAACGAAAATACTTAAAATGCCAAACAAACCATTAAACATACTTCTAGCCGAAGATGATGAGGATGATCGTTTCTTTTTTAAAGAAGCCATCGATAAAGTAAAAGTCAAGACAAACCTGACTATGGTTAATGACGGAGTCGAATTAATGGAATATCTTGTGAATCCGGAAAATCCCAGGCCACATGTCGTCTTCCTCGATTTAAATATGCCTCGTAAGGGAGGAATAGAGTGTTTAGAAGAGATCAGATCTGATAAAAGCTATAATGATCTTATGATCGCCATTTACTCAACCTCAGCATCTGATAACGATATCGAAGAAACTTTTGTCAAAGGGGCGAATATTTATATTCGTAAACCTAATGATTTCAAAGTTTTAAAGAAAGTGCTAGCTGATGTTCTGTCTATCAATTGGCAATATCATACATCAGGACTAAATAAGGATCATTTCGTCCTTAGTATCTGAATAGCATCTTACTCTTACTCGAACTTTATCTGATTATTTTAGCTCTGGGAATCGCTTAGAGAAAATAACGCCATCCATCCCTTTATGTAAAAAGCACCTGAGTCTTAGGATGCTTCTCTAACTGTCCATTTGATCTGCATTCACTTTTCATTTCAACCCATATATTAAATTTGCTCGATCAAGCCGCACCCCTTCCTTTTGATCGCGCAATAATGAAACATTTTATAGTGATTATATAAGGTTATATACAGATTTTTCAAGCGGATTTTTGTTAGTCTTATACAAAAATATTTGTTAAGTAATCTGATAACTATGCAAAAAGGAGAGAAAAAAAAATTAAGGAACCGCAAGAACAACCAAGACCCGGGATAGAATCCAAAATGAAACCTAAGCCAATTTACGATTATCCAGATCAGCCGGGTTCAGGAAAATTATTAGGAAAAGTTGCTTTAATAACGGGAGGCGATAGTGGAATAGGAAGAGCTGTTGCTGTGCTATTTGCTAAAGAGGGAGCTGATATAGCTATCAGTTACCTAAGCGAACATACAGATGCGAAGAGTACTCAAGAGGATGTCGAAAGTTATAGTCGCAAGTGTCTTACAATCCCTGGAGATATTCGCAAAGAAGAAATTTGTAAGTCCATAGTCGAAAAAACCTTAAAAGAGTACAATAAAATAGATATTCTGGTGAATAATGCTGCAATACATTATCAAAGAAAAAATCTGGAGGAAATTAATACCGATGAGATGATCGCAACTTTTGAGACAAATTTTTATTCTTACTTATGGGTTACCAAATTTTGTCTTCCAATTTTAGAGGAAGGAAGCGTCATTATTAATACAACTTCTGTTACAGCTTACAGAGGAAGCCCCGACTTAATTGATTATTCTGCAACTAAAGGCGCTATCGTTTCTTTTACTAGAAGTTTGGCTTTAAATCTTAATAAAAGAAAGATTAGAGTGAACGCTGTTGCACCGGGACCAATATGGACTCCACTTATACCTTCTACATTTGATCCTGAGAAAGTTTCTCAACACGGTAGTGATTCCCCAATGGAAAGAGCTGGTCAACCGGTTGAAGTTGCACCAAGTTATTTATTCCTTGCGTCCAAAGACTCCACTTATATCAATGGACAGGTAATCCATCCAAACGGTGGTGAAATTATCAATGGATAAAAGATCTGATTTATATGTAATATTTGTAAACAGATTACTAAATTATGTAACACATTCAGCTTTAAGAAACTACATCTTTGTAAACTACTAGAAATAGCTATTATTAACTAGTAAATTAAACTAAAAACACTTTGATAATATGAAAGATTCAGGAAACAAAAATCCCAAAAAGGCAAAGGCTGGAGCTGCAAAAGGATTACAAGAATTATTTGAAGAAGAATTGAAAGATATCTATTGGGCAGAGAAAGCTTTATTGAAGTCAATGCCTAAATTAGTTAAGAATGCAACTTCACAGGAACTAGTTACAGCTCTTGAAACCCATGCGAAGCAAACGGAAAACCAGATTAAGAGATTAGAGCAGGTATTTGAGTCAATTGGAATGGCTCCTGAAGACAAAAAATGTGAATCTATGGAGGGCTTAATAAAGGAAGCTGAGGAAATTCTTGCAGAAACAGAAGTAGGAATGGTCCGTGATGCTGCCATCATTGCTGCTGCTCAGAAAATAGAGCATTATGAGATAGCCTCCTATGGTACCTTAAGTTCTTTTGCTCATACTCTTGATGAAATGGACGCTTACGATCTGCTTGAAGAAACTCTTGACGAAGAAAAAGAAACAGACATGCTATTGACTGAAATTGCAGAATCTTCTATCAATATTGAAGCAATGGAAGATGATGATAATTAAGAATTTATTTTGAACTAAACAAACTAATACACTCTAATTAAATCACTAATAATAAACTCAAAACTAGAAAACCATGAAAGCAAATCAGAATGTTATGAATGCCAATGAAAAAAAAGGCAATTCTCGTAAAGAATCCGGTGCCGGGAAAACATCAACAGGTGGTGGCAAAAGCGGAAACCGTTCTAAAACTTCAGAATAAAAATCATATACCTGATTCAATAAAATATGGAAGAAATGCACCAAAATAAATGTTTCTCAGTCAATGCTGAAGGACAATTATGCATTGACGACCATGTGGTGGATTCTGACATGATCTTATTTGAAGAGGAAGCTAAACTCCTTCTGGAGCAAGAACTCATGGAAGGACCACTTTACTACTATCCCGAAACTGAAGATGATTATTCGGCATTAGAAACCGATAGTGAAGATTTAATGAATGACGATGACATCTATTATGAAGGGAATAACTTTGATTTATTTAGTGATGATACCGAATAAATCAAACGATTTTTTTTAAGAGGCTATAAATATTTTATAGCCTCTTTTAAAAAAAATCTTCTAAAACTTGGATAATCCGAAAACATTTCATATATTAATACAGTTTTGTTGTTGTGTAAAAAATGACAAAACAAATATTTGAAAAAATAACTGTAAGATTATTCAGGATCCTAAATAAAACGAATTATTAATAATTTTTAAAACCAGAAACCATGAACGCAGGTAAAATGATTTTGAGTATTGCGGTTGGTGTAGCAGCCGGAGCTGTAATCGGCGTCTTATTAGCACCTGATAAAGGAAGTGAAACCCGTCGCAAAATCTCTGAAAGAAGTAATGAGTATGCTGATGGATTAAAAACCAAATTCAATGATTTCATTGAAAGCATGCTCGATAAGTTCGATTCTGTAAAAACAGAAGCTGAAAATTTGGCTCACAAAGGAATGAATAAAGCTCAAGAAATGAAGAGTGAAGTGAACCAAACGATGAACCAGCAACCTCCAAGAGGTTAATAAGAATTAATGCAAAAGAACATGGAAGATAATACAACGTTCGGTGCCTTGCTGGAAAAAGCAGAAAGTTTCGGCAAGACAACGATTGACTTAATAAAATTGAAGGCAGTTGATAAACTTTCAAAGATAGCTTCAAATATTATCTATGGAGTCTTAATAGCACTTTTTGCTTTCTTTTTTCTTATGATCTTCAACATGGCCTTAGCTTTTTGGCTAGGAGATATGCTAGGAAATACCTATATGGGTTTTTTTGTTGTTGCAGCCTTCTATGTTCTTTTGGTAATTCTATTGCTCATATTCAAAAAGCAATTGATTAAAACTCCAATAACTAATGCTATTATAACCAAATTCTTAAAATAAGGAATATCTAACCTATGGCAAAAATTAAACCAGGTGACGAACTCCACGAAGCCATCCTTGTTTTGGAAAGCAAACAAAAGGAAGATTTGAAGCAGGTAAGGAAGGAATTCGATGATGTGGTAGATAGACTAAAACCTAAAAACATTTTGAAAACAGGAATTAGTAATTTACGACATTCTCCAAAACTCCGGACTGCAATTCTTGCCGGTGGAGTTGGCCTGATTTCATTGTTTACAATCAGGAAGATTACTTCTGCCAGAAGGAGAAAAAAAAGAGAACAATTACAATATGTAAATAATCCAGCTAGTCGCCAGGTTAAGAAAGTAACAGGTTCGGTTGCAAAATATATTCTTGCAGCCATTATTTCACAGAATTCAGATAAAATTAAAGATGTTGCTTTAGGACTGTTAAATCGTTTAAAAACAAATTCAACGCTTAATAAATCCTCAAGGGGACAAGTAAACGTAGCTGAAAACAGAGTATAAAAAAACCTCTCCTAGTAAAATCACTCAATCTCCTTTTTTCTTTTGCAACTTAGCAGCTAGCCGTCTCTGCTCTTCAAGTTGTTTCCAACAATCAGCTTTATCGTCATGGGTGGCATGTTTTGACGGCTCTACTTTTCCGTATTTGAAATCAGAATATGCCTTAGTGAATTCAGCACCAAAGAAAACAATCATAGAAGAATAGGATGTCCATAGGAGGATCAGGATAACAAAACCTGCCGCTCCATAACCAGAACCTGGATTTGCCTGTCCAAAATAAATACCAAGTCCAGACTTGCCTAAAACAAATAATAACGAGGTGAGGAAAGCCCCAATCCATGTCGTTTTCCACCTGACTTTTGCATCAGGCATAAACTTGAACATCATGGCAAAGAGAAGAGTAATGACTGCAAGAGAAAACACAAAGTTTAATATATGGAAGATAAACATTATTATGTCGGGCCAATTCCTTTGAATATAACCTGCCAATGCTGAAAGTATCGTGGTAACAACCAGTGAAATAAGCAATAAAAATGCTATTGTGATAATTAATCCCAGGGAAAAAAGCCGAGCTTTAATTATTTGCCATATTCCTGATTTGGAAGAGTCCGCTTTTACCCCCCATATGAAATTTAGAGATTTCTGAAATTGAATAAAAACACCGGTAGCACCCATCAATATAGTTGCTATACCGATAATGGTAGCAATGAATGATTGGTTCTCATCGTAAGCTTTATCAATCACTACTTCTATTTGTCGGGCAGTATCTTCAGTCATTGCACTAGCGATTTGATCATTAAGATATGATGAAACTCTACCTTCACCAAAAAAGTAACCTGAAAGCGTTATGATAACTACCAAAAGTCCTGGAAGGGAAAAAATAGCATAATACGCAATTATAGCACTTTCTCTGAATGGATCTTTCGCATTCCATTGTTTAAATGCTGTTTTTAACAACCTCCAAAAATTTAATATACTGGTTTTCATTTAAACGGTTTTGTTTATATCAGTAGGCTATTACCCTTGCTAAAATCTTTACCTAAATTAATTCGTTATCATTTATTATCGTCATTTTTTTCTTTCTTTTTTTCATCTTTCTTTCTTTCATCTCCTTTAAATAATTTCTCGAAGAATCCTTTTTCCTCTTCAGGTTTTTGAGCTTCTACATCACCTATTGAAATCTGATAATCCAGTGAAGGGTATAAAGCCTGGATAAAAGCATTTCTTAAAACCTCTGTAATCGCATACCAAATACCAATGGTTGTGTCATCGAAATTTCCTTCTATTGGTATTTTAGTTGCAACTTGTTCCTCTTTAGGGTTTTCAAGCACTTTGCCAATGGTTCCTGCGATCCCCTCCCATGCTTTTTTTAGAATATTATCTTCTTTGTCCTCTGGTCCTAAGACATCCAGATTGCTCATTACAGGTTTTACATAACCCACGAACTTCCTGTCCTTTGCAGCGATTTCTGTGGCTAGTCCAAATATTCCTTTATTTACATCCAAATTACCATAAGCTTTAAAGAACTCGTTAAACTCTGGCAAACTTGTATTAGTAAGCTCAGCATTAAGATCAAAAGTTGGGTCATCAGCTAAAGGATCTAACTTAACATCTATTCTTAATTGTCCTTGGTAAACATTAGCTGAAGCTTCAATTGTGGCAGGGAGCAGTGCAGTATCCCTTACACTTGAAAGATTTAATGCCATTGCATAGAGTTGATCCATTTTAATATCAACAACAGGTGTGGTTGTCTCATCCAAATAATGGATACTTCCGTTAATAATCTCAAATCTATTAACTTTTAAAGGCATTATATCATCCAGGACTTGCTTAAAATCAGTCGTATCTTGTTGAACTTCTTTCGGCTCTGATTTATCTTTTGTAAAAATTAACTTAGGTGATTGAAATATTAACTCTCCAACAATTTCGCCATCAAATAAGGCACTCCATTCAACCGAAAGGTCTATTTTCCTTGCGCCAAAAAAAGGAACCCGCTCATTTGAGATCGAGTCTATTTTATCCAGGAATATACTGTCAATCTGGTACGCCCCTCTATAAATCCTCAAATCAATGTCTTTTACATGTCCGTAATATCCGTCGAGGTTAGCAAGACTCTCATTTACGTAATAAAGTATAACACGAGGGAGAATAAGTCTTATTATTATCAGTAATAAAATGATGCTAATAATTATTATCCACTTTTTCTTTAAGATTGTTTTATTTTTGCTTCTTATCGAATTCATAAAATTTTATTAGAAAAATCAAGGGTAAAAATAGCTTAGCAACATGTGAGGCTCATTATATAACCACTCTATTAAATTACATTATTTAAATATCAAGTAATTAACAGCCCAATTAAAAATAAATCTATAGCATTTGGTGTAAAATATTGAGACATGGGGTATTAAAAATTAACATTATTCTCCTTAAAACGTTTTACGGAAACCAACAAGAATGAAATACTAAAAACATGAACTTTAAGATTGATCCTGAATCACAAAAGAGCACTAAAGATCTTAAAGATTATATTTTTGATCAGGCTGAGATTAATACTGATATTGGGACTTTCTACTGGAATATTAAAACCCAGGATCTCCACTATTCCGATAATTTTTATAGGATAATTGGGTGTGAACCAGGTGAATTTGAGCCTAACATTGACACTTTTAATAACAACTTTATTCATCCTGAGGATAGAGAAAGGATTGAAATTGCCAGAAATGATGTACAGATAACCGGTGAGGCAGATACATGGGAGTACCGGATCATAACTAAATCTGGAAAAATTAAATTTATTAAAGCCCAGAGCAAGTTTATTACAGTTGATGATCAAAAATTATTGGTTGGAACAATTCAAAATGTGACCAATGATGTAATTAAAATAAGGCAACTTAAGAAGCGCCAGGAAGAATTAAGAGTAAAGAATATTGAACTTAAGACTTCACTTAAAGTAATACACAGTGCAGAAATTAGTGCCGGACTAGGTCATTGGCATATGAATCTCGACACTAACCACTTTCATATTTCTGATAATTTATTAAAGATTAGTGGAATATTTTCTGAAGAAGATATATCACTTGATATAATACTCAACCTGGTTCACCCTGATGATCGGCAAAATTTCCTTGAAACAAGTCTCAAGGACTATCAGTTGAATCGAACCAGTATCAGTGTGTTTAGAATTATAAGACCTGACGGACAAATAAGGTATATAAAAGGAACTTCCGACAAAATGAGGATAAATAAAACTCACTATATAGTCGGTATATGTCAGGATATAACAACCTTAATAGATAAGGAAATTATTCTTGAAGAAAAGAATCTTCAGCTAGAACGAAAGAACGATGAATTGGCTTCTTTTAATCATATGGCCTCGCATGATCTGCAGGAACCTTTGAGAAAGATTCAGGTACTTTCGAAAATGATTATGGAAAATGAGGGAGCAAATCTCTCTGAAACATCTTTAAGTTACTTTAAAAGGATGATTCATTCTGTGAACAGGATGCAAACACTTATTGATGATTTGCTTAACTATTCCAAAGCCAGTAATCTTTCATTTATTAAAGAGCCCTGTGATTTTAATCTGATTCTTCAAACTTCAATCCAAAATCTTAAAGAAGAGATTTCTGTTAAGAAAGCAATTATTCATTATGACCCATTGCCAATTATCCCGGCAATTCCTTCACAAATTGAACAGCTGTTTATTAATCTACTTGATAACGCATTAAAGTACACCCAACAGGATAAACAACCTATTATCAGTATAACTAATAAAATAGTTCCAGGAGAAATGGTTACAGGATATGGGTTAAAACAGATAGCTCATTACTATTGTATCAATATCAAAGACAATGGAATTGGTTTCGATCAAAAATACGCTCATAAAATCTTTGAAATTTTTCAACGTCTTCATGGAAAGAATGAATTCTCTGGCACTGGTATTGGATTGACAATATGTAAGAAAGTAGTTCAAAACCACAATGGATACATAACGGCATCAGGTGTATTAAATGAAGGGGCAAGTTTCAACATATTCCTACCTGTTGAAGAGTCTCAGGATGAGATGATTAAATGATGTAAAAAAAACACTTCAGAATATAATGAATTTAGCGTCCAAAGAGTCGACTTTTGTATTAAAGTATTAATTAATATAGAAAGGATAATGATGGACAATCTTGAACTAAGAGGAAACTGGAATGAATTAAAAGGAAAGCTTAAGCAGCGATATGCTGAATTAACTGATGATGACCTTACTTTTGAAGAAGGAAGAGAAGATGAACTCATTGGACGGTTACAGCAAAAATTAGGTAAAACCGACCGTGAAATAAGAGAAACTCTTCGAAGCCTATAAATAATAGCCTTTACACATTAAAAATTAAGCCTCTATCGGAGGCTTTTTTGTTTTATAATACCAGAAGAGCTAATAAATTTCCCTACATTTGCATGAGTTTTTCGGAGAGATGCCAGAGTGGTCGATTGGGGCGGTCTCGAAAACCGTTGTACCCTTACGGGTACCAAGGGTTCGAATCCCTTTCTCTCCGCTAAGCGACTTATTAGATTCTTATAAGTCTTTCTTCTTAAGATTTGTATATCCTCAAAAGACCCGCAGTTTCAATTGCGGGTTTTTTCGTAAACTGGTTTTCGCTTGTTTAGAATCGTTATAAAATACTTCTTTCATGTGTCATTATATTGACTAGATAATTTAGAAACATTAAATTCGCTCACAAAATTAGCATTTCACGTACTTTTTCAACTTCAACCTATAATCTAGCATCTTATGACGCTTTTTATTAAGAATTGCTTGCAGAGAAAAATGATAAAATGCATTTTCATTATTATTTCTGCCATGTTTTTTATACCATTTATGGGATATTCCCAGGATGGAGAAGATCTTTTTGAAAAACACTGCAGATTATGTCACAATATTGGAGAAGGACGTCTGGTTGGGCCTGATCTGATAGGAGTTGCAGAAAGAAGAGAAAGGCAATGGTTGTTACAGTTTATTGAGAACTCTCAGCAAATGATAAAGGCAGGAGACCCCATTGCAGTTCAATTGTATGAAGAATTCAATAAGTCTATTATGCCGTCCTTTACTCAGTTATCAGGAGGTGAAATAAATAGCATAATTGATTATGTTGCCAATTGGAAACCTGCAGAAGAAGCAGTTTTTTCTGTAGATGTGGATAAAAGAACCGGTTTTGGTCATGATGAAGCCCTTAGAGGTGAACGATTGTTTTATGGTCTGATTCCTCTTGAGAGTACAGGAGTAGGTATAAATTGTGCAGGCTGTCATAATACTGTTACCAGTGACACATTGAACTGGAATCCCTCAGCATTAGACCTTGCTTACGCTTTTATGGATAGGAGCAGCATCAACATATACAAGTCATTGACTCAGCCCACATCTGCTCTGATGGAAGAAGTTCATAGCTTTAAAATGAGCGAGCAGGAAATTTTCTATGTTTCAGCCTTCTTATCCGAATTAAGTCACAAACAGCTCAAGGAACATAAAATTTTCCCAGTCAAGCTTTTGCTTTTTATTTTATTTGCTGTTCTGATGACACTTGCAATCATCGATATTTTCTTCACAAAAATTATCAAGTACAAGATTGTTCATGGCTTGATCTTGCTTATTGGCATCAGTGTTCATGTCTGGCTTGCTTATCACGAAGCGACTAATCTCAGTAGAACACAAGGATATGCTCCTGATCAACCAATAAAATTCTCTCATGCAATACATGCCGGTGAAAATAAAACCGACTGCAGATATTGTCACCATACTGCTGATTACAGCAAATCGGCTTATATACCGTCAGCAAATGTTTGTATGAACTGTCACAATGTGGTGAAAACAGGTAAAAACTCAGGCAATTTTGAAATCAATAAAATTACCCGGTCAATTAATAGTGGTGTACCGGTTAAATGGATCAAAATTCACTCAATTCCTGACTATACATTTTTTAGCCATGCCCAGCATGTTAATGTTGGAAGACTTGCATGTCAGACTTGTCATGGAGATGTGGAGAATATGCATATCGTTGAACAGGTTAATGATCTATCCATGGGATGGTGTATAAATTGTCATAGAGATACTCAGATTCAATTTGAAGCAAATAATTACTACTCTATTTTTAGAGGTATGGACAGAGTTGACAATTCAGGAAACCCAATACCAGTTCATGTTGATGATGTCGGTGGTATTGATTGTATGAAATGTCACTATTAGAACGCAGTTAATAATCAACACCCTTTATAATCAGGACCCAGATGGAAAAAAAATACTATAGTAGTATTGAACCTCTTAATGGAATACAAGAGAACTCCACAAGTGCATTAGAAAGTGAAAATTCTATACTTGAACTGTTGGATAAAGAGATTGCAACGAAACCTACATCACGAAGAAACTTTCTAAAGTTCTGTGGTTTCAGTTTCGCAGGTGCTGCATTGGCATCAAGTTGCGAGAATCCTGTCAAGCAAGCAATTCCTTATCTAATAAAACCTGAAGAGGTTACACCAGGTACTGCAAATCATTATGCTTCAACGTACTTCGATGGCTTTGAGTATAACAGTATAATTGTCAAAGTCAGAGATGGACGTCCAATAAAAATTGAGGGTAATCCACAATCTTCAATTAGCAGGGGCCGAACTACTCAAAGAGTACAAGCTTCACTGCTAAGTTTATATGATGAAACTGGTAGGCTCAAACGTCCATTAAAAGATGGGAAAACTATTACTTGGGAAGAAGCAGATTCCGATATTATTCAAAGATTGAAAGACATAGCATCTTCTGGTAAACAAACGGTAATCCTCAGCTCTTCAATTATAAGCCCTTCTACTCATGCACTTATCAACCAATTCTTATCTGTTTATCCTGGCAGACATGTGACTTACGAGCCTGTTTCAGCTTCCGGGGTTGTGCTTGCAAATAAGGCAAACTTCGGCATTTCAGGTATCCCCGATTATCTCTTTGATAAAGCAGAAACTATAGTATCCTTTTCAGCTGATTTCCTTGGCACCTGGTTGCAGCCAGTTGAATTTTCCTACAGGTATGGACAAGCGCGTGATTTACAAAACGGTAAACAAAAACTTGCTAAACACTATCAATTTGAGACCGGACTAACTATAACAGGAAGTAAAGCTGATGAGCGATATCCGATCAAACCATCAGAAGAGCCGGACTTAATTGTGCAACTCTACAACAGGATTGCCTTCCTTTCAGGATTAAATTCTTCACAGAATTATACTGAACATCCTGTAATTAATAAAATAGCGGAAGATTTATGGAATTCTCAGGGTAAATCCATTGTAATTTCTGATAACAATGACCCTAATGTTCAAATGGTGGTCAATACCATAAATTACATGTTAGGTAATTATGGACAAACACTCGACCTTAATAGGTTAATATTAACCCATCTATCTGTCGACAATGACATAAACCAGCTTGTTGGAGAAATGCATAGCGGTAATATAGGTGGTCTTATTATGTGGAACTGTAATCCTGTTTATGACTACCATGATCCCGAAGCATTCATTCAGGGTCTTAAACAGCTGTCAATAACCATTTCTCTTAATGGAGTTACAAATGAATCAAATGAATATTTCAGATATTCATTACCTACTAACCACTATCTTGAATCATGGGGAGATGCCGAACCAAAAACAGGAATATACAGCCTGATGCAACCTGCTATCAGGAACATATTCGATACCCGACAAGCCCAGGATTCATTACTAAAATGGTCAGGAGTTGAAACCCAGTATTTCGAATTCATGAGAAATTATTGGTTGTCAAAAATCCTGTTGCCAGAAAATAATTGGATAACTACTTTACAGAAAGGCGTGTTTGAGAAGCCAGCAGTATCTGGCAATTTCTCATTTACAAATGCTCTCTTAAATGATGCCATTTCTCAAATTCAATCAGTCAGTACTTCAACAGACATTAAGGATGCACTTGAGGCAAAAGTTTATCCTTCAGTGGCTATGGGTAAAGGAAATCATTCAAACAATCCATGGTTGCATGAGTTGCCTGATCCTTTAGCTAAAATATCCTGGGACAATTTTGCTGCTGTATCGCCCACCACAGCTAAAGAGTTAGGATATAATACAGGATCTATTATTAAAGTTAAGGACATGTATCTTCCTGTATACATACAACCGGGTCAAGCTGAAAACACTTTAAGCATCGCATTGGGATATGGACATAAAAACATTGGGAAAGTAGGATCAGGTATTGGTGAAAATGCATACAAGCTCGTCCGTTTTGTAAATGAGCATAGGAGTAATTACTCTAAAATTGAAAAACCATTGCTGCAAGATGGAACTTATCCATTAGCCATTTCTCAAAAACATGGAAGTTTGGAAGGCCGACCAATTGTTAGAGAAACAATACTTTCTAATTACATTGTAAATCCGGCTTCAGGAAATGAACTTCATGCTGAATTTGAAGAAAAACATGTCACTCTGTATAAAGAGACAATTTTCCCCGGACATCACTGGGGTATGGGAATTGACCTTAATAAATGTGTTGGATGTAACACTTGCGTAATATCTTGTCAAGCAGAGAACAATATTCCTGTTGTAGGTAAAGAAGAAGTAATGCGTACAAGGATCATGCATTGGATGCGTATTGATAGATATTTTACAGGTAGTCCTGAAAATCCTGAAGTGGTATTCCAGCCTCTATTATGTCAACACTGCGATAATGCACCCTGCGAAAACGTATGTCCGGTATCTGCAACAAACCATAGTAATGAAGGACTGAATCAGATGGCTTATAATCGTTGTGTTGGTACAAAATATTGCATAAATAACTGTCCATATAAAGTAAGAAGATTCAACTGGTTCAGATATGCAACCAATGAGAAATTCAATTATAATATGAATTCCGATCTGGGAAGAATGGTTCTGAATCCTGATGTCACTGTTAGAGAGCGTGGTGTTGTTGAGAAGTGCACCTTTTGTGTTCAAAGGATTCAAGCAAAAAAGTTAGAAGCCAAGATGGAAAACCGACCACTTCTGGATGGTGAAATTTTACCTGCCTGTGTCCAATCATGTCCTGCAGATGCATTAATCTTCGGTGATCTCAATGATCCTGAGAGCAGAATTTCAAAGTTATTTAAAGAGCCACGAAATTATCATTTACTGGAGGAACTACATACACTTCCTTCTATAGGATACTTAACAATTGTCAGAAATAAAGAGGAGAATTTGGTATAGTATATTTACAAAACTTGGGTTATAAAAATAATTGATCACTTAAAGCATACAATATATGTATAAGACGGAAGTCAGAGGTACATTGATCAAAGGAAATAAAAACTTTCATCAGATAAGCAGCGATATCATTGCTCCGATAGATCAGCCTATTCCTTTGTGGTGGAAAGCAGCTTTCGGCATTAGTTTGCTTGCTGTACTTTATGGAGTTGTGTCTATCTTTCTCACCATATCAGTTGGCATCGGAACATGGGGTGTCAATAATAGTGTTGGATGGGGCTGGGAAATAATAAATTTTGTTTGGTGGATTGGTATCGGTCACGCCGGAACAGCTTTCTCCATCTTCCTTCTAATCCTAAGACAACGATGGAGGACTTCGATTAATCGTGCAGCTGAAGCGATGACTGTTGTTGCTGTCGGATGTGCAGCTTTATTCCCTGCCATACACATGGGACGAATTTGGCTTGCATTCTATATTTTTCCTTATCCAAACACACGAGGCCCCTTGTGGGTTAACTACAATTCACCTCTATTTTGGGATTTTATTGCCATTAGTGCCTATTTACTAATATCAGCTTCTTTCTGGTATTTTGGAATGGTACCCGATTTTGCCACCATACGCGACAGGGCTACCTCAAAAGTAAAGAAAGCAGTTTATGGTTTCTTCGCATTTGGCTGGACTGGATCTACTAAAGAATGGATACGGTATGAAGCATTAAGTTATGTTTTAGGTGGTATCGCTGCAGTCCTTGTCGTTTCAGTCCACTCAATTGTATCAACCGATTTCGCGGTTTCAGTAATTCCGGGATGGCATACAACAATATTTCCTCCTTACTTTGTTGTTGGGGCTATCTTCTCTGGTTTCGCAATGGTAATGACTCTTATGATTCTTATAAGAAAGTTATATAAGTTTCAGGATTACGTGACTGATTCTCACTTAAATGCCATTGCTAAAATCTTAGTCTTCATATCATTGATAATGGGGACAGCTTATGCGACTGAAATATTTATAGCGTGGTACTCTGCATCCGAATATGAGTTTTTTACTTTCTTCAAAAATAGAATTACCGGAGATTATGCATTTCAATTCTGGGCTATGGTTATTTGTAATGCAATAATTCCCCAATTATTCTGGTCCGAAAAAATCCGAAAGAATCTAACTGCAGCCTTTATCATCTCAATCATTATTAATGTGGGCATGTGGTTTGAAAGGTTTAACATTATAGTAACTTCACTTTCAAAGGATTATTTACCATCTAATTGGACAACATATAATCCTACTTGGGTGGAAATTGGGTTTTATGTAGGCACTCTTGGATTATTTGTAGTTGGAGTACTTCTCTTCTTTAAATATATTCCAATGATTGCCATTTCAGAAGTTAAAGGTGTTTTAAAAGCAACTTCACTTAAAACTAACGACCATGAATAATCACTATATAGTCAGCGTCTTTAATGAGGAAGACTCTCTTATCTCAGCTATTAGGATGGCTAAGAAAGAAAATATCAAGATTTCTGAAATTTATACTCCATTTCCAATTCATGAGGCATTTGAGGCAACAGGCATAAAAACCAGATTCACTTTTGCTGCTTTTCTTTATGGTTTCGCAGCCGTAGTAAGTGTATTAGCATTTCTACAATACACAGCCGTTATAGATTGGCCAATTAACTATGGAGGTAAACCTACTAATGCCTTCCCTTCATTTCTCATCGTTACCATAGTGCTCACAATACTAATTATCACCCTTGCAAGTCTTTTTACATTTTCTTTAAGAGCTAAGGTTTTCCCAGGGAAAAAATTTTTAATGCCAGATACAAGATCAATGGATGATAAGTTCGTAATGGTTTTTGAAAAGAAAGCTGATGAAGCATTCAATCAAGATCTTGTTAGTATGCTTTTGGAAAATGGAGCAACTGAAATTCACTATAAAGATTCTTCAACATTTAATTCGATATCAGATGTCAAAGAGAATATTACTCATAATTAATACAGTGCTAATACTTGCACTTGTATCGTGTGACAGAAAACGAACTGATAAAGGTTATGAATACTTCCCCGATATGGCGCACTCTTTAACCTATGAAACTTATCAATATAACCCTGTACTTGGGAATGGACAATCGATGAGCACACCGGTTCCAAATACTGTTCCAATGGAAATGGAACCTTATACCTATAATTCATCTCCTGAAGGAAGAGAGCTTGCATCAAAGGAACTCAGGAATCCACTTCAGCTGACAGAAGAGTTTTTAGTGAAAGGAAAAGAACAATACAGAATTTTTTGTGCTCACTGCCATGGAGATGCTGGAAATGGTGATGGATTTTTATATACGAGTGGAAAATATGTGATGAAACCAGCTTCCCTCCTTTCAGAAAAAATGATAGCATCTAATGAAGCTGATATTTATCATGTCATTACAGCAGGATATCAGGTAATGGGCCCACATGGCCATATGATAAGGCCTGATGAGAGATGGATGATTGCAATGTATGTTAAAAATGAATTACAAAAGTAGCTGAGATGGAAAACCGGTTTGTACTACCAAGAAATCTTAAAATGGCATCAATTGCCTTGATGATTTTGGGGGCCATAATAATGGTCTATTCCTTTATAACTCAACCCGAACGTGCATGGGCAAATCTTTTACTCAATAATTACTATTTCTTATCCCTTGCTATCGGTGCCAGCTTTTTCATAGCCATTCAGTATATTACTCAATCTGGTTGGTCAGCAATGTTCAAAAGGGTACCAGAAGCAATGATGTCTTATATTCCATATGCTGGAATTATTATGCTGTTATTATACTTTGGAATGCATGATCTTTATCACTGGTCACACGAGGGGGTTGCTGAACAAGATGCCATTATTGCCCATAAAATAACATATTTAAATATACCTTTTTTCTTTGTGAGAATGGTGTTGGTGTTTTTAATTTGGACCATTATGGTTAGAATACTCAGGCGAATTTCTCTTGCTGAAGATGAGCATGGAGGATTAGAATATTTCGAGAAAAGTGAGTTCTGGTCAAAAGTCCATATTTTTATTTTAGCAATCACTTTCTCGTTTGCATCGTTCGATTGGATAATGTCAATTGATAGTCATTGGTTTAGTACAATATTCTCAGTTAAGAATTTTGTTTCAGCTTTTTTCCATGGGGCTGCAATCATTACTCTCATTGTAATTCTATTGCATCAACAAGGGCACTTCCCTGATTTAAACAAGAGTCACCTACTCGATTTTTCCAGATATATTTTCATACTTTCTATAATATGGGGTTATGTGGCTTTTTCACAATTTATGCTCATCTGGTACGGCAACATACCTGAGGAAACTGCTTACTTTTATCAACGCTGGGAAAATGGATTTCTGAGTATTTTTTATGCCAATTTTGCAATAAACTGGTTTATCCCATTTGTTTTGCTACTATCTCAGGCTGTTAATAAAAACATTAATATCCTTAAAGCACTCTGTATATTGCTCATTTTTGGCCAATATATAGATCTTTATGAACAAATTTTCCCAGGAGTTATTCACCAAGCAGTTTTCGGAATCCAGGAAATTGGTTTCTTCATAGGATTTGCCGGTTTGTTCACATTCATAATTTCCAAGGCATTGGCGGTAGCACCATTGATCCCTGTTAAGCATCCTTATCTCGAAGAAAGCATTTATCATCATGTCCACTAATTAAAAGAATAGCTATGAAAAAAATTGCCCTCTCAATATTTTTCTTCTCTCTTGTCTTGTCTTTACAAGCGCAGAAAGTAAAAGCAATTGAAGAAATTGTAACACCCGAAATTGAGATAGGTGTTATTGAGCATTTGAATGAATATATCCCAGAGGATATTGTCATAATCAACACTAATAACGAAGCTCAAAATCTGAGAGAACTTATTGATAAGCCGACTGTAATATTACTAGTATACTACAGGTGTCCCGGAATTTGCAGTCCACTTATGACTAGTGTTGCAGAGACGATAGAGAAAGTGGATCTGACATTGAATAAGGATTACCAGATACTTACCATCAGTTTCGATCCTCGTGAAGGAACCGAATTGGCAGTTAAAAAAAGAGAAAACTACCTTAATCTGATAAAAATGGAAATTGATACTGAAGGGTGGAAATTTTTCACTTCTGACAGTATAAATATTCATAAACTTACTGAAGCTATTGGATTTAAGTATAAAAGAGCAGGTAATGATTTCATGCATCCGGGACTCTTGACAATGGTTGCTCCTGACGGGAAAATAACAAGATATTTACAAGGGACATATTTCTTGCCCTTCGAGTTTAAAATGGCACTCGTTGAAACATCAAAAGGCATTTCTGGTCCAACTATCTATAAAATACTGCAATTTTGCTATACTTATGATCCTGCAGGACAGGAATACGTGCTGAATGTCACAAAATTAGCAGGAACAATTATCTTGTCAATAGCAATACTAATATTCTTGTTCCTTGCAATAAAACCAAAAAGAAAAATTTCTTCTCAATCCTAAGATTACGAAAATGGAAAAAACTTATCTTCCCAATTACCTAGAATATCAAGGAAAGCATAAAGGAATACTAGCTTGGTTGCTTACAACCGACCACAAGAGAATTGGTCTATTGTACTTCTATTCAATGTTTTCGTTTTTCCTTGTAGGTGCAGTTCTGGGAATTCTCATGAGGTTAGAACTAATTGCACCGGGACGGCAATTAATGGAAGCCCAAACTTACAATGCATTATTCACCCTGCACGGGTTAACAATGATTTTTTTGTTTGTAATTCCAGGGGTGGCGGCAGTATTTGGCAATTTCCTCTTGCCTATAATGTTAGGGGCAAAGGACGTGGCATTCCCCAAAATCAATCTTTTAAGCTGGTATCTATACATAATAGGAGCAATAATTGTTCTTAGTTCCCAATTCATGGGAGATGGTCCCCCTGATACTGGTTGGACTTTTTATGCTCCATATAGTTTAAAAACCCAGACTAATGTTGTTGCCGCAGTTTTTGGAGCTTTCGTACTAGGGTTTAGCTCCATCCTTACCGGACTGAATTTTATAACCACTATGCACAGGCTGCGAGCACCCGGAATGGGTTGGAAGCGAATGCCAATATTTGCATGGACTTTATATGCAACAGGATGGATCCAGATACTTGCCACTCCTATCGTAGGAATCACATTGTTAATGATTGCTGCAGAAAGACTTTTGGGAATCGGTTTCTTTGATCCTGCCATTGGTGGCGATCCAATTCTTTATCAACATCTATTCTGGACATACTCTCACCCGGCGGTTTATATCATGATCCTTCCTGCGATGGGAGTAATCTCAGAAATTGTTCCTACTTTTTCCCGTAAACCCATTTTTGGTTATACAGCGCTGATAATATCTTCAATGGCCATAGCTTTTGTTGGCTATTTTGTTTGGGGACACCATATGTTCACATCTGGTATGAGTGATAGTTCACGTTGGATTTTCTCTTTCCTTTCATTCATTGTTGCACTCCCTTCGGCTGTTAAAGTCTTCAATTGGACAGCAACCTTATATAAAGGTTCAATCCAATTAAAGACACCATTCTGGTGGGCGATGGGCTTTATTTTCGTTTTTATGATCGGAGGTTTTTCTGGCCTTGTGGTTGGATCACTTGCCACTGATATTCATGTTCATGATACTTATTTTGTGGTAGCCCACTTCCATTATATTGTATTTGGAGGGACCGGATTTGCATTTTTTGGGGCAATGCATTATTGGTGGCCAAAAATTTTCGGGCGCATATATAACATGAAAGTGGCGAATATAGGACTAACGATATTTTTTATTGGATTCAATATCCTGTATTTTCCAATGTTTGTGCTTGGCATGCTCGGTATGCCCAGGAGGTATTACGATTATCTTCCTCAATTCACTGATGGTAATGTAATTTCTACAATTGGCTCATGGATCATGATAACAGGCTTAATCGTCATTATTGTTAATCTCTTTAGAGCTAAAAAGGCGACCGGCAAGGTCGTTGATGATCCCTGGAATGGTACTACTCTTGAATGGAAAATACAATCTCCGCCATCACTTGAGAATTTTGAAGAAATTCCAGTTGTAACCGGAGGACCTTACGAATTTAAAGAATAGTAACTATGGAAACAACCGTTAATGTTCACTCTGACATCCACAGAGATGATACAGCCTCAAAACTAGGTATGTGGCTGTTCATTTTTAGCGAATTACTTCTTTTCGGGGGACTGTTTATAGTATACTCTGTCTACCGCTACATGAATCCGGTAGCGTTTGATTTAGCTCATCAGGAACTAAGTGTTACTATGGGTTTGATAAATACTATCATACTCTTAATCAGTAGTGCTACGGTAGCTATGTCAATTACTGCCATTCAAAACAACGATAAAAAAGCCTCAATGCAATTTCTTGTTGCTACAATACTTCTGGCAATAATATTCCTGGTGAACAAATATTTTGAGTGGGGAAGCAAATTCGAACATGGAATGTATCCTGGTTCCGATCTAATGGATATGTTAAGCAATGGAGATATGCTTTTCTTCAGTCTTTACTTTTTTATGACGGGTTTGCATGGTGTTCATATTCTTATCGGATTGATCTTATTAAGTGCCTCACTTTATAAGATTAAAAAAGGCGAAGTAAGAAGTGATAAATATGCCCTGCTTGAAAATAGCGGTCTCTACTGGCACTTGGTCGACCTTATCTGGATCTTTCTATTCCCGTTATTTTATCTCATCCATTAAACTGTATAGAAATGAGCAAAGAAACAAACCATATTTCAAGTTATAAGGACCACCTAAAGATTTTGGGAGCACTGATTATCTTGACTATTATAACAGTGGCTATTACCCAGATCGAACTAACTGCCTTCAATACAGCGGCTGCACTTCTAATAGCTACCGTAAAAGCCACACTCGTGCTTTTATACTTCATGCACCTAAAATTTGACCAAAAGGTATTTCTGATCATGGCGGTTCTCGTTCTTATTCTTATTGCAGCGGTTATAGGTATTACAGTTATTGATTATGTTGATAGATATTAAAAGACTATGTACTCAGGAGCATCAAATTTAGTAACAACAACCGATAATGCCTTTTTTTTGATAATAGGTATTTCGGTACTTTTCTTAGTAGGAATTTCGGCCACCATCATTTGGTTTCTCATTAGATACAACAACAAAAAACATCCGGTCGCTGAACAAATTCACGGAAGTACAGCACTTGAGATAGTTTGGACTGTAATTCCACTTATCCTTGTTCTCATAATGTTCTTCTACGGATGGGCTGGTTATGCACCAGCTCGCAAAGCCCCAAAAGATGCTATGCGGATAACAGCTGTCGCCAGGATGTGGTCGTGGCAATTTCAATATGAAAATGGGGTTAAAACCGATACCCTATACATTCCTATCAACAAACCAGTTCTTCTCGATCTTATTTCTGTTGATGTAGTTCATAGTCTCTATATACCGGCATTCAGGGTCAAGGAAGATATGGTACCAGGACGCACAAACAAGATGTGGTTTATAGCACAAAAAGAAGGAAACTATGAATTATTCTGTGCTGAGTACTGCGGACTTTCACATTCATATATGTTTACTGAGGTCAAAGTACTTGAACAAAATGCATTCGATAATTGGTTAGCAGCCAGGGCAGATACTTCCAACACATTACTTGCAGAAGCTAATCCTGGAGCTGCCGGACGACGTCTTATTGAAGTTAACGGGTGCTTCGCTTGTCATTCTTCTGATGGTTCTAAACTGGTTGGACCATCTTTCAAAGGACTCTATGAACATGAGCAAAATGTCGTCACTGATGGTTCAACCAGAAGTGTGGTAGCCAATGATGACTATATCATCAAGTCAATTTATGAACCCGATGCCGATGTGGTCGAAGGATACCGAAAAGGACAAATGCTCTCGTATAAAAATCAATTAAGTGAACAGGAAATTCAACAAATTATAGAATACCTGAAAACTATCAAGTAATTGTTACCTTGATAATGATCCATAAAACAATAGCTTTAATCAGGAACTATCTTGTTCTTGGAAAAGCTGGAATTTCAATTAGCGTTGCTTTCACTACTGCTGCAGGATATGTTTTAAGCTCTGGTAAAATAGATTCTGCAGTAATTCCCACAGCTCTCGGAGTGTATCTGTTAGCGATGTCAGCTTCTATTATCAATCAAATCATTGAACTGAAAGCCGATAGCTTGATGCCGCGTACCATGACACGTCCTTTGGTTAATTTATCAATTACTGTCAAAACAGCCCTTCTACTCTCTATTATACTTGGAGTTGTAGGAATGGCAATATTGTACATATGTTGTGGCACCATTCCTGCAATTTTGGGCTTATTTACGCATATTTGGTATAATGCGGTCTATACGCCTTTAAAATATCGCACAGCCTTCGCAGCCTTCCCGGGTGGTGTATCAGGGGCAATTCCTCCACTAATAGGATGGATTTCAGGAGGGGGAGCAATTATGCATCATACTGCAATAGCATTAGCAACTTTCTTGTTTATTGGTCAAATACCTCATTTCTGGTTAATTATTCTTAAATATGGTGAAGAATATAAAAAAGCTGGAATAAAGACTATAACTGAAAGGTTAACCATACCTCAGATCAAACGACTTGTCTTAGTTTGGGTAATTACTACAGCAATTGCCGGTTGTTTACTTACTTTCTTCCTCCTTATTCGGCAAAACGCGACATTCTATTCTATTAATCTTCTTTCACTCGCTCTTTTCATTTACTTCCTTTCATGGTACATAAAACCTTCAATGCATTATCATAAAGCAGCTTTCATGTTAATAAATATTTATTACCTGCTAGTATTATTACTGCTGGTTCTGGACGTAATTTTCCATTCTTATGTTCATTATTTATAGAGAATATCTTCATGTAATATAAGATCTGTATATTCTACCATATTTGATTTTAGTCCCATTTTTATCCACTATTAAATTTCTCTTAAATCATGAATGATTCCTTATTTGTAGCTACTTTTATCCTAAATTATTAAGGTGCAAGGTATTAAGGAAACATTCCTTAAACATACATAATTTAGCAACTAGCAAAACCACTTCCTAATAACCACGGAATGAAATTTAAACTATTAGTTTCACTAATTGTATTGTTTATTTCTTTGCAACAGACAAAGAGCAATGATCTATCTGCATACTCACTTACACTTAACATATCTTATACTCCAGATACGACAGGATTCATGAATCCGGGTTTTGAACAATGGGTAGGAAATGACCCAGAATATTGGAACGAAGTGACAGATACCATTGGCGTAATTTCTAATAATGTCGTTGTAATAATGGAATCTATTTTAAAAACCGAAGGATTATACAGTGCCATGATTAGTTCCATACAACCTTCAGGTGGTATAAGTCAGTCAGTTAAAGATAATATGCCTGAGTCGTGGAACATATATCCACTTTCAGGCAAAGCAGTTTTACATTATGCCAAAGAAAATGGTACTAGTGCATTTTTCGATCTTCATGAGAGAGTGCAGACTGATTTTGAACTTGAAGATATTAAAGCATATTCTTCCGCCATTCGTAATGTGCATGCATTGAGAATTGACAATGGTGATTATATTGAAATATTCTCTGCTTCAGCTTCCTGCGAAGCAACATACCACGGAGCACTTTATATGAAACGAAATGGAAGTGAGCCAACTCTTTTCATGGAATACCCCGGTCATAAGACCTGGGCATGGCCAGGAGTAATGGATTTAGATACAAAATATGTGTTTGTTACAATGCGTTTTGATAGTTTAGGTAAACAGCGACTTTTTGCGACTGACATTTCAAGAGATTTTAGCATCGCTACAAACGATAGATTGATTTTCGAGATCGATAGCACTAATGTGCAGTGTTATAATATGCTCCGAATTGATGACCAAATAATTTTGCCAATAGTATATGCTAAATCAAAACAAGTTAGCACAGGCCCATGGTTCCTGGATATACTTACTACTTCTGATTTTGAAAACATTGAAAGACTTAACCAACCAATTACATATCCTACAAAAGGTCTGATGGAAGCACATCCGGTTTTACTTTCCGACAATACAGTTGCAATCTTATGCCGGACGAACCAAAAACATCTTGCTAAGGCTATTTACGATCCTTTGAATCGAATGCTGCACCCAGCAATTTCTACTCAAATAGCACAACCAGAGGCGGGAAGCTATGCAAAAAATTTAAGTGACAACTCTATACTGCTATCCTGGTTATCAAGCACCCGTTTGAGAAAAATTTTGGTTATGGCAATTTCGAATGATGACATGGCTAGCTGGCAAAGTTATCACGTTATAATGTCAAGTGCTGCAATGGGACATGATATTTCAACTACTTTTCCCTATATACATCAACCTTTTATTTTTGAAGACTATGATGGGTCACTTACTTGTTATTTTGAAGAAGTAATTTCTACTTCAGATATAAATTTATATAAGACCAAAACTTCTTTCTGTAAGGTGGAAAATATTGCTAATAATATTAATGAGTGGCAAGAAATCAGAATTGACAGACCATTTTCAGCTACTTCAATACAACTGCTCAATACATTTAGCGCAAATGGACTTGCTTGTTTTGACCAGCCCGGTATAGTTGATGTTACTGCCTTGCCGGCTGGGCTTAATATTTATCCTAATCCTGTTGTTGACGTAATGCATGTTTCATCAGAGAAACCTGTTACAAGAATAGAATTGACAGATCTCAACGGTCGCCTCATCAAAGAGTATGAAACTGATATTTTTACCAGCGACCATCAATTAAATATGGAGGATTTAGCACCTGGTATGTATTTACTGAAACTCACACGAGGTGAAGAAACCAGCATTTTTAAAGCAATTAAATCAAGATAATTGAAAAATAAAAAAAGGAGCCGTAGCTCCTTTCTTTAATAATACAACCCCCCGGCCATATTAGTATCATTGTTTAGGTGTATAAACTATTGCAAGAAGTTCACCTGACCTGCCAGGTTTCACACCAACATTGTTTACTATTTCATTGTCTTCTTCAAGATTGCTTATAACTGTAACTTTAAGGTTCCCACAATTACAATCGGTAAATTCAGTTTCTAAATCATTCGATTCCCATACCGCCTGATTCTCTGCAATTACTCCAACAAAATTATATACATTTTTCCTTCTGAGTGCTAAACTATTAAAGTAATCAACAGCATATTTAATTTTTTCCTGAGTAGTAACCGTAGTATATTTGATATTTACACCCTGAGCATCAAAATCATAAATATGAGCAACATTTTCTTTGTTCTTATCTTTTGAACTCTTACAATAATAGATTAACTTTCCGGGTGAAGATTGTTTTAGCCAGTATTCATCTGTACTCAAGTTATTGTATCTGGCATACTCCCTTATAATGAGTATACTATCATACCCTAGCATTAAACCAGGTGATTTAATTTTTTCCTGCGCATCTATTTTTAAAAACGCAAGCATACATAGAATTAATACTATTGGCCTTTTCATGGGGGGATGATTTAATACTTACAAAATTAAACCAACATCCACCCCTGTACAATTAGTTAAATTACTTATTTTTAATAAGGTAAGCTTCTGAAAAAATAAGTATAAATACGTAGTTGGTGAGACAAATTTTTGTTATATCAAAAAAATCGGTATTGATAAAGCAAACTTTACTTTATGAAATGTTTCATCACATGAATGCTAAAAAACCTATTTAGGACTTATCTGAAGGCATGCATGAATTGCATTCAAATCTCGGACATTATTAGTCATGATTAACAAATTATCACCAGGTTTAATTATGGTGTTGCCATTCGGTGTTATATATTGTTTATTTCGTTCTATCATTACAATTAGTGCATTCCTCGGGAAGCCGATTTCAACGATACGTTTATTTGCTTGTGGACAATCCTCTGGAATAGAAACTTCAACTAGCTCATTCTTAAAATTTTCTGTCATTTCAAGCTCTAAAGGATATCTCCGTGCGACTTCAACCCGTTTATCTACATGTAGAAATTTTGCCATCAACATTAAAGTAGTGCCCTGAAGAGCAACCGAGGTTATTACGACAAAGAAAATAATGTTGAAGATTGTAGAGGATGATTCAACCCCTGCAGTAACAGGAATAGTAGCAAAAATTATTGGCACAGCACCTCTTAATCCAACCCACGAGATGAATAGTTTTTCACGGAACTTCATCCTAAAAGGTATGAGGCTGACAAATACTCCAATAGGTCGGGCTAGAAAAATCAAAACTAAAGAAACCAACATTCCAATCCCAATAACAGGAATTATTTCATGAGGATTTACTAATAATCCAAAAGCTATGAACATAATAATCTGCATCAGCCATGCTTGTCCGTCATAAAACTTTGTAAGGCTTTTTTTATGTATAAAACTGCTATTCCCTAAAATCACACCCATCACATAAATGGTAAGAAATCCATTTCCATATGCATATGAACTAAATGCATACGAGAACAGAATCATTGCCATAATCAATACTGGATATAATCCATCATAATCAAGTTTGATTTTATTAATAACCCATACACCTAATTTTCCAAATACATAACCAAACGCAAAGCCAAGAGTCATTTGAATTACAAATTGTAAAGCAATGTTCCAAACTCCAATTGTTTCGCTCAATGCAAGACTTACGAACGAAACAGTTAGAAAATAAGCCATAGGATCGTTGCTACCTGATTCCAATTCAAGCAAAGGACGAAGCCTGCCTCTCAATCCGATACCTTTTGACCTGAGAATAGAGAAAACTGCTGCAGCATCTGTTGATGAAATAATTGACCCAAGCAATAATCCTTCAATAAGCGAAAACTCTGTGAACTTCCAAACGAATAAACCAGTTACTCCAGCTGTCAGAAGTACACCAAGTGAAGCAAGTATAACACCTCTCGACATTACCGGTGCAACACTCTCAAGCTTCGTATCGAGCCCTCCCGAAAAAAGAATAAAAATTAAAGCAATAGTTCCTATTTTGTTAATTGCATCAAAATCATCGAATGGAATACCTAGTATGCCGTCTACCCCCGCTAGCATACCAATTACAAGGAATATTATTAAGGAAGGTACTCCTAACCGACCACTTGTCTTACTGGCCAGAATGCTCAAGAATAAGAGAACAGAAGTTAAGAGTATTAAGTTTTCAATTGTTAAAAACTCCATTTGTTAAAGTAATTTTTTCAATACTACTCATAAAATTGATTTGCGGAGTTGAAAGTTGAAGAAATTCAAAATAAAAAATTAACTTAGCCTATCAATTCGCATTAGTTTATTAAATAATAACGCTATGAACATGAAAAATGCACTTTTGGTTTCCTTTCTATTAGTCTTTTTATTTTCTTGTAGCCAAACAAGTCAACAGGCAGATGAACAAACAAACAAAACTGAAGTCAACGTAACAGCAATAAAAACCCTTGAACTTCAAGTTTCAGGAATGACATGTGAAGGCTGTGAAAAAACTATTGAAACAGCACTTACAAACCTTAATGGTGTCGTTTCAGCAGAAGCACTTCACATAGAAGGTATTACGACAGTTTCATTTGACACAACCCTTGTTAATGCCGATTTGTTAAGCCAAACTATCAACAATTTAGGATATAAAGTTAATTGACAATACTTAATTTTGAGTTAATTAACAAATTCCCATATCTTTGGACAGGAGTAAATATGCGCATTTATGAATGTATTGAGACGGATATATCTCTTTTATTATGAAGGATTTAAGAGTATGACTATTGGCAAAACATTATGGGCTATCATTCTTATTAAGCTCTTTATAATGTTCGCTATTCTACGTCTTTTTTTCTTTCCTAACTATCTCAATTCGAATTTCGAGAATGACGAAGAACGAAGTAATCATGTTATTGAAAACCTAACTAACCCAAATAAATAGCAATGATAGAGACATTTGACTATTCACTCATTGACTGGTCGCGTGGGCAATTCGCCCTTACTGCCATGTATCACTGGATTTTTGTTCCCTTGACACTTGGCCTAGGATTCCTGATTGCAATCATGGAGACTATCTATGTAAAGACAGGTGATCCACAATGGAAGCGAATTGCAAAATTTTGGATGACAATCTTTGGCATCAACTTCGCCATTGGCGTTGCAACAGGAATCATTCTCGAATTCGAATTCGGTACAAACTGGTCGAATTATTCCTGGTTTGTTGGCGATATCTTTGGTGCTCCTTTGGCAATTGAAGGAATAATGGCTTTCTTCCTCGAATCAACGTTTATTGCCATAATGTTCTTTGGATGGAATAAAGTAAGTAAAAAAATGCACCTGTTTTCAACCTGGTTAGTTGCTTTTGGCGCCAGTTTATCAGCCTTGTGGATCCTTGTTGCTAATGCATGGATGCAGTTGCCAGTTGGAATGCAATTCAATCCTGACACCGCCAGGAATGAAATGGTAAACTTTTGGGAAGTGCTGCTCTCACCTATGGCTATCTCCAAATTTACTCACACTATCATGTCATCATATAGCCTTGCAGCTTTAGTTGTGATAGGAATCAGTTCCTGGTTTCTGTTAAAAAAACGCCACATTGTTTTTGCTAAAAGGAGCATGGTTGTTGCTGCTGTATTTGGATTGGTTACCTCTCTAGCGACTTTAGCCACAGGAGACTATAGTGCCAAGGCTGTTGCTCACCATCAGCCTATGAAATTTGCTGCAATGGAAGGGCTAAGAGTAGGGCAAAGAGGTGTAGGATTAGTCGCTTTAGGGATTGTATCTACAGCCCCAGAAGATCCCGGATATTTAAATTATAAAGATTTTGCCTTTAAAATTGAAATCCCCAACTTTTTATCTTACATGGCATTTTCAGATCCACATGCTTTCGTTCCGGGAATTAAGGATTTAATGGAAGGAAATCCTGAACATGGAATTATGTCCTCTGCTGAGAAAATATCTCGTGGTAAGCTAGCAATTGATGCATTAGCCGAATATAAACTTGCCAAAGAGGCTGACAATAAAGAAAAAATGGCCGAGGCTAAAGCATTGCTTGATGAAAATTTCAAATATTTTGGATATGGTTATTTCATTGATAATCCTAATGCATTGGCTCCATCAATGCCAGTAACCTTTTACAGCTTTCATATCATGGTAGCTTTAGGAATGTGGTTTATCCTGTTTTTTGCTATCGTACTCCTTCTTATTTATAAGAACAGAATTCTAAACTCCAAATTCTGGTTACGTTTTGCCATAATTAATGTACCCTTAGCATATCTGGCTACACAATCCGGATGGGTTACAGCCGAAATGGGACGTCAACCATGGGTAATTCAGGATCTTATGCCAACTATGACTGCCGTATCCAAACTTGATGCAGGAGCGGTTATTACTACATTTATTCTTTTTGCAATTATCTTTACTTCATTACTTATAGCTGAATTGAGCATTATGTTTAAAGCTATCAAAACAGGACCAAAACCTATTATACCTTCAAAAGGAGTCTTTGCTGAAGTTAAAGAAGAAGAACCTACGCTTGCAGAACAAGATCAATTAAAATAAGGAGGACAAGAAATGTTTGAAACTTTAAGTCACATAGCCCTTCAGCAGTATTGGTGGATAGTAATTTCAATACTTGGCGCCGCACTGGTATTCCTGTTGTTCGTACAAGGCGGGCAAACATTATTATATTCACTCGGGAAAACTGAAATTGAAAGGAATCTTATTGTAAATATTTTAGGCCATAAATGGGAACTTACTTTTACTACTCTGGTAACTTTTGGTGGAGCCTTTTTTGCTTCTTTCCCACTTTTCTATTCTACCAGTTTTGGAGGAGCATATTGGGTTTGGATGGCTATTCTGATAGCATTTGTTATTCAGGCAGTATCCTATGAATATCGTCGAAAACCTGGTAACGTTCTTGGACAGAAAACATTCGAAATCATGCTGTATATAAATGGAGCATTAGGAACTATTTTACTTGGAACCGCTGTTGGAACTTTTTTCAATGGGAGTATGTTCTCTGTTGAAAAAAGCAATATTACTGCAATATATGATTCTGCAATTTCCAGATGGGAAACTCCTTTTCATGGTCTCGAAGCAGTCCTCAACTGGCATAATGTAACATTGGGGTTAACAGTTTTCTTTCTGGCTCGTGTTTTGGGAATCCTCTTCATTGTCAAAAATGTTGATAATAAAGCAATTTCTGAAAGAGCAACCAGGCAAATGTGGTTCAATATAGTTCCATTCCTGATTTTCTTTCTAGCCTTTATCACAGGTTTATTTCTTAAAGCAGGTTTTGCTTACGATCCCATTTCAGGGCAGGTCTTCATGGAAAAATATAAATACTTTCATAATTTAGTCGAAATGCCGCTTATCGGAATAATGTTCGTGGTTGGAGTATTAATGGTATTATATGGAATTATCAGATTTTTATTCCTTAAGGGCAGCAATGGGATATGGTACTCAGGAATAGGAACCATTCTCACTGTATTTTCACTGTTCCTTATTGCAGGATTAAACAATACAGCATATTATCCATCAACTTTCAATTTACAGCATTCATTGCACATTGCAAACAGTTCATCAAGCCATTATACCCTCACTGCAATGAGCTATGTATCCTTGTTTGTACCGGTAGTTATAGCATATATTTGGTGGGCGTGGTATTCAATGAACAGGAAGCCTATGACCGAAGCAGATCTGAATGATGACACATCTCATGTTTATTAAGAATTTGAAAAACTATTCACTATGTATCTTGATAAAATATTTTGGTTATTATCCTGGCCGATAATAATAATTCTCACTTACTACTTATCAGTATTCTTGCTTAAGAAGTTGGACAAACAAATCCGTGACGAGGACTAACTCTCTTTGTTATAATTTATTTTAATTGCGAAGAGAACTGAAAAAAAATTATTTTTGTTCCGCACTAATTCAATTCACTAATAAAACAATGAGAAATTTTACCAGACTTCTTGGAGTCTTAGCTTTTGTTCTGTTCATCCAGAATTCATATAGCCAGGAATCTTCAAGGGATTATAAGGCCTATCCATACTGGATAGAAATGATGCAGGATCCCAATGCAAATTTCTTTGAAACACAGAAGGCATTCTATGAATATTGGGAAGATCGTGAACAGACTAAAGGAAGCGGTTACAAACTTTTCAAAAGATGGGAATACTGGATGGAACGTCAGGTTTCACCTGATGGAACAAAGCCTTCACCACATCGCAGTGTAGTCGCTCTCAAGAACCTTTCGTTAAAGAGTAATCAGCTCTCAACTGATGGAGAATGGGTACCACTTGGACCTTTTACAGTTCCTTCAGGATATAATGGATATAGGGGGCTTGGCCGCGTAAATGGATTAGCATTTCATCCAACCGATCCTGATATTATTTATGCTGGTGCACCTTCCGGAGGTCTTTGGATAACAGAAGATGGTGGAGACACATGGGTTACACATACTGATGTAATGCCAACCCTCGGGGTTTCTGATATTGCTGTTGATCATGTAAATCCCAATATCGTTTATATAGGAACCGGAGATCGCGATGCGGGGGATGCTCCAGGATTGGGTGTCTGGAAAAGTCTTGATGCGGGTGTAACATTTCAAGCCACCAATGTAGGTATGGAAACAAGTGTTATTAGCAAAATCATTATCCACCCTGACAACAACCAGATAATTTTAGCTGCCACAGCCGGGGGAGTTTACCGCAGTGTTGATGCAGGTGCCACCTGGTCAAGAAATATAAATGGCAACTTCAAGGATATGGTTTTTAAACCAGGTGATCCTGATATCGTGTATGCGGCTTCGGGTGGAAATTTCTACAAATCGATTGATAATGGCATATCCTTTACTCAGGTGAGTAATGGATTACCTAGTGGAAGCCGTGGAGCCATTGGTGTCTCTGCAGCAAGTCCTGAAGTCGTGTATTTTCTTATCACTAATTCCGAATCATTCAAGGGTATTTATCGTTCGGTTGACAGTGGTGAAACTTTTACAACCAGGTCTACATCCCCTAATATAATGTCATGGGGTTGCAATGGAGGTTCTGGAGGCCAGGCATGGTACGATCTCGATATTTCAGTTGATCCGACTAATGCCGACGTTATTCATGCCGGAGGTGTTAACTGTTTCAAATCATCTGATGGAGGTTCCACCTGGCAAATTAATTCACATTGGTGGGGCGATTGTGGCGTTCCTTCAGTACACGCCGACCTTCATGTTCTTGAATATAACCCCATTAACAATCGCTTGTATGCAGGTAACGATGGTGGTGTTTACTGGACTTCGAATGGTGGAACATCCTGGACTGAGATCAGTAATGGAATGGTTATCAGCCAGGCATATAAAATTGGTCAGAGTGCTACTAATCGCGATTATGTTATAAATGGTTATCAGGATAATGGTTCATCTACATATATTGGAAGCTCGTGGGTAAATGTCGGAGGTGGCGATGGAATGGAATGTGCATTTGATCCAACTGATGACAGATACAGTTATTCAACAATATATTATGGTAGCATTGACAGGCATTTCAATCATGGTTACGATGGGCAGGTAGCAGGAGAAGGTGTGAATGGTATAACCGAAGGCGGCGGCTGGGTAACTCCCTTCCTTTTAGATCCTACAGATGGTAACATAATGTACATAGGTTATAAGAACATATGGCGTAGTAAAAATGTCAGAGCAAGCAACACTAATAATATTCAATGGACAAAGATTTCTAGCCAGAATGTGAATGATTTTGATCAAATGGCAATTTCTCACTCAAATCCTAATATTCTTTATGCTTCTGAAGGAAATAAGTTATATAGGACTGACAATGCCAGAGAGGAATCTGTTAACTGGACAACCCTTACTAACCTCTTACCTTCCGGTCAAACAATAACAGCCATAGAGGCAAGTCCTGTTGAAGAAAATACTGTATATATCGTACAACAAAACAAAGTTTACAAATCAACAAATCGTGGAGAATCGTGGACTAATCTAACCGGATTATTACCTGATGTTTCAATGAATACTCTCAGATACTATCGTAACAGTCAGGAAGGTTTATATCTTGGAACCGACATAGGTGTATTTTATCGTGATGCTTTCACAGATGAATGGATTCAGTATTCTGAAGGCCTGCCTCAAGCAATCCGTGTTACAGAGTTGGAAATATTTTATGACAACGAAAATCCTCAAAATGATGTTATAAGAGCTGGTTCTTATGGCAGAGGATTATGGGAATCACCGCTTAGGATTACTCCTCCTACAGCTAATTTTACTGCTGATCAGGCGCTGGTACCTGTAGGATGTCCAGTTAATTTTGCCGATAAAACCCAGGGTGTACCATATGCATGGAACTGGACTTTTGAAGGTGGAACTCCAGCAACATCTACTGATGCAAATCCACAAGGAATAGTATGGAATGAACCGGGTACTTACAATGTTACTTTAATCGTTTCGAATTCTTTAGGTAATGATACATTAGTACGTGAGGATTATATTGAAGTAAGTAGTACTCTTTTACCCGAAGTATTGATTACATCAGGCAATCATTCTTTCTGTTTTGGTGAAACTGCCATTGTTCATTTTATGGATCAAAGTACATATTGCCCCATCTCATGGCAATGGTCTTTTAATCCAACCGATGTAACTTTCCTTGAAGGTACTGATGCAAATTCTCAAAATCCAGTCGTTCAATTTAATGGCAATAGCAACTATTCGATTACCTTAACCGTAAGCAATGCAAACGGAAGTACCACAGAAATTTTTCAGAATTATGTGGCAATTGGTGGACAACCTTTACCTTTTGTCGAAAATTGGGATAATCCAAGTTTAGGAAGCAATGGATGGCAAGTAGTTAACCCCGACAATTCAGTTACCTGGGATATCTTTACTTTATCAGGAGAGAATGGTTCAAATAATGCTGCCAGGATGAATTTCTTCAATTACAATGTTTCTCCCGGAAAACGCGATCAGCTGATTAGTCCTCCAATGACATTCGAAGGCATATCTTCTCCAATACTTTCATTCAAATATTCGTATATCCGAAGATATGTAGCATTCTCCGACTCCTTGCTTGTATGGATATCAAATGATTGTGGTACATCATGGACAAAATTAGCAGGTTTCGCAGAAGACGGAACAGGCAACTTCGAAACTGCTCCTGTTTCTTCAGCTGAATATATTCCTCAGTCACCGGATGATTGGTGTAATGGCCCTGATAATCCCGAATGTATTGAACTTAATTTATCGCAATGGGGAAATCAAAGCAATATTCGACTAATGTTCGAGACTGTTCATCGCAGGGGTAATAATCTATTTATAGATGATATAATGGTTTCACCACTGATCAATGCAGACCAGAACCTGGTATCATCTAAGAATTTGACTGTTTATCCGAATCCAGGTAACAATCTTTTTAGAATAACTACTTCAAATGAAATAACCAACGCTGAAATTCAAATATTTACTTCAACTGGTAAACTCATTCAACAGCATAAGCTTGGCAAAGGTAGTGACTGGCAAATAAAAACCGGAGATTTATCAACCGGGCTTTATTTAATCAGATTGAAAAGTGATATTGGAACCTGGGATGAAAAACTGATTGTCAATTAACACAATAATCCCATACATCTTAAAGCCGGTCGTAATGCCGGCTTTTTTTATAATTTTACCTTGACAAATTTAAAATATCTAAAGTAAATCCGATAATGCAACTATTCTATTATATGGATGGTAATTTGTCGCTAACCTACAATCAAGGTCAGCGAATCGTATCTCTTTCCGGAGAGGAAGGTGCCCATCTTAGAGTATTAAGATTAAAGCCTGGTGATAAAATTCATTTAACTGATGGTAGGGGCAATCTATGTAAGGGTAACGTACTGGAAGCAGGTAGCAAAACCAATGCTATCGAGTTGACCGATTTACAAACATCAGTAAAAGATACTGGTAAAATTCACATTGCTGTTGCTCCTCCTAAGAATATAGCACGTTTTGAATGGTTTCTAGAGAAAGCAACTGAAATTGGAATAAATGAAATAACTCCATTTTTTAGCGAGCACTCTGAGCGTATCAAACTTCGTACTGATCGATTAAACAAGATTCTGATTTCTGCAATGAAACAATCCCTCAGAACCTACTTGCCTGTGCTCAACGAACCCTTAAGCCTTGAGTCATTCCTTCAAAAAACACCATCTTCAAAAAATGAAAGCGAAATAACAGAAAACAGATTTATTGCCTGGCTCGACAAAGAAAGCGAACAAAAGCATCTTGTTCAGGTTTGTCCTTCAAATACTCCGGTAGTGGTTCTTATTGGTCCTGAAGGTGATTTTAGCCACAATGAGGTTTCCCTTGCAAAGTCAGTGGGATATATTACTGTAAGCTTAGGACAATCGCGCCTTAGAACAGAAACTGCAGCATTAGCCGCTTGTCTAACTGTTAAACTGATAAATGAAATAAAATGAAAGAAAAAATGAAAATAGTCCTGTTCGCATTTATTATTATAGCAGGAGTTTTCTTAAAAGGTAGCACTCCCGGCACTGTACAAATCGCCCTTCTAAAATATAAAGGTGGAGGAGACTGGTATGCTAATCCAACCTCATTAATGAACCTGATAGCTTTTTGCAATAAAAACCTGAATACTAATTTAAACACTGAATATGCAACTGTAGAAGTTGGTGATCCTGCTATATTTAATTACCCATTCGTTCATATGACAGGGCACGGGAATGTAATCTTTAATTCCCAGGAGGCAACAAATCTCAGAAATTACCTCTTGGCGGGTGGTTTTCTGCATATCGATGATAATTATGGTCTGGATGAGTTCATCAGACCTCAGATGAAAAAAGTCTTTCCAGAACTTGATTTCATAGAATTGCCCTTCTCCCACCCTATCTATCATCAAAAATATGCATTTCCAAATGGATTGCCCAAAATTCATGAACACGACAATAAACCACCTCAGGGATTTGGTCTCATAAAAGATGGAAGGTTATTATGCTTTTATTCTTATGAAACAGACCTGGGTGATGGGTGGGAAGATAGAGCTGTCCATAACGACTCAGAACAGAACCGCATGAAAGCCCTCCAAATGGGTGCAAATATTATCCAGTATGTATTCATTAAATAGTAATAGCCAGTATGCAGGTATCTAATCCTAGGTTCCAAAAAAGACTTACAGAAAAACGCATAAATAAAATGAGGCTACCTTTTACAAAGGCAGCCTCATTAAGTATTTTAATCAATTTGGTATGTTATAATTGCTTAACTTTTACCGCATTTAATCCCTTACGACCTTCTTCCAGATCATAAGAAACACTATCACCTTCACTGATACGATCAATTAGATTGGTAATATGCACAAAATACTCTTTTTGGGATTCGTCGTCAGCGATGAAACCGTAACCTTTTGATTCATTAAAGAATTTTACTTTTCCTGTTTTCATGTTTAATTAAATAATAATTTGCAAAGATGATGCTTTTAAGCATCAGTTTTACATAAAAACTTGAAAACATTTATAAATGTTCATAAGAATTAGTATTCTTTCAAAAAAAAAGCTGTCTATGAAAGACAGCTTAGAAAGATAAAACGTAATAACTCTATCGTTATGCTAGTTTAACTTTTACAGCATTTAAGCCTTTTTTTCCTTCTTGAAGTTCATAAGTCACAGAATCACCTTCGTTAATACGATCGATTAAACCTGTTGCATGAACGAAATATTCTTTACCTGTTTCATCGTCAAGAATAAATCCGTAACCTTTTGATTCATTGAAGAACTTAACTTTTCCTGTTTTCATAATCAATTAAAAAATTAAAAATAAGCGCAAATATAATTTATTTCTACTTGATAACACTTTCAAGCAACAAAAGTTTTTCAAAAAAATATTTTTATGTCATAGATGAAATTTGTTGTTTTAGAATTGCAATGCGCGATTCAGCATCATTACGCTTCTTTTGCTCTATTTCAACAATTTCAGGTTTTGCATTCGCTAAAAACTTTTCGTTACCCAACTTTTTCATCACTGAGGCTAAAAATCCTTCTGTATATTTCAATTCTACATTTAGTTTTTCAAGTTCAGCACCCAAATCAATCTTTTCGCCCAGTGGTATGTAATATTCAAGGGTCTCAACTATAAATCCTGCAGCAGATGTAGGCTTCTCCATTACAAAATTGATGCTTTCAAGATTACAAAGTTTAGCAATTACTTCATCAAATGTATGTGAAGTAGCATTGTCAGCATTCAATACATGCAATTGAATAGTGTCACGTTGAGGAAGGTTCTTTACTTTTCTGATGTTTCTTATTTCCTGTATTATCTGAGAAGCAATTCTGAATTCCTCAAGTATAAAAGTATCGCTATTAACCGGCTCAGGCATTTGAATCATCATTATACTCTCACCATATTCTCTTTCACTCAATCGCTGCCATATTTCTTCTGTAATGAAAGGCATAAATGGATGAAGAATTCTCATTAGCTTATCAAAAAATCCTATAGTTACATTGAGTGTAATCGGATCGATTGGCTTAAGATAAGCTGGTTTTATCATCTCGAGATACCAAGAGCAGAAATCATCCCAAACCAACTTGTAAGCACTCATCAGGGCATCACTTAACTTATATCTTCCAAAATAATCTTCTATTTCCGCCAATGCCTCATTCAATCTTGATTCAAACCATCTAATAGCAACACTGGCATAGGAAGGCTGTAAAAGCGAATTATCAATTTCCCAGCCTTTAACTAACCGCAAGGCATTCCATATTTTGTTACTAAAATTTCTTCCTTGTTCACATAAGCTTTCATCAAATGGAAGATCATTCCCTGCAGGAGAAGTCAACAGCATTCCAACTCTTACTCCATCGGCCCCAAACTTTGAAATCAGATCCAGTGGATCTGGTGAATTACCAAGTGATTTCGACATTTTTCTACCTAGTTTATCACGGACAATTCCTGTAAGATATACGTTTTTAAACGGTATGTCGTTTCGATATTCCAGACCTGCCATGATCATTCTGGCAACCCAGAAAAAGAGAATCTCGGGTGCAGTTATAAGGTCGTTGGTTGGATAATAATACTTTATTTCGGGATTGCTGGGATTGCGAATGCCATCGAATACAGATACCGGCCATAACCAGGAGGAAAACCAGGTATCAAGAACATCTTCATCCTGACGCAAATCAGAAACTTCTAAATTATTATTTCCGCTAATATTCCTTGCCTCCTCAAGTGCTTCTTCAATTGTTTTAGCAACAACAAATCGTCCATCCGGCAGATAATATGCCGGAATTCGTTGCCCCCACCACAATTGTCGGCTAATACACCAGTCATGAACGTTCTCCATCCAGTGTCTGTAAGTATTTTTGAATTTTTCCGGATGGAAATGAATTGTATCATTCATTACCACCTCAAGAGCTTTCGGAGCCATTTGATCCATTCGCATAAACCATTGCAGAGAGAGTTTTGGCTCAATCACTTCATCTGTCCTTTCCGACCGACCAACATTGTTAATATACTCTTCAATTTTTACTACATAACCCTTTTCCTCAAGATCTTTAACAATTAGTTTACGTACATCAAAACGATCCTTGCCGATATATAGCAAAGCTTTCTCACTCATTGTCCCGTTGTCGTTGAAGATGTCAATCGATTCCAGATTATGTTTTATACCAATATTGTAATCGTTAATGTCATGGGCTGGCGTAATTTTTAAACAACCGGTGCCGAATTCCCTGTCCACATACTCATCCTGAATTAAAGGAATTGAACGGTCGATTAATGGAACCAATACTCTTTTTCCAATCAAATGCTGATATCTTACATCATCGGGATGGAAACAAACTGCAGTATCACCTAGAATTGTTTCAGGACGGGTAGTTGCTATTGTTACCCATTGATTTGATTCATCTTCAACCGGATACCGTAAATAATACAATTTTGAATTCTCTTCTTTATAAATCACCTCTTCATCTGATAATGCGGTGAGTGCCTTAGGATCCCAATTAACCATACGGACTCCCCTGTATATTAGACCCTTTTTATAAAGATCAATAAATACATCAATCACTGACTCATACATATCGGGATCCATCGTAAATTTAGTCCTCTCCCAATCGCATGACGCACCAAGTTTCTTTAACTGTTCAAGTATAATTCCACCATGCTTTTCTTTCCATTCCCAGGCATGTTTTAAAAATTCCTCCCGCGAAATGGAAGCTTTATCAATACCCGATTCCTGGAGTTTAGCTACGACCTTTGCTTCTGTTGCAATAGACGCATGGTCGGTTCCAGGCAACCAACAAGCATTTTTTCCTTGCATTCTCGCTCTACGAACAAGCACATCCTGAATGGTATTATTTAACATGTGCCCCATATGTAAAACTCCGGTTACATTAGGTGGAGGGATTACAATTACATAAGGTTCTCTTTCATCCGGAACTGAACGAAAAAAAGAGTTGTCAAGCCAATATTTATACCACTTGTCTTCAATGCCTCTGGGATCGTATTTTGTAGGAATTTCCATATAATGATTAGAATTAAGAGGGCAAAATTAGTAAAAACTACATTAAACATTAAATCTTTTATACTTGTTTCATTTACAGTTACTTAAGTACTTAACTAAAACAAAATATCATATGGAAACAATCGCAAAGGAGATTAAATCAAAAATGAACAAGGCAAATCCTGATAAAAGGGAAGGGCCAGTTGCAAGCATGATTGAAGAACAAACCGCAAAGATTCCTTAAGATGTTTATTTATGGGCCGCCCTAGGCTCTATGGCAGCATCTTTAACTCTTAAAGCGTTAGGTAGAAACCATACAGCTCTGTTTATAGGTCAGTGGGCTCCATCTTTCTTGTTGCTTGGAATATATAACAAGTTGGTTAAACAACTGGGACATGACTCAGAGGATCATGAATAATTAAAGAAATGAAAAGAGGCTGATTAATAAAAATCAACCTCTTTTTTTTTTTAGCCTCTTTTTTACTTAAGTGTAAATCTTATTGACTTATTTCCTTAATATCTTATCCATTGGCTTCCCCTTTGCTAATTCGTCAATAAGTTTATCCAGATAGCGGATTTTTTGCATTAGTCCATCCTCTATATTTTCAACTCTAACACCACAAACAACTCCTGTAATCATTGAGGCATTAGGATTTATGACCGGTGCTTGTTTAAAAAACGATTCAAAATCAGTATTATTTTCAAGGTGACTATTCAGAGATTTCTCGTCATAACCAGTCAGCCAACAAATGATAGTATCAACCTCTTTCTTAGTTCTCCCCTTCTTTTCGGCCTTCTGAATATAGAAGGGATAAACTTTAACAAATGGCATCGAGAAGATCTTTTGATTGTCCATTATATTACTTTTTACCAATTAAAATTACTTGATTCGTAACTTCTCTCACTAATTATCATTGTCACCCCGGTAACTCAGTTTGTGAAAGATTTCTTCATATAGCACGATCTTGGACCGCTTTTAACTTTATTCCACGTTCAATTGACTAATATTAAAATCCAATTCATGTAAAAATAGACATTAATATCACAAAATGCAATAAAATTGTAGTAACTAATATACTAACTCACAAGTATCATAAAACTACCTTACAAACACATAAAAAATCAAGTGAAATGTTATCTTTACACTAAATTCTTTAGAAATGAGCAGAGGTTTTGTTAAAGAAGACGATCAGGAGGACATTCCATTTATTGCTCCAAGAGCATATTTACCACCAGGAACAATAAATTACGTCACACCAACTGGTATGGAAGCACTTATGTCTGAACGTGAAGCTCTGATTAGTGAGAAGAATCAGTGGCATGGGCACAATGAGAATGAGCGACGTGTTGCAAATAATTATTTAAATGCACGACTACAATTACTAGACGAGAGGATCGTCTCAGCCCGTGTTGTAAAATTGAATGAACAGCCAAAACATGAGGTTCGTTTTGGTGCAACAGTCACGATAAAAGACTTGCATTCCAATAACATACAAACAATTCAAATTACAGGAGTTGATGAAGCAAATCCTGTGTTAGGAAAAATATCATTTATCTCACCTTTAGCACATGTTTTGACAAATAAGAAAATAGGAGATGAAGTTCAGTTAAAACGTAAAATCGGTGAGATTAAGTACCTTATTGAGCAAATTGAGTATAAATAAGTTAGGTAACAGATATGCCGAATTGTCGTAATATTTACTAAAAAAAATTAAACTATGCCTGAATTAATAATTGATCCACGCACTGCTTACATAGGTCCGGGAATAGAGGTAAAACGAATACTGCCATTCAGAACCCACCGTATGGTTGGCCCGTTCATTTTTATGGATCATGCTGGTCCGATTAAAGGTTTGGGAAATGAGACTAAAAATTTTAATGTTTTACCACATCCTCATATTGGGTTATCAACTGTCACCTACCTTTTTAATGGAAATCTGACACACAGAGATAGTTTGGGAATGGAACAGATAATAAAGCCAGGAGAAGTGAATTGGATGACAGCAGGTAAAGGAATATCTCATAGTGAACGATTTGAGGATCCGGAGTTATTTAAAGAGGGCGAATTAGAGATGATTCAAACATGGGTAGCATTACCCGAAAATGTCGAAGAAACCGAACCAAGTTTCAATAATTACAATAAAAATCAATTGCCTGTTATTGAAGACAAGGGAATCTGGATGCGTCTGATAGCAGGTTCTGCTTATGGATTGAAGAGTTCAGTTAACATTGACTCCCCCTTGTTTTATATACATACAATTTTGAATAAACAGAAAACACTTGCACTTCCTGAAGGATATAGTGAAAGAGGAATATATATATCAAAAGGGAGTATAGAAGTCAATCATAAACCTTTCTCAGAAGGTCAGTTATTGATATTTAAGCAAGGCGACATGCCTGTAATTTCAGCATTAAAAGACTCTACACTTATGCTTTTAGGAGGTGAGCCATTGGGATATCGATATATCTGGTGGAATTTTGTATCCAGCCGCAAAGAGAGAATTGAACAAGCTAAGGAGGATTGGAGGCAGGGGCGAATTCTTCTTCCACCGAACGATAATCAGGAATTTGTTCCACTTCCGGAGGATAATCCATCAACGCCTCCGTCTCCACAACCACTTTCGTGAATCTATCCTTAGATGCTTGAATTATCTCTTTTCTGCTTTTTTATCAGTAGAAGCATCTTTTTTCGAATCATTATCCGGATCTTCAATCATGTCCTGACTGCTGTCAGATGCCATAGAGTTGTTTTCTGAATCATGATTCCATATTTCAGTTTTCAGTTTATAGGATCCATCAGTCTGCTTTTCCCATTGTGTAAGGTACTTTCCTTCATATTTATGGGTCTTTGAATCACCCTCTTTACCTACCGACATTGAATATGTGCCAATTTCCGTTATAACATCGCCATTTAGTTCTACATCATCGGTGTTTATTTTATATTCCTTAACCCTCCATCCTTCTTTTCTATTAGCTTCAATGTCTTTTCTAACTTCGTCAACACCTCTGATTATTTTTGCATTGGCAGGGAGTTGGATAATGTCCTTATCATAGAAAGCGATAGCTTTTTCCACATCATCAGCCAATACGGCATCAATCATACCTTTATTGTTTTTCTCAATCATCTGCTTTAATTCAGCTTTTGATTGTCCGACAGCTGAAATAGATACAAATGCAAATGCAGCAAGCAGTAGTACTTTAGTAGACAGCTTTTTCATGTTACTTTGTTTTTAGTTTATAAAAAATTAATTACTAAACTTTATCATCTGAGTTTTTACTTCAGATAATAATGTAACATCAAAAAACACTTTTAGCCTATTGCCAGATAAAAAATTTGAAAACGTAATGATTGCCTACTTTGAAAAATATATCCTGTACTCTTTCTGGCCCTCATTATCGAGCCAGTGTTTATACTCAAGACTCATTGATTTATCTAATAAAGGAGCGGGGATAAAAGGTGCCAGAATCTCCAGTATCTCATCATTATCGAGCTCTTTTATAGCTGACAAAACAACATGAACAGGTTGTTCACCACGATTCAGCATTTCACGTATATCTATTGTTCGTACAACTTTTTCTAAACTAAACCATGATGGCTGTTCAGTTATATATTTGTTGCCTGAATCTTCAATCCCGACAAGATTTCCTTGTCCAGCCTGAGCCCTCAAACGATTAACAAGGTCTTCAACATTCAAACCACCGATAGTGGCTGTCTGGCTAATATTTGTTATCCGGGTTATGGTTTTTCTCAAAGCCGGATTTTTAAGTTTCTGAAAAGCCGGAGCCGCATTTAAAAGTGTATCTTCAAGTTCAGGAAAGGCTTCGAGCAGATCATATATTTTAGTTTTGGGTGTAATTATTAACTTTTCCATATAGCAATTTTTCAACAATTAAAATGAACGCGTGCTTTGGGTTGTATATTATAATGATTATTCGTAAGATAAAATTCGTTGTTCGCCTTCTAGATTTCTCAATTCTGTCAAATCTTGCGAAACCTCCAGAGTCCCAAGATATTCCCCTTTCTCATTCCGCATAGCAAAGTATTCAATATGGATAAATTTACCATGCATCTGAATCCAGAATGGAGCATGAGAGGCTCTGCCTGATTTAAAATCCTCCAGTATTTTTTCAATAATATGTACACTTCCGGGAGGATGGCAAAGACGAACGTCTCTATTGATGATAGAGCGACTTCGTGCAAAAATTCTTTCTTTTCCCTGTGTAAAATACTTAACCTTGTCGTTCCTATCCACGAAAGTCATATCGAATGGAACACTATTCAAAATTGCCATAATTTCCTCAGCATCAAAACTACCTGAAGGTAACTGAACATGGCCGCTTTCATTTTTTATACCAGTATTACTGTACCCTTCCGACTGAATCCCCTCAGGACGCCACTCTACTTTAGGATCAAATAGTGAAAAACCAAATTCCAGAGTTTGCTGATGAACATGCCACCAGTCTTCAGTTGTCAACGTATCCAAACACATCGGGAAAAGAATTTCTTCTTCCTTCTTTGTCATATCAATCATAGCCTTAAGAACAGGTTTGAATAATAGTTCCTTTGCATCAATAATATCTTGTCGCGTAATATTTTCATCTTTAAGTAACTCGATTGCACCTTTCAGCTGCTCACGAATCTCATCATGTTTGCCCCACATTACCTTCGGAGGTCCTGTAATATCATTCTTTTCAAGGTATGGGAATACCAGATATTCTTTACGTTTATAATGTTTATCAACGTCCATCAGGTTATTGAAACTCTGACGCAATTGCATTCTGTACCTTGTAAACTCATGATCACTTATATACTGAAGTGCATCAATAATAGCATCGGTTTTCTTTGCTAAACCGGCCAATTCTTTATTTTCTTGTACAAATACATCAACCGGATGACCTTCAGGTACCTGTCTGGCACCTGACAAATCTATATGTCCTTCCAGAACTTCTCCATGAATATCACACAAGCGCAATACTTCAGTTTCCGGAAGTCCTTCTTTAATTAATTCCTGTTCTACCTCGACAACTTCTCCATAAGGGATTTGTTGTAGTGTATCAATAAGCTCTTTTCTGACTGCATCAGGGTTTTCTCCTTCATGGAGCTTAAGTATCAGTTCTTTTAATTTCTCTTTTCTATACTTTGAATTGTTAATCAGTTCGCTCATATTAATTGATGTTTATAAAAGGTAAAAATAAGAAAATCAAGCAGCATTCACTGAGAGAAATTACATAAATTCACTTCTGGCAAACTATAACTATTGAACTGTACGGCTAATATTATTGTTGCAATATTGTAGGTTATTAACATCCTGTCTATGAAAACTCTTGTAATTGCTCTTGTAGCTGCGCATGGACTGGTGCATTTGATAGGATTCCTTAGAGGATTTAATTTAATGCAAGGGAAAAACTATCAGGAACCTGTATCCCCTCCTTTTGGCCTGGCATGGCTATTTGCATTCATATTATTCGAAACAATGGCTTTCATGTTGTTTACTGAGAATAATTATTGGTGGATTGTAGGTACTATTGCAGTGATTATCTCTCAACTACTAATTATAAAACACTGGAAAGATACCATGTTTGGTACTATTCCCAATCTGATTATAATATTTGCCATAATAGTTGATTTCGGGATATGGCATTTTTCCTCTCAGGTTTCTTAATGAGCCATTTTTGGGGATCATCACCCGCTGCCAGGGATGTACTTTCTCCAGATTACAATCTTAAAGTAATATCTCTGTATGAGGCAGGATCCTCTAAAGGCTCAAGATGAGTAATAATAACGATATTAGGGAATGTATTAGTTAAGTCAGCTTCAATCTCTTCAAGTAGATGATGTCCCTCCTGAACAGTCCATGCTCCGGGTACTAAAACATGGAAAGACAAAAACTGCTTTGCGCCTGCTTGTCTGGTAAGAATTTCATGAAATTCAATGTTTTCATTCTTATACGAATTGAGCTTTTCTAAAATTCTCTCTTGTTCTTCTGTTGGTAAGGCTTTATCCATCAAACCTGAAACCGACTTCCTTATAATTGAATATCCTGTCCAGATGATATTTGCTGCGACAACCAATGCTATAATCGGATCCAGTGAGTACCACCCGGTTACGACTACTGCTCCAACACCGATTATTACACCTGCTGATGTCCACACATCCGTCATTAAATGCTTTGCATCGGCCTCAAGTGTAATTGAATTAAATCGTTTACTCGCTTTGGTAAGTACTAAGGAAACAATAAGATTGACTAGTGAAGCAATAACAGTAACCAGAATTCCCAATCCGGCTTTTTCTAATGGTTGTGGATTTAAAAGTCGTTCAATGGCGGCATAACCAATAAAAATGGCCGCTATAAAAATTAATAATCCTTCAATTCCACTCGAAAAGTATTCAGCTTTAGAATGACCATAAACGTGATCTTCATCAGCAGGACGCAAGGCTATAGTTAACATCCAGAGTGCAATTAAGGCTCCTGCCAGATTTATGAAAGACTCCATTGCATCTGACAGCAATCCTACTGATCCTGTAAGAAAGTAAGCTATTAATTTCAGGCTGATGGTAACAACCGCAGCAAAAATTGACAGCCAGGCATAATGTGTTGCTTTTGACATTAATTGAATTGCAATGCACCAGTAGCAAAATTAATCAAAATGTTCCACCATTAGATCAACTTCAAATGAATGTTAAACTAAAAATTTCATTACAGGTTTATCTTGTCGTCGATTTACCTGAGACTTTTACCTTATCCAAAATCGTTAAATCAAAAAACTAATAATGATCATTGCCACTATTACCGAAACAAACAATAAAATAAGCTTTAGCTCCACATTTTTTTTCTTAACTGGTTCCATATCTTCAATTTTGAAGCAAAAGTATTATGCAGCTAATAATCATTATTTAGAAACTCATTAGAAATTTCATTTGCTGATTCATCTGAACTATTTTATTGTAAGTTTGAAATACAATCTTTTCTCCCATATGAATAAAGCCAACATACTGATTATTGAAGACGAAAACCGTCTGGCCGACGTTCTCAGAAAGCAATTCAACGAAAATGGTTTCACTGTTGATATTGCTTCGGATGGTTACGAAGGCAAAGAAATGTCTGCCAAAGCGTCTTATAATCTCATCATACTCGATATTAACTTACCTTACATTAACGGCTATGATCTATGCAAAGAAATAAGAAGCACTAACACTAATATTCCCATAATTATGCTCACGGCATTAAGTACTCCCGACAACAAATTGACAGCTTTTACAGCCGGGGCCGATGATTATGTGACAAAACCTTTTGATTTTAGAGAATTATTGGCTCGTGTAAATGTTTTTCTCCGTCGTTCCGAAGTGTATTCCGAAAATTACACCCTGCGGGTGGCTGACCTGGAGCTTGACACATCAAGTAAAACTGTAATACGATCTGGGATAAAAATTGACCTGACTGCCAAAGAGTTTCAATTGTTGGAATTCCTGATGAAAAATAAAGGCAGAATACTTTCACGCGAGTTTATCATAGAAAATGTTTGGGGTCTTGATTTTGACCCGGGAACTAATGTCATTGATGTTTATGTTAATTACGTGAGGAGGAAAATAGACAAAGGATTTGAACCAAAGCTGATACACACTAAATATGGCTTTGGTTTTTATTGCAATGACGCACTTTTATAGAAAAATTTCATCCAATGAATATCAAGCTTAAACTCTCGTTACAATTTGCCACAATAGTTATTTCAATTCTCATATTCTTTGCCGGTCTTGTTTACTATTTTTCCTACCAGACACATATAAGCAAATATCGCGATAACCTTGAAGAATTTGCGAAAAATACAGCAATTCTCCTTATTGATGTGGTTGAAGTTGATTCGGTGCTTTTGAAAAAAATTCATCGCACTACTATCTGGGGTGAACGCGATGAGATCATTTTAACTGATTCGTCTTTTAAAGTGCTATATAGTAATAAGCTGGAATATCTCTCGTCAGAAGTACTTAAAAAAAGAATCTCCTCATCAACAATCAGTTATTATACACTAAATGATAAAGACGGAATATTCTACCGCCATAAATTCAAAAACAAAACCTATTATGTTTGTGCTGCAGGATACGATAGAATAAGGCATATTAATCTATCTCAACTCCGCGGTACCCTTTTTTGGAGTATAATTATTAGTGCAGTACTTTCTGTGTATTTATCATATATATTTTCACGAAGGGCCATCTCCCCTATTTCTCGACTAGTGGGCAGCATTAAGAATATCAATGCATTGCGATTAAATGCCCGTCTTGATGAAGGAAATCGTAAAGATGAAATTGCACAATTGGCTATGACCTTCAACTCGATGCTTTCTGATCTTGAAATGGCTTTCCGCAATCAGGAAGACTTCATATCCAATGCTTCACATGAATTACGGACACCATTCAGCGTTATGCTGATAGAATCTGAATATCTGTTAAGTAAAGACCGTACAACTCATGAATACAAGATGCATCTTCAAAGATTAACAGATGACATCCGAAATCTAAATCATCTGGTTAATAGCCTTCTCGAATTAGCTAATCTAAATAGAAATAAAGAATTAATGCTCGTTGACCTTCGTCTTGATGAAATAATCTTTGAATCTATTAAACAAGTAAAACAACGATTTCCTCTGCGACGCATAATACCAAAAATAGAATACCCGGATGATAAAAGCGATCTCCTTGTTCTAGGCCACAGCGGATTACTCCATGTTGCTTTTAACAACCTAATAGAGAATGCTTGCAAATTCTCAGAAAACGATATTTTAGTTGACTTCGTGATTTCAGAAACAGATATTATGGTCTCTATCTCTGATACGGGAATTGGAATTCCAAGCAATCAGCTGAATACGGTATTCAATGCTTTTGCCCGTGGCTCAAACGCTAAATATAAAAGTGGATTTGGAATTGGATTATCATTAGTTCATAAGATCTTGGAAGTACATCAGGTACCTTATAATGTGGAAAGTTCAGAGCAAGAAGGAACCAGGATAAGTATGACATTTAGTCGAATTTAGGGATTCAGCCATATTGGTCAGGAGTCGAGAAAGAGTCGAGAAGGAGTTCAAAAGGTCTTGTGAATTTTCTTTGAGATGATTAAATTTGTTTGATAAACCTAACCATTATGAAAAGAATTCTACTCACTATCACAGCATTGATGTTTGTACTCTCATTGAGTGCCCAAACAACATTCGAAAGAACTTATGAGATGTACAATTCTGCCTTTTCCGACCTGGTTTTCTGCCAGGAGGATGGTTACCTTATGGCGATGATCAGTTTAAAGGATAAATATTACCTGAGCCTGGTTAAGACAGACCTTAACGGTGATACTCTTTGGACAAAGGATCACGATCGGGGAATACAGGGATTAACGGATCTTGTGGGTACTGAAGATGAACAGGGCAATATCTACATTGGATCCCGGCTGGGTAATGAAAACCTGCTCAAACTGGATAAGGATGGCAACATTATATGGGCAAAGATGTATTCCACAACAAAAAGGGAGATGATAGTGAAAAACAATATTTTATGGGTATGCGGTAATGCTTTCCCCGGTAATTATCTCTTTAAGATTGACGCGAATACAGGTGACAGCATCTGGCGCTCAAATATATTCCATGTTGATTTCTCTGGAGGAGCAACGAGTCATGGCACATCAATTGCATTAACTGAAAATAATGAAGTAATAGTTACAGTGAGTTACTCAAACAGTTTCGAACCATTTCTAGAGCAAACTGCTTTCTTTAAACTCCTTCCTAATTCTAATGATATAATAGAATTCTCATTGAATATTACCGATCCGTTTGTTGTGATTGACACTAAAAATTTCGGAAACGAACTTATCAGTGTTGCGAACCCTGTAGGTTATTTAAGCAATAATTCAATCTACTTTATTAGGTATACTTCTGACGGCACTATTTTAGCATATAAAGAAGAAGTTTTTGGTTATAATAATGCCATACTCTATAAATGCGTTATAACTGACGATAATAATGTTGTAGCTATGGGTGGTGCTGTAACCGGATCCCAGTCGGGCCATATAATGCTTCATGCATTTTCAATGAATGGTGATAGCCTTTGGACAGAACTCCTAGGCAATTATGAACAAACCGGTTGGGACCTTAAAATTGCCGGTGATAATGGATTTATTATTACAGGGGGTGAGGAATTCCAGGCTAATTATAAACCGTTCCTGATTAAAACTAACTCACTTGGTGTATTAAATGCTATCCCTGAAATGGCCGGGCTCAGTCTGAAGGCTTATCCTAACCCGGCCTCAGGTAATGTAACAATTGAGATTCCCGGGATCCGCTCAGGTAATATCATAATTTACAATTCTATGGGTGCTGTCTGCTGTGAATTAAATATCGTAGGTGAAAAAACTGTTTGGGATTGTAATAATTACCAACCAGGTATTTATGCATATAGCGTTATCAGTAATGGCTCCTTTGTAAGCGGTAAAATAGTAGTCAAATAAACCTGAAAGATTGAGTGGTCTGATGCTAGGTTTGTCATGTCAAGCCGTATGAAAATTGCCAGTGCTGAAGAATATGGCAGCAATCGTGCAGCCCTCCAATTAAGTTCAGTTTGCCTGGTTACTGGCTCTGTAATTATTATTCTTGAAATATGGAGTAGTGTTTCTGGCACTTCTGCTATTGCAGTAACACCAAGTTCACTTTCTGGTTCTACGACATTTCTGCAAATGCTGAAATTATGAAAAAAGCTATTGAAGTTTAAAAAAAACGTTCAATGCTTATTAATAACTTCATTAAGAATTAAGTCTGGAGAATTTATGAAAATCCATGGTCTTATATAACAATGTCCATTGTACAACACATTATCTTCGCTATCAAGTATCAAAAGGGCAGGCACTCCGTTTACGCCGAGATTATTAAAGACTTTTGAGCTTTCATTGGCCATCACCCATTTAAATACAAATTCTTGCTCTATTAATTTATTGTAATATAAGGTATCAATGTCTTTAAAGCATAGGAAAGTTCCGTAGAAACCAATGTCATCGTTAGAAGAATATTTTCTCGCTAAATTTGAAAAATAAGGATACTCCTTTATACAATTACCACAATAAGCTGATGTAAAAAGGAAAACACTTATTTTTTTTGAAGAAGATTCCATCATTTTCTTATCAGTTGATGTAATAAACTGAATATGATTCTTAAAAATTGGTCGGTTGTTTCTGGAGTATAACCAATTCGAATAGTTTTCCTGTAATATCCATATTAGTGGAAATATTATAATACCAAAAAGAAACAAAATTATCTTTTTAGATATTACCTGATTACTTGTAAAGAAGATCAATGTTACTAAAAGTAGTGAAAATATAAATATTGGTAAAATGAGTAAAAAGCCTTCCATTGAATCACTTAAGATAGCGTCTAGTAGATGAACAAAAAAGTAAGGTCCAGAAAGTAATAATAAAGAAATAAAAGAGATTTTGTTTTCTGACTTAAATGTAATGAAACCTGCAATTAAATAACTGAGTGAAGCTAAAACAGCATAGTTACCTTCTCCCAATTTTCTATATAAAGGAATTATTAACAACATGATAAAGCTTATAAGTAGAGCTTTCTTATAAAGTAATTTAATCTTTATAGACTCATATAAAAATCTTAGTAAGGTGCCTAAGATAACAACACCTGTCCATAATAATATAGGCTTAATTGTAAGCGATTCTTTAATTCTAAAGTTCAAAATTATTAGCGCAATGGAAGGAACTAATAACAAAAGAAGATAGAAATAATTTTTATTATTTTTCTTCAAATGATTAAATGGGAAATAACTCAGAAACCCAAAAAAAAGACACGATCTGAGACGAGGCTTATGTCGCCATATAAAAACACACAGATTAGAATTATTGAATAAGCTATATATTTCATAAGTAAACCCTTTTACATGCAGATTTCCCCAATAATCCACAGTTGTATACTGTTCCGCGACCTCCAGTTGGTGAGGCACAATCATCAGTTAATGTTTCTGGATGATAGACGAGCTTATCGAGCTCACCATAAGTCATAAAAGTACAAAAATTGATAATAAACTGTACTGTATCCATTCTATGATTACTAAGAACGTCATTTTTCCAAGTAAAATATATATATATTTAATAGGATTGTGAATAAAAAAGTTATTACATTTGGAAACATAATAATAATGGTGGTTAGTATGTATGGTAACTACGAGGTCTGCAGTTAGTCTTTTTAATAGCCAAAATATTCTCCAGTGCAGCTTTAACTGTCTTTTCTTTTGCAGTTTCAGCATCATAAGGAGTGCCACCGGATTTCAACCAGAGGTTTATCGAACGACAAAGCTTGACAGCTTTTTCACGCCTTGCACTCGCAGTGAGAAGCTTATTGGAAATGTATTTCCTAAACCTAATCCACTCTTTTGTTTCCGGATGTTGGAAATGGTATTCAATATACCATTGCTTTGTGAGATCGTTTGAACGATCATTTAGTTGAGCTAATTTGTACTTTACCATTTGATGGTTTGACCTCCCCAGGTTAACCAGTCAATTAGGGTATTTCACAAAACTTACTCGATAAGCCATTGAAGAAGGAAAGCTTTAAAGCCTCAATTGAGAGTCTCTAAAGCTTTCCATTTTTTGTGTCGAAAATTGCTTCTGTATTAATTGTATTAAAAGCACTCGACTCAAAACAGTTAAAGAATTGATAATTAATTCTTTAAATCGATTTTTGTAGCGAGGACGAGAATTGAACTCGTGACCTCCGGGTTATGAATCCGACGCTCTAACCAACTGAGCTACCTCGCCAGGTTAATTTTGTTGCACTTAAAGGGTTTTTGCCATTCGCTGTTTCAGCAGCTTTGGGTTGGCAAAATTATTAAAATATTTGAAATAACCATACCTTCTTGTGCTTTTTTACAAGAGAATTTAATTTCCGTCTTATATCCTCTCATCTCCTGTCAATTAGACGGTCTACAGAGTATCGTCCGGCACCGGTTAATATCAGGATAAAGAAGATTGTAAAGAAAATCATTGGCAATTCCATCTTTCCAAGACCGTCATTATAGTGAACCAAAAATGTAACAACTCCCATGGCAAAAGTGAGTGGTATTGTTGCTACTCGCGTTCCAAACCCAATTATTATTAAAAATGCACAAACCAATTCAGCGAACAGTGTTAAAAAGAAAGAAGCATCATCACCTAGTCCTATCGGATCCTGGAATTTATATGGTGGCCCACCCGCAAGTTTTAACAATTTGGGATAACCGTGCCTTAATAGCATCAGTCCTCCTGCTGCAACTCTTAATAATAAGAGTGAAAAGTCAACCGATGCGGAGTGCCTCCCGGAATCAAATATCCACTTTTTCATAATTTTTTGTTTGCTCTAAAACATTGTGACAAAGATTAAGTTCACAAATCCTAATACTTATCTTTGTTGGTAAACAAATTTGAATATGGTTTCTATTTTCCTTATTGCTACTTTCAATGCATTATTCTTCTCTTTATTGGTTTTGCAGAAAAGCCAGAAGGGTTATCACGACAAAGTATTGGCATTTTGGTTAATATTACTCGGCATTTACACGGGGATCTATGGACTTACATTCAATTTCCTTTTTACTGAATACCCATATTGGTCAGTAGCTTTAATCTCTTTACTAATGCTTCATGGCCCTTTATTTTATCTGTATTTAAAAGCTTTATCGACATCCGGATCCCGGCCTGTCGCCCATGACTTATTTCATTTGGGTCCTTTCTTCCTTTTTGCAATATATTTATTCATAATGAATACATTGTATGGCCAATCAGCAGGAATACATCTTGAACACGGTCATTCAGTTCATCAACCAATTGTATTTACTATTTTCTTAATCTGGATAGCATTATCAGGACCTGTCTATTTTCTTTGGTCTGTGCGATTATTCAGAAGGCATACATCTCTTTTGAAAAGCAATTTTTCATACAAGGAGCGAATCAGCATTGGGTGGTTAAAAACCCTTGTCATAATTTTTGGAATTGTTTGGACAGTGCTTATGGGCATTGCTGCAACCTACCATATATTAGGACTATTTGACTGGCAATTCTGTACACATGGTATTACCCTTTCAATTTCTGTTTTTATTATCCTTACCGGATATTTCGGCCTCAGGCAAAAGGGAATATTTCTTGAACCTGTCTTGCATGATTCTGAAGTTGTCGAAGTCTTAGCTGAACATAAGCCTACAAATGACATTTCTGATAATAGTAGTATTAAGAAATACTCAACCACAGGACTGAAAGAAGGAGATGCAGAAGAACATGCAGAAGTACTTCGTTCTTTTATGCGTAACCAAAAACCTTATCTTGAACCTGAACTTACATTGTCAGCCTTATCAGAAAAACTCAGCATTCCCTCACATCATCTTTCGCAGGTGATTAATGAAAAGTTTGAACTAAATTTCTTTGATTTTGTAAACCAATATCGGGTTAAAGAAGCAAAAAAACGAATATTAGATCCTGCTTATGCAGGACTTTCATTATTTGGAATTGCACTCGACAGTGGTTTTAACTCAAAGTCTTCTTTCAATAGACTTTTTAAAAAATTTACAGGTAAAACTCCTTCAGAATATAAATCTGACCCAAATGGCTAATCTTCAAGATTCATTAGTGAGTAATCCTAACTTATGTGAGTGATTGGGCAACTAAATACAACTTAATAATCTTCAAGATTTAAGTGCCAACTTATAAGGATTCAGAAAACAGGTGTCAACTTATAAGGAAGGTCGATTCATCCCATTGCTGCAAGATATCTTTGTATCATTAACTAAAAAAATTAGAAATGAAAACATTGAAAAACCTTATTGCATTGGCAGTCTTATTAACAATTAGTATTTCAAATTCATACGCACATTGTGATTCGTATGATGGACCGGTTATTTTAGATGCCTATAAAGCATTAGAAACCAACAATGTCACTTTAGTGCATAAATGGATATCAAAAGATCAGGAGTCAGAAATCAATGACCTTTTTAAATTGACATTGAAAACCAAAGCAAATAATAAAGCCTTATATCCCATCATTGAAAAGCATTTTTTTGAAACTCTTGTAAGGTTACATCGCGAAACTGAAAATGCCCCATATACCGGCCTGAAAGAAGCTGGTACAACTGCTCCTATTGTACAATTGAGCGATGGAGCCATTGCTAAGAATAATTTAGACCATGTATCCAATCCTCTCAATAATCACATAAATGCAGTTCTGGCTGAGAAGTTCGACAAGGTGAAAAAACTTGAAGCAATTAAAGACACCAGTGCAGAGTATGGAAGAAAATATGTTGCAGCTTATGTCGATTACACCCATACGATCGAAGCTTTGCATAATGTATTAGATGGCAATCATGCTCATTGATTCCTGCGGAAAGCGGTATAGAATTGTTAGAGGTAATCCTATTTGTGTTACCTCTTTCTTTTTATACTTTTTGACTATCAAGTCCTTTTTTCTGCTTATTGCGGTAGTATATCTGGATAACTGCAGTCATTTGTGAGATTACAATTCCTCCAACAACCATCAGAATACCTAAAACCTTTTGAAGATTAATAATCTCACCAATGATAAAATATGCAAAAACTCCGGTAAACACTGGGATCAGATTGGTAAAAATATTGGCTTTTACCATTCCTATTTTTGCCACTACTATTATGAATAAGAGGAATGCAAGACTGGAAGCAAAAACAGCTAATTGAATAATTGCTAACACGGACTCTCCTGTAGGAATTGTGTTTAAAACTTTCCCAAGATCAAACGCCAGGAAGAGTGGCAAGAAGTACATTGAGCCAATAATATTCTGCCAGGTTAAAATGGTTATTGCTTTATATTTATTAGCAAGTTTCCTTATAAAGAATGAATAACCAACCGCAGAAAAAACAGCTAAAAACAGCAATAATATGCCCTTAATGCTGGCATTAAGGCTCAAGTCGCGATTTACAAGCATAAAAATTATACCTGCAAATGAAATAAAGATGCCCACAATAGTAAGCCTCTCTATTTTTTCTTTTAAAAATATAAACGCAACAATAGCTGAAAATAACGGAATAGTAGCAATAATAGCTGATGTAACAGCCGGAGATACATATACAAGTCCAAAATTTTCACCTAGAAAATAGAAGAATGGTTCAGCCAAGGCTAAGAAGAAAAACCATTTCCTATCTTCCTTATGTATACGTTCATAAGTTCCTGAAATTCTTATAAATGAATACAGAATTATGGAAGATAGAACTAATCTGAAAAATATAATTGTAATTGGTTCATAAACCTTAAGTGCAATGGTTGACCAAATAAATGACATGCCCCAGAAGAGCATTGATATAGTTATGAAAATGTAGTACTTAATTAGTTTTTCGGAAGCCGTTTGCATAATAAAAATTAAACGGCAAATGTAATCTAAATTATGATGCTATTGGGATTCTTCAAAACACTTATAACGTGGTATTCAGTAGTTCTTCATGATATTCTCGATATGAATTCTTCTTCTGTGAGGATGGGAATTCCAAGAGATTCAGCCTTTAGACGTTTTTCTGGTCCCATGTTTTCACCGGCTACAATAAATGATGTTTTAGAAGTTACACCCGAACCAACTTTCCCTCCATGAAGTTCAATGGTATTCTTCAAATCATCTCTTGACGGAAAGATACTAAATGAGCCACTGACCACTATGGTAAACCCATCCAGGTTATTACTTAATTTTTCTTCAGCTTTCGCTGATTCCATCTGTAAACCACTTTCTCTTAATCTCTCAACAATTTCTCTGTTTTCTGCGTTGGAAAAGTAATTAACAACGAATTGTGCAATCCCTGGTCCGATTTCGTTAACCTCAGTTAGTTGATCTATAGTAGCATTCATTAATGAATCAATATTCTTAAAGTGACTGGCTAAGATTCGTGCAATAGTTTCACCCACCGACTTAATTCCCAACGCAAAAATTACTCTCTCAAATGGTACTAGCCTTGAATTTTGCAGTCCGCGCATTACATTTTCAACAGACTTTTCTTTAAAAGAAGCGCGTTTCTTTTCTGATACAGGGAGTTTATCTTTAAGTGTAAGAAGATCATCAGGCGTAATATCATATAGATCTGCAATGTTTTTAGCAATTCCGGCATCATATAACATCTCTATTTTTCCTTCCCCGAGGCTCTCAATATTCATGGCTCTACGACTAATAAAGTGTACCAGTCTTCCCTTTATTTGAGGAGGACAACCTGTATAATTCGGACATATCCATGAAGCTTCACCTTCTTGCCGTTCTAGAGGAGTTCTACATTCAGGACAAATCTTTATGAATTCGGTGGCAAATAATTCGGGTGGCCTTTTTGTGAGATCTATGCGTGTAATTTTAGGAATTACATCTCCGCCTTTTTCAACAAATACAGTATCGCCGACTCTGATATCGAGAGCTTCCATTACATCAGCATTATGTAGTGTAGCTCTTTTAACTGTGGTTCCGGCAAGTTGCACTGGTTTAAGATTAGCAACCGGAGTAACAGTCCCTGTCCTACCTACTTGAAAATCAATAGAAAGAAGAGTTGTGGATGCTTCTTCAGGTTTATATTTATATGCAATTGCCCAGCGAGGTACTTTTGCTGTGAAACCTAAGGTATTCCACTGATTAATGTTATTTACCTTAATTACAACACCGTCAATATCGAAGGGTAGTTCAGCACGAGCCTCCTGAATTTCACTTACAAATTCGAGAACTTCATCGATATTCCTGCATTTTGCCATTATATCAGAAATATTAAATCCCCAACTTTTCATTTTGGCTAATCGCTCATAATGGGTAGGAATAACCGGATCATCATTTAATAAAAAATAGGCGTACATATCAAGTGGACGCTTGGCTACCATAGATGAGTCCTGAGTTTTGAGTGTACCTGCAGTGGCATTACGGGGATTGGCAAAGATAGTTTCCCCTGATTCTTCTCTTAACTTATTCATGCGTGCAAATCCTGCACGTGGCATAAAAATCTCACCCCTCACCTCACAATCGTCAGGAAAATCATTTCCGGTTAATTTTAATGGTACGTTCCGGATTGTCTTGACATTAGTTGTAACATCATCACCCTGTAAGCCATCGCCGCGGGTAATTGCCTGTACCAATGCCCCTTCATGATAATGCAGACTAATTGATACACCATCAATTTTTAATTCACAAACATATTCATAAGGCTCATTAAGGGATTTGGCAACTCGCCTGTCGAAATCACGCAATTCAGTTTCCGAATATGTGTTATCAAGTGAAAGCATTGGAGTTTTATGCTTAACTGAAGCAAATTCCTTTGATATTGTCCCTCCTACCCTCTGTGAAGGACTATTAGGCGAAAGAAACTGGGGAAATTCATGTTCCAGTGCAATCAGTTCCTGCAGTAACAAATCGAATTCGTAATCCGAAATTACAGTTTGTGCTTTCTGATAATACAGCTCATTATGCTTGTTTATTTCAGCTGTTAAGTATTCAATCCGGATTTGAGCGTCGTGAGGTGTCATTTGCAAATTAACCAGAATCGTTTACTTATTTAAACGGGAACTATTAAAAAAGTGTTGTATTTCAGCCATATTTTGTTGCTTTCTTTCATTTCTCAACACTTGGGCTGATTTTGTGAAATAATGGTGATTTTTTAAAAACTCAAGTTGCAGCCGGTACCAGTCGTATAAAGAAATCTTATTTCCAATTAATTCCCACTCGAGTCTGAGTTTCTGGCCGATGATAAAAAAATCTTTGCGACCCAGATAATCAAGATCAGCATCACAAAGTATTTTATCATTCAATGAAACAGCACTCTGAGGAAGCCGGGTTGCCAGAATCATCTGCTGTATATTGGAAATTTCAGCGTTGTTATATCCAAACCTGGGAAGATATTCTGCTGCCATTTGTGCAGATAGCTCCTCATGATCCTCAAATTTTACCATAATTCCTGAATCATGAAGCCAGGCGGCAGCTCTGACCAAACCAGTATTATATTCATCCAGATTTTCCAGCTGAGCTAATCTGACAACTGATGAGTGAACGTCGGATGTATGATCAACACCATGATAAATAACAAATGAAGGCAATTGCTGCTCCATTTTCTCACAAATAAAATCAGCCAGTCCCTGAAGATCCATAAGATTTTGTTATATCAGAAAAAACTCCGGCCGCAACCGGAGTTTCAAGACTGTAAGTACTATAAGCCTAAAATTTCATAGTTGAATCTCCTTGGATTAACACACATTACCGGTATTTGTGAAGAATTGAAGATGATATCTTCATCATAGCGACCTAGTATATAGGAGGTAAAACTCTTGTCAGGATCTGTCATGATCATTATTAAATCAGCGTTGTTTGTCGTAGCATAATCAATGACCTGACGTGAAAAATTGCTGTTTTTTTCAGCCGACCTCTCTACAAAGTGAACATCATTTTTTGTAAAGAAATCAGCAATTTGTTTAGTGGCTTTATAGACTTCGTCTGATGCTTCAGCAGTGCGGAAAATGTGAATGGTAGCATTGAATTTTTTAGCAATGAATACTGCCCATTTCGTTTTTTCATGGGGTCCCGCTTCACTGGTAAGAGGAAGAACAATTTTCTTATAACCTTGATTTAATGGCCGTTTTTGGACAACAACGACAGGTGCCTCAGACGCGGTTATCACCTTTAAAGCGAAACTACCGGTAAGATGCTGTAAACCAACCTTTCCATGAGTACCCAAATAAACCATACTGATGTCAAGATCTTTAATAACATCTGCAATCTCAGTGAATATACTTCCTTCTCGGGTCATGTAATGGACTTCAATACCATAAGAATTGGTAAGTTCATGAGCAATATCTCTCAACTTATCATTAATAGCTGATTCGGGAAGATTTTCATTCTTTAGATATGATTTTGTCTCATTGTTGATGACATGCAATAGCATTATCTTTGAATTCAGCCATTTTGCTGCCTCAGCAGCCTGGTTTGCAGCATTTGCACATACTTCTGAGAAGTCTGTCGGAACCAGGATAGTATCAATTTTTTTGTTATCCATTGGATTACTTATTTAATGAAAGGATTTATTTTTAGTGACTATACAAAAATAAGAGGTTTTTATGAAAATTCAATATTTAATCAGCAATATTATGATAGTAATGTAACCAACTGATATTTGTTTTGTTTTTGCAACCATTTTTATAGAAACGTGCACAGTTTCAGACTTATTAGTATCTTTGAATCCTCATTCAGGTCATAATGGAACTCAAAATTACTATTGTAACAGTAATACTATTTATTAGTTTCCTATCTTCCATCGGAATTTCTATCTACAGCCTCACAAAAGGTTATCTAAAAGGGCAGAAATATTTTACATGGTTAATGGTGGCTGCAGCTTTTTATGCACTTACTGGGATGCTCGAAGCTTCGGTAACATCCCCTGAAGCCAAATTCTTCTGGTCTAAAATGGAATACTTCGGTGTCCCTTTCACTCCAGTACTGTTATTGCAATTTGCCCTCAGTATTAAAGATTCCTCAAAAAAGTTGCTCCAAAGAATAAAGATTCTTTATCTGATGCCTTTTATAATGATTGGATTGGTGTGGACTAACGATTATCACCATGTGGTATGGAAAGGTTATGAATGGAGTACTGCAGGTATAAACATCTTAAAATATGATCACAATTGGGGCTGGTATATCTTCGCTATTTCGTGTCTGATTATTATTCTTGCTTCAATTCTGATTCTAAGAAAGATGATACCAGAATCTCCGGTTATTATAAAAAAGCAAATTAGAATTATTATTGGAGGCTGTATAGCTCCACTTGTACTCACGGTCCTATATATCACTGAACTAAGTCCATTACCGGGATTAGATTTAACTATCATGAGCATCCCGATAATGGGAGTGTTTTTCTTGATAGGGATTTTCAGGTTCGGACTTTTTAAAGTAATTCCCCTTGTTAATAGCCAGATAACACAGATTATTCAAGATGGTCTTATGGTGCTTGATGGAAATAGTGAGGTTATATTTTTTAATCTTTCGGCAGCAAAAATAATGGGATGGGAAAGTAATGAATCCACATTTAAGAAAAAGCAAGGATTAAAATGGCTCCGGGATATTACAGAGTCAGGTGCAATGGGAGTCAAAAACACTGAAATCATGATCAGTAGTAATCCTGAAAGATGGCTCGAAATAAGCATTAACAAAATTGATAAAGTTGGGAGTTCTTTCAGTGGCACTTTAATATTAATGCATGATATTACAAAAAGAAAAACATTAGAAACTCAAACAAGAAATCTACTTGATGAATTGAAAATTTCGCACGATCAGATGACTGAGGCTATGAAACAGAAGGATCGCATAATTTCTATTATAGCACATGATCTTCGCACTTCATTTCATCAGATTATGAGCCTGTCTGATCTTTTAGCTGAAGATGTTCACAATTTGTCAGAAGATGATCTGAAAGTGTTTCTAAGTGACCTTGTTAAAGCCTCGCGACAAGGTAATGATATACTTGAAGAATTGCTCAACTGGGCTAAAAGTCAAAAATCCAATTTTAGTAACCTCAAAAGTTTCTTAATTAAAAATTCGCTGAATCAGATAATTAAGGAACTTTCATTCTCTTTACAGAATAAGAATCTCACTGTTAGGATTGAAGGAGAAACTGATCTCAGTTTGATTGCCGATCAGAATATACTTAACTTTACTCTTAGAAACTTAATCATCAACGCCATTAAGTTCTCTAATAAAAATAGTCTGATTACTGTTAGTATTAAAGCCAGTGATTCTTACTTGAATATTAGTGTAAAGGATAATGGCGTTGGGATCCCTGAACAAGATCTTGAAAAACTGTTTAATCCCAGAATTAAATATTCACGAACAGGCACTGAAGGCGAACAAGGATCTGGATTGGGATTACTTCTTTGTAAAGAAATGATTGAAAGAAGCGGAGGCACGATCGAAGTTTCGAGCGTTGAAGGTCAAGGTAGCACTTTTACCATCAAGCTCAAGAAAGAAAATAACTTAGCAGTAGCATAGCCTTTATTAACATTATGAAAATATTTACCCTGATTCTTCTACTGATATGGAATCTGCAGTGTGCATTTTCTCAATTAATTGTAACTGATCCGGTTTTCCCTTCTGACGATCAATCTGTTGAAGTTATTTTCAATGCTCAATTGGGAAATCGTGGTTTGGCAGGTTATACAGGTGACGTATATGCACATACTGGTGTAATCACAAATCTTAGCAGTGGTCCATCTGACTGGAAATATGTGAAAACAGACTGGGGCCAGAATACCCCTGAAACTAAACTCGAAAAAATTGGTACTGATCTGTACAAATTTTCAACCGGAACACAAACAATAAGGCAATATTATGGTGTACCTGCTTCGGAAGAAATTCTGCAACTGGCTTTTGTTTTCAGAAGTGCTACAGCCGTAGGAGGTAGTTATCGGGAGGGAAAAACAGCAACAAATGGCGACATATATGCTACCGTTTATCCCGAAGGTCTATTTGTTATCCTCACCGAACCATATGAGTACGGTAATATCTTTTTACCCGGCACACCTATCACAATAGAAGCGGTTTCCAATAATGCCGACTCTCTGATTCTTTATATCAACGATACTCAGGTGGCATATTCAACAGAAAACCAGATCAGCTTCACTCACACAACAGCATCTTCGGGTAAACATTTTATTAAAGTAAAGACTGTTTTCGAAGGTCAAGCTGCTTATGATTCAGCCTATTATTATATAGAATCTCCCGTGCAAACTATGGCAGTACCTTCAGGTATAGTTGAAGGAATTAATTTTATAAACGACAGTACCGTTATTTTATCTCTGTATGCACCTCAAAAACAGAATGTTTATGTTATAGGAGATTTCAATAATTGGGAATATTCTGACGAAGGTCACATGCAGCGGTCGCCTGATGCCAGCAGATGGTGGAAAGAAATAACTGGTCTGGAACCAGGAAAGGAATATGTTTTCCAATACCTGGTTAACCACGAGATCAGAATTGCCGATCCATATGCAGATAAAATTTTAGATCCATGGAACGATCAGTATATAAGCAATGCTACTTATCCTGATCTTATTGAATATCCCTTCGGAAAGACCAATCAACCGGCCTCAGTTCTTCAAACTGCTCAGGCAGAATATGAATGGGTGATCTCTGATTTTCAACGACCTGCAAAGGAAAATCTCGTTATCTATGAATTACTTGTCAGAGATTTTCTTGCAAAGCATGATTACCAGACCCTGATTGACACCCTCTCCTACCTTAAAGGGCTCGGTATTAATGCCATCGAACTTATGCCCGTATATGAATTCGAAGGTAATTCAAGTTGGGGTTATAATACAGCTTTCCATTTTGCACCTGATAAATATTACGGTACAAAAAACAACCTTAAAGAATTTATTGACATCTGTCACCAGAATGGAATTGCAGTCATTTTTGATATCGTACTTAATCATGTTTTCGGCTCTTCTCCTTTCGCAAGGTTATATTGGGATGCTACCAATAACCGACCAGCATCAAATAACCCGTGGTTGAATCCTGTTGCCAAGCATGATTATAATGTTGGTTTCGATTTCAATCACGAAAGTCAGGCAACCAAAAATCTGGTGACAAGGGTTGTAAAGTACTGGATGGAAGAATATAATGTAGATGGGTACCGCTTTGACTTATCAAAAGGCTTTACGCAAAACAACACTCTTGGAAATACGGATGCATGGGGAAAATACGATGCAAGTCGTGTTGCTATCTGGAAAAATATAGGAAATACTGTTTGGAACATCGATGAAGATTTTTATATGATCCTTGAGCATTTCGCAGAAAACACAGAGGAAAGAGAGCTTGCCAACTATGGTTTTATGTTATGGGGGAACCTTAACCACCAGTACAGACAGCTTGTAATGGGTTATACCGAAAATAGCGATATTGCCGGTATTTCTTTTAAAACACGTGGATGGAATGATCCTCATCTAATAGGGTATATGGAAAGTCATGACGAGGAGCGGTTAATGTATTCAATAATGACTTGGGGTAATACAAAAAATTCATGGTACAATATAAAGAGTCTTGATGAATGTCTCAGACGCATTGCTGCTGCTTCAGCTGTTTTCTATACGATACCGGGGCCAAAAATGCTTTGGCAATTTGGTGAACTTGGTTATGACTACTCTATTGAATATAACGGCAGGACCGGCGAAAAGCCAATCAAATGGGACTACCGGAATAACTGGCTTCGCAGACAGTTATACGATATTACTGCAGCACTTATTAATCTCAGACAAACACACGAGGTATTCAACACTTCAGATTTTACTCTGAGCAGTGGCACCGGACTCATAAAAAAAGTCACACTCAGAGGTAGTGAGATGTCAGTTGCCGTTATAGCTAATTTTGATATCTACGTGCAGGAAGTGTCACCAGATTTCCCTTCCACAGGAACATGGTATGATTATTTTTCGGGTGATTCGCTGAATGTGCAATCCCTGACAGATAAAATAATGCTATATCCTGGAGATTTTAGGTTATTCACTTCAAAGAAGCTAACGACCCCTGATGTCGGCTTGGGACTTTTACCGCTTCCTGGAGGAGAAAACAATGATGATCAGATGGGATTAATTGACAGTGTTTTTCCTAACCCCTTGACTGATCAGCTTTCAACTGTGCTGAATATTGAAGATGACAGCTTTGCTGAACTACTACTCATAAACACATCGGGCAAAGTTGTTAAAACTTTGTATAAAGGAAAATTATCTTCAGGAAAACAGATAGTAAATGCTGACCTATCAGACCTTTCAGCAGGTCATTACTTCTTACATGTGAGGGTGAATCAGAAAAGTGAGAATGCTAAAATAATAAAACTCTAAGACTGGTTATTCAGCCATTCTCATATTGTGGAAAACATTTGTAACATCATCGTCGTCTTCCATTCTTTCAAGCATTTTCTCAACATCTGCTTGTTCCTCAGCTGTTAAAGTTTTCAGATCATTAGGAATTCTCTCAAAAGCAAAGCTTTTGATATTAAATTGATTTTCTTCGAGATATTTCTGAATCGGACCAAAAGCGGGGAAATCAGCATAAATATGAAGTTCATCATCTTCAATAAAAATTTCCTCAACTCCAAAATCAATCAATTCAAGTTCAAGCTCATCAATCTCCAGATCTGGCTTCATTTCAACTTTAAATGAGCATTTCCGTTCAAACATAAAATCGAGCATGCCCATGGTTCCGAGACTTCCACCATTGCGAACAAAATAACTTCGAATGTTACCAACTGTCCGTGTAGTGTTATCAGTTGCTGTTTCAACAACTACAGCAATACCATGAGGACCATAACCTTCATACACTACTTCCTTATAGTCAGAAGAATCCTTAGAAACTGCCCTTTTTATAGCACGTTCCACGTTTTCCTTTGGCATATTCTCACTCTTCGCGTTCTGGATGAGAAGCCTGAGTTTGGGATTCATTGTGGGGTCGGGACCACCAGCCTTTACGGCTATTTCAATATCTTTTCCTAAACGGGTAAACACTCTTGCCATGTTACCCCATCTTTTCATTTTCCTTGCTTTGCGAAATTCAAATGCCCTGCCCATGAATTGATTTTTTTAAAATTAAGGGCACAAAAGTAAAGAAAAAATACTACTGATTATTGTCCTCCCATTTAATCCTTTCACGAACACCGTCATCTATTCCGGTTCCTGCATACATCGGATCATTTAATGATCCCGAAGTGTCATCAGTTGGAGGAGCCTCTTCAATTTGATACTTGTGCACAATATTTGCAGTCATTCGCTCGGATGTATGAGGGAACAATCTATGGAAATGGAAGAATGTTTTTGCTTTATACCCAACGGACACTTCCTTCGGTCTGGTAAATAGCGATTTAATAACCGTATCCACAACTTTCCGTGGTGGATCCATTGCTACCATCCTTGGAGTTCCGCCGCTATAGTTCGCAGCATGCCGCCACAATGGAGTATCAACTGCCCATGGATGTATTGTAACAATCTTTATATTCTTATAACCATTTAACCTGAGTTCCTGATTTAAAGCTTGTCCCAAACTTCTAACGCCCGCCTTTGTTGCAGAATAAACTGAATTGTAAGCTGATGGTATCTCACTGTAAATCGATCCCATATTAATTATAGTTCCATACCCCTGTTCAATGAATAATTTGATGGCGGTATGTGTGCCGAATAATACTCCTTTCAAATTGACATCTACCAAACGATTTTGTTCATCAATAGGAATATCCCAAAAACGTCCAATCATAAAAACGCCGGAATTATTGATCCAGGCATCCACATGTCCATAGGTGCTTTTTGCAAATTCAGCAAGGCTCTCAAGTTCTTCAATATTCGAGATATCAAGAGTGAACGATTTAGCTCTTCCACCTGAATGCTGAATTTTAATAGCGATATCATCAAGTAATTCAGTTCTCCGGGCTGCCAGTACAATATTTGCTCCATATTCACCTAGTTTTAATGCAATTCCCTTTCCAAAACCACTTGAAGCTCCAATTATTACAAATGTTTTACCTTTCAAATTCTCTATTCTAAGATTCCTCTGTACCCGCTTCAATACCAGTCTGGCAGCGATTACACCAGCTGCAATTGGCAATGAATATCTTACTATGTTCCTCATATCCAATGTTTTACAATAATCTAACGAGTTTAATAATTCTTTTGTTTATGAGAAAAGATAAAATTACTATTTGAAGCAACCCAACCTTTAAATTATAACGTTGTTAGTTCGATTATAACATTATTAGTATGAAACTTGCCTCCTTACTCTGTTCATTACTTATTTTAACAGCCATAAGCGGTTGCACAAGTGAAAAAGATGCTGACGATCATAAACCAGCAATGTTTATACAGCAACCGGTTGAAGGAGCTCAGCTGAATACCGCTGATGAGTTTCATATAGAACTGCACGTAAGTGACGATATTGGCCTGGACCATTGTGTTGTATCACTCAATTATGCTGAGCAACATAAATCAGATGCCCATGATGACGAACCCTGGACCTATAATGAAACATTTATGTGTAGCGGTAAGAAAGAATTTACCATTCATGAGCATCTTATCATCCCCGACACTATTGGGCATGCACCAACATCCCACGGGCTATATCAATTTAAAGCTACTTGCATTGATATGGCTGGAAATCAAATAACAGATATTATTCATTTTTCCATTAAATAGTAAATATACGCTGCAGTGAAAATACGGTTTAGGCGAATCATTCACCTTAATCATTTATTTAATAAATTTGTGCATCATGAATCAATAATCACCAGGTGAAGTATGACTGAGAAGAAATCAAAACACGTTGAGATCAAAACAAAACCAACTGTTGAGAGCGTCGATCAATTTCTGAATAATTTGCCCACTGAGCAAAAAAGAAATGATGCATTTGCACTATTAGAAATGATGAAGAAAGCAACAGGTGAAGAACCCCAGCTTTGGAGTAATTCAATTGTCGGTTTCGGTAATGTGGTATTTAGGAGTCCTCAAACCGGCAGGGAAGTTGATTGGATGAGAATAGGTTTCGCTCCACGTAAAGCAAATTTTTCTCTTTACCTGACTATGCAAATAGGTAGGTACGAACAACTACTACAGAAATTGGGAAAGCACAAAACAGGAGTCGGATGCTTGTATATCAATAAATTACAAGACATTGACATAACTGTCCTCGAAGAAATTATCCAATTATCGCTGGCAGAATCTAATTAGACTGGTAACTCGGTTTTATCCGTTCACTATAAAGCAAATACATTTCGCTTTTTATTTCATCACGGATTCTTCTATAACGACTTAGCAATTCTTCTTCTTCTGCTGCATTTTGGGATTTTGATGGGCTCTCAATCCTGATGTGATAATGATGTTTTGCCTTGCCTGGAAAATAAGGGCATGAGCCATTTTCTTTACCACATACTGAAATTTCATAATCCCATTCTGTGTCGAGATAATTATTTACAGATGTAGGTTTATGGTCACTTATGTCTATTCCAACTTCCTGCATAACCCTCACTGCATTTTCATCAATCTTGTCAGCCGGATCATTGCCTGCAGAATATACCTTGAGCCTCGAATCAAAGGACTGTAAAAATCCATGAGCCATCTGGCTTCGACTGCTGTTTCCTGTGCAAATGATTAGTGCTTTCATAGTGTTATGTTTATTCATTATTACAATTATATTTATGTAACAATCAATTTAAAGGAATGACGCATGGAAAGGTCTTTTAACCGAAATTCTTATAATTGCAGCTTTCGGAAAGCTTCTTCTGCAGTAAAAGTTTCACCCTTAAAATCGCCTCTGAGGAGTTTTAATGTGATGCCGTTAATGCAACGATTGACATTTTGAGTGAAACTTTTGTACATTAAAACTAAAACTAAGTTCGAGTTGTTATCAAGGTCTCTTGCAAGGTCACTTGGTAATAACTTAAAATTCAAATCAAAAAGGGAATGGAAAAATATGTAGTGCCGGCACAGACCCGGATAGGACATATACATCTAAAGGTTTCTGACCTCAACCGATCGTTACAGTTTTATCGTGATTTATTGGGGTTTGAATTAGTGATGATGTATGGAGATCAGGCAGCCTTTGTCTCTGCAGGAGGTTATCATCATCATATAGGATTGAACACGTGGCATAGTAAAGGTTCTCAACCTGCACCCGGTAATAGCCCCGGACTTTATCATGTTGCCATCGCTTATCCCACTCGAAAAGATCTGGCCGAAATACTTCAAAGGATATTGGATGCTAAGTATCCGCTTATCGGAGCCAGTGATCATGGCGTTTCTGAAGCTTTGTACCTTGAAGATCCTGATGCTAATGGGATAGAACTTTACTGGGATCGCCCAAAAGAAGAATGGCCTAAGAGTGAAGACGGTTCTATTACTATGTTTACTAAAGCTTTAAATATGAAAGACCTTATTAGTGAAGTAAGGTAGCGCTAAGCATAAGACGAATGATATAGCTCAAAAAAGGGGGTTATTTTCATTATTTGATTATAGGTTTCTTTACGGTTGATTTACTGTTTCGATACCCTTGACTTACGGTTATATTAGGGTTATGGTATTTGTACCGTATTTTCACCGTCTGTTATCGGTATCTTATTTATTAAGTGTATTTAAGGTCAACTATAGTTATGAGGAGCCGACATTTGTGGTCATATCCCTTACTTATTATACATTTTAAATAGCCCGCCTTGTGGAGAATGGTGAGAATGCTGTTGTAACACAGGAGATATAGTAAAACCAAAACTTACTCTTGTTACCATGTTGATAAGGCCTTAAAGGGTTTAAAAAAGCCGCAAAAGGGGAGTGAAATAAAATTTCTCAAAAAAATTTCAAAAAACGTTTGGAGATGTTGTAAAAGGGTGTACTTTTGCAATCCCAATTCACGCACAAAGGTGCAAAGAGACAGGGGAAGTTGCTTGAAAGTCTGGGGATAAAAAAAAATAAAAAAAAGTTTTAATTTTTGTTGCACGTAAGGAAATAGTTCTTAATTTTGCAGCCCCAAACGACAGGAAACAAACCTGAGGGCAAGTGGTCGGAGGATTGCTTGAAAAAAAGGCATTATGAAGTT
>JAEYSM010000007.1 GCA_023434665.1 Bacteroidota bacterium | reverse complement strand
AAAATCGTGGGGTGAGCATTGATATACATAGGGTTAGCGATTTTAAAGCGGATGCTAAGGTGAAGAAATTACTGAGTAGTGGTGAAACCATAGGTTGCTTTTATATCGAGAGTCCGGGTATGCGTGGTTTAATTAGTAAGTTGAGGTGTGACGACTACCTGACATTAGTGGCAGCCAGTTCAATCATCCGACCCGGTGTAGCACGGTCGGGCATGATGAGGGAGTATATTGTAAGGTTCCATAATCCCAATGGTTTTGAGTATATCCACCCTATTATGAAAGAGCAATTGAGTGAAACTTATGGGGTGATGGTGTATCAGGAAGATGTGCTTAAAATTTGCCATCATTATGCAGGACTGGATTTAGCTGATGCTGATGTTCTGAGACGTGCTATGAGTGGCAAATACCGATCGAGGGTAGAATTTCAGAAGATAGTGGATAAGTTTTTTTCCAGTTCGAAAGAGCAGGGACGACCCGAAGAAGTAACGAAAGAAGTATGGCGACAGATAGAATCGTTTGCCGGTTATTCGTTTTCGAAAGCCCACTCAGCTTCATTTGCGGTTGAGAGCTACCAGAGTTTGTATCTCAAAGCCTATTACCCTTTGGAGTTTATGGTCGCTGTGGCTAATAATTTTGGAGGGTTTTATCAAAGCTGGGTTTATTTCAATGAGGCCAAAAGATGGGGAGCTCAACTGGAGTTACCTTGCATTAATCGCGGAAGATATCTTAATAGCATTAAAGGGACTACCGTATTTATTGGGTTGGTGCATATTTCGGGACTTGAAACCACACTGGCTCATCGTATTATAAGCGAACGTGATGAATACGGTTCGTACATGAGTCTTAATGATCTGGTGCAAAGAACCGAACCGGGTATCGAGCAGCTCACTTTATTAATAAGAACCGGTGCGCTTCGTTTTACCGGTTTGTCAAAACAGGAACTACTCTGGCAAGCACATATGATAACGGGTAAGGAGGTAAGAACAGCGGTTCCTGTGTTGTTCAGACAGGGAGTAAGAGAATGGAGCCTGCCCACACTAGAGCACAACCCGTTGGAGGATGCATACGATGAGATTGAGCTACTTGATTTTCCGGTAACTATGAGTTATTTCGATATGCTAAAAACCCCGTTCAGGGGTGAAGTGATGGCTCGTTCATTAAAAAGTTATGCCGGCAAAGTTATACGAGTGGCAGGTGCATTGGTTACTATAAAATACGTACGGACTATAAAGAAAGAGATAATGCAGTTTGTAACATTTTTGGATAATGAGGGGGAGTTTTTTGATGTCATTCTGTTTCCGGATGTATTGAAAGCCAATCCCACACGGGGACGTGGAGTTTACCTTGTAATGGGAAAAGTGACTGAAGATTTTGGGTACCCGTCAATTGAAGCTCTTAGAATGGCAAAACTTCCGCCCCAACCCGATCCGAGGTATAAGTAAGCTTCAGCTTATGTCGGTATAGCTGATTATAAAAATTTCTTCAGTACCGATAACAATTCTTCCTTCCTGATTGGTTTGGAGAGATAATCATTGCAACCTGCTTCGCGGCTTTTTTCTCTCTCCCCCATCATAGCGAATGCAGTTTGTGCGATGACAGGCAAGTCTGGTCTGGTTTCCTTTATTAGTCGCGTTGCCTGATATCCATCAAGGATTGGCAATTCAATATCCATTAGCACCAAATCTATTCTATCGTCTTCTTTAACCATATCCACCGCCCTCTGACCATTTGCAGCCCTGATAACTTTACAGTTAAACTTCTGAAGGAGCGAGCTTAAATAAAAGTAATTAGTGTCGACATCCTCAACGATAAGAATTTTTCTACCTGACAGATCGAAACTACTTTTAGAAGGACTAACCTCTGGTTTTGCATTTATCGGAACAACTTTCTTAGCCATTCTCAGAGGAAGTGTGAAAAAGAAAGTAGATCCTTCACCAGGCATCGAATCTACCCATATACGGCCACCCATTAACTCAACAAGGTTCTTTGATATGGTTAATCCCAGACCTGTACCTGCAAGATTTCTGGAAATAGCTTCCTGCACCTGACCAAATCTTTCGAATATGAGGTCTTGTTTATCACGGGCGATTCCTATTCCTGAGTCCCGCACAAAGAATTCTATAGTACCTGCTTTGATCTCATAACCAAATTCAATAAATCCTTCGTCAGTAAACTTTATTGCATTGCCTATGAGATTGTTAAGCACCTGCTTAAGTCGTGTACTATCGGTTTGCAGTGCAAAGTCGCTTTCAGGGTGACCCATTCGGATGTATAGATTTAAGTGGGTCTTTTTTAATCTTACTAGTTCTCTTTTGAAGAAAGTTTCGAGATCGGCAATCATTTCATTGACAAGGCAGTCATTGTAATCAAATTTTAACTGGCCTGCTTCAATTTTCGAAATGTCGATTATATCATTTATAAGCCTAAGGAGGTTGTCGCCACTCTTGATGATTACTTCGAGGAATTTATTCTTCTGGTCGATGCTCAAATCAGAATCCTGTAGCATTTCGGCGAAGCCCACAATAGCATTCATAGGAGTCCTGATTTCATGTGACATGTTTGAGAGAAACAGGCTTTTGAGACGGTCAGATTCTTCGGCTTTACACTTGGCTTCCTGAAGCTTCTCCTCTGCTTTGAGCCGGTACATTCCAAGTGCAAACATGCTGATGAGTCTTTTACCGGCAGCGGCATCCTCATTGGTGAAATCTTCATCTGAATCTCCCGCAATGAGTAATCCACTCAATTTGTTATTCGTAAAGGCGGGGATGCAAAAACATCTGTTAACTTCAACCGCTTCATCAGAATATCCGGGAAGAAAAATTACGTTTTTCTGGTTTTGTATGAATGGTTCCTCAAGAACCATCATCTTCTCGAGAAATGCTTTTTGTTGGTCGGTGTAATCACTCAGTTGAACAGTTGAGACCTTTTCAGGATTAGTCCGGACAAAGAGGGAAAAGTCATTATCGGTCTCATTCGGTGCGTATATGAGGCTGAATCTGCTTCCGGTAAAATCGATAATATATTCCTGAATCTGAGTGGCAATATCTATTGGAGAAACAGTATCCTTTAAAATATCAAATCCTATGCGTGCTATTGCTTCACTGACCTGCAGTTCTCTCTTTAACTTTTGTTGCGTAACCTGACCTTCAGAAATATCACTGATATATCCCTCAACATCAACTACCACTCCTGAGTTATCAAAGTTGGCTTTACCTGTTTCCTGTACCCACTTTTCCTTGCCTTTGCGTGTTATAAGCCGGTATTTGACGGTATAACTTCGTTTCCTCTTTATCGCATCCTGAATTGACTGCCATACATGTGGACGGTCATCCGGATGAATTAAATCACCATATCTGATCTTGTTGTTGTTTACCAGCTCCAGATATGTATAACCGGTCATCTCTTTACATGAAGGGCTGATGTATTCCATGGTCCAGCTGTTCTCATTCAGGCATCTGAAGACCATACCAGGCAGGTTCGTAAAGAGTTCCTTTATTAATCTTTTATAATCGGCAACTTCCTTTTTCAACCATACTTCCTGAGTTTGCTCCCAATATTGTAAGATGAGGAAATGACTGCTATCAGCGGGCTTTAATACCGGTGTGCCATGTATTTTATAATATCTCTTTTGTCCCTGAAGATCCAGGTATTCGTGCTCTTCGATAAAAGGAACAAACACATTGGATGATGCTTCCCTCAAAACACTCAAAAACAACTCCTTATCAACTAAATCAGGAATATTCATGATATTCTCCATGTTGACAAGATTTTTAATCATCTCTTTATGTGCATTGTTTTGGAAAACGTATTGTTTGCTATCCATGTTAATTACACAGAAAGGAG
>JAEYSM010000002.1 GCA_023434665.1 Bacteroidota bacterium | reverse complement strand
ATTGTATATATTTGTTATTCACCAACACTTTTTAACATGAAAGAGACCAGTGCTTTTGATTTGCTTGTTGATTATCCGCGGAAACATGGATTGGAGTTCGATACCCATGATGATTACAGGCGTTTTTTTATGTTCCCGAGTGATTCATTTATCGACACTAAGTTTGTGATTTTTAAGTCGGGATCGTTTTATTTCTATGCGCACGATTCGTACACGGCAAAGTTGACAAACCTGAAGACGTTTACCGGATTATACACCGTTGCTGCTTCCAACCTCCCCGAACTGATGGTTCACCGCAAGGATTTGGCAAACAGGCTGATGCGCACCCACAAAAGAAAAACAGGAATCTCGCATATGGATGAAAATCTGGTCATTACTTCGGATACAAAGGACCTGTTATTCATGCTTTCTCCCCGGGCTGTTTCACAATTTCTTGAACTGGCTGAGAAGTTCAGTCCGCTCCATCTTGTCATTCAGGACAATTATATCAATAATATCATCGGGCTGAAAGATAAAAAAGTGATCGGTCTGGAGACAGGACAATGGCTTTATAAGGAAGAGGATGTGGAGTTGTTCCTGAAGCTTGGCAAGGAAATTATTGAAAGCGCCGGGCTATGATAAAAAACTAAAGCCAATTCATTTGGAATTGTCATTTTTATTGGCATAACTTTGCATGTTATTTTATGTAACAGTTATTTAACAATCACATATTTAATCACTCCTAAAACATCCACAAGATGAACCTGGAAAAAATCATGACAGACCTGGAGAAGAAACATCCGGGCGAAGTAGAGTACCTACAAGCAGTTCGAGAAGTTCTTGAATCAGTTGAAGAAATTTACAACGAAAATCCTCAGTTCGAAGCTGCCGGTATCGTTGAACGTATTGTTGAACCTGAGCGTATACTGACTTTCAGAGTTCCCTGGGTTGACGATAATGGAAAAGTTCATGTAAACATTGGATACCGTGTTCAGTTTAACGGCGCTATCGGACCTTACAAAGGTGGTTTGCGTTTCCATCCAAGTGTTAACCTTAGCATCTTGAAATTCTTAGGATTCGAGCAGATCTTTAAAAACAGTCTTACTACTCTGCCTATGGGTGGCGGTAAGGGTGGAAGTGATTTCGATCCTAAAGGTAAATCAGCTAATGAAGTTATGCGTTTCTGCCAGTCGTTCATGCTTGAATTGTGGAGAATCATCGGTGCTGAAACCGACGTGCCTGCAGGCGATATAGGTGTTGGTGGTCGCGAAATTGGCTATATGTACGGTATGTACAAAAAACTTGCTCAGGAGCATACAGGTGTTCTGACAGGCAAAGGCCGCAACTGGGGTGGAAGTATCCTCCGTCCGGAAGCTACAGGCTTCGGCGCAGTTTATTTTGCTCAGGAAATGCTGAAAATGAAAAATACCGATTTCAATGGTAAGGTAGTTTGTATTTCAGGTTTCGGTAACGTTGCATGGGGTGCTGCCAAGAAAGCTACCGAACTCGGTGCTAAGGTTGTTACTATTTCAGGTCCCGACGGTTACATCTATGACGAAGCTGGTATTTCAGGAACTAAAATTGATTATTTACTTGAACTGAGAGCTTCAAACCAGGATATCGTTGCTCCTTATGCTGAGAAATTCCCGGGTGCCAAATTCATCGCCGGAAAACGTCCATGGGAAGTTAAGTGCGACGTAGCTATGCCTTGCGCTACTCAGAATGAGCTTGGTAAACAGGATGCCGAAAACCTCGTGAAGAATAATGTTTCTTTCGTGGCTGAGGTTGCTAACATGCCTTGTACTCCTGAAGCTATTGAAGTATTCCAGAAAGCAAAAGTTGTTTTTGCTCCCGGAAAAGCTGTTAACGCCGGTGGTGTTGCTACTTCAGGTCTCGAAATGACCCAGAACTCAATGAAATTAAGCTGGCAGGCTGAAGAAGTTGACGTACGTTTACACCAGATCATGAAAGATATTCATGAGCAGTGCGTAAAATACGGCACACAGGCTGACGGTTACATTAATTACGTTAAAGGTGCTAACATTGCCGGCTTCCTGAAAGTTGCCAATGCTATGCTTGAACTTGGCGTTGTTTAATAGTATTAAAGGTTTCAAATAATAGGTTGAGAACCCGAGAGCCCTGGTGTATTCCAGGGCTTTTTGCTTTTATGTGGTAACTTTTACCTATCCCCTGCCGCTTAAAAGCAATAAGGGGAATTATTTTTGTTACTCTTAAATAACTAAATTTGCGTTGAAAATATTAATTATATGCAGTTTCTGAATCCCTGGCTATTACTTGGACTGGTTGCGGTACTTATACCGATAATTGTGCACCTGTTCAATTTCAGGAGATACAAAAAGCTGTTCTTCAGTAATGTTAAGTTCCTTAAGGAGCTTCAGCAACGCACCAGGAAGCAGTCGAAACTGCTGCACAGGCTGATTCTGCTGGCTCGTATAATGACCATCGTTTTTATTGCCCTTTCGTTTGCTCAGCCTTTCTTTGCGCGCAAAAGTGATGTTTCGCTTCATAAGCAAAAGATTGTGAGCATTTATGTGGACAATTCTTTCAGCATGGAGACGGAGGGCAGCAGGGGTGCACTCTTTGAGGAAGCGAAGGATAAGGCCCGGGAGATTGTGGCTGCTTATTCGCAGGACGATCAGTTTCAGTTGCTTACCAACGATTTTGAAGGTAAACACCACCGGCTGGTGAGCAAGGATGAGTTTAACACGATGCTTGGCGATGTGGTTGTTTCGCCTGCCGTGAGATCGCTGAAGGAAATTTCGGCTCGCCAGAAGGATGTGCTTGACCAGATGTCTAACAGGACGGCCCTGGTGCATTATGTGAGCGATTTTCAGCGGACCACTGTCTTTGGTGCGCTTCCCGATACAGGGATTGCCGCAGGTTTCCTGATTCCTCTGAAAGCAGGTTCGGGCAATAATCTGTACATCGATTCCTGCTGGTTCGATAATCCTGTGGTTCAACTGAATGAACAGGCGGTGCTGAATGTGAGACTGACCAATGTGTCGGATATACGGCTGGAGAAAATCCCCGTAAGGCTGATGATTGAAAATACGCAGCGGGCAGTGGCCAGTGTGGATATTGATGCAGGTACTTCGCAGCAGATCAGTTTTACTTTCAGCAACAATACGCCGGGGCAACTGGGCGGGTATATTGAGATTAATGATTTCCCGGTTACTTACGATGATATTTATTATTTCTCGTTCAGGATATCGCCTGAGATTAACGTGCTGGCGCTGAACGACGATAAACCGAATCCTTATATAAGTTCGGTGTTCAGTGTTGATTCAATTATCAGACTCACCAACACGACCGTGCGACAGGTGGATCTTTCATCGCTGAGTTCCTACAGTTTGATTATTCTGAATGAGCTTAAATCGGCCAGCACGGGTTTGATTCTTGAACTTTCGAAGTTTGCCGAGAATGGGGGTTCGGTGTTGTTTATCCCTTCGCCGGATGCAACGGTGGAATCGCAGAACGCGGTACTGAGCGGTCTGAGCCTTGATATTATAAATGGCCTGGATGCCTCGCCGCTGAAGTTGGCAAGGATAAATACCGCGCACCCGCTTTACAGGGAGGTGTTTGAACAGGGGTCGCTTAATGCGGAGAATCTTGATTACCCGGTGATTAATGCCCATTTTAACACTTCGGTTTCGTCGGCATCGAAAGGCGAAACATTGCTGGAACTGGCTAATGGTCAGTATCTGCTTAGTACGCAGGCATGCGGAGCCGGAAAAGTTTACCAGTTTACCGCGCCGCTGAATGATAAAGCAGGTAACTTTGTGCGGCACGCGCTGTATGTGCCAACCATGCTCAACATCGCCTTCCAGAGCGAAAAGGTGAATCCGATCATGTATTATACCGATTACCTTGCTCCGATCAGTGTGATGGGGAGTTTTTCGGGAAAGGACGATGTGCTGAAGGTGACTTCAATTGATGGTGAAGTGGAGTTTATACCCGGATTACGGCAGATGAACGGACAGAATTATATACTGCTTAACGGGCAGGTAACAAAGGCGGGGATATACTCGGTTTCGATGGGTGGTACGGTAATTGATCGTCTGGCTTTTAATTTCAACAGAAACGAGTCGGATCTGAAAACGGCATCGGATGAGGAACTGGAAAAGCTGAGCGAGGCAACGGGGTACGAGGTTATAAGTCACAGTCCGAAGCCTTTAAATGAGGTGATTACAGATGAAGTGAAGGGCGAAAATATATGGAAGTGGTTTATAATGGCCGCACTGTTATCGGCATTGATAGAGGTTTTGCTGCTTATTTACGCGAGGAGACGGGTGAGCGTGACGGTATAGGGTTCGTCGCGAAAGCAGACACAGAAAGGAAAAATTGATCTTAGAATACTGTAAGGAAGAATGTTAGAAGAAAACGAATTAGATAATCAGGAGAATATACAGCCGGAGGAAGTTCCGGAAATGGAGGCAGCAGATCCGGGAGAATTACATAAGACAATACAGTTGTCGGGAATGTACCAGAACTGGTTTCTCGATTACGCGTCGTATGTTATCCTCGAAAGAGCGGTGCCGGAGATAATTGACGGCCTGAAGCCCGTGCAGCGGAGATTATTACACGCCATGAGCGAACTGGATGACGGTCGTTTCAACAAAGTGGCCAACATTATCGGTCACACGATGAAGTATCATCCGCATGGCGATGCTTCAATTGGTGATGCTTTAGTTCAACTTGGTCAAAAAGAATTGTTGATTGATGCTCAGGGTAACTGGGGTAATATTCTAACCGGTGACGGGGCTGCGGCACCAAGGTACATTGAGGCCAGACTGAGCAAGTTCGCGAAAGAGGTGGTGTTTAATCCTAAAACCACCAAATGGAAACTTTCATACGACGGAAGGAATAAGGAGCCGGTGACTTTGCCTGTTAAATTCCCTTTGCTGCTGGCGCAGGGTGTTGAAGGTATCGCGGTGGGTCTCGCTTCGAAGATTCTGCCTCACAACTTCGTGGAACTGATTGATGCGTCGATAAAGATACTTCAGGACAAAGACTTTGAATTGTATCCGGATTTTCCTACCGGCGGATTGGCCGATTGCTCGAAATACAACGACGGACTGAGGGGTGGAAAAGTAAGAGTGAGAGCAAGAATTAATCAGCTCGATAAAAAGACGCTGGTAATCACCGAAATACCGTTTGCCGAAACCACCGAGAGTGTGATTGATTCTATTATCGCTGCAAGCGAAAAAGGTAAGATAAAGATCAGGAAGATTGATGACAACACGGCCGGAACAGTTGAGATATTGATTCATCTTGCTCAGGGGGTATCGCCTGATACAACGATGGATGCGTTGTATGCCTTTACCAAGTGCGAGATTTCCTTATCGCCCAACAATACGGTAATTGAAAACGGAAGACCCGAATTTACAGGGGTTAAACAGATTCTCAGGACTTCAACAAAGTTTACTGTGGATCTGCTGCGCCTTGAACTTCAGATAAGAAGAAATGAGTTGATGGAAAGTCTGCTGTTTGCTTCGCTCGAGCAGATTTTCATTGAAAACAGGCTGTATCATGAAATTGAAAACAGCACCAGTTGGGAAGAAGCTTTGCAAACAATTGCCATGAGTTTGCAACCCTATAAAGCACAGTTTTACCGTGAAATAACCAATGACGATATTCTGAGACTGACTGAAATTAAGATTAAGCGGATTTCGAAATATAATTCCTTTAAGGCTGAGGAGTACATGCGTAATCTTTCGGACGAAAAGGCGCAAATTGAACATTATCTGGCTAATCTGACGGAGTATGCCATTGAGTATTTCAAGAATATAAAGCGGAAATATGGCAAAGGCAGGGAGAGAAAAACTGAACTTCGCAGTTTCGATACCATTAATGTAGCCATGGTTGCTGCGGCCAACCAGAAGCTTTATGTGAATAAGAAAGAGGGTTTTGCCGGAACTTCGTTGCGAAAGGATGAGTTTGTGTGCGACTGCTCGGATATTGACGACATTATCGTTTTCAGAGAAGATGGCACATTTATAGTTACAAAAGTGGCTGAGAAATCGTTCGTTGGCGAAAACGTGGTGCATATTGATGTCTTCAGGAAGAATGACGAGCGTACGATATACAATGTTATTTATCAGGACGGTAAAACTGGTCCTGCTTATGCCAAGCGGTTCGCGGTAACGAGCGTTACCCGCGATAAGGAGTATCCGGTAACAAAAGGGAAAGCGGGTTCGAAAATACTTTACTTCACTTCTAATCCCAACGGGGAAGCTGAAGTGGTAAGGATTCAGCTTAAGCCCCTGCCACGACTCAAAAAGACATCGTTTGATTATAACTTCAGCGAACTGGCCATCAAGGGCAAGAATTCGCAAGGTAATATTGTGACCAAATATCCGGTCAAAAAGATTTCGTTGAGTGAGGCAGGTTTGTCGACACTGGGAGCCCGCGATATCTGGTACGACGATTCGATCAAAAGACTGAATACGGAAGGAAGAGGCATGTTGCTGGGTGCCTTTTCGGGAGATGACAAGATATTGACCATCATGGCATCGGGTGAATACAAGCTGTATAATTACGACCTGACCAATCATTTTGATGAAGATCTGGTGGTGATTGAGAAGTTCAATCCTGAGAAACCTGTCACGGCTATCTACTATAACGGCGAAAAACAGTACTATTATCTGAAGAGGTTCCAGGTGGAAATAACCGACCGCAAGACCAATTTCCTCAATGAAGATGGGGATTCGAAGATGATTCAATGTTCGGTGGACTGGCTGCCGGTGCTTAAGTTGATCTTTGATGAGAAGATCAACAACAGGGTGATACCAGATGAGACCATTGAAGCTTCGGAATTTATAGAAGTGAAGGGTGTGAAAGCCAAAGGGAAACGCCTCACCACTTATGGAATTAAGAAGATAGTGATGCTTGATCCTTTGCCTTACGAACCCGAGATGCCGGCTGCTGAGGCAGAGAATGAAGGACCGGATTTTGAGTTGCCTGTCATGGATGTCGATCTTCCGGTAAAGGAAAGAAAAGATGTGGATGACGACGATGCCGTGCAGATGGAGTTAAATTTTTAAACTGATTAAATAAACATGGAAGACAATAAAATTCTTGACGTAACCAAAGATGTAAAATGGATTGGCGTGCTTGACTATGACATAGTCACTTTTGACGTGGTAATGGAGACAAAATACGGCACCACGTATAATTCGTATTTTATCAATGCCGACAAGCCTGCTGTTGTGGAGACAGTTAAGAGGAAATTCTGGGATACATACAGGGACAAGATTACTTCGTTGACAGATCCCGCTAAAATCCAGTATATCATCGTTGATCACACGGAGCCTGATCATTCAGGGAACGTGGACAATTTGCTGAAGTTAGCTCCTGATGCTGTTGTTGTTGGAAGTGGTAATGCATTAAGGTATTTGCGCGACATGCTGGGTTATGACTTCAAATCAATGCAAGTTAAGGATGGCGACACTTTGTCGCTGGGCAACAAGACCCTTAGGTTTATCAACGCGCCTAACCTCCACTGGCCCGATTCAATTTATACCTATTTAGAAGAGGATAAAGTGCTTTTTACCTGCGATTCATTTGGAGCTCATTTCGCGCACGATGCCATGTATGATGACCTTACGGGCCCTTATGACGATGCATTCAAATATTATTTTGATGTGATCCTGAAGCCATACAGTAAGTTCATGCTCAAGGCAATAGAGAAAATACGTCCGTTAGAAATTGAGGCAATATGCACGGGACACGGTCCAATACTCAGAAGTACATGGAAAGAAAAGGTGGATCTGTCAGAGAAACTGTCGTTGGAAGCGCTCAGCAATCCTGTCCCCAACAGGGTATTTATCGCTTACGTTTCAGCTTATCAGAACACTCAGATTATTGCGCAGGCCATTGCTGAAGGCGTAAAGAGTACCGGTGATATTGATGTGCATGTATGCGACATCGAGACCATGCCACTGGATGTAATTGACGAGCACTTATCAAAAGCATCCGGATTTATTCTCGGTTCACCGACCATTAACCAAAATATCCTGCTGCAGATTTACCAGGTGTTTGCACTGATCAATCCAATAAGGGACAGAGGTAAGCTGGCTGGTTGCTTTGGTTCGTATGGCTGGAGCGGCGAAGGCGCAAAGCTAATCGAGTCGAACCTCGCTAACCTGAAACTTAATTTAATTGATAATCCTGTCTTTTTCAAATTCACTCCGCATGAAGAGGATATGGAGAAAGCGTTTAATTTCGGAGTAAAATTCGGCGAAGCAGTAAAACCGCTAACCGCCATCCCATAAGCGCTGATTGCTGAGTGCTGAGTGCTGAATGCTGAATGCTGAGTGCTGACTGCTGAATGCTAAACAAAATGAAACGATTGACCAAATTCAGTTTATTGTTACTGTTCGTTGGGCTGCTTACATCCTGCTCAATAGAGCGTCGGCTGGCACAGAGGTACGTGAAAGATACAAAGCCGGGGGCTGTGTTGCTGATAGCCCCCGATTTCATCTGGAAAACAAGCTTCAAAGCGCCTGAAATGGAGAATTTTGACCAGCTGGAGCAATGGGAAAAGGATTCAGTGGCATTTGAAAATAGCAGTGTTTTAAAGCATTCTGCCGATTCGCTCTATATCGATTCGTTTATGTCCTCGCTTAAATATGGCTTGTCGGTGATGGGTTATACTGTCTATTACGATAATCCTGAAACTTTTCTTGATTCGGAGTATAAACCATCGCACATCATTAATTTCGTGCAGATGCAACTGGAAGAGTATTATGAGCCTATAAATGAAGAGGCGGATTATGACGATACCACTTCGGCAGAGTTTGAAATTTATGTAACGGCCATCAACATGAACCACTGGCTGGAGTTGAGTGAGCTTAACAATGGAGACGATAAGCCCGACCTGCTATTTAATACACACATTATCTATGACGATTTATATGGTGAGTTCAGGTATTTTCCTCTTACAGGCGGATATATCTATGTATATTCGGTTGACAGCCTGAACACCGACAAATTATATCTTGCCGCCTCAAACCAGGGGCTTCTGTATGCCAAGTGGATTTACGACTACATGATGAATGATTACATTATCAAGAACATGCCGGACGGTCGCCTGCCGGAGTACCGGTATTCCTATGACATGCAATACCGCTGGATCACAAAACAGAAGTTTGATCCGTTCATTAAAATGGATTAGTGGAGACACTCAGCACCCGGCCTTATTCCACGATCCTTACATGGGATCCCTCAGCTGTCTGACTGCTGACTGCTGAATGCTAAATGCTGAATGCTAAATGCTGACTGCTGACTGCTGAAGGCTGAATGCTGACTGCTGATTGCTGACTACGATCTCGAATACGGTGGCAGCGATAAATCGGCAAACTGATTGTTGAGATATTTGAAGTAGCCTGCTACAGCTATCATAGCAGCATTGTCGGTTGTGTATTGAAATTCAGGGATAAAGACATTCCATCCTTGCTCCTGTTTCTGAAGCATGGCTGCGCGGAGTCCCGAATTTGCCGAAACACCGCCTGCTATCGCTACATCCTTTATACCTGTCTGCACAACTGCCAGTTCGAGTTTCTTCATCAGTGCATCGATGATAGACTTTTGAATGGAGGCACAAAGGTTTGCCAGGTTCTTTGAGATGAAATCGGGGTCTTGTTTTAAATGATCACGGACAGTGTAAAGGAACGAGGTTTTAAGTCCGCTGAAGCTGTAATCGAGGTCGGGAATGTTGGGTCTGGAGAACTGAAAGGCATTGGGATCGCCTTCTCGGGCGTTTTTATCTATCAGTGGTCCCCCGGGATAAGGCAATCCGAGGATCTTCGCTGCCTTATCGAATGCTTCGCCTGCAGCATCATCAATGGTCCGGCCGATAATCTGCATTTTATGGTAGTCGTCGATGCGGACGATCTGTGTATGACCACCTGATACGGTGAGGCAAAGGAATGGAAATCCCGGCACACGGTTTTCTTTTGAATCGTCGGTAATGAAATGCGCAAGCACATGGGCTTCCATATGGTTCACATCGATGAGGGGAATTCCGAGTGCATAGGAAAACGACTTGGCAAACGAGGTGCCTACCAGCAATGAGCCTAAAAGTCCGGGTCCGCGAGTGAAAGCTATAGCCGAAAGTTGTTCTGCAGTTATGCCTGCTTTTCGGAGAGCGGTATCGACCACAGGAATTATGTTTTGTTGATGTGCCCTTGATGCAAGTTCAGGAACAACCCCTCCGAAACTGTTATGAATACTCTGGCTGGCAATTACATTCGACCGTATGGACGTACCATCGAGCACAGCGGCTGAAGTATCATCGCAGGATGATTCTATTCCTAATATATATTTTGACATACTTTTCCTTAATTTTGAGTCGCAAATGGCAATTTTTCGGATTTTTGCAGGTTATTGCATAATCTTTGATTACCATCTAAGAAATAAACAGACAAAGTTATCAAAAAGTATTTATCCATACCGGCGCTGCTGCTTATCGCTTTTGCCACTAACCTGTTTTGTTTGTACCTGATTTTCAGGACACCCAGGGTTCAAACCTGGCTGGCCGGGAAAGCTGCTGACTGGCTTTCGCAGGAATGGGGTACCAGGGTGGAAGTGCATGGGCTTGATATTTCGTGGTTTATGGATATCATGCTAAAAGGGGTGCTTATTGAAGATAAAAACCAGAAACCTCTGCTGAAAAGCGCACTGATTGAACTGGATATAGATAAAATCAACATTAAGAAGCGGATTCTTAAACTCAACAGGATCACCATCGAAGAGGCTGGTATTAACCTTATCAGATACGCTGGTGACAGCACTTTTAATTACCGGTTCATAGCCGATTATTTTGCCGTGACTCCAGATTCAGCGCCATCTAAACCATGGTTCATCTCCACAGGGAGCATCAGCCTCCGTAACAGCTCATTTCTTTACAGCGACGATAATAAGCCGCCAACGGCTGAAGGGATGGATTTTAATCATCTGCTGATATCGGATGTTAATCTGAAGGCCATTGATATTTCGGTGAAGCGTGACAGCATTATGCTTGGGATTTCGGGTCTGACGGCCAAAGAGCAATCGGGTTTTCACCTGCACGATTTGTCGGGTAAACTCATTATAAAGGATGACAGGATAATTACGAAGGATCTCAGAATCCTTACTCCCGGCAGTAACATTAACACCGACCTTACTTTAAGTTACAGGGACCTTCAGGACTTCAGCAGTTTTATCGACAGTGTAAATATCAATGCGAATTTTCACAATTCTTCATTGAACCTCGATGAGATCAGGTACTTTGCCAACGATGTGAAAGGTATGGACATGCTGATCCATTTCGATGGAAGTGTGCGCGGCAGGATATCATCGCTTAAAGCGCGGGAGTTCACTTTCAATTTTGGCAGCGGTTCGTCATTTTCGGGGGAGATCTCAATGGATGGTCTGCCCGATATCCAGGAAACTTTTATACATCTTAAGACAAAAAAGTTCATCACCGATTACTACGACCTTGCTGAAATACGTTTGCCCGGCAATAAGAGGATTGAGCTTCCGGATGAACTGAAGAACATTGGAATGTTGGATGTTAAGGGATTCTTTACCGGATTCATCTATGACTTTGTGGCTTCGGCCGATTTTACCAGTAATGTGGGTAAGCTGGAGACCGATCTGAGTCTTAAGACCGGCAGAGGTAAAGTGCTGACCTATAGCGGTGAGTTTAACCTGCTGGAATGGGATCTCGGGAAAACATTCGATTATTCGGACGTGCTGGGCAAGTTAAGCATTACTTCTTCTGTTGACGGTGAAATTCTGAATAAAAATACCAACCATCTGGAGCTTGACGCTATTATTCAGCAGGCGGAAGTGCTGAAGAATGAATTCAATGATATTAAGATCAACGGAACACTGAATAACAGAGTGTTCAATGGCGATTTGTCGATGAATGACGAGCTGGCGGCCCTCGATTTTAAGGGGTTGATTGACCTGAGCAATACTGTTCCTCGTTTTAATCTGACCGCTGACCTGCGAAATGCTTACCTGAGTCAGTTGAACCTGTGGGACCGCGATTCATCGTCGGTAATTTCCACGAAGATGGACCTTGACTTTATAGGCTCTAATCTGGATAACCTGCTGGGATACCTGCGCTTTGACAGTACGGTTTATTCCGAAAAGGGAAAATCATATTTTATAAATGAAGTGGAGCTTTCAACGCATCAGATCAACCAGAACTCTAAGAAACTTTCACTTAAGTCAGATATACTTGATGCCTCCATTTATGGGTCGTACACTTTTGCCGAATTCTATAAATCGCTCTATGGCATCATCCAGCTTTACCTGCCGTCACTGCATCTGATGGATGAAAACCAGACGGAGACGCAACTGGCTAATGAACAGGTGTTTGATTATTCAATTCAGATCAGGAATCTTGATCCGGTAACAGAATTATTTCTGCCCGATTTTGAGCTTGTTTCGGATGCTTCACTGTTCGGAAGTTATCACTCAAACAATAACACTGTAATACTTAATGCTTTAGCCAGTGATTTCAGGTACAAGGGTGTTAATTTCACTGACTGGTATTTAAAATCGAAAAATCAGGGTGATGATTTTCAGCTTGTTACGGGGGTTTCACAGGCTTTTTACCAGGGCGATGAACCTGAAGAAAAAAGAGGAGTTGAAAACCTGATACTCAAGTCATTCATGAAAGGTGACAGTATCAATTACAATATTGACTGGGATGACGAGGCGGCTGAGGACCACACCAAGGGGCATGTAGCCGGTTATTTTACTTTCAATAAACCACCTCAGATTTTTGGGAGGTTCACTGAATTTGATGTCACCATCAACGACATGCAATGGGTTGCTGAGCAGGTGGACGATATTGTGATTGATTCAACAGCAATACAAATCGATAAGATTGATATTTACAGTAAAAACCAGCGGCTGACACTGGGAGGAAAGATCTCGAATGATCCGGAGGATGTGTTCACACTTCAGTTTCATGAGCTCGATGTCTCGGATGCCGACCTCCTGATTGATGCTAAGAACGTGGACCTGGACGGGATTATAACCGGTACCCTGTTTTTGAAAGACCTCTACCATTCGAAGCAGATTGAAGCCCAGATTGATGTGAAGGATTTTGCCTTTAACAAAGAGCCGATGGGCGATGCAACGGTAAAAAGCCGATGGGATCATGACATTTCGGCCATACATGTGCTGGTGGATGTGATTTATCAGGGTAATATAGGGACTCACCTTCCCATCTCCGCAAAGGGATTGATATATACCGCCAACCGTCCTGAGGGAAACTTTGACCTGGATGTGGATGTAAAGAATTACAAACTGGCATCACTGAATCCTTTCCTTAGAGGGATAGCTTCAAATATAAAGGGATTTGCCAGCGGTGAACTGAAACTGGGCGGGACTTTCAATAAGCCGGTGATAACGGGAGAACTCGACCTGTTGCGGACACAAATGAAAATTGATTATATCAATGTAACCTATTCATTTGCTGATAAAGTGCATCTGGATTCTACCAGCATCAGAACCAACGGGGTGACAGTTTATGACTCACTGGGTAATACGGCCGTACTCGACTTCGCACTGACGCACAGGAATTTCAGGGATATCTTCCTGAATATAGACCTGGATGCTAACAGAATAAATGCGCTCAACACCACGCCGAGACACAACGACCTGTTTTATGGAAAAGCATTCGGCACCGGGAAGATTAATATAAGCGGTACCCTGAAAGATATCGGGATAAAGATTGATGCACGTAGTGAAGCAAACAGCTATGTTTATATCCCAATAAATCTGGCGGTGGATGCCACCGAAAGTTCATTTATCAAATTCGTTGGAAGCCAATCGTCAATAAGTAACCGCTACCCTATCTATTCGCGGATAGAATCGGGCACTTCGGTCGATATAAACCTGCAGGTTACTCCGGCTGCAGGGATACAGCTTTTTCTTCCGGATAATATCGGAAATATCAAAGGTACCGGGATGGGCAACATACAGATGGGGGTTAGCAAACAGGGGGACTTCTCCATATATGGCGATTACCGAATGGATCAGGGATCATTCATGTTTACCCTGGGGAATATTATCAACCGGAATTTCTCGATCCTGAATGGTAGTAAGATATCATTCAATGGAAGTCCGTATGAGGCTGATATTAACCTGAGTGCTGTTTACAAAGTAAAAGCAAGCCTGAAAGGGATATCGAGTGAATACGCGGGCACTTTTATACCGGTAGATTGTATAATTATGCTTAAAAACGACCTCTATAATCCCGATATTTCGTTCAGTATCCGACTGCCTGAAGCCAACAACGAGCTTAATCAGGTGATCTATTCAGCCATTGACACTACCAACCAGGTACAGATGACCCAGCAGATGGTGTCGCTGCTGGTACTGAAAACATTCTCGGTAAGTTCGGCGCCCATGCTCACAACCACCAATGTAAGTGCATCATCCATTGACATCCTGACAGATCAGCTGAGCAACATGTTATCGCAGCTTATTGAGGATGTTGACATTGGTGTTAAATACCGTACCGGTGATAATCTGACCGATGAAGAGGTTGAAGTGGCACTATCAACCAGCCTGTTCAACGACAGGGTGTCAATTGACGGAAATGTGGGCATGTACACCACTGCTACAACCCAGGGAACCAATAACATTGTGGGTGACGTTGTGGTGGACGTGAAAATAACGCCTGACGGAAGATTCAGGGTTAAAGCATTCAATAAATCGAACCCATTCGATCTTACTACTCCCTCCTACAATGCCTATAAGCAAGGCATTGGTATTTATTACCGGTATGAATTCGACAAATTCTTTGATTTTCCCAGAAGGAAACGAATTGAAAACGATTCCGTACGGTAATGCAAAAATAATATCCGAAAACGAACACTTTAGCTCTTTAAAAAACTTCATGACCTTCTGAAAGCCTTGTGTACCAAGGGTTTCATAATCGTGGCACGCTTTTGGTAAATAGGGAAGAGAACACGGTAATTAACGAAGCCATGAAAACTAAACTCACAATCTCAGTCCTATTTCTTCTCATGAATACTTTTATGTTATCAGGAAGAGATATTACCTCAACGACCTCAGATAACGACACACTGTCAGTGTCAATGATAGATGAAAGCCTCCCTATGGTTGAAGAAGAGACCTACATAAATGACATACCTTTCAACACTGCCGAAGTAGCAATGAAGAGTTTTTATGTAAACCTTGCAAAACCAGAAGAAGAAACGTTTGTTAATGATATTCCTTTCGACACCCAGGTAGTGGTAGCAATTTATACATACGTAACACACCCGGTAGTGGTAGAAGAAGAAGCTTACATAGATGACATTCCATTTGATACCGAAGCAATTGCAAGAGAATACCTACAACACGAACTTGGATTTGCTAACCGACTAAACCAAAGAATTTGCGACTAATTTTGAAGTTTTTGGTGAACTTGACTTGTAACTTTCGCATTGCTAAAAAGAGCCCATCCGGGCTCTTTTTATTTTAAGTTGATCAGGTTGATTTACGTTTTCTGATGACATCACGGAGCTGCGAAGCCTTTTCATATTCTTCATGCTCGATGGCTTCTTTCATCATTTGTTCCAGTTCACTGATAGAGAACTTGTTGTAGTCGTACTCATCACTTACCTCAACCCCACCTGTGGCAAGTTCATCAATGTCAGGCTCCTCCTCTACCGAGACACCGGCACCTGTAAGTACAGCCTCAAAAGT
>JAEYSM010000045.1 GCA_023434665.1 Bacteroidota bacterium | reverse complement strand
GTGATCCCGCTGGGATTCGAACCCAGGACCCCATCCTTAAAAGGGATGTGCTCTACCTGCTGAGCTACGGAATCGTGATTGGGACTGCAAAAGTACTCAATTTTCCTTTACATCCAAATATTTTATGCAGAATTTTACAGGCTTTTTTATAAGTAACATATAACTAGTCACTTGCATTTTCAGTCTTTGCAATTTTTTCTTCTTAACCCCATGGATAAAAACATGGAACATAGAAGTGGTCATGCAGTGTATGCCGGTCAAATTATTGTTTTACAGTGTATGCCGGTCAAATTATTATTGGTTTGCCCCAAAATTAGCATGAACTGCCAGCCAGATACATGGAGGATCAACACTTGTATGGATAACTCTGTGTTTTTGATGAGCTTTAATAAGAAGATAATCGCCTTTTACCATCTTAACTTCACTACCCTCCTCAAAAAGCAGTTTTGCTTCACCTTGCATTAAAATTACCCACTCATCCTTTTCCTGGTCATACCACTCACCTTCAGGAGTGGTTTGCCCTGTCGAAATAATCCGTTCAATTAAGATATCGCCGGATACCAGCGTTTCAAACACTTCATCGCCAAGTGACATCTTATTAATTATGGCTTTTACTTCAGGGGAGGTTAAATTGTCGAACTTAATCACTTTGTCATTGATGGTTTTTCCTTCATTTCTGTTATCACCAACGATTTCAAAAATATTTCCCCTGGATCTCATAGCGTAATCTGGCCTTTTCCTTCCCTTATTACAAAAGGAGAATCTGTAGTGCAATCTATCACTGTTGAAGCCTCATTGTCACCATATCCACCGTCAATCACAATATCAACCAACTTATTGTATTTTTCATAGATCAACTCAGGATCAGTGGTGTATTCAATAATCTCGTCCTCATCATGAATTGAGCTTGACATAATTGGATGTCCCAGTTCTCTTACAATTTCAATGGGAATGTTGTTGTCCGGAATACGAATACCAACGGTCTTTTTCTTGTTCTGAATTAATTTGGGGACATTGGAGCTTGCATTCAGGATGAAGGTGTATGGTCCCGGAAGATTATTCTTCATCAGTTTGAAAATGTTGTTAGGTATAGGCTTTGCATAATCAGATAATTGGCTAAGATCATTGCAGATAAAAGAGAAGTTAGCCTTGTCGGCATTAATCCCTTTCAGCAAAGCAATTCTTTCAACTGCCTTTGATTTGAATATATCACAGCCTAGGCCGTAAACAGTATCAGTAGGATAAATAATAATTCCTCCATCATTCAGGCATTCTACCACCATTCTGATATGCCGTGGATTAGGATTTTCGGGGTAAATCTTTAGTAGCATGGCCTCAAGGATTAACGATTCAGTATAATTCTACGCAATTTACACTAAATAGTTCAAATAAAAAAAGGGTAAGCTACTTATATCGCACCGCTACAACCATCTACCCTTGCTTCATTCCTGACCTGGGGGAGTTCGATAGGAGCTGGTCGTATAAGACTTACCCGCTGCAAATATACGATTTTTTTACTTTATACAAATGCAATGTCTAATTTTTCAGGTTTAAAATAATAATCAATACATTTGCATAAATAAAACACAAAAGCTATGGACAACACCAATGAAACAACCGGATTGGAATTAACTCCAAAAACCTCCCTGTTTAAAAATGGGCTTATTTATGGTTTATACACATCAGCAGGATTGATATTGATGTCGTTACTTTTGTTTGCCCTTGATATTTATCATATTACATGGTTAAGCTACCTGCAATATGTGATCTTAATCGCCGGTATTGTAATGGCGACAATTCATTATCGCGACAAGATAAATGGTGGATTCATCTCTTATGGGAAAGCATTTTTAACAGGCCTTTTCGTGGGAATAACCGTAGGTGTTATTATGGCCATTTATCTGTGGTTGTACTACTCATTCATCCACCCTACCGGCTTGCAGGAGATGATGGAATTAACTGAGCAAATGATGTATGAAAGAGGATTAAGCGACGAAATGATTGAAGCTCAAATGTCAATGAGTGGCAAAATGATGCAGATGCCAATTCTGAATGTAATGGCCATGGGTGGAATGATATTCTGGTCAGTGCTTATTTCATTAATAACAGCAGCCGTTTTGAAGAAGAATGATGATAGCTTTAATGCTACTTTTCAATAAGACATCTGTTTTAGTATAATAGAAAGTTTTCAATGATATCATCACCAGACAAACTCCAGATTTCTATAGTAGTCCCACTTTTCAATGAGGAAGAATCCTTGCCTGAATTAACCTCATGGATCAAGAAAGTGATGGATCAGCATGCCTTTACTTATGAAGTGATATTGATTGATGATGGCAGCAATGATGATTCCTGGAAAGTGGTTAAACATCTTAGTGAGCTTAATCCAAATATTAAAGGAATAAAGTTCCGTAGAAATTATGGGAAGTCAGCTGCCCTGAACAAGGGATTTGAAAAAGCTGAGGGAGATGTGGTGATTACCATGGATGCCGATCTTCAGGATAGTCCTGATGAAGTTCCTGAACTTTATCGCATGATTAAAGAAGAAGGTTACGATTTGGTATCAGGATGGAAAAAGAAACGATATGATTCAAAACTAACCAAGAACCTGCCTTCCAAGATCTATAATTCTGTCACACGCAAAATATCAGGCGTAAAGTTGCATGACATGAATTGCGGACTAAAGGCCTATAGGCATGAAGTAGTTAAGGCAATTGAAGTGTATGGTGAAATGCATCGATATATTCCTGTTATTGCCAAATGGGCAGGATTCAGGAGAATAGGCGAGAAAGTCGTGGTTCATAGAAAACGGCAGTTTGGCGTTACAAAATTTGGTTGGGAACGATTCATTAATGGTTTCCTTGACCTTATATCCATCATGTTCGTGTCGCGATTTGGCCGAAAGCCAATGCACCTGTTCGGAACGCTTGGCAGTCTGCTTTTCCTTATAGGATTTGTAATTGCCGGTTATCTGGCTTATGCAAAGATATTCCTGGCTGAATACAGAATGACTGAAAGGCCTTTGTTCTACCTTGGATTACTGGCAATGATAATGGGAACTCAATTATTTGTCGCCGGATTTCTTGGCGAAATGATAAGCCGAAGCTCAAGCGACAGGAATCATTACCTTGTGGAGGAAGAAATTTAATGTCGAAGAAGGTTATTATTGTAGGGTCGGCCTATCCTTTGCGGGGAGGTGGAATTACTACTTTTAACGAACGACTTGCCAGGGCGTTCCAGGAAGCAGGTAATGAGGTAGTGATATTCACTTTCAGTTTGCAATATCCTTCATTCCTTTTCCCGGGTACAACCCAGTATTCAGAAGAAGAGCCACCTCAGGGACTCGATATCCGGGTCACGGTGAATTCCATCAATCCCATTTCCTGGCACATTACAGCTAATAAAATTGCGGCTGAAAATCCCGACATTGTCGTGATTCGGTATTGGCTTCCATTTATGGCACCTTGTCTCGGAACAATTGCCCGGTTTGTAAGGAAACGAACAAAAGCTAAGGTCATCTCCATCACCGATAACATTATTCCTCATGAAAGAAGAATAGGTGACAATGCCCTATCGCGTTATTTCGTCCGTTCGGTTGATGGTTTTGTTGCTATGTCACGTTCAGTACTTCAGGATTTAAATCTCTTTGATACCAAGAAACCAAGACAATATTACCCCCACCCTCTCTACGATAATTTCGGAGAGCGAATTGCTAAAGCAGAAGCAATTGAAAAGCTGTCAATCGACTCCTCATACTCTTATATGCTTTTCTTTGGATTTATCAGAGATTATAAGGGGCTCGACCTATTATTAGAGGCTTTGACCAGTAAAAGAATTCAAGGTCTAAAAGTAAAACTCATTATCGCCGGTGAATTTTATGGCAATGAAGAGAAATATATGACTTATATAAGGGAAAATGACCTTGAGCCATATATTGAACTCAAAACCAGTTTTATTCCCAATAGCGAAGTGTACCTGTACTTTTGCGCCAGTTCTCTGGTTGTTCAACCATATAAAAATGCCACTCAAAGTGGTGTAACGCAAATAGCTTATCATTTTGGAGTCCCTATGATTACTACCAATGTGGGTGGCCTATCAGAGATGGTACCGGATAATGTGGTGGGTTTTGTAGTTGAACCTAACCCCTCTTCAATTGAAGAGGCTATTTTCCGATACTTTAGTGAAAACCGTGAAGAAGCATTTTCTAACAACATTATTAAAGAACGAGAAAGGTTTTCATGGAGTGGTTTAACTGAAACCATTGAAAATATCAGCGACTTGACGAATGTTAAATAAATGTCCGCTGATTGGATAATAAAAACAGAAAATCTCGTTATTGACTAAACCTTCCATAGACTCCGAATGATCATTAGAAGTAAGGCTCCTTTAAGGATAGGGTTAGCGGGTGGTGGTTCCGATGTTTCACCATACTCCGAATTATTCGGTGGTGCAATTCTCAACGCAACTATAAGCTTATATGCATATGCTACCATAACACCACGCAACGATGGAAAAATCGTTCTGCATTCGATAGATAAAAACGAATTTTATGAGTTCGAGGCTTCCTCTCACTTGCCGGTTAATGGGATTCTCAATCTGCACAGAGGTATCTATAACCGAATTGTAAAGGACTTCACTAATAAACCCCTGTCGTTTACTTTATCCACCATGGTCGATGCACCTGCAGGATCAGGATTAGGGACTTCCTCAACATTGGTTGTCGCTATTTTAGGTGCCTTTGCAGAATGGCTGAAACTTCCTCTGGGAGAATACGATCTGGCTAAACTGGCTTATGGAATCGAAAGAATTGATTTAGGAATGGCAGGTGGAAAACAGGATCAGTACGCTGCTACTTTCGGGGGTGTGAATTTTATGGAATTCTCTTCAGATGATAAAGTAATTGTAAATCCACTCAGAATTAAGGACATATACCTGAATGAATTATCGCACAACCTGATACTCTATTATACTCATACCAGCAGATTGTCATCAAAGATCATTGAAGCCCAATCGAGTAATGTTATTAGCAACAACCAGAAATCGATTGAAGCTATGCATCAACTCAAGAAACAAAGTGTGATGATGAAAGAAGCCTTATTAAAAGGCAACCTTAATGAAGTTGGAGAGATCCTTGATTTTGGATGGAAGTTCAAAAAGCAAATGGCAGAAGAGATTACTAATCCAGTTTTGGACGAAATTTACTACACAGCCAGGAAAAATGGAGCAACGGGTGGCAAAATCAGTGGTGCCGGAGGTGGTGGTTTCATGATTTTCTATTGTCCAGGTGTAAGTAAATACAAAGTGATTGAAGCCCTTAAACCTTTTGGTGGTGAGGCCCGCCGTTACGAATTCACCACAATGGGATTAACAACCTGGTGCATATAATCCCAAATTAAGGTATCTTCGCATTTTAATCAGCACCCTAATGCAAGATAAGATAAAGAGTATTATTCAGGCCTCTGTGGCTGTTAAAAACAATATTCTTTCTGATAATCAATTATTGAGTCAGATTGAATCCTCTGCCCATGAAATTATTGAGGCTTTTAAACGCGGAAACAGAGTTTATTTTTGTGGTAATGGAGGCAGCGCAGCCGATGCACAACATCTTGCTGCTGAATTTTCAGGTAGGTTCTACTACGACCGCCCACCTCTTGACGCTGAAGCACTTCATGTAAATACAAGCTACCTTACAGCAGTTGGAAATGATTATAGTTTCGATGAAATATATGCACGCCTGGTTAAAGGGAAAGGACTGAAAGGTGACGTTCTGGTGGCACTTTCAACTTCGGGTAACTCTCCCAACATCATTAGAGCAATCGAGGAAGCCCGCCGGCTTGATATGATGGTAATTGGCCTTACCGGAAAAACCGGTGGTAAAATGAATGAAATATGCAATTTCATAATTAAAGTTCCATCAACTGATACACCCCGTATTCAGGAATCGCATATTACCATCGGACACATTATTTGCGAAATTGTTGAAAGCTCTATATTTCCTGTCAGCTGATGTTCATGTCATTTCCCGATATAATAATCCTTGCCGGTGGATTAGGTACCCGACTCAAAAGCGAACTGGGGAATCTTCCCAAGGCAATGGCTCCTATTAACGGGAAACCATTTCTTGAGTATTTACTGGATTATATTAATAACGCAGGTTTTCAAAGGGTAATACTGTCAACAGGATACCAAAGCGAATCCATCCAGTCTTTTTTTAAAGACCAATATCGCTCAATTGAAATTGAATACTCTAAAGAATCAGAACCACTCGGAACCGGTGGTGCAATTAAACTAGCCGTAAGAAAAGTAACCACTCCCTACTTTATTGTTATGAATGGTGACACCATGTTCAGGATTGATTTGCAAAAATTCTTTCAGAAACATGTGGAGCAACTCGCCGAAGTCACTCTTGCCCTTCGCAAAGTGCAGGATGCATCAAGGTTTGGCCTCATTGAGTGTAACAATTCGGGCATAATTGAATCTTTCAGGGAGAAAACAGATACACACCAGGCAGGGCTCATAAATGGAGGTATATATATATTAAAGACCAAGTTCTTCAAAAAGCAAAATTTTCCTGAAAAGTTTTCCTTTGAAAAAGACTGGTTACAGAAAAACAGCAATACAGGTGTTATAAGAGGACAATTATTTGATAATTACTTCCTCGACATCGGCATTCCGGAAGATTATAAAAAAGCTCATTCTGAATTTCATGCATTTAAAGACTGATAATACCTGGACTATTTTTCTCGACAGGGATGGTGTAATAAATAAGCGGCTCCCCGGAGATTATGTCGCCGATATCTCTCAATTTGAACTGTTAGGAGGAACTTTGGAAGCAATAAGGATATTTTCAGAGCTATTCCGGAAAATCATTGTAGTCACAAACCAACAGGGCATTGGCAAAGGTTTAATGACAACAAAAGATCTTGACCTTATACACCAACATTTTATTGACAAAGTAATAGAGGCCGGTGGAAGAATTGACGCCATATACGTATCACCCTATCTCCATTCAGAACGGCATTTTTCAAGAAAACCATCTGTGGGTATGGGTATTTCAGCCAAAAAACATTTTAAGGAGATCAACTTCAGAAAATCAATCATGGCCGGAGATTCAAAGAGTGATATGTTGTTTGGCAAGAGATTGGGAATGAAAACCGTTTATATAGGATCACATACCGAGGCAAGAGAATTGAGAGGCTTGGCCGACTTCTGCTTCCCCGATTTACTGAGTTTGGCTAACGCACTCTCATAAACTTAAAAGAATTCCCGATACGTACGGAGTCTTTCATAGACCTGCTCGAAACTTTTCACTTCACTTCTTGTTTTTTAAACTTGTTTTAAATGTATTCAAAAACAACGAACGATGTCCAACATGAGATTTAAAGCATTGGAAATTTCAATGCTACGTTCAAGACGCCAAATTCCTGCTATAAACCAGCGTCCATCAACCTACTTTGGCGAACTTACCTTTAATAAGTCAGCCATGAGTGATTTCCTTTCAAGAGAAGCATTTAAAGCTGTACAGGATGCTATTGATCAGGGAGTTAAAATTGATAGACGAATAGCTGACCAGATAGCTTCAGGTATGAAATCGTGGGCAATTTCCAAAGGAGCTACACACTTTTCTCATTGGTTTCATCCTTTGACCGGAGCAACCGCTGAGAAACATGATGCTTTTATCATACTCGAGGATGATGGAAAAGCAATTGAAAACCTTTCTGGCAACCAACTGGTACAACAGGAACCAGACGCTTCCAGTTTCCCTCATGGTGGCATACGAAACACTTTTGAAGCAAGAGGTTACACAGCATGGGACCCCACCTCTCCTGCTTTTATTCTGGATGGCACTCTTTGCATACCAACTATATTTATTTCGTACACAGGAGAATCGCTCGATTATAAACTCCCGCTAATCAAAGCACTGACGGCACTGGATCAGGAAGCCACACTTATTTGTAAGTATTTCAATCCTGGTGTAAGAAAGGTGGAGGCGACTCTTGGCTGGGAACAGGAATATTTCCTTGTTGATACTGCCTTATACAATGCACGTCCGGATCTTGCACTTACCGGCAGAACCCTATTTGGTCACGCAAGTGCGAAAGATCAGCAACTGGCAGATCACTATTTTGGGGCTATCCCCGAAAGGGTTATCGATTTTATGCGTGAATTTGAATACGAATCCCTCAGACTTGGAATTCCGGTTAGAACGCGTCATAATGAAGTTGCACCCGGACAGTTCGAATGTGCACCGGCTTTTGAGGAAGTTAATGTGGCAATTGATCATAATCAGCTACTAATGCTTCTCCTGGAAAAGATCGCCAAAAGACATGGTTATACTGTGCTTCTTCACGAAAAGCCTTATGCTAATATCAACGGTTCGGGTAAACACAATAACTGGTCGATGCAAACCAATACAGGCGAAAACCTGTTATCACCCGGTAAAACACCCGAAGAAAATCTTCAGTTCCTTGTTTTCCTCGTCAATATCCTGAAAGGTGTAAAGGACCATGCTGATATATTAAGAGCCTATATTGCAACCGCAGGGAACGATTTGCGGTTAGGCGGCCATGAAGCTCCTCCTGCAATTATTTCTGCATTCATTGGCAACCGGCTCACAGAAGTTCTGGAAAATCTTAAATCACAAAATTATAAGGGTAAGTCTAAAGGTAAAGATGTAGTCTATGATATACCTAAAATCCCGGAAATTCTACCTGACAATACCGATAGGAACAGAACCTCACCGTTTGCCTTTACAGGAAATAAGTTTGAATTCAGGGCAGTAGGTTCTTCAGCAAATTGTGCCGTTCCGATGATAGCGCTTAACACCATTGTCGCTAACCAGCTTAAGCAATTTCGTGTTGAAGTTGAAACTCTCCTTGCTAAGAATATACCTTGGGAAGACGCAATGTCGGGAATACTGGTAAGATATATTAATGAATCATCCGACATTCTTTTTGAAGGTAATAGTTACAGTCAGGAATGGATAGATGAAGCTGCCCGCAGAGGTCTTTCAAATATTGCAGACACACCTTCTGCACTGTCAAAGCTAATAACAAACCAAGCTGTAGCATTATTCGAAGATACCGGTGTGCTCACAAAAAGGGAAATATCAGCAAGATATGGGATTCAGATGGAGAATTATGTGAGAAAAATTCAGATTGAATCAAGGGTAATCGGAGATCTTGCAATGAATCACATCATCCCTACTGCTATCAGGTATCAGAATCAGTTAATTGAGAATGTGTTAGGCTTGAAGCAGGTTCTCGAGCATAAAACTTATGAGTCACTATCAAAAACGCAAATGGATACCATCAGGGAGATTTCTGATCATATAATAACCATTAAGAATCTGGTAAACAAGATGATTGACCTCCGGAAGCAGATAAATAAAATTGAGTCATTAGAAGATAAAGCTAAAGAATACCGTGCTGAAATATTCCCGTTTTTTGAGCATATTAAGTACCGGATTGACAAGCTAGAGCTACTTATAGATGATGAACTTTGGCCATTACCGAAGTACAGGGAGCTGTTGTTTACCAGATAAGTTTATTGCAATCAGCACTCAGCTTTCAGCCATCAGCTAATTAAACGCACCTTTAAGGTACTGTTTTGTGATTTCCTGTTGTGGATTATCAAAAACCTGCTCGGCTGAACCCTGCTCAATAATTTCACCCAGATACATAAATACGACATAGTCGGCTATCCTGCGGGCCTGGCGTAAAACATGGGTCACCATGACAATAGTATATTGCTGTTTAAGCTCTACAAACTTCTTTTCAATGGCTTCACTCGAAATGGGATCCAATGCTGAGGTAGGCTCATCTGCAAGGATTATGTCGGGGTCAACAGCCAGTCCTCTTGCCAGACACAATCTTTGCTGCTGCCCAATTGAGAGTGCCGAAGCAGGATCTTTAAGCCTGTCCTTAACTTCATCCCACAAATTAGCTTGTTTAAGATAATGCTCCACTCTCTTATCCAGATACCTTTTCTTCTTCCTGCCACTTATCCTCAATCCATAAGCCACATTATTATAAATATTCATGGGCAACGGATAAGGCCTTTGTGATAGTAATCCCATCTTCTGTCTCAGCAATGTGATGTCCTTATGAGTATGCAATATATCATCATTGTCGATGGTTATGTTTCCAGTGACATGCATTTCAGGATACAGGTCGGTAAGACGGTTTAATGTCTTTAAGAATGTAGTTTTACCACATCCTGACGGACCAAGAATTACAGTTATTTTTTTCTCAGGTATATCCAGACTGATATTCTTCAGGATTTTTTGCTTTCCTATTGAAAGATTCAAATCGTTTACACGGATTTTTGTGTTTTCTTCCATTAATTTCTTACTGTTTGATCCTGTTTTTGTGATATTTCTTTGTAAAATATCTTGATAAAATACTGGTTGCTAAAATTATTAAAGTAAGCACCAGCGCTGAGGCATAAGCCCTGTTTTGCACTTCGGGAATCGGCGAACTTAACTGAAAAAAGATTGCAAGAGGTAAAGTAGCTGTTGGTTGGCCTAATGCTGTTGGTATATGATCGGTGTAACCGGTCGTAAACAAAACAGATGCTGCATCTCCAATTGCTCTTCCAAAAGATAATAGCACTGCAGTTACCAGTCCGGGAATAACCTGCTTAAGATACACCCGGTAAGATATTTCAGAAGCTGTCGAGCCTAACGACATGGCGGTTTCCATCAAGCCCCTGGGAATAGTCTTTAATACTTCATCCATAGCCCTCACCATAATGGGTATTATGAACAAGGTAACAGTAATAATACCTGCAAGCAATGACGTTTTAAGTCCGAAGTATATCATTAAAGTAAAGCCGAAAGCTCCATAAACAATAGATGGCACACCCCACAACAGGTCTAAAAAGAACCGAATCCCATTAACAAGTTTAGTATATTTGTTCAAATGGACATTCATCATCAAAGCAACCGGCAAACCAATTAACAAGGCCAAAACAGTGGATGCCACGGCGAGATACAATGATCCGATAATGGCATTAAGGATCCCTCCTTCCTTTCCAAAGTAAAACCCTCCCTTAGGCGTTTGACTCACCATTTCCCAAGTAAGTGATGGTAAGCCTTTGTAGAGAATGCTAAAAATGATAACACCCAATGAGATTACAATGATGCTAGTTGACAGGAACATAAATACCCTGAATAACTTTTCTTCTGTATGACGAAATCTTCTCATAATCAACTTCTCTCCTCTAACCTTGAAATAGCTATTCGTGAACCGAGATTAAAAAGCATAACCACCACAAAAAGCACTAAAGCCGCTAACATTAAAGCCGAATCATACATAGGTATCGAAAGCATTTCACCGTAATTATTGGCAATCAATGCAGGTAAAGGATAACCCGGTTGAAAAAGTCCTTTAGGTATAGTGGTAACATTACCTACTACCATCAACACCGCGATGGTCTCTCCGAATGCCCTTGAAACACCAAGTCCAAATGCTGATATTATTCCGGGGAATGCCTTTCTTACAAGCACGAATTTGATAGTCTGCCACTTTGTAGCACCCAACGACAAGGATGATTCCTTCAATTCATCAGGAAGATTCCTAAAAACTTCTATTAAAATATTCAGTATAAATGGTATAATCATTACTGCAAGTACAATTGATCCTGCCAGAATACTATACCCTGAAGATTGCTTCCCGAGAAAAGGAGCCACATAATCGGAAATTAAGGGTACGATGACCAAAATACCCCAAACCCCAAAGATTACCGATGGGATCCCTGCCAGAATATCAATTACAGGATGAACCACTTTAAGAACCCAATTCTTGGCATACTGAGTGAGGTGAATGGCCGTCAGCAGACAAATAGGACCAGCTATAAGCAGCGCAATGACTGTCACCCAAACGGAGCTAATGATAAATGTGAGAAACCCAAATTTCCCTGCTAATGGGCGCCAGTCACTCGAAAACAACAAATTAAACAAAGACTGGTCTTCAAGTAAAAGAAGCGATTTAATATAAAGACCGACACCCAGAATAAACGGGAGTAGTATAACGACAATAAGCCCTATTACCATCCATGTGGTATGAAGCTTACTCCTAAGATGTCGTTTGACTTTAAAAAATCTTACGACATCC
>JAEYSM010000030.1 GCA_023434665.1 Bacteroidota bacterium | reverse complement strand
GACTGTGGGCTTTGACAAAAGATGTCACGAGGCGCCACTTTAACCTCTGCTCTTGCTGAGCTGTTGTGTTTGCATCATTGTAAGAAGCAGCACGAATGCGCATTACGCACCTTCCTTTCCAGAAAGTCCCTACTACATTCCCTACACGACCACTAAATGGTCCGAGGATGCCTTGTTTGTATATTCCCATAATTGTGAATTTTAGGTTGCCGGCAACTTCACCGGCAATTATCCACTTTCAACTTTGGGGCGGTTTGTTACAATGTCCCTGAAAAGTCATTAAATGTCCCCTGGTTGTCATATGGTCTGTCATCTAAGGGACAATTTGCTGACATTACAGGGTCAATACACCAGGCTATTCTTTCAGGGCTGCCATTTAAGGGACAATGAGGGTCAATCATGACACAAGAAGCCGAAAGAGTGGTGACAGTTCCGGGGTCAGGTATTTTATACTACAGTCAAAATTGCCTATAATACAGATAATACAGAAAATTCATAGTTATGAAACATAATAAATTTTTATTTCATTTTATATCATGTTAGTAATCAACACATTAAAAAATTGTGTTTTTTTTTATTTTATCATTGGATAAATTAGCAATTGTAAATATTCATATTTATTAATGGAGGCACACAAAGAACCCAACGGAACAGAAGGATTTGTATCCGGAGACGTTGAATCAGCCAGTCAACTGATGGATGTGGTTGAGGAAATCCGCGATGCCCTTGATGATTTCAAAGAGACAGTTAAAGACCTGATCAATGAAAAAAGTATCAGACAAACCGGGTTAACCTGGATGTCATTAGAAGAAACCCGTGGTTTTCTTAAAATCTCAAGAAAAACACTTTTCAGATATCGTGATAAAAAGCTTTTAACACATAAGATATACCGTCATAAGATCTATTTCAGAAGTGACGAAGTGAGGAAGTTGATTCCCAATAATAAGATCCGGCAAGATACAAGTTAGGAATCATTAACGCCAGTGGCACAAGGGCTGTCAGGCTGGCCGCTTTTTAAACAGGGTGAGTAGGAAAGATTTGGGAAGATGATAATAATAGTGATTCCGGGAAGATTCATTAACATTAAAAAACAGACTAACAAATTATGGATACTGGAAAATTTCTTGTCGATACTATTGAACTCTCGACTTACATTGAAAAGGCTGAAATACCGCAGGAGCACAAACTGATGTGCTTTGATCTGATTGCAGGACGCGAACCCGAAGCAGCCGATACATTTTTTTATTCATTATACCGGGACGTAAATCCTGTTTTATTCTTTATACTGGCAATCAGGAGAATGGAAGAATATACTGAGGAGCACTACTCAACCGGCGACAAACTGATCCGCTTGATCGACCATGGTCATGAGATCTTTAAAAGAATAGGGATTGAAGGCAAGAGGCTTAGTATAGTTGCCAGGTTTAATGATTTCTACCGGGTACTCTATGCTGCGCAGAGGGATAATTTGCTTGATGAATCTTTCCATCTGATCGTAAAAAGAAAAGCAAAGTTAAAACTAGCTGCTCTGATCATGCAAATGAATGACCATCAATACTTTATGGGCAAATTAAATGGTGTGGAAGTCAAGGAAAAACATATAATTGAATTCTGTCAATGTATGTTTAATGCCAATTTGAGGGATTATTTTCACCGGAATGCCAACACTGTAAAAGCCAGGAACTTACCTGTTTATCATGAAATTTTAAGAATTGAATTGGAAAAAAAACATAAACTATGAACTATCTGCAGGAAATTAACCACTTTTACACATGGCTGGAAAGTCATCCTATGTCGAATAATGCCATTTGTCTATGGCATGCCCTGATGGCAGTGAACAATAAAGCTTTATGGCGGAAGGAATTTACAGTTCCTGTTTCATCACTGCAATCACGCACTTCACTCTCGCTCGATCAGTTTTACAGGGCACGCAAAATACTGAGGGATGTGGGTCTCATTAAATGGCAGGGGCGCGGAGGGCATCTTTGTGCCGTTTACACGATCATTCCATTTGAGAAAAATATAACTACTGAAACGGATAATTCCGTAGGGCAGGATAATCTCCTTTCCGACACAAAATGCAACCCTGAATGCAGTTCTGTTTTAAAGCCTGACACCACCCCTAACTGCAATCCTGATGTCAGTCAAACTGCAAGCATTAATAAACTAAACAAAACAAAACATAAACAAAACAAAAATATTAATAGTAATGATAATAAATTATCATTAGTCATCAACAAGATTGATGACGCCAATTCAAACTTTAAAATTTCGAAAAGAAAATCTGGTTTTGATTTAAAAAAAGAAAATTTTGAGGCGATCCCTGGTGCGGAGGAAAATTTCGACCCTACCAGCGAAAATGAAATTCAAATTCTTACCGGGGGGGCGGCGCTCGATGATGATCTTGAAATGATGGATGAAGATCAGGCTGCAAAGACCACTGATGAAGCGTGGGTATCGGAGGTTGAGGTCGATGAAGAATCCCGTGTGCCTGTTAAGTCGGGTAAACCGACAGTAAGAGTCGATTACAATCGATATATCGCGCATTTCAACGATAATTGTCCCCGGTTGTCGAAAGTCATGATGCTCACGCCGGCTCGCCGAAAGACCATCCGGACGGTATATCTCAGATACGATCACCAAAAGATCCTTAAAATGATCTCCATGGCAGGGGAATCCGATTTTCTTAGCGGCGAAAACGACAGGGGCTGGAAGGCCACATTCGACTGGCTGATGAAACCCGGCAATTTCATCAAGGTGCTGGAGGGCAATTACAGCAACCAGAATATACGTCCGAAAAGCATGAATCATGGCGACTACAGGGTATCGCATTTCGAATTGCTTAAAGAAGCCTACGAGGGCGCCATGGAAACCCGCGAAATACCTATCGATCTAAACCCGCATGAGATATGAAAGAAGTAGTTGTTGCTAACCGGAGCGGGCTGACTGAATTTAATGAAGCGCCGGTTAAGATCAGTCCTTACCTGCACAAAGAAGAAAAACGGTATGTGGCTGCCTGGCACGGAAGGAAAATCATCGAATGTCAGCAGGAAGAGGCCGAACAGATAGTGATGACCATCATAAACACGGCATATGCCGAACTTGGGCAGAAAATTGGCGGCGGCACCAGGTTAGAACGCGTGGAGTTTCTTCAAACCACCGCCCGGCTGCTGATCAATGACATACGGTACTACACCCCGGCACTCACCATCGAAGATCTTAAACTGGCCACAGAGCTGGGCATCAGGAATCGCTATGGCGAGTACATGGGATTCAACGTGATCACCCTGCACAACTTCATCGAAAGTTATCTTGGCTCGCGCGAACGCAACGAGGCATTAAAAAAACAGCAGCGATTCATCGAAGAGCAGATTCCAAAACCTCCCCTCACACCGGAGGAGAAAGATCAGCTGAAAGTTGACTGCCTGCGGGTTTGTTACAAAAACTTCAAAGACAAAGGTTTCGTGATCGATTGCGGGGGTGCCACTTACAAGTTCCTGACCGAACTGGGGGAAATCAACCTCACCATCGACGAAAAGATCGCTATTTACGACCAGGCAAAGCTGCAGGTGGATGCCGAAGCTCTGCAACAGCCGGTTTCCTTTGCCCAGATGCTTCAGAAGATGCGCAACCAGATGGAGGACGTGACAGGCTACCAGATCAGGAGCCGGGAGATCGCTTTAAAGCAATACTTCGCGAAGATCTCGGAAGAGGACCTGGAAAGGGTTATCGGAAAATTTCTGAAAAATATACAATGACAAACTAATGCTAAAGACTATTGCAATCTACATTCGCCGGATATCAACTTCGGATCCTCTTTGTATCACCTTTCGGGAAACCACAAAGGAAGTGCATATCGGATCAAAGTTTTATCCAT
>JAEYSM010000063.1 GCA_023434665.1 Bacteroidota bacterium | reverse complement strand
TCCTTGTCGGGACTTGCTTCATCCGTAGCCAATGAAGGTGGTGTGGGTGTGATCTCCTGTGCCGGACTAGGCATGTTATACAAAAACGGCCACGATTATCTCCAGAACTGTATTTACGGCCTGAAAGAGGAAATTGCCAAAGCCCGGAAATTGAGCAAAGGGGTGATTGGGGTGAACATCATGGTAGCGCTCTCCAATTTTGCTGATATGGTCCGTACGGCACTGGAAAATGAGATAGACATTATCTTTTCGGGTGCAGGATTACCTTTGGATCTGCCTTCATACCTCAAACCTGGACACAAGACCTTGTTGGTGCCTATAGTTTCCTCTGCCAGGGCAGCCGAACTTATCTGTAACAAGTGGATCAACACCTATGGTTGTATCCCTGCGGCAATAGTGGTTGAGGGACCGGAAGCAGGAGGTCATCTCGGATTTACTGCTGAACAGATCACCAACCGGTCTTTTTCGCTCGAAGAAATAATACCTCAGGTTTTAAAGGTGGTTAGCAAATTTGAAGCTCTTCATAATTGCCATATTCCGGTCATAGCCGGAGGGGGCATATATAGCGGTGAGGACATTCACAAGTTCATTGAAATGGGTGCAGCCGGAGTACAAATGGGAACACGGTTTGTTGCCACTGAAGAATGCGATGCCACGGATGCCTTTAAGCAGGCTTACGTAGCCGCCGGGAAAGACGATATAAGGATCATCAAGAGTCCGGTAGGCATGCCGGGCAGGGCCATCAACTCCCTCTTTCTCAATGCAGTTGATGCCGGAGAAAAGAAGCCAAAAGCCTGTCCGGTTAACTGTATCAAAACCTGCGATATTGACAAAGTTCCTTATTGCATTATCGCTTCTCTCACTTCAGCCCTCAGGGGAAACTTTTCGAAAGGGTATGCCTTCGCCGGAAGTAATGTGTGGAAAGTAAAAAGCATAGTTCCTGTAAAAGACCTGGTAAAAGAACTGAAGGAAGAATTTACCAGGTTCAGCTCGTAAATGAGCATCAGCATGCCTACGCAATTAATTTATTACAGCTAAAGCGTGGTTGTGGGTATTTTTCTTTTTATAACTTTGCTGTAACATTTACATATAAATTATGTGTAATTTCAATAAAGTTATAACCTAACAACCTTTCTATGAACCGAAAAGCTGTATTTCTACTTTGGATTGCTGCCTTGCTCGTCTTTGGATCATGTAATACCAAGAACGACGACACCACCATTAACCCGTTCGACACGATGAGTGTAAGCAGTAATAGTGCACGTGACAAAATAGTTGTAATAAGCGACCTTCATTTAGGAAACGACTTGTCATACTCTGAAAATGTTCATCATCTTCAGCGTCTTGAGCAGTTTCTTAATGAGATACGGACCTCATCTACTGTAAAGGAACTGGTCATTGGAGGCGATATGCTTGACGAATGGTATATTCCCACAAGAACTGATACCTATGGTGGCGGCACTCAGGCTGATTTTGTAAGGAAATCAGTTGAAGCCAATCAAGGTGTTTTTGATGTATTGAACAGCATAATTACCGATGGTAAGATAAAAGTGACGTACATTCCCGGAAATCACGATATGGGCTTTACTCCCGAAAATATTAACATAGCTTTACCCGGCATAAATCAGGCTCGGGATGATGATGGGAAATTCCAGGTTGGCACATACCATCCTGAAGGCTATCCTGAAATTGCTATTGAACATGGTCATAGGTACGATTTCTTCTGCGCAATGACGCCCAATGCAATTGATGACGCACCCGAATCAATTCTTGCCCCCGGATATTTCTTCGCACGAATCGCTGCTAATTCATTTACAGATCCAACTACTCCCGAAGAAGCCACCAAGGTAGGAACTGTTGTTTTAAATGATTCAACAAGTGCAGAGCAGGTTAGCAAGAATACCTACTACTCCTTATGGAAAATTATTATGGAGAATGTTATTTACGTGAAAGATGACTTTAACGAACCAATAATCACCACAAATATTGGTGGTCTTACCCAAACATACGCAATCAATGATATCATCCCAAGGAATAGTGAAGCCGATGGCAGCATTCAAATGAACTTGTACAATAATTTGTTTACACAAGCCAGTTGGGATGAACGTCAGCTATACAATAATGTGAAGTCATTGTCAGATATTAATACTGCCATGGTTGGCAGTCTTGAGACTGAATTTATTGATGAAAGAGCAAATGCGCAGTATTTTGACAAGTCGGATTCTGATGTTCGCATAGTGGTTTTTGGACACACGCATATCCCGATGATAAAGACCTATCTGAATCACAAGGGACAACAATGCATCTATGCCAACTCGGGCTCATGGGAAGACAAAAAATCACGGGACAAGAACTCCAATATCGATCAGGATCAGGAGAATATGGATTTTATCACGATAGTTCCTGTCAAATCAGATCTTAAGAAGTTGCAAGTGGCCTTACATCAATATCAAAAGGGTCAACACATATTGAAAGATAGTAAGGAAGTGGAACTATAACACGCCATTCCCAAAAGACTGGGATTAAAATTGAAGGTATTTGTACGAGACGGCGAAATACCATGGTGGTCAGGATAATTGCAGGTTAACTTGTTATATTTTGGTACCATGATGTTTAGTTATGAAAAGAAGACACTTTGTTGCTTCAGCACTTGCACTCATACCTACTGTTTTGTTTGCCAGATTTGAACTCCTCAATACCTCAGGCATTCAGGATGGATCCAGAGTTAAGGGAGGGCAGGAAGGATTCAGGGTTAAAGCAGGAGAAGCCCGGTTTGACAGGCACTTCAAGATGAAAGGAGTGACTCAGAACATTCTCGATATCAAGATTTCCGCGAAGGATACAGAAAACGGCCTGGCGGTATTCGAGCAGACCGGACTTAGTCCGTATGGTGGTCCTCCACTGCATATCCATCCGTTTCAGGACGAGTGGTTCTATGTGGTGGAGGGTGAGTACTTGTTTCAGGTTGGCGAAGATCAATATGAAATGAAGCCGGGCGATACCATTTTCCTTCCCCGAAAGGTAAAGCATGCCTTTATTCAATTGACAGATCAGGGCAAAATGATTGTCTCCTACCTCCCTGCCGGGAAGATGGAAGCGTTCTTTGAGGCCACTGATCAGTGGACTGCGCCCCCCTCAAAAGAGGAAATCATAAAAGTATTCGCCGATCATGATATGCTGGTCGTCGGAGAACCGCTGAAACAAATCAGGAAAGACTAACGTCTTTACTCATAAAAAAATCATATATTTACTTATATTTACAATTATTTCCGTATTCCTTTATTCTATATTCATAACTGAATAAATCCGTTGCTAATGAAAGATGAAGGGAATTTAACAGCTTTAGTCGTTGACGATGAAATTGAATCGGTCAGCCTGCTTGAGACATTGATCGGAAAAATTAATGGTATCAGCGTTGTAGGATCTGCAACTAATCCCGAAAAGGTACTTTCACATTATCTCAAATTAAAACCCGACCTTGTTTTCATGGATATTAAAATGGGAAGCATGTCGGGACTTGATGTCCTCGAGCAGTTTCATCAGTTCGGATTATCACCATTGGTTGTGTTTACAACCGCATATGACTACTATGCTATACCGGCAATAAAAAAGAATGCGTTTGACTTTCTTTTGAAGCCTGTTGACAAAAATGAACTGGGCGAAGTGATTAACAAAGCCCGGCACTACCTTAATATACATAATCTGGAGAAGAAGATGGATAAGCTTGAACGAGTGGTCCGTAACCATCATAAGCTTCACTTTACCACCCGTAGCGGTTTCATCCTGATCCACCCTGATGACATTATCTATATAGAAGCAGCGGCCAATTACTCTGAGATTTATGCATCGAAAACCAAGCGTGAAATTGTATCAATAAACATTGGCACCATTGAGAAAATGCTGCCTGAACACTTTATCAGGATCAGCAGATGCCATATCATCAATACCGCATGGCTTGCAAAAGTTTCAGGGTCTTTGAAAAAATGTTACCTGAGAAAGGGTGATGAAGAAATATCCCTACCGATACCTGAGAAACACCTTGCCGAAATAAAAAAGAAACTCGATCAATAAAATTCTATAATAGCACCTATTTTACCTCAACCACTACCCTTCTGTTCATCCGTCTGCCTTCAACAGTCTGGTTGCTGCCGGCAGGTTTTGATTCACCGAATGACTCAGAAGATATCCTTGACGGTGCTATACCTTTTGATTCGATATAAGCAGCAACATTCCCGGCCCTGCTGTCAGATATCTGCATATTATAAGCATCCCCACCCACTGCATCAGCATGGCCTGAAACTGTTATACCCTTATTGGGGTTTTGTTTCAGATAGGTTACAACCTCATCAAGATCACCGGTATGAGCTGGTTGAATGGTAGTTTTCTGGATACCGAAATAAAGTGTTTTAGAGAGTTTTGCGGTATTAAGCTCAGGACAACCGTTATTAAGAGCCGGACCGGAAACATCAGGACACTGGTCATCAATATCGGGAGTACCATCTGAATCCCGGTCGGGACATCCTTCCATTTCTGCATCACCCTTAGTATCGGGGCACTGATCATCCTTGTCGGCAACTCCGTCACCATCCTTATCAGGGCATCCTTTTGCCGTGGTCTGACCCGGCAAATCAGCACAATCATCCTCAAAATCTGCAATGCCATCATCATCCTTATCGGGGCATCCGTTCAGCTCTTTTTTGCCGGCTATTGACTCACATAAGTCATCTTTATCAGGAATTCCGTCACCATCCGTATCGGGGCAACCGTTCAGACTTGATTTTCCTGCTAACGCGGGACAGGCATCATCCTTATCGGGAATTCCGTCACCATCTGAATCTGCACATCCATCCATGAAAGGATTGCCTGCCATTTCAGGACACAGATCCTTTTTATCCGAAACACCATCCTTATCTTTATCCCCCGGAAGAAACTTATAGGTTATTCCGGCCGAAATATACCGGTAACGGTCATTATGCGATAACTGGTCAATAAAATCCATCCGGTCATCACAGAAGGAATAGTGAAAACTGCCTTCAACAACAAGATCAATCTGATCAATAATTCTGACTGACGCGCCCGCTCCTGCCATAACCAGCATTTCATTATTACGGCCCTCGGTCTCCATGTATAACATTTCATCATTGTTCAACACCACTGAATGATATGAAACCAGACTGGGCCCGGCCGTTATATACACATTCAGGAACCGTTTAGGATTGAAGTGGCCAAAAAGTTCATTCAGGTTCAAAGTGGCATTATATCCAAATTCCCGGAAATCGGTTTTGATTGATTTGCCGAACTCGTTATCACAGGAAGCACTTAGATTTCCATTGATATACTGAAGCCTGAAACCAAGCAGGGGGCTTATTTGATGGCCAAGGAACCCACTCAAGCTGAATTCAGTGCATTTACCCCATGCATCATTATTATTCAGGTCACCAATATAGTGCGATTTGCCGCCATTAATTCCTATATACCAGTATTCATCGAATGAACCACTGGCGCTTACTCTGTTCAGATTCTGTGCATTAAGGCTGATCATGTTTACGAACAACATGCTAAAAAGAAAAATTGCGGGGATAAAGGGATATTTGTTCATATTGAAAATTCTAAGGTTATAAATGAATCACGGGTCAGATTGACTTTCCTTAAAATTATCAATAACAGCGTCAAATTAATCCATTGTGGCGTCTTATTGTATGACTGCATTGGCATTCTGATTGAAAAGGGTGTTCTGCTGTATGAGCAGTATCGCGGGCGACGGCTTCGTGGAATATGCCGTTGTGGCCGCTGCAGAAAACGAGGAGCATAGGCTGCTTAACCCGCTCCTGTCTGCAACCGGCAATGAAACATCATGAGTGAATGCCTGCCAGTGGAATGTACTATCGGCTCCTGGCTAAAGGCTTATTGATCTGGTTGGACTGCGCAAACCGCCTCTACGCAATTAATTCGTCTACGCGGAATGAAACCTTGCATATTATCCCGTAGGAAGTTATTTTGCCATCTTTTACATGAACCTTCATGTCCTTGACATAAACGGAATCAATGTTACGAACCGTTTTAGATACTTCTGCGACAGCTTGTTGTATTGCATCTTCAAATCCTTTTTCGGAGGAGGCGATAACCTCGATAACTTTTACAATTGCCATGACTTTGAATTTAAGGTGTTGAATATAGGAAATGCTAATTTACAAAAACAAATAGACAAAAGCAATTAGCATTCTGCAGTCAGCAGTCGGCACTCAGCAGTCAGCAGTTTCAGGGTTTCAGGGTTTAAGCGTTCTTATTTCCGGTGAATTGAAGTGTCATTTTCAGATTCTGAACATCTTGATATTTATTATGTTACTGTTCTATATTCATCACAAGACACTTATACACAACATGAAAACCAGCTCAAAAATTCTCATTCTGTCAGTGATTTCGTTATTCCTGACGGGACAGGCTACTCTTATGGCTCAGGATAAAACAACACTGGCTAAAGTCGGCGAAAGCGAAAACCCTAAAGCAAAACTTGAAAAGTTGACCGGTTACACACAAACATATTATTTCAGTGAGGGCGCTGAGGCACGGGCCAGAAGTATTGCCGATCTTATGGAGAATGCAGGGCGATATTTTGAAAAGGAGATCGGGTTCACACCTCAGACCAACCTTTATATCCTGGCACCGCAGCATTGGAAGGACTACGCGGCGAAACCACTCCATGAGGTTTATGGCTTCCCGCATAATATCGACTATGCGAACCTGGCGGTTGCATCGGAGGATAACGACTTCTGGCGCAGTTTTTTACCCCCTGTCGATAACTTGCCGGCACCGCTTGCTGCCCGGGTAAAGAAGGCTTATGGTAAGGAAGACGGCACTTACAGTATGATGCCTTTCTTCGATCTGCTGGCTTTGCACGAGATGGGCCATTCGTACACTTCGCAGGCCGGCCTGAAGATGCAGCGTCACTGGATGAGTGAGCTTTTCGTGAACATTATGCTTCACACGTATGTGGCTGAACAGCAGCCGGAACTGCTTGATGCACTGGTCACCTTTCCTGATATGGTGGTAGGTGCAGGGTCTGCCGAATACAAGTTCACATCGCTCGAAGACTTCGAAAAACTGTATTCCACAATGGGCATGGGCCCTAAGAACTATGGATGGTACCAATCGCGGTTGCATTCGGCGGCAAAGGACATATATAATGCCGGTGGCAAGGATGCCATGGTAAAGTTATGGAACGCACTGAAAAACCATCAGGAAACTATGACTGATGAAGCTTTCATAACGATGCTTAAAACTGAAACACATCCGGCTGTTGCCGAAGTTGTGACCAACTGGGAT
>JAEYSM010000047.1 GCA_023434665.1 Bacteroidota bacterium | reverse complement strand
AACAGAACAAGTGTCTTGGAAGAATTGTTATAAAGGCAATTGCAGGAATGCATACATCTTCTATCTTTGTATAATAATCCATTCAAGCTAATGATTGACTTAAAAGTAGATACCCGGGGCCTTGAGGGCTTTGTAAAACAAGAAGAACTAGATAGCTTCACCAACCAACTTATACTTCATCGACAGACACTTATAAACAAAACAGGTAAAGGTAACGACTTCCTTGGATGGATAACTCTGCCAGACGATATTGATGATAATTTAATAAATTCTATAGAGAATGATGCCCGGAACATAAACCGAATGGCAGATATCTATGTGGTAATTGGCATTGGAGGATCGTACCTGGGCGCAAGAGCTGTAATTGAAGCACTTCAGAATAATTTTGCTCCATTGCTCGACAAACAGCACCGTGGTAAACCTCTGGTTGTTTATGCCGGAAACAATCTTTCGGAAGATTATATGGCCGATTTGCTGAAAGTGCTTGACCAGCGCGATTATGCTCTTACCGTTATCAGTAAGAGTGGTACGACGACTGAACCAGCTGTTGCATTCAGAATATTACGGCGGCATCTGGAAGAAAAATACGGAAAGGAAGAAGCGCGTAAACGAATTATTGCAATTACCGATCAGTCGAAAGGTGCTCTTAAACGCTTAGCTACCAGCGAAGGTTACAAAACATATATAGTGCCGGATGATGTTGGAGGGAGATATTCCGTTCTGACACCGGTTGGCTTGTTGCCTATTGCAGTGGCAGGTTATAATATCAGAGAGCTGATTCAGGGTGCAAAGGCGATGAAAGAAGCAATTTTGGCATCAGATAGCCTGAATGATAATCCTGCTTTCAGGTATGTTGCTGCACGCAATGCATTGTATCGGGGAGGAAAACCCATTGAAGTCACAGTCAATTACCAGCCGTCGCTCAATTATATAACCGAATGGTGGAAACAACTTTTTGGAGAGAGTGAGGGCAAGCAAAACAGGGGTATTTTTCCTGCAGGCGTTAGTTTTACCACCGACCTCCATAGTATGGGGCAATATGTTCAGGAAGGCTTACGCATAATATTCGAAACTGTTCTATCTGTTGACCAGCCCCAGAAGGATGTTACAATTCCTCGTGAAGAGGATGATTCCGACGGACTGAATTTTGTTGCAGGCCGAAGGATAAGCATGGTAAACCGCGAAGCAGAAAGAGGAACGCTGCTTGCTCATATAGATGGTGGAGTTCCAAATATTATTATTACCTTGCCTAAAATTAATGAGAATACACTGGGTCAACTAATCTATTTTTACGAATTCTCGTGTGCTTTGTCAGGTTATGTACTTGACGTGAACCCGTTCGATCAGCCGGGTGTAGAAGCTTATAAAAAAAATATGTTTGCTCTTCTCGGAAAGCCGGGTTTTGAAAAGCAAACAGAGGAATTGAGAGATAGACTCAGATAAAAACGATATGTATAATGAAGACCTGTTAATGAAGTACATGGTTGATAGTTTCAACCCATCTAAACCGATTGTTAAAATTCAAAAAGAACCCGGGCCTTTTATAACTATATCCCGCGATTTTGGATGTCAGGCAAATACAATATCCAGGATGCTTCAGGAGGAACTGGCAGGGAAACAGCAGGAGTGGACCATTCTTAACAAGGAAATCATTAGTGAAGCTGCTATTAAGTTGGGAATGGACGCCCGGAGTGTGCTTAATATTACAGAAGGGTATGACAGATCACACATGGATGAAGTGTTGAGAGCTCTGAGCGAAAGATATTATAAAAGCGACAGGAAAGTCAAAAAAGTTGTAAATTCAGTAATTACCGCAGCCGCTAAAAAAGGAAATGTTATTATTGTGGGTAGGGGAGGCGCTGCCATTACACACGATTTGAAACCTTCTATTCATATTAAATTATACGCTCCCATGGAATGGCGAATTGAATCACTCACAGCACGATTCCATACAACCCGCGAATACATGATCAGGGAGATAAATAAGACCGACCAGCTGAGGAACCGTCTTATGTCGCGGGCATTAAGAGGCACGATGGATCTTAATAATATATACGACCTTCAGATAAATTGCAGTACAATAAGTCAAAAGCAAATAGTCGCCATGATAATGGCCCTTATGAAGGAACGATTTAAATAGAAGGTATGATTTTTCATTCTGACTTCGAATCTGTTTATCTGTGGTTGCCAATATTCGGTTTTATAATCGGTTTTTTTGGTTCACTTATAGGTGGAGGAGGTGGTTTTTTCTTCCTGCCTGTTCTTACTATTTTCTTTGGCGTCCCTGCCCAGGTTGCAGTAACAACATCACTGGCCGCAACTATACCCGTTTGTGTTGTAGGTTCAATAAGTCATAGAAAGCGAAAAAACCTCGACATGAAGATAGGGCTTATTTTTGCCCTTGGGGGAATTATCGGAGCCTTTGGGGGTGCTGCATTTACAAGCATGCTCACAACAAAACAGCTTAAAGTTAGCTTCGGAATTTACTCCATACTCATGGCTCTGCATATAATCCTAAAAACCCGCACGAAAAAGAAGAAAGAGGCACAAGGTGGTAAGTTGGAAGAATTGAGTCCGCGCTCAAAATTTGCCAGCAGTTCCATTTATGGAATTTTATCCGGCATTGTTACAGGTTCATTTGGAACCAGTGGAACAGCGCCCGTTCTCGCAGGACTTTTTGCTATCCGCATGCCACTGAAACTAGTGGTTGGCACTTCCTTACTGATAGCCGGTTTTAATACCATTTCGGCTTTGGGAGCCCATTTTCTTGTCGGAATGATAGATCTGACTCTGGTCTATTTGCTGACTTTTGGAACCATGATCGGAGCCTTCATAGGCCCTAAGTTTCTGTCAGGATATGATATTCAAAAAGCCGAAAACCCTGTCAGGGAATGGTATTCTGTGGGTATGATCATATTTGGTATTGCAATGATGATTGTTTAGCACTTAGCAATCAGCAGTCAGCAATCAGCAGTCAGCAGTCAGCAGTCAGCAGTCAGCACTCAGAATTTAGCAGTCAGCACTCAGCAGTCAGCACTATTTATTTCTCGGCGATCATGATAGCCGCTGCTCCAAGCATCAGTGGAATTCCCCTGGTATTTTTAAACCCTGCATTTGTCAGCAATTTAGAGAGTTGGGGCAAAGTGTAATAATTGTTGGCTGAATAGGCCAGATATTTATATGCCTGGTGATTACCCGATATTAAGCCTCCAATGGGTGCTGTAATTAGCCTGTGATATACATGGTAGAAGAATCTAACCACTGCATTGGATGGTTGACTGGTTTCAACTATAACAAAACGACCGCCTGGTTTTAGTACTCTGTATATTTCTTGCATATGCAGGCGGGCATCCGGGTTTTCGAATGTAAGGTTACGAAAGCCAAATGAAATACCAATGGCATCAAAAAAATTACTTTCAAATGGCATATTGCCGGCATCCCCCTGAATGAGTTTAACCCTACCTTCTCCAAAAACAGCCACCTTTTCTTTGGCTCTCTCCAGCATGGTATGGCTGAAATCTAATCCGTAGATATTGGTTACCTGATCAGCTTTAGCAGCCAGATGCATAGTCAGATCAGCTGTGCCGCAACATAAGTCAAGCACATTGGCAGGCGTGTTTTTCAATACTTCAGAGGCCGTTCTTTTTCGCCAGTTTTCATCAAGGTTTAATGTTAATACACGATTCAACAAGTCGTATCTGGGAGGAACTTCTGTAAAGATCTTTTGGGTGGGTCTTTGTCCGCTTTCGTCTCTGAACATATTAATGAATTAAATAACAAAGATAACAAATAATGAGACCTGTTGATTTTATACCCCAGCCTCAATTGATATTCATTGTTGAAGTATGGAATTAGAAAGATAAAAAATAAGAGAAAGATATACATTTGCATAAACTAAAACTTAAAGAAGAGAAAGTTTACATTTGCATAAACAAAAACCCCGATTGAGATGAAAAGAAACAGTCTTTTAGTGTGTTTTCTCATTGCATTGTTGTCGGTTGTTATTCCTGGCAGCCTTATTGCACAAACAGCAGCAGAAAAGATGAACATTGAAAAATCAACTATGGAACAGGTTAAAAAGCAATTGCTGAATAAATATGGAGATGCCGCTTCTTTCAGAATTGACAGAGGTGTTTCACAAGTTGCAGGTTTGTGGAGAGAAATTGATGGTACACCTGCTGAATTTCAATCTTTTTGTATTGAGAACTTCGTAGCAGACCAATCCGCTCTCGATAATCTGTATAAGAAGCTTGAAAGAAATTTTGAGATTTTTGCCGGACATTTTCATCAAATGGATGTGTTGCTGAAAGAGCCTTTGCAACTCGAGGGACCCGAAATTGAGCCAATCGATATGTTGTTCGGAAGTTACGACGCTTCAGCTCACCTTGATGACGACTTCTTTAATAACAAGATTGCATTTATTACAGCACTCAACTTTCCTTATTATAATCTTGAAGAGAAAACTAAGCTGGGATCTGCCTGGTCGAGAAAGGAATGGGCCCATGCAAGAATGGGCGACCGTTTTACATCCCGTGTTCCTGCAAACGTTATACTGAGCGTTTCTGAAACACTCACAAAAGCAGATGCTTATATCTCCGATTATAATATCTATATGGGTAATCTGCTCAATCTAAAAGGTAAGGCATTGTTCCCTTCTGATATGAAATTAATTACTCACTGGGGCTTAAGAGATGAACTTAAGTCAAATTATGCCGGTGATAATGGACTCGAAAAACAGAGAATGATTTATGATGTAATGAAACGAATTATTGATCAAAGCATTCCATCAGAAATGATCAATAGCAATGAATTCACATGGGATCCCCGTAATAATAAAATGTACAAGGACGGAAAAGAGGCTAAATTCACCATGGAACCTGATAACAGGTATGCTGTGCTATTGGCAAATTTCCATGCCATGAAAATGATCGATAAGTACAGTCCTAATCTACCGACATATATCGACAGAGCATTTGAGGAAGGAATGGAAATCCCTCAGGAAGATGTTGAGCGACTGTTTACTGAGTTTGTATCATCACCTCAGGTAAAAGAAGTGGCCACCTATATCAGTAAACAACTTGGCCGTAAGCTAGAACCATTTGATATCTGGTATAATGGTTTCAAATCGCGCGGAGGTATTCCCGAAGAGGAACTTACAGCTATTACTTCCAAAAAATTCCCCGATACCAAAGCTTTCGAGGCCGAATTGCCTGTTATCCTTACTAAACTAGGATGGGATAAGAAAAAAGCCGACGAAATTACATCACTGGTAGTAGTGGATGCATCACGTGGTGCAGGACATGCATGGGGTGCTGAGATGAGGGATGATGTGGCTCATTTACGCACCAGAATTGGTGAAAATGGAATGGATTATAAGGGCTATAATATTGCAGTTCATGAGTTCGGGCACAATGTGGAGCAAACTGTTACAATGAACGATGTTGATTATTACATGCTGCAGGGAGTTCCAAATACCTCTTTCACCGAAGCAGTGGCTTTCCTTTTCCAGAAAAGGGATCTTGAATTATTGGGAATGCCCAATACCGATCCACTGAAAGAACACATGATGGCTCTCGATAATTTCTGGGGAAGTTATGAGATCATGGGTGTTTCTTTGGTTGATATGAAAGTATGGAAATGGATGTACGCTAACCCGGATGCCACTCCTGCTCAATTGAAAGAAGCTGTAATTGCTGCCGCAAAGGAAGTCTGGAATAAGTATTATGCAAGCGTACTTGGCGGTAATGACGAGCCTATTCTGGCAATATATTCCCATATGATTGATAATCCATTATACCTGTCAAACTATCCAATGGGTCATCTGATTGACTTTCAGATAGAACAACAGGTTAAAGGGAAATCTCTTGCTGATGAGTTCCAGCGTATGTACACTCAGGGTAGATTGGTTCCACAAGTGTGGATGAAAAATGCAGTAGGCAGCGAAATTTCAATTCAGCCAACACTTAATGCTGCAGCAGAGGCTCTGAAAGCATTAAAATAAATTTAAATACCAGTCATGCTGATCATTGGAATTACGGGCACACTAGGTGCAGGCAAAGGTACCATAGTTGAATACCTTGTTCAAAATAAGAACTTCAGGCATTTGTCTGTCAGATCTTTCCTTATTGCAGAGATAGAGAAACTTGGACTTGAAATTAACCGTGATTCGATGGTCATTGTTGCCAACAGACTCAGAGCTGAGAATTCGCCTTCTTTTATAATTGATGAACTTTATAAGCAAGCATTAGAAAGCAATGCAAACTGTATAATTGAAAGCATCAGGACTCCCGGCGAAGTTTATTCCTTACGCAGCAAAGGAAACTTTATTCTTATTGCTGTGGATGCTGATGCTTCTTTACGCTATGAGAGGATAGTGTTAAGGAATTCAGAGACCGACTGCATTTCATATGAAACTTTTCTCGCAAACGAAAAGCGTGAAATGGACTCAGAGGATCCAAACAATCAAAATATAAGGGAGTGCATGAAACTTGCTGATCTTGTTTTTATGAATAATGGAACTGTTGAGGAATTGGAAAAAAGTGTTGAAGTCTTTCTTGAAAATAAACTGAAGGAGAATTATTAAGTGAGATGTAAATAAAAAAGCCTCCTGTTCAGGAGGCTTTTTTATTTTATGTAAAGTTGTGCAGTTATTTAACCAGAACATTACCTTGTTTATCCAACATTACCGGAGTTCCTAAACCTGCTTCCTTTAGTCGGTCGTATTGAGTACGTGCATCGCCTGCTACAACATAGATCATTTTCTGTGGCTGAATGTATTTCTGATAGATCGACTTGCTTTTTTCAATAGTCATTTCACCTGCGAGCTTCTCTTCTTTCTTTACATAATCAGTTGGTAAATTATAGGAGCTGATTTCATGAAGCATTCCCATAAGGTTACCAATGGTTTCAAATTTACCGGCATTACCTCTGATCATCGCGTTGCGGGTTGTTTCTAGGTCCTGTTCACTATACTGTTCACCATATGTTGACAGAATATCGCGGAAGAGATTTACAGATTCAAGAGTAAACATCGACTGGACATTTGAACTGGCAACAAACGGACCTTCATTAACGCGTGGCATAAGGTATGAATAAGCTCCATAGGTGTATCCTTTTTCAAGGCGCAATACCTGGAATAAGCGGGCACCCGAACCATCACCAAGTTTATAGTTCACAAAAGAAGCCGGGAAATAATCTGGATGATTCCTTGGTACGGTGAGTGAACCAATCATGATAACCGACTGCTTGGCATCGGGAATGTCGATGAAATAAAGAGCTGGTTTATCTATTCCGTTAGTAATTGCATACTCAGGGAATTCAACTTTCGATTCCTTCCACTTTGATGCAAAAGTTCCGAGTGATTTAATAGCTACATCCTTTGTAATGTTTCCGGCAATGTGGAAACTAGCTACTGAAGGTGAGAAAGACTTTGCATAAAAATCTTTGAGATCGTTTATGTTCAGACTTTCAACCGTTGCAACAGTACCTGTCCCAGGCATCGATAAAATGTGGTTTTCGCCATAAAGCTTTCTGAAGAAAACATTTCCGGCAACAGCACTTGGGTTAGCCTCACGCTGAACAATGTTATTTAATGCAGCCTGTTTTACCCTGGCAAATTCTATCTCATCCCAACGTGGTTCCAGCATAATTTTTTCTACCAGTTCAAGTACATTCTGGTAGTTTCTTGAGAGACAGTTTGCTGTAATTGTAATGAATTCTGATGATGAATTAACATGAATCCGGGCACCAAGTTGGCCTATGGCTTCTTCAAGTTCTTCAGGAGTCATATCGCGGGTGCCTTCCATCATCATTTCAGCAACCAGCTTCGAAACACCGGCTTTATCAGGGGTTTCCAATAACTGTCCGCCTTTTAATCTGAAACTGAATTGTACAAGTGGAAGTTCATTGCTCTCTATACCGTAAACCTTCAGATTATTTGTGAGCGTTTCGGTGTAAACTTTCGGTGTGGGTAACAGAGGTTCAGGTCCTAATGGAGGTTCAATACTGCGGTCGATGGCTGAATGTGTCTTTTCGAAAGTCTCCTCCTCAATAACCACATCGGTTGATTCAGCGCCTGTTTCAACAGATTCTTCAACCACATCAGCTTTCACTGATCCCGAAAGAATTAAATCTAATTGTCCTTTAGGAACAAAACTGGTGGCCACAAAATGCTTGCCTTTGATATATTTCTCGTAAACTCTCTTAACATCATCACTGGTCACTGCATTGAGCATCTTCACTTCTTCCATCATCTTGCCTGGATCTCCACCAAAGACATTTGATTGTACCAGCTGGAAAGATTTTCCGAGCAAGCTAGAAATACTGTTATAGAATGCAGTCTCCCTCATGTTTTTAATCCTTTGAAGGTCACTTTCGCTGAATCCGTTTGTTTCAAATTGACGGTATCCTTCATTGATGGCTTCCACTACTGTTTCGAGACTGGTATTTTCAAAAGCCTGAACTGAAATGTTAAACTTTCCTGCAAGCTCCATCGAGTTGTTATATACAGAAATGTTAGGTGCAAGTTTTCTCTTCTCTACCACTTCCTTATAAAGCGGTGATTTTTTACCTTCTGCCAATAAATCAGCCAGTACCTCGAGAGCATAAGAATCCGGATGATACATTTCAACAGTAGGAATTACCATTGTAAGTTCAGGTAGTCTGGCAAAGTTGTCCTCGTGGTACAATTTCTTGGTGGAAGTAAGCATCGCAGGCATCGGGCGGAAAGCTTCCGGCTTCTGGCGTGGCTTAAACTCTCCGAAGTACTTATCAACCAATTTCTTAACTTCTGCTTTATCGAAATCACCGGCAATTACCATTGTGGCATTGTTTACGCCATAATACTTATCGTAAAATTCTCTTACATCATCAAGTGTTGCACTGCGAAGGTCATCCATTGATCCGATCACCTGCCAGGAGTAAGGATGCGAAGCCGGGTACAGGTTTTTATCAAGAACATAATCGGCATGTCCATATGGTTGATTATCGACACGTTGCCTTTTTTCATTGATTACGATGTCCTTTTCCCTGTCGAGTGCTCCCTGTGTAACTGTGTTGATAAGAAAGCCCATACGATCGCTCTCCATCCATAAGATCTTTTCCAGTGCATCCTTTGGAATTACTTCGTAATATACGGTTCCATCAGTCCATGTACCACCATTGAATGTTCCGCCAAGGTCATCAATTTTCTTGAAAAAGACTCCTTTGCCCACATTCTCAGAATTCTGGAATAACATGTGCTCGAAGAAATGTGCGAATCCGGTCTTTCCGGGTTTCTCGCGACTGGATCCAACATGATAGAGTATAGCGACTGATACGATCGGGTCGGAATGGTCCTGGTGCAGTACAACCTGCAAACCATTATCGAGTTCATATTTCTCAAAATCAACCTTAAAGTCTCCTGCAGATTGCTTTTGGGCAACTGCTGAAGGTACTCCGGTCAGAAGTGAACCACTTAAGATTCCCATAGTTAAAAGTTTAATTAGTTTTTGCATAGGTGTTGTATATGTCAAATGTTGTAATTGTCCTCTTGCCAGAAATTACTTATCAGCTTGTGGCCGCCCTTCTTACAGGCATTGTCATGCATCGGCAACCACCACCACCTCTTGATAATTCGGCACCTTCAATGGTAATGACACATTTTTTGTGACTCTCCACTGTGTCGATCCCATTCATGATATCTTTTGCTCTAACAACGTCAAAGCCATTTTGATTTAATGCCTCAATAGTGTTGATATTCCTGCCGTATCCCATAATCTTGCCGGGCTCAAGAGCGAAGAAATTTGCGCCACTGTGCCATTGCTCCCTTTCCTGAATAACGATATCTTTATTACCTCCACAACAAATGTAATCAATTTTCATTCCCAATTTTTCGAGTGCACTGGGTATGTTTTCTTCTTCTTTAATTTTCACTTTGCCATTATCAATCGTAATGTGAATGGTTAAAAATCTGCTCGAATACATGATAAGAGGTTCATAGATCATGCACAGATTGTTATCAATGAAAGTGAATACCATATCGAGATGAATGAAAGATTCAGGCTCATAGGGTAATTCCTGAACCAACAGATGATGAATTCCCCCCTTATTACGATAATGTTCTATGATAAAATCTATTCCTTTTGGTGTGGTTCTTAATCCGGTACCAATAAGTAAAATATCTTCCCGGGCAACCAGGAAGTCACCACCCTCAAAGCTGAATTCTTTGCAGATGTTCCGGCTTGATTGTGGATTTACAGTTGTTGTTGTCAATAGCGGATGATAATCGAAGATTGACTCCATAATCAGAGACTCTCTGTCGCGTACCCTGCTGGCCATCCTACTGATAAATACTTCATTACCTACGGTGATTGAAGCATCACGGGTAAAGAAGAAGTTATGCAGTGGTTCAAGTTCAAAGCGATCTTTACTGAGGAATTTTGATAAATTATCACGGGTGAGTTCAATTCCTTCAATCAAAGCAGTGGTCAATAAATCGGGATTCAGATCAAGTAAGTTGTTTTTAAGTTTATTAACCCGCTCCTGATCGCAGATTTTATGAACCAGGTCAATTCTTACCTTCTCTTCATGTAAAATATCTTTCAGCAAGTCGCGTACCTGAAATGTTCTTGTATATTTATCAAGCACACACTTAAATTGTCTGTACTCATGTGAAGCAACTTCCAGGTTCAGAATATCACTGTAAAGTGCCTTCTGAACTGAATCAGGGGTCATATTTTCTACCTCACTACCCGGAGAGTGAAGAATTACACCTTCGAGCTTCCCTATCTCCGAACAAACCGAAGTCTCCAAAACCGCGGATTTTATCGCACCTGTATTCTCCATTTTCTTAATTTTCTTGGCCTACAAAAGTAATGTTATTTTTTAACTTATTAAGGCCTGCCCTCTGTAGTGCTGATTGTCCGAATATCTCCCTGAAAAGGGATTTGTCAAGCAACCTCCATTCTCCTTCTGTCCATTCAGTCCAGTTGCCTGAGGGTTCAAATTCCTTAACAGAATGTGGGAGAGAGAATCGATTCCAGGGACAAACATCCTGACATATGTCGCAACCGAAAATCCAATCTTTATATTTACCATCAAATGCGTTCTCAATTTCATCCCGCAATTCAATCGTCAGGTATGAAATACAAACATTTGCATTGATAGCTTTGCCGGGAATAATGGCCCCGGTGGGACATGCGTCAATGCATCGTGTGCAGTCACCACAATAACTGCCCCCAAAAGGTAAATCATAAGCAGGCTCAATATCACAAACTATTTCGGAAAGGAAATAAAAAGAACCGTTTCGTCGACTAATCAGTAAGGTGTTTTTGCCAATCCATCCTATTCCTGCTTCAACAGCCCATGCCCGGTCAAGTATAGGTGCTGAATCAACAAAAACCCTGAAATTGAATTCTCCAACCTTTTCCTGGATGGCTTTAACCAAGTTGAAGAGTTTATTTTTAATGACAAAATGATAGTCGATTCCCAGAGCATATTTCGACACCCTGAGTGGTGAGTTATATGTCAGATCGCCAGGGTAATAATTGAGCATCAGAGAGATTACGGTTTTGGCTCCATCCACTAATAGCCTTGGGTCAAGTCTTTTTTCGAAATGATTCTCCATGTACTGCATCCTGCCATGCATTCCTTTGTCCAACCAGTCAACCAACCGTGGTTCGTGTTCATCTAATCTCCGTGCTTTGGCAATGCCACAATGATTAAAGCCTTGCCGTGAGGCCTCCGATTTAATTAACTGACTAAGTTCTATTCGGTTCATATCAACCAGGTGCTATGTTCTTTTTAGAAGAGTAGCTCCGGTTGAGACCCGGGCTTAATTTTCCCCAGATGTTTGTATGCCAGTGCTGTTACTTCTCTTCCCCTTGGAGTTCTCATCAGATAACCTTCCTGAATGAGGAAAGGTTCATATACTTCTTCAATAGTTCCGGGATCTTCACTCACGGCAGTAGCAATCGTGGTAAGTCCTACAGGACCTCCCTTGAATTTCTCAATAATGGTTGAAAGTATTTTATTATCCATTTCATCCAACCCATTCTTATCTACTTGTAGAGCCTGAAGGCTGTATTGAGAGATGGCAAGGTCAATGGAACCGTTTCCTTTTATTTGTGCGAAATCTCTTACCCTTCTCAGGAGCAGATTGGCTATACGGGGGGTGCCGCGACTCCTTCGTGCAATTTCATTAGCAGCTTCGGCAGTTATTTCAACCTTGAGAATACCTGCTGAACGTTCAATTATATGCTGCAATGTTACCGCGTCGTAATAGGATAATCTTGAATTGATTCCAAATCGTGACCTTAAAGGTGCTGTCAGCAAACCTGAGCGGGTAGTAGCTCCCACAAGTGTGAATGGGCTGAGTGAAATCTGCACACTCCTTGCATTAGGGCCTGTTTCGATCATGATGTCGATCTTAAAGTCCTCCATAGCTGAATAGAGGTATTCTTCAACCACGGGGCTCAATCGGTGAATTTCATCGATAAAAAGAACATCATTAGGTTCCAGATTAGTAAGCAAACCTGCCAGATCGCCAGGCTTATCGAGTACAGGGCCTGAAGTTATTTTGATATTAACACCAAGTTCATTAGCAATGATATGCGAGAGTGTGGTTTTGCCGAGGCCGGGAGGGCCGTGAAGTAACACATGGTCGAGGGATTCCCCTCTCATGCGGGCAGCTTTCACAAAAACCCGCAGATTATCAACTACCCCCTGTTGCCCTGAGAAATCTGTGAAGTCAGAAGGTCGTAAGACTTTCTCAAGTTCACGTTCGGTAGGACTTAGTTGTTCGGATGATGCATTAAGGTTTTTGTTCATACAGAGTGTTGCTTTCAGGTATCCACCGATAAGTGATATCATCCATAGCTAATCATAAGGCATAATGATTCTTAATGGCGGAAGTTATTAACCGCAAAGTTAATTATTTATTCAATGATAATGCCGATTACATCAGAGTCCCAGTGTAATGGGGATATCAATCGGATGGATGCTAAGCACAGGAATAGGTGAATGATGCACCATTTGCTGGGCGTATGGGCCCAGGAAAATATTGGTAGCTGTTTTCTCCTGTTCGGTCATAATTGAAATCAGATTGGCATCAACCTTTTGAGCATATTCTATAGCGGCATCTGACAGGTTATCAACATCCATTTCAACAACGGTGTATTCAACCTTATTCTTCCTCAGGTAGTTTGCAACTTGTTTTGCATAGCTGCGGACATGATTGCGTACTTGTTCAACCTGCGTGGTAAGTAGAGTCAGAACATGGACTTCAGCATTGAAAAATGATGCAAGATCGCAGGTAAACGGAACTTTTTGTCTGGTTTCGGGGGTGTTGTCAATAGGCATTATGATTCTTTTTAAATCCCTGTGAACGTTAACACCTGCACGGATAGTAATAACGGGACAAGAAGCAGCGGTAACAATCTTATTGGCATTACTTCCAATCCAGAGTTCTTCAAAACCTGATGAACCATGGGTTCCGGCAACTATCAACCAGGCATCTGACTCATTTGCCTGATTGACAACTTCTCTATACACTTTACCTTCCCTGATAATATAATCCATCTTGGTTTTTGGTAATTCATGACTGTATTTGGATATAAGTCTGGAAAATTGATGTTCCACTTCTTCCAGTAGATCGTCGGATAAATCAGAAGACAGGATCGTTTTTGTGGTATTTGGATTATTAACCCAAATCATCAGTAAGTTGGATTCGGATGCTCTGGCAATAGATATTGCATGCTCGAGTGCATTTATTGAGCAATCGGAAAAATCGATGGCTGAAAGTAACGTTTTCATAGTCCTGGTTTTGATTATGCTAATATATGAAAAATATGTTGCGTAATCAATAGGAAAAGGCAATGATCTTAACTTAATTATTCGATAGGAGGAGGGTTAATAAAGTCGTTTGTCGCAAAAGCATTAGGATAATGAAGTTGAAGTTTTTTCAGGAAGCCCTCTGCTTCGAGCCGAGACCTGAAATCGCCCACTCTAACCCTGTAATATGGCTCTTTAAATGAAAGGTAGGCATCGGTTTCGGGATATCGTTCATTGAATAAGCGCAATGCTTCGGTGGCTTTGCGTTTAGAATTTGCCCCTGCATCAAAAAATATCTGTATTCTCCAGCCAGCCATAGAGAAATGGTGGCGATTCAAAAAAATATGTTTGTCAACCAGTAAATCTACCCTCTCGTCCTGCACGAGCTCCACTCGCTCATTTTGTGCTTTTACGGAGGCAACAAGCATTACTAGAAATAAAATAGTAGATATGCGAGTCATAGTAGTTATCTGGTAGATATTTCATAAATCTCCTTCGGCTGTATACTTAACACGGGAATACTTGAATAGTTCACCATTTGCTGAGCGAAAGGGCCTAATAATATGTTATTTGCGTTGGTTTCCTGCTCGGTCATTATTGCGATCAGGTCGGCATCTATCTCATGGGCATATTGAAGGGTAGAGTTGGTTATATTTTCGGCCTTAAGGTTGGTGGTCGAAAAGTTAATCCCCTCATCCTGCAGAAATTTCTGAGTCATAATAATGCTGTTATCCACTCTGCGATTCATCGATTTTAAATTAGTGGAATATATCGATAATAAATGGATGTCAGCGCCAAACTCTCTTGCAATTTGAGCAGCGAAAGGAACTTTTTGGCGAGTATCAGCTGAACTGTCAATTGGTAAAACAATTCTCTTTACTCCTTCGGGTTTAATTTTAAAGTCGTATCTTACTGTAATAACCGGACAAGGAGCATACGATACAATCCGGTAAGCATTGCTTCCTATCCAGAATTCCTCATAACCTGTTACTCCATGAGTGCCTGCAATAATAATCGAAGCATTTCCGGCTTTTGCCTGAACAGCTATTTCCTGATAAACTTTGCCTCTCCGAAGCTTATAGTTTAAGGTTCCATGAAGCAAACTGCTTTTCTTTTCTGCAATGATCTCCTCGAAATTTCTAATTGCCTCATCTCTGTTGTGATTACCTTCACCACCAAACCCCGGTTCCTGGGTAAGCTGATTATTTACCCAAACCATCATCAGATTGCTTTTGAGATAATTGGCAAACTCAATGGCATAATCCAATGCATGGAGTGATCCTTGTGAAAAATCAATAGCAACAATAATGTCTTTCATGGCTTTATGTGCTTTTTGTTTATGTGGCTAAGGTACTAATTATTTTAATAAAGCATTTTGTTGAATGGAAAACGTTTTATGTGAATTGCATATACCTGATCATAAAGCTTTTGTTTCAACTCTTCGATATTTTGTTTATGCCTCGCCGATATAAAAATTGCCGGTGCATTGACCTTTGCCACCCAGGTCTTTTTTAAGGTTTCAAGTGATATGTTTTCAGGGCCGGGTTCTCTTAAGTCACCTTCTTCCATCTCAGTATGCCTGTATGCATCAATTTTATTGAAAACCATCATAACAGGTTTATTAGCGGCGTTTATTTCTGAAAGAGTCTGGTTAACCACTTTTATTTGTTCTTCAAAATCTGAATGCGAAATATCGACAATATGCATTAATAAATCGGCCTCTCTTACCTCATCAAGTGTCGATTTAAAGGATTCAACCAGACCATGGGGCAGTTTTCTGATGAAACCAACAGTATCAGTAAGTAAAAACGGCAGATTTTCAATCACTACCTTACGGACTGTGGTATCAAGTGTGGCAAACAGCTTATTTTCGGCAAAGACTTCCGATTTGCTCAGCAAATTCATCATGGTTGATTTGCCTACATTAGTATATCCTATCAGGGCCACCCTCACCATCTTTTCACGCCCACTTCTCTGGGTTATTTTCTGTTTGTCAATGGTTTCAAGCTGCTTTTTAAGAAGTGTTATCCTGTCACGTATAATACGGCGGTCGGTCTCAATTTCTTTTTCGCCGGGACCTCTCATACCAATTCCCCCTCTTTGTTTCTCCAGGTGAGTCCACATTCTCGATAACCGGGGCAAGAGGTATTCATACTGAGCCAGTTCAACCTGAGTACGGGCAGTAGCAGTGCGGGCTCTGCTGGCAAAAATATCCAGTATAAGATTTGTTCGGTCGAGTATTTTACATTGTAGTTCTCTTTCGATATTTCTTAATTGTGAAGGACCCAATTCATCGTCAAAAACTACAGTACCAATGGTTTCAGCTATAATGTACTCTTTTACCTCCTGCAATTTTCCCGAGCCTATGAATGTTCTTGAATCAGGCTTATCAAGTTTCTGTTTGAATCTTTTGTCAGGAATGCCCCCTGCTGTTTCAACCAGGAAAGCAAGCTCATCCATTGTATCCTTTACTCTGTCTTCATCTTGTTTTGGCGTGATTAGCCCTATAAGGACTACCTTCTCAGGCAATATCTTGGTTTCTATCATCTACTTGATTTAAATTTTCATTTTCTCTCAACACATCTGTCTGGACTCTGATCGATTCTTCATGCAGTAATTTTAGCAAATCGCTTAAAAACTTACTGTTCAACCCCATTCTGGTACCCTTATTTAACCTGTCGGAATATAATTGTTTCCATCGGGCGATCTGTAGGATGGTGATATTATGCTCGTTTTTATACACTCCCATTTCATGGGCTATATCCATTCTCTTTGTCAGTAGTTGCAGTACCTGATCGTCGATAAAATCAATATCCCGACGGAGTGCTTCAAGATTTCTTTCAAATTCATAAGTTCCCTTAGATTCCTTTATTACCAGATTTTCGGTAAGGTTTTTGAGAACCTGAGGCGTAATCTGTTGCTTTTGGTCGGTTAATGCATGCACCGGATCAAAGTGGGTTTCAATCATAAGCCCCTGCATTTCCAGATCGAGAGCATGCTGCGAAATACCCTGCACCATAGAAGCACAACCTCCAATGTGACTTGGGTCGCATATTACAGGCAATCCGGGCATCAGACGCATCAGGTCAATGGGAATTTCCCATAAAGGCGGATACCGGTAACCCGACTTTTCGAGTTGTGAAAATCCCCTGTGAACGGCAGCGATCTTCGAATGCCCGGTAGCAGCAAGGCGTTCAATTGCGCCTAACCACAATTTCAAATCCGGATTTACAGGGTTTTTAACAAGTAATGGTATGTCGATTCCTGATAAAGCTTCTGATAATTCTTGTACCGAGAATGGATTTACAACAGTCCGGGCTCCAATCCACAGGATGTCGATACCCTCCTCAACAGCCTGTTCAACATGTTCGGGTTTGGCTACTTCAACAGTAGTTAAAAGTCCTGTTTCCCTCTTTACCCTGGCCAGCCATTTTAACCCTTCCCGGCCCACACCTTCAAAACCTCCCGGACGGGTACGTGGCTTCCATATTCCTGCCCTGAATACTTTTACCTGGGGAATAGTTGAAATCTGCCTTGCAGTTTCCATAACCTGTTCCTCGGTTTCTGCGCTGCACGGCCCGGCAATTATCAATGGTTTTTTATCAAAAGCTATCCATTGATTCAGCGGTGTAAACTCCATCTTATTATTTTTAGCAAAATTAGTAAAAGATACCTTGGCTTCGGTATACATACTCCTTAACACATTTTTCTTAACTTTGCCAATCGGGAGCCGGTAGAAGCGGCTTTTGACTCTTAATAAGTAAAACAAGAAAATCAGAATATTGATGGAACCTCTGAAGAGAATACGAATAGCTGAAATATTTCGTGACTGGAAAACTATAGGCGTTGGTTCGGTAATTAATTTGAAAGGATGGGTACGGACAAAACGAGGCAATAAGAATGTCGCCTTCATAGCACTCAACGATGGCTCAATTATCCACAGTATTCAGATTGTGGTAGATCTTGCTTCATTCGATGACCAGACCATGAAACTCATCACAACAGGTTCGTGTATCTCGGTCAACGGAACATTGGTAGAATCACCCGGACAGGGTCAGGCAGTTGAAATTCAGGCAAAGGAAATTGAAGTCTATGGAACCGCAGATCCTGAAACCTATCCTCTGCAAAAGAAAGGACATACATTAGAGTTCCTGCGTGAAATCGCCCATCTTCGTCCGCGGACCAATACCTTTGGAGCGGTTTTGCGTATCAGACATGCTATGTCATTTGCCATACACAAGTATTTTAACGATCACGGTTTCTTTTATCTGCATACACCAATAATTACAGGCTCGGATGCCGAAGGTGCAGGTGCCATGTTCAGAGTGACTACACTCGATGATAAGAATCCTCCCTTAACTCCACAGGGTGAGATAGATTACACTCAGGATTTCTTTGGGAAACCTACCAACCTTACCGTCTCCGGACAGCTTGAAGGTGAACTGGGAGCAATGGCATTGTCGAACATTTACACCTTCGGACCAACCTTCAGAGCAGAGAACTCCAATACACCGCGCCATCTGGCCGAATTCTGGATGATTGAACCTGAAATGGCTTTTTATGATATCAATGATAACATGGATCTTGCTGAAGACTTCCTTAAGTACCTCGTAAACTATGCGCTCGATAATTGTTACGACGATCTGGAATTCCTGAATAAAATGTATGACAATGAACTGATTGAACGATTGAGATTTGTTGTCAACAATGAGTTCAGGCGCCTTGATTATACCGAAGCAGTTGAAATACTTAAAGCATCGGGTAAGAAGTTCGAATTCCCTGTTGATTGGGGTACCGATTTACAGAGTGAACATGAAAGATATCTTGTTGAACAGCATTTCAAAAAACCGGTCATCCTCACCAATTACCCTATGTCGATCAAAGCGTTTTATATGAAACAGAATGATGACGGGAAAACGGTAAGAGCAATGGATGTGTTGTTCCCGAGGATTGGTGAAATCATTGGAGGATCGCAACGAGAGGAGAATTACGATAAATTGCACAAGAGGATAACCGATATGCACATACCCGAAAAGGATATGTGGTGGTACCTCGATACCCGTAAATTTGGCACTGCACCACACAGTGGATTCGGCCTTGGATTTGAACGCTTAGTATTATTCATCACAGGAATGGCAAACATCCGCGATGTGATGCCATTTCCCCGAACGCCTCAAAATGCAGAGTTCTAAAAGAATATTTTTATAAATTGAAGCGTTATAGTATTACAATTGCCTGCTAAAGAGGATTAAGAATAAAGATTGTTATTCAAATAAGATAGAAAGAGAATCGCATGTTAAGTCAGAAACTACAGCAAAAATTATTACAACGGCTGTCACCTCAGCAGATACTGCTGATGAAGTTACTGCAGATTCCTTCTATTGCCCTCGAACAGCGTATTAAGCAGGAAATTGAAGAGAATCCTGCACTCGAAGATGCCAGTGATCCTGAATTATCAACTGACCAGGAGGAGTTTCCTGATACCGAAGCTGATCCTGTTACTGAATTAGAGAAAGAACGTGATGATTTCGATATTACCGATTACCTGGATGATGATGACATTCCGGCATATCGTTTAAATTCGGGCAATACCAGTCCCGATGATGAACACCGTGAAATTCCTTATGCCTCGGGTGCCAGTTTTCACGAAGTGCTTATTTCGCAACTTGGATTGAGGGTCTTAGATGACCGGCAACAGAAAATAGCCACCTATATTATTGGAAATATAGATGAATCGGGCTACTTAAACCGCGATTTATCGGCAATGGTTGATGATCTGGCTTTCACCCAAAATATCATAACTGATATAAAGGAGATTGACCAGTTGCTGAAAGTAGTTCAGGAGTTTGATCCTGCCGGAGTGGGAGCCCGCGATCTGAGGGAATGCCTGCTTATCCAACTGCGACGTAAAGACCAGAGCCCGGCAGTTGAACTGGCAACCGAACTGGTTGATAATTTCTTCGATGAGCTTTCAAAAAAGCATTATGACAAGATAACAAAGAAAACCAAAGCTACTGATGAAGATCTGAGGGATGCCATTAACGAAGTTCTGAAATTGAATCCAAAGCCGGGCAATTCGCTTGATGAGGGATCAAGAAGCAGTCAGTACATCATGCCCGATTTCTTTATATACAACAGGGGCGATGAACTTGAGCTACAGTTAAATTCGCGCAATATGCCTGAGCTAAGATTAAGCAGAGGCTATACCGATATGCTTGAGACATATTCCGAAACGAAATCAAAATCGAATAGTCAGAAAGAAGCGGTACAATTTATAAGGCAAAAGATTGACTCGGCCAAATGGTTTATAGATGCCATAAAACAAAGACAGCATACCTTATTTGTGACCATGAAGGCCATTATGGATTATCAGAGGGAGTATTTCCTGACCGGAGATGAAACTAAGCTACGTCCGATGATCCTTAAGGATATAGCCGAGAAAGTTGGTTTGGATATATCTACCATTTCACGTGTCGCAAACTCCAAGTATGTTCAAACGCCTTTTGGCACGTTTCTGCTGAAAAGCTTCTTTTCTGAATCCATGCAAACAGATTCAGGCGAAGAAGTATCCACAAGGGAGATCAAAAAGATATTATCAGATTGCATAGCTGCAGAAGACAAGGCAAAGCCTTTAACCGATGAACAGCTTACTGATATCCTTAAGGAAAAAGGTTACAATATAGCCCGTCGCACCGTAGCCAAATACAGGGAACAGCTCAATGTTCCCGTTGCCCGCCTAAGGAAAGAATTGTAATCTTTCTCTTTGAACTATGACAACATAGTTGACATAAATTTATATCTTACTCTCGTTGTTATTCGTTTAATTTATTGTACGAAAACAATCCTTTTGCATAAAAATTTGGTTGTACATTTAAGGGTCGATATACCCGTAAAGGCCAATCAGCCAAAGCGGTACCATAGTCTATTCTGTATAACCAACGCCTTGCACTTATGAAAATAAAAGTTATACTATTGGTTGTTCTGTTCTGCATTATCTTCCCTTTTATTGAAGTATCGGGACAAGTCTCCTGGGCACCGACAGGAGCAAAGTGGCATTTTGAATACAATTACAACTATGGTAATGCTACCAGTTACGTAACTGTTGAATCAATTGGCGATACGGTCATTCAGGGGATCAACTGTAATACTCTCAGGCAGGAATGCCAACGTAACAATTGATAGCAGAATCTCTATTTATACAAAGGATGGCAGGATTGTTTTCACAATGGAGCTGATGAATGAAGAGAGTAAAATAGATCTGAGTGGCCTCAAATCAGGACTCTACTTTGTAAGAGTATTTCACAACAACCGTTATGCAGGTGGTAAATTTTTAAAGCTATAGATTCCACATCACACTCGGAAATATATACACTATTTCAAGCTTATAGCCATTTAGGTCAACGCCCCAGAAAAGTGAAGTAGTGTTCTAAGGATAGACTATGGTAAAGTTACTTTGCCTTAAATCATCTAATGTCAAACTAAACTGCTTTAATATTTCATTTTTTAATATTGATCACTTCATTAACATAAAAATATAATAAAGCTGGCACAATCCGGCTAAGGGTATGTTATTGTCCAATTCATTCTATTTAAATCATCTAAGCTCAAATCGTAACGTTTAAGTACAAGATAATTGGCTTTGATTGTATCCCATGGAATATTTTCCAATATCTGGCTCTTAAAAACATAAATAATCAAAGTGTCTGATGGTATTTGATGTTTAAAATCTGATTCGACACAGTCACTACCCCAAAGAACACGTGAATTTACTTCATTTGGAAGTACCAGGGTGAAATCAGGATCCAGTAACGGATTTGGAATTCCAATAAAGCTTATTGTGTCAGGATAATGATATGATGATACTACATACAAACTATCCAAAGTTGAGTTATTAAAGCTGATAGTTTTATGACAATCTTTATCCTTATCTCCACATGAAGAGCTTAGTAATAAACAAAAAGCTACAACCAGTGCTGTTAAATTCATTTTCATTTTAATTTACTTTAATATCGTCCATTTAAGATAATAGTATTGATTATACCTGAATCAATGATTGATGGAAAAAAGCAAATAGTCGAACCACTCAACATTAAGTTTCCCTTTCTTTAATGCTTTCTGATTATTTTCTTCATTATATGGTGAACTTTGATCATAATCATTTATAGCATTATTATTTCTTCCCGTATGTACCCATCCAGAATATCCCTCAATATGCTTATTGAAATATTTAAACGCTCTAATATTTGCATCCTGCTCTACTGGATTTCCATTATGTGGACTTTTGGAAAAGGCACTTGGTATTCCGTATTTGGATAAATAAAACAAACCTGATGCTTGGCTTTGTAGATAATGCCCATATTCGTGTTGGAATAATCTATTATTTGGATCTGCTTTAATCCCTTTTGAACCATTAATGTAGTTTCCTAGAGTAATTCCACCCCATCCTTCCGAGTATGATTCAACAACTGTAGCTCCACCATAATAATCAACACTTTTAACTCCTCCAAGCATATTATGAATTCCTGAACCTGTATGTCCAAGTGCCGTTTGTGGGGCTTGCTAAGTAAATCGAGATATTAATTCCCAAGACCTTCCCCAAAAGTCTTTATTCGGGTCTGTTTTGAATAAACCCATGTCAATCTTCCAAGCTTTATTGGTCTTTGACCATGTGGCTGAAGGATCAAACTTCTTCTATGCTTCACCCCTTCCTTCAGATGTATTCCAGGGATCTATTCCCCCGTTTAGAAATATGGTTGCCAAAAAATCATTTGAAAATGTTAATAATGTCCCTAAAAAGAACTCCCCATCCGGATCTGTATATACCAGCGGGTTATTCAAACAATACACATACCCGTTATAGTTAAGTGCCAGCTCGGAAGCCTGTATAAAGCTGTCGGGTGATAGGAACCTTGATGCAACGGGATCATAGACCCTGCCGTTCATGTTTATCAACCCGAACATATCAAGGTGCTCATGCCCGGTAAAACCCCTGTCGGTAATAAAATCGGAGTCTGTTATTGCAATAAAATCAGGCAAATTCCCTGAATAGTTAGTCCAGTTGGCAGGATTGCGGCGGTTGCCCCAGGCATCATAGCTAAGCTCATATCTGCTCCCGTCGCTTTCTCTTATCAGGGTGGTGATGCTTCCAAGATGGTCGATCAATACCGTGTACCATTCGCTGATAATGCCCGATTTAACCTCTATGGCAGTAAGTCCTTCGGGAGAAGTAATATAACTGATGGTTTTCTCTGTTCCGGTCTCGTAGAATATCTTTTCCTGCAGTCCGCCGATAAAGTGTTTGTTCAAAAGCAGGGTGGTTTGTCCACTCTGGTTTATGCTGCTGAGGCTCAGGCTTATCCTTTGGTTTTCCAACCCGTATTCTATTTCAAGTTTATAGCCATTTCCTGTAATTGACGCAACCTTGTTAAAGTCGGTATAGGTAATGATTTGTGACAGCTTGTACCCCGGATCAATGTTCTGATCGGGCACAATGCCTGTTAGTTGGTACGGACTGGTGCCTGATTGATACTCCATCCCGCCCCTTTTGGACTTGGATGTTATATTTCCAAGATTATCGTATGTTATACTACCGGCAAGCGTTCCGTTAAGGTATGTATCCGTGAGCTGGTTCCTACAGTCATAATAAAACTGCTCATGGAGGCTTTGCCCGTTAACCTTGTGTAGATGATCGTACCTGTGATCCATGTTGCCGAGCACATCATAATGATACTCGAACGACTGTATTCAAAAATCTTAATTAATTTGTCTATTGCTTATCTAATAATGAATTTAATGGGTTTAACAGTCTCTGATGACGTCATTTGCAGTATATATATACCAGGGATTAAGCTAGATACGTCTATTTTACAATTATCCCCACTCCACGACCTTCCATCATAAACAACACCACCAATCAAATTATATATTTTAATATTAAATTCTTTCATTGCAGCGCTGGAATAATAAACATTTAATATATCATTGGTGGGATTCGGATATATTTTAATTGAACTATTTTTCAATACTGTATTCTGCTCACTGTCACTTTCATTTAATAATGGCACTTTTTCAGGCATTTCTTTAACAATAGTTTCATTTTCTTTCCGCAAAATGTTAAAATCACTGCTATTGCAAAATGTTTGTTCAGGAGTTAAAATGGAAGCTTTAAAGTTATAGTTTGCATGAAACCCATCCTTCAAAGTTATAGTATTTCCGGCGCTAAAATCAATATTACTGCTCGGATTGATGATAACATCCCCTATCGGTTGACTGGAATCAATCTGTTTTCCTGCAAAGATCTCATTCCTAACTATATACTTATTAGTACCAGAAAGATTTAAGTTTTGTAGAAAAAGATTTTTCGGATATCTCAACGCATATAATAGAGGATTTATAATCTCTGTGGGCACTACAGAATGGTTAGTAGTGACAGGTGGGACAATTATATCATGGAAATTGCTAGTATAGTTATCCAGCGCACTTAAATGAGGAATGAAAGTTGGATCTGAGATTTGATTCAAAGTAACGGTAGTCCAGAAAAGACCCCATGCAACTGTCACAACTGAAGGATCCATGTTTAACCTTGGCAAATAAGAACCCGGTTGCTTATCGTCAGTTTCTAATTCAATATTTATATTTACACCTACACCACTTATATTAAGCCAAACTCCATTATTGGGATTTGGTAAAGGGCTCGAAAAAGAAACACCTATGTTATGTGTTAAATGAGGATATCCATCACCATTAAGGCTAGTCAATTCATTATAAAAATTTTTATGCATTCTTCCTTCGATGTCGTAAGTATTATACTTAAGTAGTATCTGAGCAGCCTCACATTCTAATGCATACCTATCAAAATTGTCTGATTGCAAAGTTTTCAAAGTATTCTGAAGATTACTATTGATCACTGCTCCCGTGTGAGGTGCATCTAGAGATATCCACGTTTTAACTGGCAATGGGTCGTTTAAACTTTCTGCTTTAGCTAAAGCGTATCTTGTTATAACTCCTCCCATACTTATACCTGCAGCCACAATTGCTTTACTGTCATAGTGTGTTTCAGAAACATACGAAACTGCAGACGAATAAACGGCAGCATTATTCCTTAAGTCTTGGGGGGTATATTTGTAATATAATACATAAATATCATAACCATTTTCAAGAAGACAATTAAACAATTTATCACCAGCTCCTCTATAATACTGCTCAGGTTTTGTATTATAAGAATCAAAGCCAGGGCTGAGAACAATGGGAGTTGAATTTGACTGTGAGCTTTTCCATACCCTCATTGTATTGTCAAATTGATCTCTAAAAAGTTTATCTGATTTAGGAACAACAATGATGTTATATTCACGAAAATAAATTGTCGAACCGCCAGATTCAATATATTTAACTTTTAGATTGTGGTTTCCTGGTTGTGGAAAAGCTTGCCTGCAATCCCAAACATGATTAAGTTTCGGGGATCCATTATATAATTGCTGGAATCCTGAATTATCAATGTTTACCTCTAAATGAATAAGAGAATTTATTGCAGAGCCACACAGCCAAAAGCAGAAGTCGATTTTTGAATTGTTGGCTTCAACGTAAATATCAACAACTTCCGTAGGACCCAAGTGAATATGCACTCCTTGAACATCGTCGATTTCCAATTGTCAACTGTAATTATTGGGATTTGCTGGAGTGGTAGCAACATTAACGCATTTACAGACCTGAAATTTCCAGTCTTGCCATTGAGCAGATAATATACCACTTACTGATAATAATAATATCGTTATAATTCCTTTCATTTGCTACTCTTTAGATAACCGAATTTGACATCAAAAAAGATGCTAGTGTAAACACCTGAACCGCCCTGATATAGGATCCCATGTCTATAATATTGAACTCCTAAATCATCTTTGTGTATTGTGGATTTTGAAAAAATAAAACCCGGGCCTATGCCGAGACTCAGATCGGTTGTGAATTTTCTTTGTCCGATTGACTGAAAACCCACATTAATCCGTGGTATGACTGCGAGCCTTTGAACTTTTGCTCCGGCAAGAACTTCTTTTGCATAGGTGAAGACCGTGTTGCAGTTCGCGGAAAGATAAAAGCCACTTAAGCTTCTTAAATCAGCTTTATCCGATAAATATCTTTTCACTTCAGGATTATATCTGACACCTCTAACATAACTTATTGGGACTTGTTGAATGGAGGATTCAACCAAGTGATTTCTTAAAATAATGCCGAACTCCTGCTGAAAACTATATTTTGGTGCTTTCATTATCTCAAGAACTATATTAGGAGACCAGCTTTGTGTTACCCTGTCTCCTAAAATCAAATTGGTTGTCGAAATCTTAAAGACCATGTCAGATTTTGATGATTGACAGAACCCTTCTGCATAAAGAAATTGAGTGCTAAGAATTAGTATGATACACTTCCACATGTTTATTATTTTTTAGATACATTGAGAATGAACCGGGAGTTTATGCCAAAGTTCATCAAAAATCACTAAGTTACATTGAGCCTAATTTATCGTTTAGTTTTTTTATTTCTATTGATTGAACTTCGGCTATTTTTTGTAATTGTATCACGTACAGCGTCAACTCCTCTATTTTCTTTAGAAGTATCGCATCCATTTCACCAAGGTTTATGCCTGTCTCTCTGATTACGGACTCCGATGGCACATCGGGCAGATGTTTATTCTGCTTTATGAATTGCTCCACATCTTGCAGTGTACGCAGCTCATAGTTGTCTTCAAAAACATAATCAAACCATTTCGATTGCAGCATAACCAGCACTTCCTCTGTGATTATTCCTCCGGTTACATATAGCTTGAATTTGCCGGTTTCAGGCGGAACTGCTCCTATGCCCACTTTGTCTGCGCAAAAGTTCATAATAGGAGTTGGATTGTTGAAATTATAATAAAT
>JAEYSM010000039.1 GCA_023434665.1 Bacteroidota bacterium | reverse complement strand
AGCACTCCAAAAGTTGATTTTGGATGCAGAAATGCAATAGTCATCCCTTCCGCTCCGGCACGAGGAGTTTTATCAATTAATTGAACGCCTTTTTCTGCAGTCTCCTCAAGTGCCTGCTCTATATTTTCCACTGCATAAGCTATATGGTGAATTCCCTCACCTTTTTTTTCGATGAACTTTCCTATTGGCCCTTCAGGATCTGTTGATTCTAATAGCTCAATTTTTGTTTGTCCGATCATAAAAAAAGCTGTTTTAACTTTTTGGTCTTTTACTTCTTCAACCGCATAGCACTTTAATCCTAAGACGTTTTCGTAGTACGGAATGCTTGCATTAAGATCTTTAACGGCGATGCCAATGTGTTCAATATGTGTAGGTTTCATTTCTTTGAAAATTTTTGCAAAATTAGATACTTATTTTTGATTACCCTAACTTTATACTACTTTAAATTTTAATACTATTTTAATTTCTTAGAATTCTATGATTTTCAGAGGTAGCTATCAGCCTTAACATGAGATTGGTTTTACTGCAATCTACACATTCTCCAATTCTTAAACGGTACTGATCTACATAAAAAGCAATTTATGTAGATCAGTACCGCAGGAAGACCGAAGAATATGCAGATCAGTATCAACTTCATCTCAATCTTTTATTGATGTTTATATTATAAACATGAAAGGGACTATTCAATTGAAATAGTCCCTTTCATTATTTAAAATGCTATGGATTTTATGCTTCTTCGCTTCCAAATTCCATAAGATATGCCTTAATGAAATCGTTAAGTCCGCCATCAAGAACCTCTGAGGTATCAGATGTTTCGAAATCTGTACGCAAATCTTTTACCAACTTATAAGGGTGAAGCACATAACTTCTGATTTGTGATCCCCATTCTATCTTCTTCTTTTTACCCTCAATGGCTGCAATTGCTTCTCTCTTTTTACGAAGTTCTATCTCATACAATTGCGACTTTAACATTTGGAGAGCTTTTTCTCTGTTTTGTCCCTGCGATCTTGTTACCTGGCATTCTATAATAATGCCGGTAGGTTCATGCCGTAACCTGACAGCTGTTTCAACTTTATTTACGTTTTGACCACCCGGACCACTTGATCTAAAAGTATCCCATGTAATATCTGAAGGATTTATTTGAATATCAATCCGATCATCAACAACCGGATAAACATAAACAGAAGCAAATGAAGTGTGTCGCTTGTTTGCTGAGTCAAACGGCGATAATCTTACAAGACGGTGAACTCCGTTCTCACTCTTAAGATATCCAAATGCATCTTCGCCTTCAAATTCGAGGGTAACAGATTTTATGCCTGCCACATCGCCTTCGTGCATGTCGATTTCTCTGACTTTAAAGTCATTACGCTCACCATATCTCACATACATACGCATTAGCATAGCAGCCCAATCATTACTCTCTGTACCACCGGCACCGGCATTTATCTGGAGAATAGCATTTAAATGATCTTCCTCATTCCTGAGCATGTTTCTCAGTTCGAGCTCTTCAATTTTCTTTAAAGTTGCAGCATAATGGTGGTCGAGGTCTGACTCCTCAGCATCGCCTGCTTCATAGAAATCAGTAATTACCACTAAATCATCGAAAGAAGAAACAGCTGACTCGAATTCCGTAGTCCATTTCTTCTTTTCTTGTATTGATTTCATGAGCATTTCAGCCTTTTTGGGGTCATTCCAAAAGTCGGGCTGATGTGAAATTGCTTCCTCTTCCTTTATCTGATTTAGTTTTCCATCAATGTCAAAGAAACCTCCTCAGAGCATCCAATCTCTTCCTCAGGTCATTCACTTGCTCTTTTTGAACCATATTATTACTTCTTGTTTTTTAAAAGTTCATCAATGATCTCAAACACCAGCTCGTTTTCATAACCTTTGGCGACAGCTGTTTTGGCAAGGCGGTGCTTATATAGTGCAGTATTCGATCTATCTGTTACCGCAAGTTTATGTTCCACCATCTCGATGATCCTGTTTCTATACTCTTCTTCATCAATTTCAGCAAGAGCTGTTTTGATTATGTCATTAGGGATTTGGCGGGCTTTAAGCTCTCCAATAATTCTTGCACGGCCCCAATTCTTATTACGGAATTTACTTCCGGCATAGATTTTTGCATAACGCTCCTCATCAATGAAACCTTCATCAATCAGAGCTTCAATAGCTTTTTCGGCTACTTTTTCAGACAAACCAAGTGCTAAAGCATGAATTTTTACATCTACCAGGCATCTTTCCTGCATGGCACACCAACGGCGAATTTTAGCAATTTCTTTATTTAGTCCGCTCATATCTAATTATTTTAGACATTTATTTATACTGCAAATATAAATTAATAATAAGCAGACGCAAAGATTTTTCGTCAAAATCTCCAAACTACGCCTATTTCTTAATTTTATTATTCTACTTCAATCAAATGGACTTGAAATATGAGAACCGAATTTGCGGGTATTCCAGGTTGTATTGAACTCCCATAACCCAGATGCGATGGTATGAACAACATTCCCTTTCCTCCCACACCAAAAAGTTGCAGGCCTTCCTGCCATCCTTTTATCACACTATTTAATGGAAATCTGGCAGGATTGTCTCCTGAAGTAGTATCAAATATTTTTTTACTTGTCAGCATGCCGGTATAGTGCACATACACGGTACTATTTATTGTAGGCCGCGGAAAATTACCGGGATTTTCAATAATATAATAAAGCCCCGATGAGGTCTTTTGTGCAGTTAGTCCTTCTGCCGCCAGATAGTCGCGAATTATCTGGTCGTCTTTTTCTTTAAAATCATCCTTTTTACATGCAGATAAAAAAGGAACCAGCACTGCCAGTAAAATTATAATTCGTTTCATACAGCAATCTCATCTAAAAGTGAATTTACAAGTACAGGTACTGCTTTTCCTGCCGGCTGTCTTATAACATTAACACTGGCATGATAGGAAGCGTTTGGATCTATGAGATATTTAATACTCTGTGCAGGTGCATAGTGCATAAGTCCTGCAGCAGGATATACCTGAAGTGAGGTTCCTATGATGAGCAGATAATCAGCAAATGAAACTATTTCAGCAGCTAACTCAATCAATGGGACGGCTTCGCCAAACCATACTATGTGAGGACGTAGTTGTTGTCCTTTTTCACATTTATCACCTAACTTAATTTCATCATAACCTATTGAATAAACCAGTTCGGGGTATGCAACGCTCCTAACCTTGGTCAATTCACCATGAAGATGCAGAACATTTGTTGAACCAGCTCGTTCATGTAAGTCATCAACGTTCTGAGTAATTATATTTACATGAAATTTCTCTTCTAGTCGGACCAAAGCCTTGTGTGCATCATTAGGTTGAGCAGTTAGTAGTTGCGATCGGCGTTTGTTATAAAAATCCAATACCATCTCGGGATTCCTAAGCCATCCATCATAAGTAGCAACATCCTCAATGTGATATTCTTCCCATAATCCATTCGTATCCCTGAAAGTTCTCAGTCCACTTTCGGCACTCATACCTGCTCCGGTTAGTACGACTACTTTCTTTTTCATAGGTTGGGCCTGTTTCTCAATAAATTAACACTTCAAAAGATCTTTGGTCACAAATAAGGGGCGAAAATATCGCCCCTCTACTTTATTTCGATCCGCTTTGCAAAAATAATAAGTGTTAGTCTTCAAACAAATTCATTTCGTCTAATACTTTCATTGTTGCCTTAACATCATTGGCTGAGTCAACCATCATTTTATGTTCTTCGGGAGTCAGGTTCAATTCAATGATCTCTTCAATACCTTTAGCACCAAGTTTAACGGGCACTCCCATATATACATCCTGTAATCCGTATTCCCCATCAAGATAAGCGCATACAGGGAATATCCGCTTTTGGTCGTCAACAATTGCTTCAACCATCTGAGCTGCTGCTGCACCCGGAGCATACCATGCTGAAGTCCCCATAAGGTTAACCAGCTCTCCTCCCCCTTTTTTTGTTCTCTGCACAATTTTGTCAATCTCTTCCTTATTCAGCAAATCGGTTACCGGAATTCCCGCGATTGATGTGAACCGTGGCAGTGGAACCATTGAGTCACCATGACCACCTAAAAGCAATGAATGGATGTCTTTGGGAGATACGTCAAGTGCTTCGGCCAAAAATGCCTTATAACGGCCAGTATCCAGGATACCAGCCATTCCAAATACCTTTTCCGACTGTTTGCGGGCTGCTTTGTAGGCAGCATATGTCATTACGTCGAGTGGATTTGAAACAACAATAATAATGGCTTCAGGTGAATATTTGATTACTTTTTGAGTAACCTCTATCACAATCGAAGCATTTGTCTTGATCAGATCGTCTCTGCTCATTCCGGGTTTTCGAGGCAAACCTGAAGTTATTACAACAATAGAAGAACCCTTAGTTCTCAGGTAGTCATTTGTAACACCAACCACTCGAGTATTGAAATTGTTGATTGAAGATGTTTGCCATATATCGAGAGCTTTACCTTCGGCAACTCCTTCCTTAATATCAACAAGTACAACTTCGCGTGTAAGGTCTTTATGAGCAATTACATTTGCACACGTGGCACCCACATTTCCGGCACCAATTACAGTTATTTTCTTCATATTATCATTGTTAGTTCTTATTTTTTACGCCACTAACCGGGTAGAGGATAGCTTTCATATCCTTAGTCAGGTCGATTTTTCACAGGTCATAAAACAAAAACTTTGTATAAAAGTTTCCCGACTATATGGTTTAAAATACAAACAACTTTCCTCTTTTTCCGCAAGTAGGACTTACAAGGTAACCAAAGTCGTAATTCATCTCTATTACAAACATTATGCTGAGGTTTCTGGTAGGATCAGGATCATGTGCAACCAGCATTGGAAAATTAATTCCTCTACCACTCTCTGAGGCGATGTCAGTTAAAGTATAATTAATTCTGAGTCCCGTAGTGATTCCAAAATTATCTGTACCAACAATATAGCCTCCAAACCCAACTGCCAGTGAAATAAAACTTTCATTCAACAGTTCATTCGGAGATAGTGGTGAAATAAAATTACCTCCCTCGTCCGAGTATTTGACTTTTGAAACTTTACTCCATTGTGGCCCAACTTCAAAATAGGTCCCGTTTTTGTTTGCTCTGTACATTAATGCCATATCGAGAGATTCAATTCCGAACTCCCTGTATTTTTCGCCAACATCCGGAAGTTTGTAGTTAAAACCTTGGGTTAAACTCGATTTAAGGATATCGAAGGTCAATTGATGTTCCTGGATGAAATTGAAACCCAGCTTACCACCAAAGGTATATCCCGGACGAAACTGATGTGACAAATATTGATCATCAAAAATCTGGAAATTATACATGAAGGAAGTTCCTACACCGCCTTTAATACCTATATCAAACCATGGTTGAGCTTTCGTTCCCGAAATTGCCAACATAAAAATAATAAGAGTAAACCATTTTTTCATATCCCTGATATTTACTATTTAACTGATGTAAAGTTAAATCATTTGAAGTTCCATTTTGTCAAAAATATAGGGTTATAATCAAATAATTATCTCTATTTTTGCCAGTTAACAAATTCCGATTAAATATGTATGCATTTCTGGAAGGCGTTCTCGAATCTTTAAACCCTGCAACGGCTGTTATTAATTGCAATGGTGTGGGTTATGAGATCGCTATTTCACTTAATACCTATTCGGTAATTAAGGACAACCGGAATTGCAAATTACTTACACATTTGGTTGTTAGGGAAGATGCTCATATTCTATATGGATTTGCTACTGAAAATGAACGGACTCTCTTCCGTCATCTTATCTCTGTTTCAGGAGTTGGAGCAAATACAGCCAGGTTGATCCTGTCGTCATTATCACCGGCTGATGTTACAGAAGCAATTATAAACAATAAAGTTTCGACGCTTCAAAAAGTTAAAGGGATAGGAGGTAAAACAGCTCAAAGGATCATTATTGACCTGAGAGACAAATTAATTAAAGATACGGGCATTGAGGAAATTTTAGGAAGTCAGCACAATACGAATAAGCAAGAGGCGTTATCTGCATTAATTCTTCTTGGCTTCAATAAAGCTCTTGCTGAAAAAACAATAGATAAGATATTGCTAGACGAGGGAGTATCAATTTCGGTAGAACATTTAATTAAAAGCTCGCTGAAGATTTTATGATTTTGATTATACAACAATCTTCATCTTGATGAAGGCCATTAAATATAACAACAGATAAGAGAGTTACTTTTACCTGTTTAAGTACACTGATTTAGAACACACATATAAAATTATATTGTTCCTTGGAGCGGATAATAAAATACCTGTTAAGAGTTTTTGCGCTGCTTTTCTTTATTACCCTGGTATGGGGTATTTTGATTACACCTGTTAATTCAGCCTCACCCGAGAGCATACTGAATCAGTATACCCCGCCTGACACTCTATTGCCGGGCGAATTGCGTTATCCAATACCAACCCCGCAACCTGGTCAACTACCAGCACAGGAAGAGGACAATAAGCTTTATTTAGGAACCCCCTCAAATATTACTGAAGAGTTTATTTATGATCCAGCCACTAACTCTTACACACATAAGAGGAAAGCTGGGACACTCGACATTTCAAATCCGGTGGGTTATTCATTAGAGGAGTATCAGGAAATAGATATGCAACGTTCGTTGCAGAGCTATTGGCGAGAGAGATCTTTAGGTGCAGGTGCAGGTGCCAGAACCGGTATCATTCCACAAATACATATCGGTGGTGAAGTTTTCGACAGGATTTTTGGAGGTAATACAATCGATATCCGACCCCAGGGTACAGCAGAAGTCACTTTTGGAATACTTTCAAATCGCCGTGATGACCCTGCCCTTGATTTAAGGCAAAGACGCACAACCAATTTTGATTTTCAACAGAAAATACAAATGAGCGTTATGGCTAAAATTGGTGATAAGATAGAATTTAATACGAACTATAACACCGAAGCTACTTTCGACTTCGAAAATAAACTCAAGCTGAAATACGAAGGAAAGGAAGATGAAATTATCAAGCTGATTGAAGCCGGTGACATTACTTTCCCACTTACTAGTACACTCATAACGGGTAGCCAGAGTTTATTCGGATTAAAAACCCAAATGCAGTTTGGAAAAGCAACCGTAACGGCAGTCTTTTCGCAGCAAAAAAGTGAAACTTCAAATATCACAGTTCAGGGTGGAGCCCAAACCAGTGAATTTAGTCTTACAGCTCTTGATTATGAAGATAATAAGCACTTCTTCCTTGCTCAATATTTTGCTGATAATTATGACAATGCTTTAAGCACTCTTCCTATCGTTAACTCAAATATCAATATTACTAAAATTGAAGTTTGGGTTACAAATATTGGCCCGGCTGTGACTGACAACAGGAATATTGTTGCTTTCCAGGACCTCGGTGAAAGAAATCCTTATAATCAGACTATCATTCCTAATGCTAGCTTCTTTTATCCTGATAACAGGTCCAACGACTTGTTGACAAAATTTGATACAACCACTATACGAAATATAAATCAGGTAACTCAATACCTTTCAGGTGCTCCTTTCGGATATGTTGCGGGTACCGATTTTGATAAAGTTGAAAATGCCCGCCGCTTAAATCCAAGTGAGTATACTTTCAATTCCAAGTTAGGATTCATTTCAACTAATGCAGCGCTCAATGCCGACCAGGTATTGGCTGTTGCTTATCAGTATACTGTGATTGGACAGGACCAGGTTTATCAGGTTGGACAGTTTTCAGATGAAGGGATTACTGCTCCTGCAGCATTGATGGTGAAACTTCTGAAGAGTACTGCACTCAATACCAAAATTCCGATGTGGCGTCTTATGATGAAGAACGTATATAACATCGGAGCCTTCCAGGTTAACAGAGAAGACTTTATTCTCAACATTTTATATTCAGGTAATGAGAATACAGTTCCAACAGGATATTTTACCGACGGCCCTCAGGGTGTTGCAGGTGTTCCACTTATCAGGGTGTTCAATTTCGATAATCTTGATCCTCAGTTAAATCCACCTCATGATGGATTGTTCGACTTTATTGACAATGCCGGAATGAACGGGGGTACCATTCAATCCTCAAATGGGCGAATTTACTTTACAGTGAGAGAACCTTTTGGCAGCTACCTGAGAGAAAAACTTCAAAACCAGCAGTTAGGCGATAAATATGCTTACGATTCGCTGTACACTCTTACAAAAAGTGGCGCACAGCAATATCCCGACAGAAACCGGTATATAATTGAAGGTCAATATAAATCACAATCAGGATCAGAAATTTCGCTTAATGCACTTAATGTTCCTCAAGGGTCGGTCAGGGTAACCGCCGGTGGTATCCCGCTGACTGAAAATGTGGATTACACTGTTGATTATACTTTAGGAAGAGTTAAGATCATAAATGAAGGTATCCTTAATTCAGGTACCCCGCTTAATATTTCGTTGGAGAATAATGCTACTTTCAATCTTCAGCAACAAACAATGATGGGGGCTCATGTTGATTACAGGGTGAGCAATAATTTCCTTCTGGGAGCGACTATTCTAAATCTGCATGAAAGACCACTTACCCAAAAAACGAATTTTGGACAAGAGCCTATTTCAAATACTATGTGGGGATTGAACTTTGATTACCAAACAGAATCACTATGGCTGACCCGCATGGTTGATAAACTTCCTTTTTACGGAACATCAACTCCTTCGCGTATTCAGATCAACGGTGAAATGGCCCACTTTATTCCCGGCCATTCACGAGCTGTAGGTAAAACAGGTACTTCATATATTGATGACTTTGAAGGTAGTAAATCAACGATCGACCTTAAGAATGTGGGTACATGGTTCCTATCAAGTATTCCACGGGGACAAACTTCAAGGGATATGTTCCCCGAAGGAGTAAACAGTGATGATCTTACGCCGGGTTATAACAGAGCTTTAATGAGCTGGTACACAATTGACCCCCTATTCTATGACAAAAACAGCCGACTAAGACCTGCCAATATAAGTAAGGACGAGTTATCAAGAAACTCTGTAAGGTATGTTTCAGAAAAGGAAGTTTTCCCTAACGTATCAAAGGATCATTCTTTACCAATGAACCTTCAGGTACTCAATCTTGCATATTTCCCTGCCGAAAGAGGACCTTACAACTATGATATTTCACCCACAGGCTTTTCAGCAGGTATTAATGAGGATGGATTTTTGGAAGATCCTTCATCACGCTGGGCTGGTATAATGAGAAAAATTGAATCAACTGATTTTGAAGCTACCAATGTTGAATATATTGAATTCTGGCTTATGGATCCATTCTCAGAAGATTCAACACATGTTGGCGGAGATCTTTATTTCAATCTTGGTGATATTTCAGAAGATATTTTACCTGACGGCAGAAAGAGTTACGAAAATGGTCTTCCTACCAGTGAACTTGTTGCAGATGTCGATACCACTGCATGGGGAAGGGTTCCTACTCTTCAGGCTCTTGTTAATGCATTCGACAATGACGTCAATGCCCGCCCATATCAGGATGTGGGTTATGATGGTTTGAGAGATATTGATGAACAATCGTTCTTTAACAGCACCTACCTCGAACAGTTGGCCAGCATATATGGTACGGCAGCACCTGCATACCTGAAAGCATTAAACGATCCGTCAGGAGATAATTATCATTTCTTTAGGGGAGCTGATTATGATAATGATCCGGTCTATAGCAGTATCACTGAACGTTATAAAAGGTACAACGGAACTGAAGGAAACTCGCCGGCTTCCGAACAGTCTTCCGAAGAGTTTCAGACACAGGCAACCACCCTCCCTAACGTTGAAGACATCAACCGCGATAATACACTCAATGAACAGGAACGTTACTTCCAGTATCATATAAAACTTGATCCTGATAATATGGTTGTTGGACAAAATTATATTGTCGATATACAGCAGCCCGAAGAACCAATCCGATTAGAAAATGGTAAAACAGCCAATGTCAGATGGTATCAGTTTAAAGTCCCCGTTCAGAGTCCTTCGAGAGTTGTGGGCAATATCCAAGACTTTAAGAGCATTCGTTTTATGCGAATGTTCCTCAAAAACTGGGAACAGCATGTAGTGCTCCGTTTTGCTACCCTCGAGTTGGTAAGGGGTGAGTGGCGTAAATATTATGATAATTTACTTGCACCGGGCGAATACATTCCTGATCCAAACCAGAGTTTGACTTCTTTCGATATATCATCAGTAAATATTGAAGAAAACAGGGGAAGAGACAATGTAAACTATGAACTTCCTCCAGATATAGAACGTGAAATTAATGTGGGTACTACCAATCTTACTCAATTAAATGAGCAATCAATGGTTCTTAAAGTTTGCGATCTGCTGGATGGCGATGCTAGAGGAGCCTATAAAACTACTGATTTCGATTTCCGTCAGTATAAAAGACTTCGAATGTACATTCATGCTGAAAAAGTAAGAGAACTCGAAGAACTGCAGACTGGTGAGCTGAGTGTTTTCATAAGAATTGGCTCTGACTTTACTGAAAACTACTATGAGTACGAAGTGCCGGTTGAGTTTACTCCCTGGGGTACCACTTTCAATGAACCCAGAGCAATTTGGCCACTAAACAATGAGATGAATATTGAACTTCAAAAACTCGTTGATGCCAAACAACAGCGTAACAACACTATGGGAACCCCGGGTTCAATGATTACAACCCTCACTCCTTTTGAGGTTTTTGACGGAAGAAACAAGATTACGGTTGTTGGTATGCCAAGTCTCAGCGACATTAAAGCTTTTATGATTGGTGTTAGAAATCCAAAGAAACAATTCTTTGATGATAATGACGACGGTCAGCCTAAATGTGCAGAGATTTGGGTGAATGAGTTACGACTTACTGACTTCGATGAAACAAGTGGATTGGCTGCCACTGCAAGAATTGCAGCCAACCTGGCCGACCTCGGTAATGTGGTTATTTCAGGTGCTTATTCAACTCCCGGTTTTGGAAGTATTGAAAAGAAAGTTAACGAACGCTCTCAGGAAGCTTCAGGTCAGTTCGACATTGCTACCAATATACAACTCGGTAAATTCTTCCCCGAAAAAGCCGGGATAAAAATACCGATGCATGTCGATTATTCTGAATTGAGATTAACACCAAAGTATAATCCACTTGATCCTGATATTCTGTTTAAGGACCAGTTAAGGGAACTTGAAGCTGATGCTAAAGATTCAGTAAGAAACAAAGTCCAGGATATTACCAGACGAAAGAATATCAACTTTGTGAATGTCCGTAAAGAAAAGGTTGGCCAGGTTGGTAAACCAAGGGTTTATGATATTGAGAACTTCGACTTCACATACGCTTATACCGAAATTTACCATCAAAATATTGATGTTGAATACGACAGGAGAAAGCAATACAGAGGTGGCATCGGCTACAACTTTATCAACAATCCTAAGCCGGTAAGACCGTTCTCAAGAGTTAAGCCATTTCAAGGCAAAGCATTTGCACTTATTAAAGACTTTAATTTCTATTATATGCCTAAGATGTTCTCTTTCAGAACTGACATGAACAGGCAATATAATGAAAAACTACTCCGAAATAAGAGTGCCGCTCTGATACTTCTTGAGCCTACCTATATCAAAATGTGGGACTGGAACAGGATATATGATCTCAAATTCGACCTTGCACAATCATTGAAACTTGAATATCAAGCCAATGCAAATGCATATATTGATGAACCACCAGGACGCATCGATAAATCATCTTCTGATTATGAAAGAAGAAGGGATACAATATGGGATGAAGTAATGAACTTTGGTTCAATGAACCGATTTACTCAAAACTTCTCTTTAAACTATATCGTTCCTATCAATAAAATCCCTATCCTCAACTGGATGACTGTTAATGCACGTTATAACAGTACTTTCAGATGGGAGGCTTCTCCTCGTTCAATTCAGGATATCATGGGAAACACTGTTGAGAACTCAAATACTGTTAACCTGAATGGAAATGCTCGTCTCACAAATCTTTATAATAAGGTTGGATTCCTGAAAAAATTAAATCAAACCACCTCACAAAGAGGCCGACAGCAGGTACCCGGAGGACGAAGACCCAATCAACCTGACGAGCAGGAGAATATTTCTGCCATGCAGGATACAACAAAGAAGGCAAGAGCCGGTGCCATAATGAAAACATTGGGTAATGGCTTCGTCAAATTGCTCATCGGATTCAAGGATGTGCAACTTAACTTCACTGAATCTAACGGGACATTACTGCCTGGTTTTATGCCTAAACCTGACATCCTGGGTAACAGGTTATCGGATATGGCTCCCGGTTTAGGATTTGCGTTTGGTAGTCAGGATGATATCCGTTGGGAAGCTGCCCGTAATGGATGGCTGACTACAGATACCTTATTAAATAATGCATATGTTACCCGATTTACCCGCGACATTACAGGAAGGGCGACTTATGAACCATTCCCCGAATTCAGAATCGAATTCAATGCTGACAAAAAGGAGTCTTTTGGTCACCAGGAATATTTCAAAGCGAATGCCTTTGGCGAGTTCGAATCAACCGGTACTCAGGATAGAGGTTCTTTCAGTATTTCATTCTTATCTCTCAAAACCTCATTTAAGAAGGACGATGATCAGAATATTTCATCCACATTTGAAGAATTCAAGGACAACCGACGGATCATAGCAAGTCGGTTAGGTGCAGCAAATCCTGCTTCAGGTGGTATTAATGACACAACCGGATTCCCAATAGGATATGGCCCAGCATCGCAGGATGTATTAATTCCTGCATTCATAGCTGCATATACAGGTCAATCTGCCAGAGATATAGGATTGACTGCTTTCCCTAAAATACCTATACCTAACTGGCGTTTCACTTATACCGGACTGGCACGTCTCGAATTCTTTAAGCGTTACTTTAAGCAATTCAGCATCGGACATTCATATAGGTCAGCATACTCTGTCGGATCGTTTATTTCAAATATCGACTATATCGAAGAGTTAGGTTTCCCTGTGAACCTGGATGCAGCTGGTAATTTCATACCTGAAAACAGAATTGATGTAGTTACGATTTCAGAACAATTCGCACCTCTGTTTAATATTGACATGACTTGGAATAACAGCCTTCTATCAAAAGTTGAATTCAAGAAATCGAGGAGTCTGGCTCTTAGCTTCACCAATAACCAGTTGACTGAAGTTTCTAACAATGAAATTGTAATAGGAGTTGGATACAGATTTAAAGATGTAAGACTGAATATTTCGAGCGGAGGCCGACGTCAGCAATTAAAGAGTGACCTCAATGTAAAAGCTGATGTATCGATACGTGAAAACAAGACAGTTCTTCGTCGCCTTGATGAGAATATAAATCAGATTTCGACAGGTAACAGAATGGTATCGATCAATACATCTGCCGATTACGTGATTAATCAAAGATTTAATGTACGACTCTTCTTTGATAAGACCATCACAAATCCGTTTGTATCAAATCAATTCGATAATTCAACCACTAATGCAGGGATTAGTTTAAGATTCACATTAGCTCAATAATAGGGAAGCAAAAAATAATGATGAACAAAGTGATAAATGTTTGTGGCGATTTCTTACTTTTGGCAAAAATTAAAAACCTAAAATTATAAGATATGAACATTCCAGCCGATCTCAGGTACACTAAGGACCATGAATGGATCAAACTAGAAGGCGATACTGCTTTAGTTGGTGTAACAGAATATGCCCAGGGAGAATTGGGTGACATCGTTTTCATTGAAGTTGAAACGGTTGGTGAAACTCTTGAAGAAGGCGATACTTTTGGTAGTATTGAAGCCGTAAAAACTGTAAGTGATCTTTTTATGCCGGTTTCTGCTGAAGTACTTGAGTTTAATGAAGCACTCAACAGTACACCGGAATTAATTAATAAAGACCCTTACGGACAAGGATGGATTGTTAAAGTGAGAGTAGAGGATATTTCTCAGATTAACCACTTGCTCAATGCTGAAGCATATCAGGAATTGATTGGAGCATAATTTTACGCTTTATTCATTAGGTACGATTTTTGAGCGATAATTAAAAAAATACTTAGTCTTTTGATTTTAAGTATAAAATGTGATATCTTTGTATTAGAATTAAACTGCTTTTGAACCAGATTCCTGTCAGACAGGGAAATTATAAAATAAACAATTAGTAATCAACAATATGGAAGCAAAAAAGACACCGAAAGCTGACTTGGAAAACAAGAGGACTTTCTTTGTTCAGATCGGATTGATTGTTGCCCTCGCTGCCATGCTTGTAGCTTTCGAATGGAAAACATACGATGTGCAGCAAGTAGATTTGGGTGAACGTCAAGTCGAAACCATTGAGGAGGAAATGGTTGAAATTACTCAACAAAATAAACCACCTCCACCTCCTGCTCCGCCGGCACAAACAACATTAATCCATATTGTTACTGATGATGTGGAAGTTGAGGATGACCTGATTATCGATGCTGAAGCAGATGAATTAACAGTTATCGAAACTTACACCCCTCCTGCAGTTGTGGAAGAAGAAGAAGTTGCAGAAGCTGAAATCTTCACCGTGGTTGAAGAATCTCCATCCTATCCCGGAGGCGATGAAGCCCGTATCAGATTCTTACAACAAAATATTCAGTACCCACAAATGGCAAGAGAAAGTGGTATCCAGGGCACTGTTTACGTTACTTTCGTTGTCGAAAAAAATGGCTCTGTTACTGATGTCCGCGTACTTCGTGGTATCGGCGGTGGATGTGACGAAGAAGCTGTTAGGGTTATTAAAGCGATGCCTAAATGGAATCCAGGAAAACAAAGAGGTAAACCAGTGCGTGTTCAGTTTAACATGCCTATCAAATTTACTCTTGCAGGTTAATTCCTGAAAATCTTAAAGATAAGGGGCTGAAGTTGATTCAGCCTCTTTTTTTGTTTTCCTAAAAAAAAGTTAAAAAAAGTTATCTTTACCCAAATAAAATTTATTTTTGCATGTGACCTTACTGCATCGGATAAGCAATCAATATAAACCACCCATGAAAAAATGTCTTTTCTTGCCAATTCTTGTCTTGCTTTTATTGTCACTTTCTCCGTTATCATATTCTCAGAATACTCAAAAAATTGACACTACATCACGAGGTTTCGATTTTATAAAAGACGATTTTATTGTTGCGGCCCTCGATAGCCTGGCTAATCTTCGTTACTTTGAAGGATTCGAATGTGCTTCTTCAGATGAACTTGAAAATGTTTTTGGATTTTCTACAGGGTTTGTTCCTGTCTATTCCGATTCAGTTAATGCCATACGAATGCGACATTTGGATGCTTCCACACCCATTAATCTTACTTACAACCAGTATGTTAAAGATTACATAGAATTATATGCCGTGAAGAAAAGAGCCCTGACCGAGAGAGTGATGGGTTTAGCTCAAATCTATTTCCCAATGTTTGAAGAGCAGCTTGATAAATTTAATATGCCGCTTGAACTCAAATATCTGGCAATAGTCGAATCAGCTCTTAATCCCGAAGCTCGTTCTCGTGTTGGTGCTACCGGATTATGGCAGTTTATGTACGGAACCGGTAAAATGTATGACCTCAATGTTACTTCTTTCGTTGATGACCGTCGCGATCCTATTAAATCAACTATTGCGGCTTGTCAGCATATGAACGATCTGTACAAAATGTATAATGATTGGCTGCTCGTTTTGGCAGCTTATAACTCCGGAGCAGGAAATGTAAATAAGGCTATACGCAGATCTGGTGGTAAAATGGATTTTTGGCAAATCAGGCCTTTCCTTCCACTTGAAACCAGAGGTTATGTTCCAGCATTTATCGGTATTACATATGTAATGAGTTATGCTGCCGAACATAATCTTAAAGCTGTGCGTCCACGCATCCAACATTACGAAATAGATACGGTAAATGTCAATGGTCTTCTGACTTTCCAGCAGATTTCAGAACACATGCAAATTCCTATGGAGGATCTCCAGTTTCTTAATCCTTCATTTAAATCTGGCGTTATACCAGCAGTTGATGGAAAACCATACATCCTGCGGTTACCCAAAAAATATGTTCCTTCTTTTGTGAACAACGAAGCACGGGTTTATGCCCTTTTGTCTGACAAAAAGAATGCTCAGGAAGAAATAATGACAATGATGAAAACAGTTACCCAGGCTGAATATCATAAGGTTAAAAGAGGTGAGAGTTTAGGACTCATTGCAAGTAAATATCGATGTTCAGTTAATGATCTTAAGAAATGGAACAAGATAAAGGGAACAACCATTCAAATTGGCCAACGCTTGATTGTCAGACCTGAAACAACTATAGAACAGCCGGTTAATTATGCCGTTAAATCTCAACCAAAAAAGAATAATACCACTAAAGCAACTGAAACATCTATTGCCCAGCAATCTAAGGAAGTTAAGAGTAACACTAATATCAATGCACCAATAACTGAAAATAAATCTGATGAAACACTTGCAGTGGCTGATTCCTCTGTTAAGGTGGCGAAACCTGTCTCTCGTATCGAGAATATCACTCACAAAGTTAAAAAAGGTGAAACCCTTAGCCTGATTGCCAGAGCTCATAATGCGAAGATTGCTGATATTCAGTCATGGAACAAAATTAAAGGCACAACTATTCACCCCGACCAGGTTATTATTGTTGGCAAAAAGGAAATAGTTGAGGTTCCCAAAGAAGAGATGGCAACTACAACCACCACTACTAAGTCATCAAAAAAAGATTTTATTTATTATACTGTTCAAAGAGGTGATACACTGTGGACAATTGCTCAGAAACATAATGGCGTATCAGTCGAAGACATAAAAAAGCTCAACAATATTAATAACGAAAGATCCCTCAAGCCTGGGCAAAAAATAAAGGTTGCAGTAGCATCATGAGAAATTTAAGTCTTATATGGGTGGCTATTTTAATTGCAAGTGGATTTGTATCCTGTAAAACCGACAAGACAACAAAACCCAGTGCAACCGGAAAGCCCAATGAAATAATCGTCATCTGTGAAGATAACCTTTGGAAATCTTCTTTAGGGGATACCGTCAGGAACTTTTTTGCAAATGACAGGATTGGATTACCACAACCCGAGCCTCTGTATAAGCCTGTTCAAATTAAACTTGATGAGTTTAACCGGGTATTTCAGACTCATCGGAATGTATTAAATTTATTAATTGACAGTACTCTTACAAAAGCCCGTTATGAGATGGGTTATAATGTATATTCAAGGCCTCAGATCGTTATAAAACTTTCTGCCCCTACTATCGAGATGCTTAAGGAAGAATTCACAAACCGTAGCAGGGAGATATTCAACCTATATGAAAATGCTGATATCAGGCGTCTGCAGGATATGTATGCAAGTTCAAAAAATGCAAAAGCAACAGAACTAGTTCGCAACAAATTCAATATTAGCATGAATATCCCTGCTGATTATTTCGTTGCTGTTAATAAAGAAAACTTTGTCTGGTTGCGAAAGGAAGCAAATATTCTAAGCCAGGGTATCCTAATTTATTCTTATCCATATACTGATACCAATGCATATAATATCCGTAAAATTATTTCAGTAAGAAATCAGTTTACCAGTTTGTATGTTCCGGGTTCATTAGATAGTTCTTATATGGTTGTAGCAGAAAATTATATTAAGCCTGTCACCCGAACCCTGGAACTTAAAAACGAATTAGCTATTGAAACCCGTGCATTATGGGATGTCGAGAAGGATTTCATGGGAGGTCCATTCATTAGTTATACATTGGTCGACAAAAAGAATAATATGGTACTGACTTTAGATGGATATGTATACGCCCCCAATAAGGACAAAGCAGGATTGCTAAAGGAAGTGCAGTCTATATTACTCACTTTTGATTTCATTGATAAGTAAATTCTTTAAGTACATCCTTCCGTTGATGCATTCCAAGTGCGATGAGTTAAAAGATTCATCTTAAAGCATTTGTAATCTGTGACCTGATAGTCTAAAATTGTTCAATCGTTAAAAAATGTTATAAGCGATTGCCAATAGTACGAATTATCATATATTTGCACCCTGCTTTTTTTCAGTGAAATATTAATGAACAAACATTTCTCTGAAAAGAGTGTTAAGCATTAGTCTTTTAATTGTTTAAAAGATGTATGGTCCTTATATTCAGTTCTATAGACCATTAATTAACGACCACAGTTCTCATGAACATTGATTTAGTGGTCTATTTATTAACCAATAAAGATGTGATGTATCATAAAGCGATTAGATTTTTATCTTATGCTTTGATTATAACGCTTACATTGTTTATTCCGGAATCATGTACTATTTCACATGATCAGGCCTTACTAAAAAGTGGCCAAACCGGAGGTTTACTCAAGGATATTCAATATCGCGGGAAATTAGTTGCTCTTACCGATGACAATTCCCTTAATTTTTTCAATTATGAGGGTGAGCAACATGGATTTCAGTATGATCTCTTAAACCGCTTTGCCAATCATCTGGGTGTTACTCTGGAAATAATAGTTGAACCTAATGCCTATAAAGCTCTCCAGTATTTGCAACAACGTCGCGTTGATATTATTGCAATGGAACTGCCGACCATTAACGATGGTAATTTCGAGATTGAATATACCTCCCCATTGTACTACGACTATCAGGTACTTGTTCAGCAAAAACCAGAAAATTGGTTTAAAACTCACCACACATCCGGTTACCGCGATTATTTAGTGAATTCACCTAAAGATTTGAAAGATAAAACCATAACACTTTCTGCAAATAAGCAAATTCAGTTTTATCTGAGTGATATCCAGCATGCTACACAAAATGAAGTGAACATATTGGCTGACTATAACGCTTCGCTCACTGAACTTTTTGAAGAACTTTCAGCAGGCGAAATTGATTATACTATTGCATTTGAAACCACAGCAAAAGCAATGAGTTTAACTTATTCTAATCTGGATGCTAATGTAAAAGTTAGTCCGCTAATTGGTATTTCATGGATTGTTAGAAAGGGCGCGATAAATCTGCTTGAGGAAGCTAATAATTGGATTGAAGAAAATCGAAACACCAGAGAATTCGCATCCCTTAAAGCTAAATATCACAACAATCCCCGTTGGGTAGATATAGCACTGGGAAAACCTGTAAGAAAGAAATCTATCTCTGACTATGATGCGATAATTAAAGAGATGAGCAGTAAAATTGGTTGGGACTGGCGTTTAGTTGCCGCTCTTATTTACCAGGAATCGAAATTTAATGCAAATGCCACATCTCATAGAGGTGCGTTTGGACTTATGCAACTTATGCCCTCAACAGCAGTTAAGTTCGGTGCCAGTTACAACTCTTCTGCCAGCGAACAGATTGCTGCAGGTATAAGACTTATTAATCACCTTGACAAAAGATTAAGCTCTCTTGTGCCTGATAATAATGAGAGAAAAAAGTTCGTACTTGCCGCATATAATATTGGTTTGGCACATATACTTGATGCTATTAATCTTACTCAAAAACATGGAAAAGACCCCACGGTTTGGCACAATAATGTTGAGTATTTCTTATTAGCTAAATCTCAGCCAGAATACTATAATGACTCTGTAGTGAAATACGGTAAGATTAGTGGAAAGGAAACCCACCGGTTTGTAATTGATGTTATGGGCCGATATGAGCATTATAAAGCCTTGGCAATGAAGTAACCGTGCATTATTAAGACTTTAATTTTCATTTAGTTCAGATTCCATTGATCGGCAAATCGAGTTTATAGTTTCTTCTATCGGTGTAAATCTAAAGTTGAGTCGATTAATGATTTTCTCATTTGAGTAATGATGATGTTGCTTTGATGTGTTGGCAGTTTCTCTTGTAATCAGCGGTTTATCTCTCATCAATACCGATCTCAGAGCTTCAAATCTCCAGACTACTTCAAGTGCAAAATCAGGAACTACAATTCTAGGTTCACGTTTGTTAAACCCCTTTGCGATCAGGCTGAATATCTTTTTATAAGAATAGTTCCCGGCTGCCAGAACAAACCTCTCGTTCTCAATTTCACTCTTCATGAGTAAAATCATAGCCTTTGTAACATCCTCAACATCCACAAAGCTATTTGTTCCTTTTCCATAAAACAGTGAATTCTTATACAATGTCCTAAACATTCGTGTACTTCCCTTTTCCGGATGCCCATAACCTAGAATAATAGCTGGATTAACTATGATTACAGGCAGACCTTCAGCACTTGCTCTCCAAACTTCTTTTTCAGCCAGAAATTTACTTTTTGAGTATCTTGAATTATACGGTGTGTTTTTCCATTCACTTGTTTCATCAATAATCTTACTATCTTCCGAACGGCCCAATGCTGCTATACTACTAACATAACACAGCTTTTTTACCCCGGTTAAAAGAGCAGCATTAACTACATTTGCAGTGCCCTCAACATTCACTTTCATCATCATATTCCAATCGCGGGGATCAAACGAAACAATTGCAGCACAATGATAGACATGGTCAACACCTTTCATTGCTTCTTCCAGCATTACAACATCGAGAACATCCCCTTCAACCCATTCCACGCGGCTCAGTAGTTCATTAGGATCACTTCCAAGGGCTCTGAAAATTTTCCTGGTTCTTTCGATACTCTTCTGATTGTACACTATTGCTCTAACATCCATTCCATTCTTAAGAAGTGAATGAAGAAGATGAGAGCCTACCAAACCTGTCGCACCTGTAATAAAAATCATGTAACGGAATTTAATTTAGTAAAGATAATGTATTTGCACATGCATAGATTGCATCTATGTAACCATTCTAATGCTTCAAAGTTTAATAATTATTTACCTTTGCCTCCTAATTTATTTGGCCGTTAACAATTGTATAGTTATGAATTTTATTGAGGAACTACGCTGGAGAGGCATGATACACGATGTAATGCCTGGTACTGAGGAAATGCTGGCAAAAGAGATGGTATCAGCTTATGTTGGAATCGATCCGACAGCCGATTCACTTCATATTGGTCACCTGGTCGGTATTATGATGCTTAAGCATTTGCAGCTGAGTGGTCACAAACCCATTGTCCTTATTGGAGGGGCAACAGGAATGATCGGCGATCCATCAGGAAAATCAGAAGAACGCAATTTATTGGATGAAACAACGCTCCGCAAAAATCAACAGGGGTTGACAAAGCAGATTTCCCGGTTATTGAATTTTGATGAATCACAGCCTAACTATGCAGTGGCCGTAAATAATTACGACTGGATGAAGGAATTTTCCTTCCTGTCATTTATCAGGGATGTTGGCAAGCACATTACTGTCAATTATATGATGGCTAAAGATTCCGTTAAGAAGAGGCTATCAGGTGAGGCTGGTGACGGTATGTCGTTTACAGAATTCACTTATCAGTTGGTGCAGGGATACGATTTTCTTTATCTCTTTCAGAACCTGAACTGCAAATTACAGATGGGAGGTTCTGATCAATGGGGAAATATTACCACAGGTACAGAATTAATAAGAAGAAAAACTGGTGGAGAAGCATTTGCACTTACTTGTCCTCTTATTACTAAAGCAGATGGAAGTAAATTTGGTAAAACGGAAACCGGGAATATCTGGCTAGATCCGGAAAAAACTTCACCTTATAAATTCTATCAGTTTTGGCTTAATACCTCAGATGCAGATGCTGAAAAATATTTTAAGATCTTTACTCTTTACAGCAAGAATGAAATCAATTCCATGATCGCAGAACATGCAGAAGCTCCGCATTTGAGAGTGCTGCAGAAAGCTCTTGCTAAAGACCTTACCATCAGGATTCATTCAGAAGAAGATTACAATTCTGCCGTTGAAGCATCTGAAATTTTATTCGGTAAAGGCACTACCGAAACTCTGAAACATCTATCTGAGGATGTGCTTTTATCAGTATTCGAAGGTGTGCCACAGTTCGACATTCCTTCTTCAAAACTTAGTGCAGGTATAAATCTTGTTGAACTAGTAGCTGAGGAAACAAGCATATTCGCTTCAAAAGGTGAAGCACGCCGCATGCTCAAAGATGGTGGTATTCAGCTTAATAAACAGAAGATGAGTGACGATATTACCATCTCATCTGATTCTTTATTAAATGAAAAATATCTGTTAATTCAGAAGGGTAAAAAGAACTATTACTTATTGGTTGCTAAATAATTCAAGTTACCATCATTATAACCGGTTGTTGCAAATAGACAAACTCAAATGAAGCAAATGGCTGTCTTTGCGTCAGGGAGTGGGACAAATGCCCGCAATATTGCAGAATATTTCTCCGATAGTGATTTGGGGAGAGTTGCAGTGGTATATTGTAATAACCCTTCAGCCGGCGTTATTGAAAAAGCATCCAAACTAAATATCCCGATAGTTATTTTTAACAGAACCGACTTTTACCATACTGATAATATCCTTAATGACCTTGAAGAGAGGAAAATTGACCTTATTGTTCTTGCCGGTTTTCTATGGCTAATACCACTTAATATAATCAGGACTTTTGAAAACAGAATTATCAACATTCATCCTGCACTTTTACCCTCGTATGGAGGTAAAGGGATGTATGGATCAAAAGTGCATGAAGCGGTTATTAATGATAAGAAGAAAATTTCAGGTATTACGATTCATCTGATTAATGAAGAGTATGATAAGGGCAAAATATTGTTCCAGGAAACCTGCTCCGTTTCAGAAGAGGATTCCCCTGAAGGTCTTGCAGCTAAAATTCATGCATTGGAATACAGACACTTCCCAAAGGTAATCGAATCTTACGTTGAGAAATTATAAGATCTCAGTGTGATGCTTTAAATTTCTTGAAAACTTCTGTCATCCGGGGCAGCACTGATTGTAAATCACCAACCACTCCATAATCCGCAGCGCCAAAAATAGGTGCCTCAGGATCCTTATTTACCGCCACTATCACTTTGCTGGAATTGATCCCTGCCAAATGTTGTATTGCTCCAGAAATGCCAAGAGCGAAATAAAGTGTTGGGGCAACAACTTTACCTGTCTGTCCCACATGTTCGTGGTGAGGTCTCCAACCTTCATCTGATACTGGTCGTGAACAGGCTGTAGCAGCACCCAGAACGCTAGCCAGCTCTTCCAATGGTTGCCAGTTCTCAGGCCCACGCATCCCCCTGCCACCCGAAACAACTATCTCGGCTTCGGTCAATAGAACCTTGTCCGATTGAACATCTGTGGATAGAACTTCTATGGTGGGAGTTACTTCTGAAAACTTATAATCTTCAATAGTTGGTTGTACTTTATTCTCAATAATACCAAAAGTATTCTGCGACAGTGTAACTATCTTAACATTGGTTTTAATTATCTGCTTAGAGATTGATTTACCGGAATATACTTTCTTTGTCACCGAGAATGGTTCAAAAGAAACAGGTGCCCCAATCACAGCACTCGCGTACCCGGCCTTCAACTTTACAGCAAGTCTTGGAGCAATAGCCCTGCCTGTAAGATTGTGCGGCAGGATTACATAGCTTGCATTTACGCTCTTTGCCATTTCAGCTATAACAGTCGCACTTACTGAATCATCCAATGGCTGAGTATTATTGATATGCTTGATCTCTCCAGCCCCAAAATTTCCCAATACATCAATTGCATCATGGGCTACCTCTCCTGAAATCAGTACATGCATGTCAGTATTAACCGCATTTGAAATCATGTAGCCGTATGATACCAGCTCTAAAACACTTTTACTAAATTTCCCTTCTCTGGGTTCTATATATACTAATACAGTCATGATTCTTTTCTTTTACTTATCAAATAACTCTCGCTTCGGTGTGCAATAGTTCGGCAAGCAATTCAATGTTTTCCGGATCTATCATCTTGCATGATGATTTCTGAGGGGGTGCTTCATATTCAGTTACTTCTATCATAGCATCTACTGATATTCCCTGAACCACCTTAAGAGGTTTCGTTCTTGCGGACATGATTCCTCTCATGGAAGGAATACGTGGTACTATAGCTATCCCCTTCTGGACAACCAAAAGTCCCGGCAACTTAATAGTTACTTGTTGACGACCACCATCAACTTCTCTGGTGATAATGGGTTTGCCATTCTCCACCTGCAAACTTGTTACAGCTGATACTGATGGAAGCTGAAGCATTTCAGCCAACATCCCTCCTACCGACCAATTATTATTATCACTCGATTCAACGCCACAAATTACAAGGTCATATTGCTCGTTCTTCAATGCTTCTGCAAGATTCAGAGCAGTATTATAGGCGTCTACCGGTGCAGCATCTACCCTTATAGCCTCATCAGCACCACTGGCCAAAGCTTTCCTTATCGTGGGTTCAGCGTCAGATTTGGCAACACAAATAACAGTTAATTTCTTAACCGTTCCGGTTTCCTTTAATTCAATTGCCCTGGTAAGAGCTAACTCATCCCATGGATTGATAATCCACTGAACTCCACCAAAATCAATCTCCTTGTTCCCGGGCTTATATTTTATGCGTGTTGTTGTATCCGGGACATTACTTATGCAAACTATAATATTCATCTGGTTAAAGAATTTCTGAAAAAACTTTTTATTGTTTTATTTAAGGATTCAAATCAATGCGTATTAAGCAATTCGCGTGAAATAACTATTTGCTGAATTTCAGAAGTGCCTTCATATATTTGAGTGAGTTTAGCCTCACGCATCAACCTTTCAACATGGTATTCCTTAACATACCCATAACCACCATGAATTTGAACTGCCTGGGTTGTTACTTCCATAGCTGTTTCAGCCGCATAATATTTTGCCATTGCACTTGCATATCCGTATGGTTTCCCCTGGTCTTTAAGCCAGGCCGCTTTTAAACAAAGATTGCGTGCATTCTCCACTTTAACTGCCATATCAGCGATTTTGAAAGCAATAGCCTGATGTTTTGCAATTTCTTTTCCAAAAGCTTTACGTTCAAGTGCATATTTAATCGACCTTTCTAATGCACCCGAAGCCAGGCCAAGAGCCTGTGCAGCTATTCCAATTCTGCCCCCTTCAAGTGTCTTCATCGCAAACTTAAACCCAAATCCATCTTCTCCAATCCTATTCTCCTTTGGCACAATTACATCTGTAAACATCACTGAATGGGTGTCAGAACTCCTCATTCCCATTTTATCTTCATGAGGTCCAACAGAAATACCTGGAGAATTTCTGTCAACAAGGAAAACATTAATTCCCTTATGCCCTTTTTCGGGATGTGTCTGAGCAATAACAAGATATGTTCCTGCTGTATTCCCATTGGTAATCCAGTTTTTAGTTCCGTTAAGAACATAATAGTCCCCTTTATCTTCCGCTATAGTTCTTTGCGAAGTAGCATCCGAGCCAGCTTCGGGTTCAGAGAGTAAAAAAGCACCTGTTTTTTCTCCACGGGCAAGAGGACGCAGGTATTTCTGCTTCTGCTCTTCAGTACCAAAGTTTTCAATGCCATAACATACCAGCGAATTATTAACTGACATAATTACGCTTGTTGAAGCATCCACTTTTGATAATTCTTCCATAGCAAGGACGTACGACACAGTATCCATTCCTGCACCATCGTATTCGGGGCTAACCATCATCCCCATGAAACCAAGTTCGGCCAATGCTCTTACATGCTTCTCAGGATAAATGCTTTTAGTGTCCCTTTCAATTACATCAAGAATTAATTCCCGTTGCGCGTAATCGCGCGCAGCCTGTTGAATCATCAGCTGCTCCTCGGTAAATTCAAAATTCATCTTTTTTATTATTCAGGTTTGTTAAGTTCCTCTTTAACAGAAAAATCGCAAAAGAGTTTCTGTCATCCTTTTGAAATCCATTAAAAATCTACATACCTTTGCCCGATATGCATTTATTTTCCAAACCCTTTAATAAACAAATCAATCCACCAAATCATGAAAAGATTCTTTACTTACATGTGGCTGGCACTAGCCGTGTTTGCATTTACCAACTGTACAAAGGATGAGGACGATCCAATTGTACTGCCTACATTAAACCTTAAAGCAGAAACTGGTTACATTTCACAAAATACTAATGCTGCTTATGGCGATACTCTGTTATTCGGTGTAATAGCTAAAAGCAATGGCAAAGACAATCTTGTTAAGTTTAGAGTAGAAGCTAATGATCAATTAATGCTCGACTCTACAATCAACACTGCAGAATTCACATTCGATTTCTATACCCTTAAAGGTATTTCTCAGACTGAAGAATGGACAATGACAGTCACTGACATTGCCGGTAATTCATTTAACAAAACTGTAACAATTACAGCAGATTTTGGTGAGATTAACTCCTTCACAACCGTTCTTATGGGTGCCCAGGATAATGTTGATGTTCAAAGTTTCCTTTCTCTCTCCGATAATCTGGCTACTTTATATTTCCAGGCACAAGCCTTCCAGAATCAGGAAGATATTGACATGTTCTGCTTCTTCGAAAATAATGAGGAAAGTCAGAATATGATGTCCCTTGCAGCACCGGGTACCGGAATAACCGGCATTTTCTCAGGACAGACTTCACCCGAAAATTACACAACAAAGAATACAACCTATTTCTGTAAAACCAGCCTCACAGCTGTTGAATTTGACGCAATTCAAGACGATGCTGTTGTCCTCGATTCTTACGATCCTGATAACAAATTCCGCAAAGCCAAGCTTCTCACTGCAGGAGATGTTTATGCCTTTAAACTTCAGTCAGGCTTATTCGGACTTTTCAAAGTAATTGCTGTAAACGGTGAGGAAACCGGAACACTCGAACTTGCTATCAAAGTTCAAAAGCAATAGCATTTCCGTTTAATTAAGACCGCATAGTAGTGAAATCTTCATTAAATACCTCAAAATCCTCATTCTTCAGGTTTGCTCTGACATTTCTTCTTTTGCCTCTGTTATTTATTTCATGCGAAAAAGAGGAGCCGGTTCATAAAACCACATTATTATTGAAATCGGGAACATTATACACTCCAAATAATTCCGAAATCCGATTGGGTGGTACTATCAGAATAGGTGTATTGGCATCTGGTTCAGGTGCTCCTGTCACTTATCTGCGTATCGAAAGAATTATTGATAATGATACCGTTGTTCAAGTTGACAGAGGAATATTCATAGGTGAGGTATTTGATGAAGATTTCACTTTTTCAAAAGATGTTGCGCCATCAGAAGAATGGCGTGTATTAGTAATGAATGCCGACCGGCAAACGGCACAAGAATCGATTATCATAAATAGGGCAGAAGGAAGTGACTGGAAACCTGTTAAACACTTCCCTTCACTAGAGTTAAGTTTTCAGGATAATCTTGCAGGAAACTGGTATCTTGATGTTGATAATGGAGTTATCTATACTTCAGCAACAGTATCAGCTCATGAGCATGAAGTGGATATTATAGGATATTTCTATTTCACCTCAGGACTTCCTTCTCCATCTTTAACTTGTCCCGGTTATACATCCGCAATAGCCTATTACCCTGAAATGCAGGCATGGCCAGTAAAAAATGTCGTTACTTACGATTATATCACCTCCGACAATAACCTTATTTTGCCGCAGCAGTTCGATGAAATGACTAACGATAGTCTGCTGGTTACGGGTTATAAACCCGATAAAGTGAGCGGAAACTGCAAGTTTGCATATACCGGAAAAGTTATCCCCTTTAAAACTCAGGCAGGTAAATATGGGATGATTAAAGTGGACCAGGCTGATCAGAGTTCAGCAGGAATAATGAAATTATCAGTAAAGATCCAAGAATAGACAGCATGAAATTCCCCCGCAAAATTTCTCTGGTTTTATCAGTACTCTTTCTTCTTACCAACACAGCTTTGAATGGTCAGAACAGTGCAAATGAACCTACTGATACCATTAATATGGAACAAGTTGTTGTTACTGCAACCCGAACAGATAGCAGAGTGGCAAATATTCCAATGCGCATTCATACCCTCACATCAGCATCCTTATCCACAATGCCTGCCCTCTCAGCCGATGAAGCTTTAAAATACACACCCGGTATGAATATTAACCGATCATTCGGCGTACTCAGCTCAAAAGCTACAGTTACCATGAGAGGATTAAGTAGTAAGGAACAGGGAAGAGTTTTAGTTCTGATGGATGGAATACCTCTTAATAAATCAGATGGTGGTTCAGTTGACTGGAATATGATTGACCCATACTCTATCGAGAGGATTGAAATAACCAAAGGCGCAGGATCCGCTATCTATGGTGGAAGTGCTATGGGTGGAATTATTAATATTATCACTCAGAAGCCTGTCAGTAAATTTTCGTTGAACGCTTCTCTTGATTATGGTACCTATAATACAGCCGGTGCTAAAGTAAATGTCGCAGGACGATTATCTAATTCCTTTTATTATGCGGTTAATACTTTCTTCCGGCAGAGTGATGGTTATATAACCCAGCCCGATTCTGAGATCAGAGAAAATCCTTACATCATTAAATCAACCATGCAGGAAGCAGGTATCAATGTAAGAACCGGCATAAAGCTTAAAGGCAATAATAACCTTGAAGTAATTTTAAAGTATTATAACGATCAGCGCGGCACTGGTGAAAAAGTACACCAAACTTACGGTAATACTACTGATCATGATTCATGGGGAGCAATCCTCAATTATACCGGTAGTTTGGGAACATTAAAAATAAAGTCATCTGCTTATTCATTAACCGAAGATTATAAGAAAGTGAATGAATACCGCAAAGATGATTATACCTGGTATAATGTGCTTTCCACCCGAAGTGATTATGGATGGCTTAATAGCGTTACATTTTCTAAAGGTAAAAATCTGATTACCTCCGGTATTGACTTTAAACTTGGAGGTGTTGATGGTGAAGATGTTTACATTACATCAACCGATGTTGTGTATAATCTGGGAAAAATGTTTACTTATGCCATATTCTTGCAGGATGAGCTAACCCTGACAGATAAAATCAGATTAATAGCAGGTATCAGGTATGATAATGCCACTTTCTTTGATGGTGCTTTTTATATAACCCAACCAACCAATGAAACCTATTTCATGAAAGAATATCAGCTGCCGGATATGGGTCGTAAAAATTGGAATGCTATCAGTCCCCGCCTATCCCTGCAATACAGAGTTAATGAAAATACGAGGATTTATGGAATGGTTTCAAGAGGATTCCGTCCATCTGAACTTGAGTATTTGTGCCGTTCAGGAAGAATTAAAGGTGGTTTTAAAATTGCCAGTCCTGATCTTAAACCTGAATATCTGACTAATTTTGAAGCAGGTATTGACTTTGTTCCTGTTAATGACCTCGCTGTTAATGTTTCAGCTTACTATTCTATTGGAAAAGATTTTCAATATTATGTAAGTAACGGACAGGTTATTGATATGGGTTTCGGCGACAGGCCAATCTTTATTCGTGATAACATTGCCAGGGTGACGATATCAGGAGTTGAAGGAGAATTCAAGTACCAGTTATTTTCCGGTCTTCAGATAACAGGAGGTTACGCATGGGCTCAGTCTAAAATCCTTGAATATCATGCTGCACAAGATACCATCAACTTAACCGGTAAATTCTTTACTGATGTCCCCGAACATATGGCTTCCATTGGAGCCCGTTACATCAACCGTTATGTAAATGCCAGCTTCTACTATAAATACACTGGTAGTATGTTTATTAATGATCGTAATATGGTTGATGAGATACTGGGGACCCAGAAATATCCAGCCTACTCAACAATAGATATAAAACTCTGGAAAGATATCAAGAGATTTCGCATTTCATTAGGCGTTCAAAATCTTTTAGATGTTGATTTCTATGACAGTAAGTATAATGTTGGTCCTGGAAGGTATATATACGGAGGAATTGAATTCAGACTTGTAAAGAATTAAATCAGCCCATTTGTTTTCTCTTGCTGATTTCAGGTTTAAAATGAAATACCAATGATATTGCTAAAAGGAAAATAGCACCCAGTACACTTCCTCTGGCAATATAATCTCCATACTTCACATAAAAAGTAACCTTATCATTAGCATTGATAGTTCCTTTGATGACATCCTCCACCCAATAATTTGTTCTTTCGCTAATGTCGCCTCTCTGGTTCACCAGGCATGAGATGCCTGTATTAGCCGATCTGGCAATACTTCTTCTGGTTTCAATAGATCTGATTGTCGCAAATGTCATGTGTTGTCTATGGCCTGCTGTATTTCCCCACCACCCGTCATTGGTGATTATAAAAATGGCGTTGGCACCATTCTTTATAAAACCATTAACAAATTCACCATAGGCCGACTCATAACAAATAACCGGTGCAATTTTTAAAGTATCGGTAATGGTGAATGGAATCCGCTCTTTATCAATACCTAAAGCACCCACAGTACCTCCCAAATCTATCGCTATATCACCCAGAGGCTTTAACAACCATGGGAACGGCATCATTTCAACTCCGGGAGTAAGCCTCGATTTATGATAAATCTGAAGTTCAGGTTTTGGTGTTATAAGGATAGCTGTATTATAAGCATCATAATGGCCTTCACCATCGCTAAAAGCACGGGCAGTGGGAGGTAATATGTCTTCGTC